>NZ_CABPSD010000007.1:0-295213 GCF_902459575.1 Pandoraea morbifera
CCAGGCGAGGATCGGCCAGATTCACGTATCGGCGCACGAATTCCGGTGCGTTCGGATCTTGCGGGGCGAGGGCCATGTTGCGTTTGACTCCAAGGTATGTGGCCGACGCAGGGCGCCGACCGTAAGGGTGTTGGGGCAGGCGCCAGCATCGCCGGCTACCCACGGTTTGGATGTTTCTGTGTTTCAGCGCGTCAGGGCAGCGTTGACCGGTGCACCGGCTTCGGCCCCCGCAGACTCGGAAATCGGCTCGTAAGGCAGGGCGCCGTCGAGGACGTTGTGCGCTCTTGCAAAGTCGACGTCTTTTTCCCATGCGGCCACCACGAGCGTTGCCACGCAGTTGCCGAGTAGGTTGGTAATGGCCCGCGCAATGCCGACGAACCAGTCCACGGGCAGGATCAACACGAGACCGATCACCGGGATGGCCGGAATGGCGGTCAGTGTCGCCGCGAGAATGACGATGGCCGATCCGGGAATGCCATGCGCGCCCTTGGAGGTGAGCAGCGACACGAGCACGACGAGAATGAGGTCGTGGATGGACAGCGGGGTGTTGGTCGCCTGCGCAATGAAGATGACCGCCAGGGTGAGGTAGATGGAGAAACCGTCGAGATTGAAGGAGTAACCGGTCGGCACGACGAGGCCCACGGTCGATTTCTTGATCCCCATCCATTCGAGCTTGCGCATGATGGTCGGCAACACGGCATCGGACGACGCGGTACCCAGCACGATGGAGAGCTCTTCACGGAAGTATTTGATGAATTTGAAGATGTTGAAGCCCGCCAGACGCAGCACGCCTCCCAGTACGACGGTGACGAATACAAAGCAGCTCAGGTAGAACACGAGGACGAGCATGCCCAGCTGTTTGAGCGACGCCGCGCCGTATTTGCCGGTGGTGAATGCCACCGCCCCCAGCACGCCCAACGGCGCCAGCCGAATGATGAATGCCATCACGCGGAAGAAGACATGGCTAAGGTCGTCGATGAAGCGAGCCACGGGACGGCCTCGCTCGCCAATGGCCGCAAGTGCGCATCCGAACATCACGGAAAACACGAGGATCTGCAGGATGTCGCCCTTGGCAAAGGCGTCGGTGATGGTGTCGGGAATGATCTTCAACAGGAAGCCCGCAGTGTCTTTGAGACTCTTCGCATTCTCGGTGTACGCGGACATGGCGCTCGGATCGAGGCTGTGAATGTCGATGTTCATGCCCACGCCCGGACGCGTGACCCACGCAAGCACGGCGCCAATGACGAGCGCGAAGGTCGTGATGATCTCGAAGTACACCACCGCCTTGACACCCACCCGGCCGACTTTGCGTAAGTCTCCCGCGCTCGCCATGCCACTCACAACCACGCAGAATACGATGGGGCCGATGACCATCTTGATCAATTTCAGAAAGCCGTCGCCCAAGGGACGCAATGACTCTCCCAACTGCGGAAACCATACGCCGAGCGCCACACCGACGATCAACGCAATGACAACTCGGCCAAACAACGAACGAAACAGCTTGGGCATGGTTTTGTCTCCTCTGCCTGCGTAAATCACTCTCTCGGATTTCGCGATTTCTACGTCTGACGGACTGCTCTCGGGGGCTGACTCTGTGCATCTACCGCATCGATGAGCGCTGCGCACTCATCCACCACGTTCCAGTGTAGTCAAACACGTCATACCGGTCTGACCAGTGGTGTTATGGCGAATATTAGAAATTCAATATAGTGAGGTCAAGGTGAGTCTTGTGAGGGGATTCCCTAGGGCGACGGGATGCGCCACGGTCGGCTGTGCCGATGGCGGCGATCCGCTCGAAAGTCTTTGTTTTGCCAGGCGAATCCCGCGTCATTCGGGGTGAACTTCGCTTTCCTTCTGTCGGTCGCACAGGTATCTGGCAGGTGGTTCGGGGGGGCAGGCGGCTTCTCGGGCGGCATGCGCAGATTCCCCAAAACCGACGAAGCAGGGAGGCGCCATGCGGATGAAGGACACGGTGGTTCTGGTCACTGGCGGCGGGCAGGGCATCGGGCGCGCGATCGCGATCCGACTGGCCCAGGAGGGCGCGCGGCTGGTGGTCGAGGACCGGCTGGACAGTGCGATGGCTGAGCAGACACTCGATCTCGTGCGCAAGGCCGGCAGCGACGGCTGCGTGATCGCGGGAGATGTGGGCAGTGTCGCCGACGACCGCGCGGTGATCGAGCAGGCGGTCGAGGCCATGGGCCGCGTGGACGTGCTGGTCAATAACGCCGGTGTGGAACGCCGCGCCCCGTTCCTGGAGGTGACGGAGGACGATTATGACCTGGTGATGGACGTGAATCTGAAGGGCGCGTTTTTTGTGACGCAGGCGTTTGTGAAGCACCTTCGGGACACGCAGCGCGGCGGGCGCATCGTCAACGTGAGCTCGGTTCATGAGGAATTGCCGTTTCCGCATTTCGCCAGCTACTGCGCAAGCAAGGGCGGCATGAAGATGATGATGCGCAACCTTGCCATCGAACTCGCCCCGCTCGGCATCGCCATCAATAACGTGGCGCCCGGCGCGGTGGGCACGCCGATCAATCGGAACTTGCTCGCGAACAAGGCCCAGCTCGATGCACTGGTCGCGAACATTCCCCTCGGACGTCTGGCGGATCCCAGCGAGGTGGCCAATGCCGTGCTTTTCCTCGCCTCGCCCGAGGCAAGCTACGTCACCGGAACGACGCTGTTCATCGACGGTGGCCTGCTCTGGAATTATTCGGAGCAATGAGGATGACGGACTCCGCTCAACGCACGCTCGCTCGCGGTGGCATGACGCCAGAGGTCGCGCACTCGGCGCCCTCGGACGTGCTTACGCCAGCCGACCGCTATCAGGAGCTGTTTGTGGCCGTGCAGACGCAACGCATCTTTCCCGACAGCAAGACGTTCGTCGATTGCGTGCCTTCGCTGGCCCCGGAGGAGGTGCTGCGCCGCTACCGGGAAGCCGCGCAAGTGCCCGGCTTCGATCTCTCACGCTTCGTGGCCACGTATTTCACGCTGGAGCGCACGCCGCCAAGCCATTACGTGTCGGCGCCGGGGCAAGCACTGGTGCCCCACATCGACGGCCTCTGGGATGTGCTCACGCGCCAGCCGGAAGCCCACCCGGCATGCAGTTCGCTGTTGCCGCTGCCTCGTGCCTATGTGGTGCCCGGCGGACGCTTCCACGAGCTCTACTACTGGGACTCGTATTTCACGATGCTAGGGCTCGCCAGCAGCGGCCGTCACGACCTGCTGGTGAGCATGGCCGACAATTTCTCGTTTCTCATCGACACCTATGGCCACATTCCCAATGGAAACCGCACGTATTACCTCAGCCGCTCGCAACCGCCGATGTACGGCCTGATGGTCGAGCTCTTCGAGTCGCATGGCGTGAGCCGCGCCTTACGCTATCTGCCGCATCTGCGACGCGAGTATGAGTACTGGATGGACGGCGAGGCGTCGCTCGCACCCGGCGACGCCCGGCGTCACGTGGTGTGCATGCCCGACGGCGCTTGCCTGAACCGCTATTGGGACGAGCGCGATTCGCCGCGCGAGGAGGGCTATCTGGAGGATGTGAATACGGCGCTGCACGCCCCGTACCGTCCCGCGGGCGAGGTGTATCGCGATCTCCGCGCAGGCGCAGCCTCGGGCTGGGATTTCAGTTCGCGCTGGCTCGATGACGTCAATGACCTCTCGTCGATCCGCACCACGGCGATCATCCCCGTGGACCTGAACAGCTTTTTGTACGCCTCGGAACGCCAATTGGCCTGCCTCGCCGAGGCCGCCGGCGACACGCAGGCATCGCACGCGTTTGCCGCCCGCGCGCTGGCCCGGCGCGACGCGATGACCCGCTATCTCTGGAGCGACGAGCTTGGCGCTTTTCTCGACTATGACTGGCAACGCGGGCAACGCCGAACTTGCCTGAGCGCAGCTGCGGCCACCCCGCTGTTCGTCGGACTGGCCTCGCCGCCGCAGGCGCAACGCACCGCCAAGACGCTGCGCGAACACTTGGTCGCCGCCGGCGGGCTGCGCACGACCCAGGCGTCGAGTTTGCAACAGTGGGACCCGCCCAACGGCTGGGCGCCGTTGCAATGGATCGCCATCCACGGACTTCGCAAGTACGGCGAGCAAGCCCTGGCGAGTGACATCGCGCACCGCTGGCTCTCGACCGTGAGCGCGCTGTATGTTCGCGAGAGCAAGCTTGTGGAAAAGTACTCGCTGCATACGAGCGACGCCATGTGCCCAAGCGGCGGGGGCGGCGGCGAGTACCCGCTGCAGGACGGCTTCGGCTGGACCAACGGCGTGGTTCGTCGCCTGCTCGGCGATCACCCGGAACATCACGCGCACCAGGCGCTGGCACAAGGCTCCGCACCCGGCAAATGACCCTGCTGATGACCCGGCAGATGATCGGGGCCGCGAAGCGGCGCCCGATACCGCGCGCGCGGAACCAGCTGCCGGGCTCCCGTGCGCCCGGCAGGCTGGCACCGGGCCGATATTTGGCGTCGTACAATGCGCCTTACGAATCCCCGCATTCCCAGTGAGGCCTCATGAAGCATTCGGCGCATGCCGTAACCGACGCCGCCGTCGCCACTATCCGCGAGCGCATCGAACGCCAGATCTATCCCGCCGGCGCGATGCTTCCCTCGCAGCGCCAACTCGCCGAAGAGCTGGCGATCAGTCGCGCCTCGCTGCGCGAGGCGCTCTCGACGCTCGAAGCGCTCGGCATGGTCGCGATCCGCCCCGGCAAAGGGGTGTACGTGAACGACGCGTCGGCACGGGTCGGCGTCGCCTGGCGCTTTGCCGACCAGATATCGCTCGCCGATACTTACCAACTGCGCTTTGCCCTGGAAGGCTTCTCGACCCGGCTCGCCGCCCACGCCGCCAGTGCCGACGAGATCGACTGGCTCACGGACAACGTCGAAGCGATGAAGGCCGCCCTGATCGAGGGCGATGTGGATACCGCCGCCCATCTGGATTTCGCCTTCCACCTGCGCATCGTGGGACTGGCCGGCAACGGTGCCATCGCAGACATTTTGCGCGGCAGCACCGACATCGTCATGGAAAGCCAGCGCCTGCCGTTCTATCAGCGCGAACTCGTGCTTTCCACCTATCATGAACATCTGGAGATCCTCAACGCCCTGCGACGCCGCGACGGCGCCGCCGCCGGGGCCGCAATGGAGCGCCATATCGTGCTGGCAGCCCAGCGAGCAGGGATTCATTTCCCTATCCCCTCTGCGTATCCGTCGCCCGGCGACACGCCCCCCCGGGAGAACGCAGAGCGTACTGGTGCCGCACACGTTCAGCTTTGAGATACATCGGATTTGCGCTATACTTTGAAGGTTTTAGTCATTTAACCCTCACCCTAGCGCCTACCCGCCTGACATCTCGTCCGCAGCCCGAGCATCCGCTGTGCGCATATTCCGCGCAATTCCGGTGCCCGCGCTGATGTCATCGCGAGCGGACGATGGGGCTGGCAGCCGGGGTGAACCCTTCAGGAGTTTCCCGTGCTGCCGTCATTCCCACCCGCCATTCTCGCGCTCGCTGACGGCACGGTCTTTCGTGGGTACGCCATCGGCGCTGCCGGTCACACCATCGGTGAAGTGGTCTTCAACACGGCCATTACCGGCTACCAGGAAATCCTCACCGACCCCAGCTATGCGCGCCAGATCGTCACGCTGACGTATCCGCACATCGGCAACACGGGCGTCAACGGTGAAGACGTCGAAGCCACGAAAGTCCATGCCGCCGGCCTGATCATCAAGGATCTCCCGATCCTCGACTCGAATTTCCGCGCCAGCAAGACGCTCTCGCAATATCTGAAGGACGAAGGCGTCGTCGCCATCGCCGGCATCGATACGCGCCGCCTGACTCGTATCCTGCGCGACAAGGGTGCCCAAAACGGTTGCATCCTCGCCGGTGAAGAGGCCGACGAAGCCAAGGCCATCGCCCTCGCACAGTCGTTCCCCGGGCTGGCCGGCATGGACCTCGCGAAGGTCGTCTCGACCACGGAAAAGTATTCGTGGACGCAAACGGAATGGACGCTCGAGGAAGGCTACGGCGAACAGACGCAACCGAAATTCCACGTGGTCGCGCTCGACTACGGCGTCAAGCGCAATATCCTGCGCATGCTTGCCGAACGCGGCTGCAAGGTGACCGTGCTGCCTGCCCAAAGCTCGGCTGACGAGGTGTTCGCCCTCAACCCGGACGGCGTATTCCTCTCGAACGGCCCCGGCGACCCGGAGCCGTGCGATTACGCCATTGCCGCCACCAAGACCTTCCTCGAGCGACGCATCCCGACGTTCGGCATCTGCCTCGGTCACCAGATCATGGGCCTGGCAGTCGGCGCCAAGACGCTGAAGATGAAGACCGGCCACCACGGCGCCAACCATCCGGTGAAGGATCTGGCAACCGGCCGCGTGGTCATCACGTCGCAAAACCACGGTTTCGCTGTCGATGCAAACAGCCTGCCCGCCAACGCCCGCGTGTCGCACGTGTCGCTGTTCGACGGCACGCTGCAAGGCTTCGAGCTGACGGACCGCCCGGCCTTCTGTTTCCAGGGCCACCCGGAAGCGTCGCCCGGCCCGCACGACATCGGCTACCTGTTCGACCGCTTCGTGCAGTCGATGGCCGACGCCAAGCAGCCTGCGTAAGGCACGGCGACGACGAACAACGGACAAGGAATCACGTCACATGCTCGGAAACTCGATCGGCATCGTCAACCTCTGGACCTATCTGGCCGGTGTGGTGGTGATCATTCTGCTGCCGGGGCCGAACTCGCTGTATGTGCTGTCGGTGGCAGCGCAGCGCGGCGTGCGCCAGGGCTATGCGGGGGCGTGTGGCGTGTTCCTGGGCGACACGATCCTCATGACGCTGTCGGCCGCGGGCGTGGCATCGCTGCTGCACGCCCAGCCGGCACTCTTCTTCGTGGTGAAGTATCTCGGCGCCGCCTATCTCTGCTGGATGGGCCTGAACATGCTGCGCGGCGCGCTCGCGAATGCGCGGGCGGCCCGCGCCAGCACCGCAGCGTCGGTCGCCGCGCCGAAGCACGTCGACGCGGATCACCCGTTCAAGCGCGCGCTGTTCATCAGCCTCCTTAACCCGAAGGCCATCCTGTTCTGCGTGTCGTTCTTCATCCAGTTCGTCGATCCGGGCTACGCCCACCCCGCCGTGTCGTTCGCGGTGCTGGGCGTGATCGTGCAGACCTGCAGTTTCCTGTACCTGAGCACGCTGATCCTGGCCGGTTACCGCCTGGCCGAGCACTTCCGGCAACGCCGCCGGTTGAGCGCCGGGGCAACCGGCGGCGTGGGCGCGCTGTTCGTCGGCTTCGGTGTGAAGCTGGCGACCGCGACGCTGAGTTAAATTTTTGTTGAGAACGTTATGCCAAAGCGCACAGACATCAAGAGCATCCTCATCATCGGCGCCGGTCCGATCATCATCGGTCAGGCATGCGAATTCGATTATTCCGGCGCACAGGCCTGCAAGGCCCTGCGTGAGGAAGGCTATAAGGTCATCCTGATCAACAGCAACCCCGCCACGATCATGACCGACCCGGATACGGCCGATGTGACGTACATCGAACCGATCACGTGGGAAGTCGTCGAGCGCATCATCGCCAAGGAGCGCCCGGACGCGATCCTGCCGACGATGGGCGGCCAGACCGCGCTGAACTGCGCACTCGACCTGCACCGCCACGGCGTGCTCGACAAGTACAAGGTGGAACTCATCGGCGCGTCGCCCGAAGCCATCGACAAGGCCGAAGACCGCCAGAAGTTCAAGGACGCGATGACCAAGATCGGTCTCGGTTCGGCCAAGTCGGGCATCGCCCACTCGATGGAAGACGCCCTCGCCGTGCAGGCACAGATCATGGCGGAGACCGGCGGCAGCGGCTACCCGATGGTGATCCGTCCGTCGTTCACGCTCGGCGGCTCGGGCGGCGGCATTGCCTACAACCGCGAGGAATTCGAAGAGATCTGCAAGCGCGGTCTCGACCTCTCGCCCACGCGCGAACTCCTCATCGAGGAGTCGCTGCTCGGCTGGAAGGAGTTCGAGATGGAGGTCGTGCGCGATCGCGCCGATAACTGCATCATCGTCTGCTCGATCGAAAACCTCGACCCGATGGGCGTGCACACCGGCGACTCGATTACCGTCGCCCCGGCGCAAACGCTCACCGACAAGGAATACCAGCTGCTGCGCAACGCGTCGCTCGCCGTGCTGCGCGAAATCGGCGTGGAGACGGGCGGCTCGAACGTCCAGTTCTCGATCAATCCGAAGGACGGCCGCATGGTCGTCATCGAGATGAACCCCCGTGTGTCGCGCTCGTCGGCGCTGGCCTCGAAGGCCACCGGGTTCCCGATCGCGAAGGTCGCCGCCAAGCTCGCCGTGGGCTATACGCTCGACGAACTGCGCAACGAAATCACCGGCGGCGCCACGCCGGCTTCGTTCGAGCCGACCATCGACTATGTCGTCACCAAGGTGCCCCGTTTCGCCTTCGAGAAGTTCCGCGAAGCCGACGCCCGCCTCACCACGCAGATGAAGTCGGTCGGGGAAGTGATGGCCATGGGCCGCACGTTCCAGGAATCGTTCCAGAAGGCCATGCGCGGTCTGGAAGTCGGCGTGGACGGTCTGGACGAGAAGTCGACCGATCGCGACGAGATCGTGGCCGAAATCGGTGAACCGGGCCCGGACCGCATCTGGTACGTCGGCGACGCGTTCCGCATCGGCATGAGCCTCGAGGAGGTCTACGCCGAGACGGCCATCGACCCGTGGTTCCTCGCCCAGCTCGAAGACATTGTCAAGAAGGAAAAGGCGCTCGCCGGCCGTACGCTGGAGAGCCTGTCGACCGAAGAACTGCGCTTCCTGAAGCAAAGCGGTTTCTCCGATCGCCGCCTGGCCAAGCTGCTGGGTACCGATCAGACCGCCGTGCGCCGCGCGCGCATCGCCCAGAAGGTGCGCCCGGTCTACAAGCGCGTGGACACGTGCGCGGCCGAATTCTCGACCAATACGGCTTACATGTACTCGACCTATGAGGAAGAGTGCGAAGCCCAGCCGACCAACAAGAAGAAGATCATGGTGCTCGGCGGCGGCCCGAACCGGATCGGTCAGGGCATCGAGTTCGACTACTGCTGCGTGCACGCGGCGCTCGCGCTGCGCGAGGACGGGTACGAGACCATCATGGTCAACTGCAACCCGGAAACGGTCTCGACGGACTACGACACGTCCGATCGTCTGTACTTCGAACCGGTGACGCTCGAGGACGTGCTGGAAATCGTCGACCTCGAGAAGCCGGCCGGCGTGATCGTGCAGTACGGCGGTCAGACGCCGCTCAAGCTCGCGCTCGATCTCGAGGCGAACGGCGTGCCCATCGTCGGCACCAGCCCGGACATGATCGATGCCGCGGAAGACCGCGAGCGCTTCCAGAAGTTGCTCAACGACCTCGGTCTGCGTCAGCCGCCCAACCGCACGGCGCGCGCCGAGGACGAAGCCCTCAAGCTGGCCTCGGAAATCGGTTATCCGCTGGTGGTGCGTCCTTCGTACGTGCTGGGTGGCCGCGCGATGGAAATCGTTCACGAGCCGCGTGACCTCGAGCGCTACATGCGCGAAGCCGTCAAGGTGAGCAACGATAGCCCCGTGCTGCTCGACCGCTTCCTGGACGACGCCATCGAGTGCGACGTCGACTGCATCTCGGACGGTACCGACGTGTATATCGGCGGCGTGATGGAGCACATCGAACAGGCCGGCGTGCACTCGGGCGACTCGGCCTGCTCGCTGCCGCCGTACTCGCTGTCGGCCGAAACGGTCGCCGAACTCAAGCGTCAGACGGCCGCGATGGCCAGGGCGCTCAACGTGATCGGCCTGATGAACGTGCAGTTCGCGATCCAGCAAGGCAATGGCGTGGACACGATCTACGTACTCGAAGTGAACCCACGCGCCTCGCGCACGGTGCCGTACGTCTCTAAGGCCACCGGCCGTCAACTGGCCAAGATCGCCGCGCGCGCCATGGTCGGCCAGTCGCTCAAGTCGCAGAACGTGACGACCGAGGTCTTGCCGCCGTATTTCAGCGTGAAGGAAGCCGTGTTCCCGTTCGTGAAGTTCCCGGGGGTCGACCCGGTGCTCGGACCGGAAATGCGCTCGACCGGCGAAGTGATGGGCGTGGGCCGCACGTTCGGCGAAGCGCTATTCAAGTCGCAACTGGCAGCCGGATCGCGCCTGCCGGCCTCGGGCACGGTGCTGCTCACCGTCAAGGACGCCGACAAGCCGCGTGCCGTCGAGGTCGCCCGCATGCTGCACGCGCTGGGTTACCCGATCGTGGCAACGCGTGGGACCGCGGCGGCGATCGAAGCCGCCGGCATCCCGGTGCGCGTAGTCAACAAGGTGAAGGATGGCCGTCCGCACATCGTCGACATGATCAAGAACGGCGAAATCGCGCTGGTATTCACCACGGTGGATGAAACGCGCACGGCCATCGCCGACTCGCGCTCGATCCGCATGTCGGCGCAGGCGCACAAGGTCACGTACTACACGACCATCTCGGGCGCCCGCGCCGCGGTCGAAGGCCTGAAGTACCTGCAGAACCTGGAGGTCTACGATCTCCAGGGGCTGCACGCCTCCTTGCCGGCCTGAGGAAGTCCGGTCCGCCCGTCCGGGCGGGCCATCCACCCGGCCACCCCGCGGGGTGGGGCGCGATGACGCAAAATTTGGCACGCCCGATGAGGAACCGATCCCCGTCAGGCGCGCCAAACGCTTCATGACTGGCGCAATGTCGTCTGGCGAACCCTCGGGGTCGCGCCGTCGGCAACTCTGCTACACTAGTGCCATACAGGTGTCACAGCCGCGGTTGAGCGGCGTTCGCGAAAAGTGCGAATGCGGCTTTGCTGCGGCAATTTTTTTGTCTTTCGGAATAACGCGCATGAGTACCATTCCTCTGACCAAACGGGGCGCCGAGCTGCTCAAGAATGAGCTGCACCGCCTGAAGACCGTCGAACGTCCGAACGTGATCACTGCGATTGCCGAAGCCCGTGCGCAGGGTGATCTGTCGGAAAACGCGGAATACGACGCCGCTAAGGAAAAGCAGGGCTTCATCGAAGGACGCATCGCCGAGCTCGAGTCGAAGCTCTCGGCGGCCCAGATCATCGACCCGTCGGCGCTCGACGCCGAAGGCCGCGTGGTGTTCGCCGCCACCGTCGAGCTCGAAGACCTCGAGAACGGCGGCACGGTTCTGTACCAGATCGTCGGCGACGATGAAGCCGATCTGGAGCACGGCAAGATTTCGGTGAGTTCGCCGATCGCGCGTGCGCTCATTGGCAAGTACGCAGGCGATGTGGCCGAAGTGCAGGCCCCGAGCGGCGTGCGTGAGTACGAGATCATCGATGTCCGCTACGTCTGATGTGACGTCTGCCGGCGGCGCGCCCCGGCTGGAACGGTTGTTCCGGCTGGTGGCAACGCTCTGGTGCGGAAGTCAGTGGGCGATCGGCTATATCGTTGCGCCCACGCTTTTCGCGGTGCTCGAATCACGCACGGTGGCTGGAACGGTCGCCGGTCGACTGTTCCATACGCAGGCCTGGCTGAGCCTGGTCTGCGGCGCGTTGCTGGTCTGGCTGGCCACGGCGCTCATTGCCCGTACGTCCGATGCCATCGCCGCGCGCAGCTATCGAATGCTGCGCTGGTTGGCGGTGGCGATGATGGTTTGCGTGCTGATCGGCTCGTTTGGCCTGCAGCCGTTCATGGCGGATCTGCGTGCGCAGGCGGAAGCCGCGGGCGTGGAAATCGGTCGGTCGGCTTTCGCTGCCCGATTCGGCATGCTCCACGGTATTTCGAGCGGAATTTACCTGCTGCAAAGTCTGCTGGCGATCGTGCTGATCTGGCGTCAGCCGGTGCGCGGCTGATTGTCGCAGGGGCGGTCGGCCGGGCCGGATCGACCGGTCGGCGGGCTCGTCGAGTCGTGCCGCACGCCGTCGTCCACAAAAAAACGCGCCCGACATTGTCTGGGCGCGTTCTTTTGAGCGAACGCCGCAAAGCGGCAACGGGGTACGGGGCGTCGGATCAGTCGTTGCGCTGACGCTTGACGCTGGTCTGGCGCTTCTTGGCCTTCTTGACGATGCCGCCGGCGGTCATGCGTTCGTTGCCGCGAACGGTCACTTTCTTGACCGTCGGGCGTCGCCCGGCGTTGGTGCTGTGCTTGACGACAGTCACGGTGCGTGGGGCGCGACCCTTGACCGTGGCTCCGGTGCCGCCGGACTTGGCGCGAATCGGGGTGTCGGCAGTGTCGTCGGGCGTGGGGCGGTACAGGACCAGCAGCTTGCCGATGTGCTGCACGGGGGCGGCGCCGAGCTGGTCGCAAATGGCATCGTAGATCGCCACGCGCGTGTCGCGTTCGTCGCCGAACACGCGCACCTTGATCAGTTCGTGGGCCTTGAGGGCGCCGTCGATTTCCTTGAGCACCGCCGGCGTCAAGCCGTCGGCGCCGATCAGAACGACGGGATTCAGCGCATGGGCGGCGGAGCGCAAGTCGGCGCGTTGCGCCGGGGTCAGGGTCAAAGCGGGCATAGAAAACAGACGAGACAAACGAGTTAGGATGCGCCCGCGAGCGGTGGCCGCAGCGTCTGCCGCGCGGCAGACCGGTCCACGCGTTTTTGGGCGCGCAAGGGCGTATTATCCTGCAAATTGCAGCGTTTTCGAAGAATCATGGCAAAAAACCGTTTCAGTCACGCGTGGCTGCACGATCACATCAACGATCCCTACGTCAAAATGGCGCAACGCGAGGGCTATCGCGCTCGCGCAGCCTATAAGCTCAAGGAAATCGACGAACAGGACCGGCTGATCAAGCCGGGACAGGTGATTGTCGACCTGGGATCGACACCCGGCAGCTGGAGCCAATACGCGCGCAACAAGCTTGCCAAGGGCAATCGGGTCGACGGCGGCATCGACGGCACGATCATCGCGCTCGATATCTTGCCGATGGAACCGATTGCGGACGTGCATTTCCTGCAGGGCGACTTCCGGGAAGACAGCGTGCTCGAACAACTCGAGGAAATCGTTGCCGGGCGCAAAGTCGACCTTGTAGTTTCGGATATGGCCCCCAACTTGTCGGGAGTGGCGTCGGCCGACGCCGCGCGAATCGAGCATTTGTGCGACCTGGCGCTCGATTTCGCTCAACGACACCTGAAACCGGAGGGCGCGCTGCTGGTCAAATGTTTTCATGGCAGCGGGTATAGCCAGATCGTCGAGAAATTCAAACAACAGTTCAAAACGGTGGCGCCGCGCAAGCCGAAGGCGTCTAGAGACAAATCTTCCGAAACGTTCATTCTCGGACGGGGTTTGAAAAAACCGGCTTGATGCCCGTCAAACCGGCGCACTGGCGCTATGGTGGCGGTAGAGAATCACTATGGCGGTGCGCCTGCGAGTGGATTAGAATGAATTCCTGGCGCGAAGCGATTTCATGAAGGAGCAACGCTTTGAACAATAATATGTTTTCCAAAGCGGCGGTGTGGTTAGTCATCGCGCTGGTCTTGTTTACTGTTTTTAAACAGTTCGACAAGCCGCACGTCCAGGAGGGCGTGACGTACTCCCAGTTCATGGACGATGCCAAGAATGGCAAGATCAAGAACGTGGTGGTGCAGGGCCGCAGCCTTCAGGTCACGCCCAGCGACGGTCAGAAGTACACCATCGTCTCGCCCGGCGACATCTGGATGGTGGGCGACCTCATGAAGTACGGGGTTCAGGTCTCGGGCAAGGCCGACGACGAACCGAACGTGCTCATGTCCGCGCTTTACTATCTCGGACCGACGCTGCTGATCATCGGCTTCTGGTTCTACATGATGCGGCAGATGCAGGGCGGAGGTAAGGGCGGTGCCTTTTCCTTCGGCAAGTCCCGAGCCCGCCTCATCGACGAGAATGCCAATCCGGTCACTTTTGCCGACGTCGCCGGATGCGACGAGGCCAAGTACGAAGTCGGCGAACTGGTCGACTTCCTGAAGGATCCTCAGAAATTCCAGAAGCTGGGCGGCCGTATTCCGCGCGGTGTGCTGCTCGTCGGCCCGCCGGGAACCGGTAAGACGCTGCTGGCGCGCGCGATCGCGGGCGAAGCCAAGGTGCCGTTCTTCAGCATTTCGGGGTCGGACTTCGTGGAAATGTTCGTCGGCGTGGGCGCGGCCCGTGTGCGCGACATGTTTGAAAACGCGAAGAAGCAGTCGCCGTGTATCGTGTTCATCGACGAAATCGACGCGGTCGGTCGCCATCGTGGCGCCGGCATGGGCGGCGGTAACGACGAACGCGAACAGACGCTGAACCAGATGCTCGTCGAAATGGACGGCTTCGAGGCGAATTCGGGCGTGATCGTGATTGCGGCGACCAACCGTTCGGACGTGCTGGACAAGGCGCTGCTGCGTCCGGGCCGCTTCGACCGCCAGGTCTACGTCGGTTTGCCGGATATCCGCGGTCGCGAGCAGATCCTGAAGGTGCACCTGCGCAAGGTGCCGATCGCGAACGATGTCGACGCTTCGGTCATCGCACGCGGCACGCCGGGCATGTCGGGCGCCGATCTGGCCAACCTCGTGAATGAAGCCGCACTGTTTGCGGCGCGCCGTAACAAGCGCATCGTCGAGATGCTCGACTTCGAAGACGCGAAGGACAAGATTTTCATGGGTCCTGAGCGCAAGTCGGCGGTCATGCGCGACGAAGAACGCCGTGCCACGGCCTACCACGAGTCGGGCCACGCAGTGGTGGCGATGCTTTTGCCGGGGGCCGATCCGGTCCACAAGGTCACGATCATTCCGCGTGGCTGGGCGCTGGGTCTGACGATGCAGTTGCCGGAGCACGACAAGTATTCGGAATATCGCGACACGATGCTCACGCAGATCGCGATCCTGTTTGGCGGTCGTGCGGCCGAGGAAGTCTTCATCAACAAGATGTCGACGGGCGCATCGAACGACTTCGAGCGCGCGACCAAGCTGGCGCGCGATATGGTGACCCGCTACGGCATGTCGGACGCCCTGGGCCCCATGGTCTACGTCGATACGGAGCAGGATTCGGTGTTCGGCCGGATGTCCGCCAAGTCGGTGTCGGAAGCCACGCAGCAAAAGGTCGATGCGGAAGTGCGCCGAATTCTCGACGAGCAGTACGCCCTGGCCAAGAAGCTGCTGGAAGACAACCGCGAGAAGGTCGAGTCGATGACGCAGGCGCTCATGGAGTGGGAAACCATCGATGGCGAGCAGATCAACGACATCATGGATGGCCGTCCGCCGCGCCCGCCGAAGAGCGGCCCGTCGAACGGTGGCGCCTCGGGGGGCAACTCGCCGCTCAAGCCGAGCAACACGCCGGCAACCGTCTGAACGGTTGCCGCGACGCTCGGAAGCACGTCGTTCGAGAAAAGGCCGGCATACCGCCGGCCTTTTTGTATTTTCGGGCCGGGATCGGGCCACGGAGGCGGGCGCCCCCGCCAAATCGGCATATCGGCGTTACCGAGTGTTTCCGAGTGTTTCCGCGGTCGATTCGCAGGGCGAATCCGGTACCATTACGGCCATAAGCGATGTCCCGCCTTGCGGACACGTCGGTCCGCTCCTCCCGAACGGGCCGCCACACAGGTCTTTCTGAGCTACGAGCTGTCGAATGTCCACTGAGCAGTCGAAATCCGCCCCTTCCGCCTCGATGCCCGCCGACGATGTCGTCGTGTCCGCCGATGCCCTCGACACCCCGCCCAAGCCCGCCACGCTGGCGCTGGGCCCCCGTTTTCAGCTCGATGCCAATCGTGTCCACGTGATGGGCATCCTGAATGTGACGCCCGATTCGTTTTCGGACGGCGGCAAGTTCGTGGCCCGCGATGCGGCACTGCGCCATGCCGAGCAACTGATTGCCGACGGGGTGGATATCCTCGACATCGGCGGCGAGTCGACCCGTCCGGGGGCCGAGGCATTGCCGGAGGATGCCGAACTCGAGCGCGTCGTTCCGATCGTGGAGGCGTTGCGCGATTGCGGCGTGCCGCTCTCGATCGACACCTACAAGCCGGGCGTAATGCGCGCCGTGCTCGCCGCCGGGGCGGACATGATCAACGACATCTGGGGCTTCCAGCAACCCGGTGCGATCGAGGCGGTACGCGACAGCGAGGCAGCGCTGTGCATCATGCACATGCTGCACGATCCGAAAACCATGCAGGACGCCCCGATCTACACCGATGTGGTGACCGAAGTTGCGGCCTTCCTTGACGGTCGGGTCGACGCGATGCTCTCGGCCGGTGTTGCACCGACGCGTCTGTATCTCGATCCGGGATTCGGTTTTGGCAAGAATCTCGCCCATAATCTCGCCTTGCTCAAGCACTTGCGCGTGCTCTCGCGCGACGGCCTGCCGTTGCTGGTGGGCATGTCTCGCAAAAGAATGCTCGGTGAAATCACCGGGCGCGCGTTGCCGATGGAGCGCCGCACGGCCAGTGTGGCGGCCGCGCTGTGCGCCGCCCAGCAGGGCGCTGCGATCGTGCGGGTGCACGATGTCGCGGAGACGGTCGATGCCCTGAAGGTATGGCAGGCGGTGCGCGACGCCGAGTAGGCGTATGACACGCCGGGCCAGACGCCGGCCGGGGACCGAGTGGGGACGCACGTCGCAGAAAATGTCGCCGCCCCGCTCGCGCTCGAACGACGAGCAAGATACAAAATGAAAGACGCGCGCGTCCGGCCCATCACGGGGCGAGGGCGCGACGCCTCACCTGGGAACGAAGCAAGATGAAACGACGCTATTTTGGGACGGACGGTGTCCGCGGCACCGTGGGCGAAAGCCCGATCACGCCGGAGTTCGTGCTGCGGCTCGGCTATGCGGCCGGGCGCGTGCTGGCCGGCAATCAGACGTTGGGCCGTCCGACGGTGTTGATTGGCAAGGATACGCGGGTCTCGGGCTACATGCTCGAAGCCGCGCTGGAAGCCGGCTTTGCTGCCGCCGGCGTGGATACCATGATGGCAGGCCCCATGCCCACGCCCGCGGTTGCCTATCTGACCCGTGCATTGCGTCTGGCGGCGGGCGTCGTCATCAGCGCGTCGCACAATCCGTATCACGACAATGGCATCAAGTTCTTCTCGGCCGACGGCAATAAACTGCCGGACCAGACCGAACTGTCGATTGAAGCCGAGCTCGACAATCCGATGTCCTGCGTGCGCTCCGAGCAGCTCGGCAAGGCGCGTCGCCTGGATGACGCCGCCGGGCGCTACATCGAGTTCTGCAAGAGCACGTTCCCGAACGATTTCGACCTGCGCGGCATGAAAATCGTGGTCGACTGTGCGAACGGTGCGGCGTATCACATCGCGCCGCACGTTTTTCACGAATTGGGCGCGGAAGTCATCGCGATCGGCAACCAGCCGAATGGTTTCAACATCAACGAGGATTGCGGGGCGACTGCGCCCGATGCGCTCATGCGCGCCGTGCGGGCGAATCATGCCGACATTGGCGTGGCGCTCGACGGCGACGCCGACCGCCTGCAGATCGTCGACGGCGCGGGACGTCTCTATAACGGCGACGAGCTGTTGTACCTGCTCGTCAAGGACCGTCTGGACAACGGCGGCGTGCCCGGTGCAGTGGGCACGTTGATGACCAATATGGCGGTCGAAGTGGCGTTGAAGGGCCTCGGGGTGCCGTTCGTGCGTGCCAAGGTCGGCGATCGCTACGTGCTCGAGCAACTGCACAAGCATGGCTGGCAGCTCGGCGCGGAGGGCTCGGGGCACATCCTGTGCCTGGACAAGCACACCACGGGCGACGGCATCGTTTCGGCGCTGCAGGTGCTTGCGGCCATTCGTCGTGCGGACAACAAGCCGCTGGCGCGGCTGCTCGATGGCGTGCGTCTGTTCCCGCAACACATGATCAATGTACGCACGACACCCGGTTACGACTGGCAGGCGGACGCACGTCTTGCCGCCGAACGCGACGCCGTCGAGGCAAAGCTGGGCGATGCGGGCCGTGTACTGATTCGCGCGTCCGGCACCGAACCGGTGTTGCGCGTGATGGTGGAGGCGCGCGACGAATCGCAGGCCACCTCGTTGGCCCAGCATCTGGCGAACGTCGTGAAGGCCGCTGCTTGACGCTTGAACGCCTGGATGCCTTGGCGTCTTGGCACCTTGAAGTCGTAACGTCGTAACGCGTCGGCCGGTCCGTCTTCCGGTCGCCGCGCGGCGGCGGTCCGCCGACCGTTCGCGGTCGATCTGCCTGCCCCCCCGATGCGACCTCGTTCGCCTCGCTCGTTCCCGCCGGTGACGCCCGGCGTAGAAGCCGTCACGGTTCGTGGCGGCTTTTTTCGTTTTCAACGTCCGGAAACGCCATTCGGGCGCTTCACAGCACCTTCCAGTCGTAGGAATCAACGCGGCATCGCGCCGTCCGTTTGTGACAGTCCTCGTGACGACTGTCAGCGAATTTCCGACATCGAATCGTCACGGTTACGGCGTGGTCACGGTGCGCGGAACGTGCTTCGCGGGCACGCCCAATGGCCACGGAAATCGGCCCGAAACCCTTGCCTGTCAAAGGTCTTGCTCGTTGCCGGGGTGGCAGGGACGCTGCATGCAATGTGTCGATGGGAAGGCGACTTCGTGACACTTTGATGGTGGGCTTTCGAATATGACACATTACTGTCACATTCCGAATCTATGCTTCGAGCCATCCACACGCTGTACCACACCAACTCGGAGAGATCCATGAAGCTGATGAAGACTGCGATTGCCGGCCTGGCTGGCCTTCTGTTTGCCGCGGGCGCGATTGCGGGCGAGATTACGGGTGCCGGCAGCACGTTCGCCGCTCCCATCTACACGAAGTGGGCCGACGCGTACCAGAAGGCGACCCAGAACAAGGTGAACTACCAGGGTATCGGGTCGTCGGGCGGCATCAAGCAGATCCAGGCCAAGACCGTCGATTTCGCCGGCTCGGACGCTCCGTTGACCGATGAAGAACTCGCCAAGCAGGGCCTGTTCCAGTTCCCGACCGTGGTCGGCGGCATCGTGCCGGTCATCAACGTGCCGGGCGTGAAGGCTGGCGAGTTGGTCCTGTCGGGCGAAGTGTTGGGCGACATCTACCTGGGCAAGATCAAGAAGTGGAACGATCCGGCCATCGCCAAGCTGAACCCGAAGGTCAAGCTGCCGGATACCGACATCGCCGTGGTTCGCCGCGCCGACGGCTCGGGCACGAGCTTCGTGTTCACGAACTACCTGTCGAAGGTCAACGCCGAGTGGAAGAGCAAGGTCGGCGAAGGCACCACGGTCAACTGGCCTACCGGTACGGGTGGCAAGGGTAACGACGGCGTTGCCGCCTTCGTGCAGCGTTTGCCGGGCGCCATCGGCTATGTCGAATCGGCCTACGCCAAGCAGAACAAGCTCACGCACACGGCACTCGTGAATGCCGATGGCAAGACGGTCGAGCCGGATGCCAAGACGTTCGCTGCCGCAGCCGGCAAGGCAGAGTGGTCGAAGACGTTCTATCAGATCCTGACCAACGAGAAGGGCGCCGATTCGTGGCCGATCGTGGCGGCGACGTTCGTTCTGGTGCATCAGAAGGCTGACGCGGGCAAGGAAGCGCAAAGCGCCGACGTGCTCAAGTTCTTCGACTGGTCGTTCAAGAACGGCGTGAACACCGCCAAGGAACTGGACTACATCCCGCTGCCGGAAGCGGTGCTCAAGCAGATCCGTGCCGGCTGGAAGGCGAAGGTTGCCGAGTCGGCCGCCAAGGCCGGTATCTAACGCGCCTTGCAGGCATCGGGCCAATGCCAAGTGGCGTTGCCCGAGACCTCAAACCGGCAATATCCGCGCCGCCTGTTCCGAAGCCCGGACGCTGATCCGGCAACGGCTGGCGGCGCGCTCACGCTGAGACGACATCATGGCAGAAGCCACCAGCCCCCTCGCAACGCCGGGCGCGCAGCGCGCCCCGTCTTCCGTTGGCGACTTTCTCTTCGCGCTGCTCACTCGCGCGGCCGCGTTCATCACGCTGCTCCTGCTCGGTGGCATCATCGTGTCGCTGATCGTGAGCGCAATGCCGTCGATCGAGAAGTTCGGCTTCGCCTTTCTGTGGACGAAGGAGTGGGATCCTCCCGCGGAGCAATTCGGCGCGCTCGTCCCCATCTACGGCACGATCGTCACGTCGGTGATCGCGCTCATCATCGCGGTGCCGGTGAGCTTCGGTATCGCGCTTTTCCTGACGGAACTCTCGCCGGTATGGCTGCGCCGCCCACTGGGCACCGCCATCGAGCTGCTCGCGGCCATCCCGAGTATCGTCTACGGCATGTGGGGCCTGCTGATCTTCGCTCCGATCTTCAGCCAGTATTTCCAGAAACCGCTGCAAACGTTGCTCGGCAACGTACCGGTCATCGGCGCGCTGTTCCAGGGCCCGCCGCTGGGCATCGGTATTCTGCCGGCCGGCGTCATCCTCGCGATCATGATCATCCCGTACATCGCCTCGGTCATGCGCGACGTGTTCGAAGTCACGCCCGTGCTGCTCAAGGAATCGGCGTACGGCATCGGCTGCACGACCTGGGAAGTGATGTGGCGAGTGGTGCTGCCCTTCACGAAAACCGGCGTCATCGGCGGCATCATGCTCGGCCTGGGCCGGGCGCTCGGCGAGACCATGGCCGTCACCTTCGTGATCGGCAACACGAACCTGCTCGACAACGTGTCGCTGTATTCGCCGGGCAACAGCATTACCTCGGCGCTGGCCAACGAATTCGCCGAAGCCGGGCCGGGCCTGCACACCTCGGCGCTCATGGAGCTCGGCCTGATTCTCTTCTTCATCACCTTTGTGGTGCTGGCGCTATCCAAGCTCATGCTGCTGCGCCTCGAGAAAAGCGAAGGTAAATAATGACCCAACAAGCGCTCGAACTGGAAACGCCCGACGTGAAGCCCACCGACGCCTTTACCCGCGTGCGGCTCCAGGCCTACCGCCGCCGCAAGAACATTTTCGCGATCGCCATGTCGCTTGCGGCGATGGCCTTCGGCCTGCTCTGGTTGCTGTGGATTCTCTACACGACCCTCTCGCTGGGGGTCGGCGGCCTGTCGCTGTCGTTGTTCACCGAGATGACGCCGCCGCCGAATACCGCCGGCGGGGGGCTGGCCAACGCCATCGCGGGCAGCCTCGTGATGGTCGGCATGGCCACGCTGTTGGGCACGCCGCTGGGCATCCTCGCGGGCGTGTACCTTGCGGAATACGGACAGAAGTCCTGGCTCGCGAGCCTCACGCGCTTCATCAACGACATTCTGCTCTCGGCGCCGTCGATCGTGATCGGCCTGTTCGTATATGCGCTGGTCGTGGCCAAGATGGGGCACTTCTCGGCGTGGGCCGGCATCGTGGCGCTTGCGCTGCTGCAGATCCCGATTGTGATCCGCACTACCGAGAACATGCTCAAGCTGGTGCCGAATAACCTGCGCGAGGCCGCCTTCGCGCTGGGAACGCCGAAGTGGCGCATCATCGTGAAGATCACGCTGAAGGCTTCGATCGCCGGTATCGTGACGGGCGTGCTGCTGGCCGTGGCGCGCATTGCGGGCGAGACCGCGCCGCTGCTCTTCACCGCGCTGTCGAATCAGTTCTGGTCGATGAACCTGAACCAGCCGATGGCCAACTTGCCGGTCACGATCTTCAAATTTGCCATGAGCCCGTTTGCGGAGTGGCAGGCGCTTGCCTGGGCGGGGGTGTTCATCATCACCCTCGGGGTGCTGTTCCTGAACATTCTGGCGCGCACGCTGTTCGCCAAGAAGTGACCGGCGAATCGAGCGACGCGAAACGACACCTCCCGACACGACGCCTACATGACGGTTGAGACCAACATGACGAACCCGACCCAAGAAATCAAGCTGCCCTCGAAGATCGAAGTCAAGAACCTGAACTTCTTCTACGACAAGTACCACGCGCTCAAGAACATCAACCTGCGCATTCCCGATCGCAAGGTCACGGCCTTCATCGGCCCGTCGGGTTGCGGCAAGTCGACGCTGCTGCGCACGTTCAACAAGATGTACGCCCTGTATCCGGAGCAGCGCGCCGAGGGCGAAATCAACATGGATGGCGAGAACCTGCTCACCAGCAAGCAGGACATCGCGTTGCTGCGCGCCAAGGTCGGCATGGTGTTCCAGAAGCCGACGCCGTTTCCGATGTCGATCTACGACAACATTGCGTTCGGCGTGCGCCTGTTCGAGAAGCTCTCGCGCTCGGAAATGGACGACCGTGTCGAGTGGGCGCTGACCAAGGCGGCGCTGTGGAGCGAAGTCAAGGACAAGCTGCAACAGTCGGGGTACGGCCTCTCGGGCGGCCAGCAACAGCGCCTGTGCATCGCGCGCGGCATCGCCATTCGTCCGGAAGTGCTGCTGCTCGACGAGCCGTGCTCGGCGCTCGACCCGATCTCGACCGGCCGTATCGAAGAGCTGATCGCGGAGCTCAAGGACGACTACACCGTGGTGATCGTCACGCACAACATGCAGCAGGCCGCACGTTGCTCGGACTTCACGGCCTACATGTATCTGGGCGAACTGATCGAATTCGGCGAGACCGAGAAGATCTTCATCAAGCCGGATCGCAAAGAGACCGAAGACTACATCACCGGCCGTTTCGGTTGAAGCCCACGAGGAAATCAGCGACATGAACGACAAACACCTTTCCAGCCAGTTCGACTCCGACCTCAATCAGGTTTGCTCGCGCGTCCTCGAAATGGGCGGCCTGGTCGAATCGCAGATCGTGACGGCCATGCGGGCGCTCAACACGTTCGATCGCGCGCTCGCGGACGAAGTGATCGCCACCGAGCAGCGACTCAACACCATGGAAGTCGAGATCGACGAGGAGTGCAGCAAGATCATCGCCCGCCGTCAGCCGACCGCGCGCGATCTTCGTCTGCTGCTCTCGATCTCCAAGACGATCACCAACCTGGAGCGCGCGGGCGACGAAGCCGAGAAGATCGCCAAGCGCACGCGCCATCTGCTCGAGGACGGCGCCGCGCAGAGCGTGAATTTCGCCGAAATCAAGCTCTCGGGCGAGATGGCCGCTCAGTTGCTGCGCCGCACGCTCGACGCGTTTGCGCGCCTGGACATCGTTGCCGCGGCGGAGATCGTGCGCGACGACAAGGCGATCGACAATGAGTTTCGCGGCTTCGTGCGAAAATTGGTCACGTACATGATGGAAGACCCGCGAACCATTTCCGCGGGCCTGGATTTCCTGTTCATCGCCAAGGCTGTCGAGCGTATTGGCGACCACGCGAAGAACATCGCCGAATTCATCATCTACATTGTCAAGGGCACCGACGTCCGGCACATTTCGCGCGAAGATCTGCAGCGGAAAGTGCAAGGCGAGTGAAGCCAGACATTAACGAAGGTTTGAGAGGAACCGATGCCCAGCAGCATTCTGATCGTGGAAGACGAGCCGGCGATTTCCGAGCTGATCTCCGTTAATCTCCAACACGCGGGTCATTATCCGATCCGGGCGTACAACGCGGAGCAGGCCCTCACGTTGATCAGTGACGTCCTGCCGGATCTGGTGCTGCTGGACTGGATGCTGCCCGGCAAGTCGGGGGTCACGTTCGCGCGCGAGCTGCGCGCGAACGAGCGCACCAAGCACGTGCCGATCATCATGCTCACGGCGCGCAGCGAAGAGCAGGACAAGGTGATGGGCCTGGAGATCGGCGCGGACGATTACGTTACCAAGCCGTTTTCGCCCAAGGAACTGATGGCACGAATCAAGGCCGTGCTGCGACGGCGCGCGCCGCAGCTCACCGAGGATGTGGTGAGCGTCAACGGCCTGAAGCTCGACCCGGCGACCCACCGCGTCACGAGCCATCAGGCCGGCGGCGACAGCATCAAGCTGGATCTCGGGCCCACGGAATTCCGCTTGCTTCACTTCTTCATGACGCACCCCGAGCGCGTGCACAGCCGCTCGCAGTTGCTCGACCAGGTGTGGGGCGACCACGTGTTCGTCGAGGAGCGCACGGTCGACGTGCACATCAAGCGTTTGCGCGCCGCGCTCAAGCCGGCGGGCCACGATGCTATGATCGAGACCGTGCGCGGCAGCGGCTATCGCCTGACGAAGTCCGTCTGACGGTCCGAACCGAGCCTGCGCTCCGAGCGCCTGGCGGCCGACACCTGCCGGGCCACGGCCGCTCTCGTCCGGTGGCGCCGGGCGGCAAAATTCCTGTGCATCGTCTATGAATATCATCTGGGCCCGTGCGCTGGCGTTCCTGATCCTGCAGGCGGTCATTTCGGTGGCCGTCGGCTGGCTGTTCGGCGCGAGCGCGGGTTACGTCACCGCCATCGTGCTGCTGGTGACGCAGCTTCTGTTCAACGTCTATCACGCCCAGCGTCTCTGGCGTCTGCTCGACGCCCCCGTCTACGGAGAAGTCCCCAGCGCCATCGGCCTGTGGGGCGAAATCTACTACCGCCTGCACAAGCTCGCCAAACGCTGGCACAGTCAGGTCAAGCAGGTGGAGCAACAGCACGCCCGCTTCATCCAGGCGATCCAGGCGTCGCCCAACGGCGTGATCATGCTCGACGAGCAGAATCAGATCGAGTGGTGCAACGCGATCGCCGAGGTGCATTTCGGCATCGACGCCAGGCGCGACCTGCGTCAGCAGATTACGCATTTGCTGCGCACGCCGGCGTTCTTGCACTATCTCTCGTCGGAGCGCTACGACGAGGCGCTCATCATGCCGCACATGGGGGCCAAGCGTAACCATGTGCTGTCGATGCAGGTGTTCCCGTACGGAGACAACCGCAAGCTGATCATCTCACTCGACGTGACCGACATCGAGCGCACCGACGCCATGCGACGCGATTTCGTGGCGAATGTCTCGCACGAGCTCAAGACGCCGCTCACCGTGCTCTCGGGCTTTCTTGAGACGGTTGGCGAGTTGCCGCTGTCACCGGAGGAGATCCAGCGCTACGTGGAGATCATGCGTCAGCAGGCCTCGCGCATGCAGAACATCGTGAACGACCTTCTCACGCTCGCAAAGCTCGAAGGCAGCGGCAAGCCGCCGTCGGACGATCGGATCGACATGGGCATGCAGATGCGCTCGCTGCGAAGCGACGCGGAAGGACTCTCCCAGGGGCAGCATGTGATCGAGGTCGATGCGGCGCCGGGAATCGATCTTCGCGGCGCGGAGGGCGAGCTTCACAGTGCGTTCAGCAACCTCGTGAGCAATGCCGTGCGATATACGCCATCGGGCGGCAAGATCCGGATCGAATGGGGACCGAGCGCCGACGGCGGCGCGCGTTTTGCCGTCGTGGATTCGGGTTTCGGTATTCCCGCCGAGCACATTCCGCGGCTGACTGAACGCTTCTACCGCATCGATCGCAGCCGATCGCGCGATACCGGGGGCACGGGCCTGGGGCTGGCCATCGTCAAGCACGTACTCACCCGACATCAGGCCGATCTGAAGATCACGAGCGAGGTGGGGCGGGGCAGCGTGTTCGCGATTCACTTCCCGCCCACGCGAGTGGTGCATCGCGCTCCGGTGGATGCGTCGGCCGCCTGATTGCCGGTGCGTCCCTGAGGCTCGGTGCCGAAGCGGAAAACGAGAAGGGGAGCGTTCGCCCCCCTTCGCCGCCCCTTCGTCATTTCGACCTGCCGTCGGGTTCGTGCCGCTGCCGCAGCGGCGCGCGCTCAGTTGCCGGTCTGCACGTGCTGCGCGATTTCCTGCATCAGCGCCATCTGGCTGTTGAATGGGGCCTTGCCCGGCTTGCGGCGCACGTAGCTGCCGTCCGGGCGCATCAGCCAGGCGGCGGTGTTGTCGCGCAGATGCACCATCAGGCCTTCGCGAATCACGCGCGCCTTCAGACGCTTGTCGCGCACCGGGAAGGCCACCTCCACGCGTCGAAAGAAGTTGCGCTCCATCCAATCCGCGCTCGAGAGCATGACGCGCTCGTCACCATCGGCGTGGAAGTAATAGATGCGATGGTGCTCGAGAAAGCGCCCGACGATCGAGCGAACGGTGATGTTCTCGGAGAGCCCCGGCACGCCGGCGCGCAGCGAGCACACGCCGCGCACGATCAGGTCGATCTTCACGCCGGCGCGCGACGCCTTGTACAGCTCGGCGATGATGGTCGGCTCGAGCAGCGCGTTCATCTTCGCGATGATGCGGGCCTTGCGGCCCGCCGCGGCCGCTTCCGTCTCGCGGCGGATGGCTTCGAGCAAATGGGCGTGCATCGTGAAGGGCGATTGCCACAAGCCGTCGAGGCGGGTCTGGCGACCGATGCCCGTCAACTGCTGGAAGACCACGTGTACGTCGGCGCACAGGGTTTCGTCGGCGGTCATCAGCCCGAAGTCGGTGTACAGACGGGCCGTGCGCGGGTGATAGTTGCCGGTGCCGAGGTGGACATAGCGTTTGAGATACGTCTTCTTTCCCTGACGCGTGCGTCGCACGATCAGCAGCATCTTCGCATGACATTTGTGGCCGACCACCCCATAGACGACGTGCGCGCCGACCGCTTCGAGACGTGCCGCCCAGTTGATGTTCGTTTCTTCGTCGAAGCGCGCGAGCAGCTCCACGACCACCGTGACTTCCTTGCCGTTGCGGGCCGCTTCCATGAGCGCGTCCATGAGGGCGGATTCGTTGCCGGTGCGGTAGATCGTCTGCTTGATGGCCACCACGTCCGGGTCGCGGGCGGCCTGGAGCAGCAGCTCAAGCACGGGCTGGAAGCTGTCGTACGGATGGTGCAGCAGCAGATCGCCCTGGTCGATGAGGTCGAACATGGCGGGCGAGGCGGTCATGCGCTTGGGCAAGGCCGGCACGAACGGCACGAACTTGAGGTCCGGGCGGTCGACCATTTCGGGCAGCGGCATGAGGCGCACCAGGTTGACCGGGCCCTTGACGCGGTAGCAGTCCGAGTCGGACAGGCCGCATTCGGTTTGCAGGCGTCGTACGAGTCGCGATGGCGCACCCGCGTCGACTTCGAGGCGCACGGCGTCGCCGAGGTGCCGGGCGGGAAGTTCGCCCTGGAGTGCCGTGCGCAGGTTCGTGATTTCGTCTTCGTCGACGAACAGGTCGCTGTTGCGGGTCACGCGAAACTGATGACACCCCTTGGCGGTGAGGCCGGGGAAGAGTTCGCTTGCGAAGCGCAACATGAACGAGCTGAGCAGCACGAAGCTGTTGGGCAGGGGGGCCAGCGCGGGCGGCATCGGCACGAGGCGGGGCAGGGCACGCGGGGCCTGGACGATGGCGAGTTCCGCGTCGCGCCCGAAGGCGTCCTTGCCCTCGAGCTCCACGGCGAAGTTAAGGCTCTTGTTGAGGACTCGCGGGAACGGGTGCGCGGGGTCGAGGCCGATGGGCGTGAGCACCGGTACGAGTTCGCGCAGGAAATAGTCGCGGGCCCATTCGACCTGAGCGTCGTTCCATTGGCCGGACGGGTGAAACGCGATGCCTTCTGCCTCGAGTTTCGGCAGGATGCTGTCGAACATCGCGTATTGCTTTTCGACGAGCGCCTGTGCCCGGGCGCAGACTTGCGTGTAAACTTGCTGGAACGTCATGCCGTCGGGCGTGAGCATGCCCGGATTCTCGCGCATCTGCTCTTTCAGTCCGGCGACACGGATTTCGAAGAACTCGTCCAGATTGCTGCTCACGATACAGACGAAGCGCAGGCGCTCCAGCAGTGGCGTTGCCGGATCGGCCGCCTGGGCGAGCACGCGCTCGTTGAATGCCAGGATGCCCAGCTCACGATTGAGCAGCGGGTAATTCATATTGAACGTGCGAAAGACATAGGATTGGCGTGAATTCTTCATCCGTATTGTTGCAGTTATATGACATTCACATTTGTCAACGACGTGTCATATGCGATTTGTAACGTATTCGTCATTTATTTGTCGAGTGCGCGTCATGCATTTAAAGTGAAGCATCGCGTTTACCGACTCTCATCGCTCAGGCGCACCTCCCCATGAGTACCCCTACGCCCTTGCTAGCGGCCGTCGATCTCGGTTCGAACAGCTTTCGCCTGATCATCGGACGCGTGGAGGAAACCTCCGCCGGCACGCAGATCTATCAGGTCGATGCATTGCGCGAGCCCGTGCGGCTGGCCGCCGGCCTGAATGCCGAGAAATACCTGGATCATCCTTCGCAGCAACGTGGGTGGGACGTGCTCAAGCGCTTCGGCGAACGGCTGCGCGGTTTTCATCCCGATCAGGTGCGCGCGGTGGCGACCAACACGCTGCGCGTGGCGAAGAATGCGCAGGACTTTCTGGGCGAGGCGCAGAGAGCGCTGGGTTTTCCGATCGAAGTGATTGCCGGACGGGAAGAGGCGCGCCTGATCTATGCGGGCGCGGCGCATTCGGTGCCGACCTGCCCGGGCAACCGGCTGGTGGTGGACATTGGCGGTGGTTCGACGGAATTCATCATCGGTGAGGACTACGAACCGATCATCATGGAGAGCCTGTATATTGGCTGCGTGAGCCACAGCCGTCAGTTCTTTCCGAGCGGCAACGTGGACGAGTATGCGATGAAGCAGGCCGAGCTGGCGGCGCGTCGCGAGATTCAGATCATCTCCGCGCCGTACCGCGATGCGGGTTGGTCGCAGGCGATCGGGTCGTCGGGCACGGCCCGCGCGTTGGCCGAACTGCTCGAGGCGAATGGTTTCAATGACGGCGGCGTGCATGGTCTCACACGCGGTGGCCTCGAGCGTCTCAAGCGTGCGCTCATCAAGGCCGAGAACGCGAATCGCCTGAAGCTGGCCGGACTCAAGCAGGATCGCATTCCGGTGCTGCCCGGCGGTCTGTCCATCATGTTGTCCGTCTTCAACGAACTCGAAGTCGAGCATATGGAAACGACCGACGCCGCGCTGCGTCTCGGCGTGATGTACGACCTGCTCGGGCGGACGCAGCACCAGGACATGCGGGCGGTGACCGTCGAGCAGTTCATGCGGCGATACGGCGTGGATCGGGCACAGGCCGAGCGTGTGGGACGCCTGGCCGTTGCGCTGTATCGTCAGTTGCCGGTCGACGGTGCCGGCGACGCTGCTGACGACGGTCGCGAGGAAGACGAGGCGTTGCTGAGCTGGGCGGCGTCGCTGCACGAGATGGGGCTGTCGATCTCCCACAGCGCCTACCACAAGCATTCGGCCTACATCGGCAGCAATGCGGACATGCCGGGGTTTTCGCGTCCCGATCAGGCGCGCCTGGCGGAGCTGCTGCTTGGGCACGTCGGCAAGCTGGGCAAGCTTGCCTCGCAGGCGCAGCAGGTCGACTGGAAATTGCTGTTCTGCCTGCGGCTCGCCGTGCTGTTCTGTCGTCGGCGAACCGACGCGCTACCCGACTGCATCGAGGTCGAGCGTCTGGGCGACGGTTTCCAGGTCTCGGTGCCGCGAGTATGGATCGAGGCCAATCCGCTGACCGACTACAGCCTGCAACGTGAGGCGCAGGAGTGGGAGAAGATCGGCATGCGCTACAAGGTCGTGTACGCCTGAGCGTCTGCGTCGAGGGCCCGTCGAACGAGGGCGCGCTGATGTGCGGCCCGCGATAAAAAAGCCCGGCAAATGCCGGGTTTTTTTTATCGCGTCGGGGACGGAATCCGTTGGGGGGAAGGTCTGTCAGGCTTGTTGGAGCTTTCCGACGAGCTCGGGTCCGAGGAAATGGCGCGCGTAGCGCGGATTGATGTCGGACAGCCGGAACAGCGTGAGGAAATCGGCGGTGTTGAAGTCGGGGTCCCAGGCCGGCGCGCCGCAGATGCGGGCCCCGAGGCGCAGATAGCCCTTCACGAGCGCGGGCGGTTCGACGTCGAGCGTGGATTGCAGCTCGTCGACGGGCAGGGCGATGCGCGGCACGGCGTGATATTCCGCGGGTGCCATGGCGGCGCCTTGCAGCTTGCGGTACAGGCTGGCGGCGTAGTGCCCGCCGTCGGCCATCGGCACGCTGGCGCAGCCGAGCATCGTTTCGAGGCCGTTGCGCAGCATGTATTCGGCCAGACCGCTCCAGAGAGCCATGATGACGGCGCCATTGCGGTAGTCGGGGTGCACGCACGAGCGGCCCGTTTCGAGCATTTTCGGGCGCAGGTGATCGAGGCGGGAGAGGTCGAATTCTCCTTCGGAGTACAAACGTCCGAGGCGTTTGGCTTGTGCCGGGGGCAATACGCGGTAGGTGCCAACGACCCTGAGCGAGTCTTGATCGCGCACGATCAGGTGGTCGCAATATTGGTCGTATTCGTCGACATCCAGACCGGCCGGGCCTTTGACCGAGGCGCCCATTTCTTCGGCGAAGACCTGATATCTCAGGCGTTGGGCTTCCCGAAGCTCGCTTTCGTCGCGTGCCCACGCCACGGCCAGATTCGGTTTGACAGGCGTTTGAGGGCGAGGAAGACGCCTCCGCGACGTGGGGGTCAACGAAGAGAGCGGCATGGTGGGGTTCGGCAGGTCGCGCATAAAGGCCCTTTTTTTGACGGTCGCGTTGCGACGTACTTTAAAAAGCATCAATGTCGATTCCGTGAACGATAGGCGACAATTCTATGACAAAACCTCAAGTGTCATGATCCAGGTCCCATTTTCCGTACCTTCCACGGGTCTGGCGCAGGCGCTCGGGAGGGGCCTTTCGCGCGGGTGGGCGCCGCCGGTTCGCCGCCGGCGGCGGGCGAGTTCAGAGCAGATCGGGGTTGATGACGGCGCGCACGACGACCTGGCTTTCGTCTTCGCGACGGCGGGAGGAGAGCCACCAGATGCCCGACTTCTTGATGGTCCAGTAAGCTTCCTGGCCGCTCAGCAGCAGGGCGGCGAGTTGTCCGAGGGCGGGTTGGTGGCCCACGACGACGACGGTCTGTGCGGTGCCGGGCCAGTGGATGGCGCCGAGCAGGGTCATGGCGTTGGCCCCTGGGGCGAGGTCGCGCACGATCCGCGGGGTGGGCGTGAGGGCGTGGGCCGTTTGCACGGCGCGCACGGCGGGACTGGAGAGGATGAGGGCGTCCGCAGGCAGGCGGGCGCGCAACCACTGGGCCGACTTTTCGGCTTGTTTGCGACCGCGATCGGTCAGTTCGCGGGCGAGGTCGGCCTGGGCGCTGAGGGCAAGGGTGGCCGGCAGGTTTTCGGCGTCGGCGTGACGCCAGAGAATCAGGTTCATCGACACGGGTTCGGACATGGAGAACCTCCCACTATGGCGGGGTTTCGTGGCGACGGCATGACCGTCGACGACGCTGCAACCAAAATCTCATTGTGCCAGCCCAAATGGGGAAATTGCCCACGGGATGTGCGTCTATTTGACGCGGGACGCCGAACCCTCTAGAATCTAGCCTCTTTGCTCGGAGCGTAGCGCAGCCTGGTAGCGCATCTGATTTGGGATCAGAGGGTCGTAGGTTCGAATCCTATCGCTCCGACCAGCAGGATCAAGGGGTTACACGTTTCGGCGTGTAGCCCTTTTTATTTTTCCGCTCGCCGTTACCGTCCAGTTACCGGAAAACCGGCTGGAACTGCACCGAACATAACCGCGGTGAGTCGAGCCTTTCCGAAGCGAGTGTCTTGCACTTTGTGAGCATCGACTTTCGTCTATACGTGCCAGGATTCGCAGGGCGGAACCACAATCAGCGACCAACGTCCTCGTTCTTTAAATCGGAAGATGCTATTCGCTTTCCGTCAGCCGCAACGATGAATGGCGGAAGGTTGGGATCTGCGTCGCCTCGAACGCGAACGCTCTGCTCTCGGTGCTCGATCCATTCGTTGCGCCAAAATCGCCCTCAATGCACTCCATCTGACCCGCTGTGATGCCCGTGTGAAGCCTCATAATTTCCGCAGAGCGTGATGCTGTTCCGGGTGAAGCAATCTTCCAGGCACAGAAGCTGTGTCGGCGCGCTCCTTCCCTTGGATACGTCGAGCGCGCTGAGCGTGCAGCGATGGGGCACTCGGACTACATTGCGAAATGGTCATACGACGTCGCCGCTGGGATCACCCGTTAATCGGAAAACATCAAGGAGCGCCTATCCATACGCGACATGATGGATCAACTGCGCATCGCGGGCATCGAGACAGGCGGCCCCGCGCCGTTCAGCCCGCGCGACGGCAAGGCGTTCACCGGGCAACTCGACCGCTTTCTGGCACGTCACCGTGCTTCGCCGCGCTGAGCCACGTCGCTACTCGCTGCGATTCTCGATGCCTTACCTGCTGCCGCGCGCTCAGAAGAACATTTCGAAGTTGACCCCGACGTGTGTTCGTGCGCCGACGTCACCGCCCGCCACGCCATTCACGAACGCCGAGACCTTCGCCTTTTTTGTCACCCGGTAGCCCACGCGCGCACCGTATTCCAGCCAGTTCAGACGGCTGGAGACCTGCGGGGCCAGGCTGCCGATCCCGCCGACGTTCAACTGCGAGCCGTCGCGATAGTTGAAGCCGTGTGCCCACGCACCCCAGAGCGCCGCTTCGATGGTGGACGTGAAGGCGTGCACCCACTTCTCGCGGATCTTGAACAGGTTCATGGCCGATGACGACGGCCCCATGCTGGCCTCGAACGGGTTGCTCGGCGAGAGCACTTCGCTATACGTTGACGTACGCATGACCTGGCGTCCGAGTTCGATGGATTGCGTGAACTGATCGCTTTCGCTCACATCGATGCGCATGCCGAGGCGGGCGAAGCCATACGCCTGACGCCCGGACGCATTGCCGCTGCCCGTCGCCGTGCCCGATCCGTTCGCGTAGTTGCGCGAGAAGCGATAGTTGCTGTCCGGCGAGTAGAAGCCGCCGATCTCGCCGAACCAGCCGAAGCGCCCACCGAGCGGGCGCTCGTAACGCAGCTTGAGCGCAGCCGTGAAGGCCCCTTTCATCTGCGTGTCGGCGTACGTTTCCGAGGCGTAGCCCACGCCCGCGACGATCTCGAACGGCGCAAGATTCAGATGTCCCGTGATCCCTGCCGAAAGCGAGCCGAGGGAGCCAAAAGCGGCGATGCCGCCCGCTGACCCCGATGTGCCCGATGCCCCTGACATCTGACCTTCGCCCAGCATCTGATCGGCAAAGCCGTGCATCTGTCCCATGACGCCCTGACGTGCCTTGCCCATCTGATTGGCGGATGCCTGGACCGATGCGGGGGTGCTGATGCCGGCAATCACCGGGGGCGTCGGGGTGGCCGTGCCGGGAGGTGTGCCGGGAGGTGTGCCGGTCTCCGGCTTGGTGGTCGGCGTCTCCGGTGTCGTCGGGGCAGGATCGGGCTTTGGCAGCACCGTCGCGTCGAGATAACGAATGACGTACACCTGCGGGAGGCTATTCGGCCCGGAGCGGAATCCATCCCCCGCGATGTACTGCCCGTTTGACGAGAGGCCCGCAATGGTGCTGAGGGAAATGCCGCTCGTAGAGACCCCGGCGTTGGACAGCAGTGTCAGCAGATCCTGCATACCGGTCGCGCTTGTCCAGCGGAACATGCGCATTTCGCTTTGCGCATTGTACGAGGCACCCACGACCACGGCGCCGTTGCCACTGACGTGGCTTGCGATGGACATCGACCCGCCCAGCGTGCCCAGATCGACCATGCCAGCGGCGCTCGTCCACCGGAAAGCGTGCCAGTACTGATTGCCCGTCGTTTGGGCGGCGCCGACGATGGTCGATCCATCGGTGCTCAGACCCGCAAACATGGTTCCATCGCCGCCCAATGTGCCAAGATCCTTCATGCCCGTCGCCGCTGTCCAGCGGAACGCCCGCTGGGCGGCGTTGTTCGCGGTGTTGGCGATGCCGGCCACGACGTTGCCGTCGGCACTCACGGCGGTCGCGTTGGTCATGTCGCCGCCGACCGTCCCGAGGTCCTGCATGCCCGTGGCCGCCGTCCACCGGAACGCGTGCGCCTCCACCGGGTTCGTGGCCGACATGCCGGACCAGCCGACTACGACGCTGCCGTCGGCATTCGCAGCATTCGCCGAGGAGGCATCGCCGCCGAGCGTGCCCAGATTCGTCATGCCGTCAGCCTCTGTCCAGCGAAATGCGCGCTGCATGGACATGCCGTTCGCGAGGCTGCCTCCCACGATGGTCTTCCCGTCCGCGCTGACACCGTAGGCGTTTGTCGACACGCCGCCGAGCGAGCCAATATCCTGCATACCTCCGGCAGCCGTCCAGCGAAAGGCGTAGGTGGTGCTGATGCCGGTGCGCACATAGCCGACTACGACGCTACCGTCAGCGCTTACCGCAGTGGCGTTGCCGCTGGGGCCGGTGAGTATCTGGACGCCGGTGGGATTCGTCCAGCGAAAGGCGTGTTGTTCTCCCGATATCGTCGCAATGCCGATCACGGTCGAGCCGTCGGCGCTCAGACCTACGGAATTCGTGCCGGTCGCTTGCGACGACGAGAAGAAGATGGGAGGGGCAGCGCTCACCCCATCGGCGGCGTAGGCACTCGGGCAAAGCAGTGCGCCAGCCGCCAGAGCGATCAGGGAAGGGCGCGCGGGGCGGCACTCGGGGAGGACGAAGGCCATCGTTGAAGTTCGAGAAAAAGCCCGATCTTCGATGAAACGGAATTCGCCCGCCCCGCCCAGTGTCCCGGAAACATTGACTGCACGTCCCAACGGTGCGACGCGCCTTCGCGAGGCTCAGTCGGAGGTGCCGTATGTGCCGGGGCGCGCCCGCTGAAGGCCTTCGAGCCACGCCCGGACGGTGGTTTCGTCTCGCGACGGCGCCGCGTCCTCGGTGCCGGAGTTGCCGCCGGCGCGCACGAGATGGCGAGCCGTCGTTCTGTGCGCACTCGCGCGCACTTCCCCCGGACTCACACCGAAACGCCGACGGAAGGCACGACTGAAGACACTCTCGCTCGAGAAGCCGTAACGGTAGGCGATCTCGATGATCGCGATCCGCTGGCCGGTCGAGAGCAGCAGCTCGTCGAAACATCGGTCGAGCCTTCGGGCCTGAATGTAGGCCTGCACGCCACCGTCGGCCTGAAACCATCGATACAGGTTCGATCGCGAGATGCCCATGGCCGCCGAAATCTGCGCCGGCGACAACTGCTCCGCGTGCAGATGGCGTTCGATATACGCTTGCACCAGTCGCTTCACGCCGTCGCGAAGCATCTGCTGCGTGGGGGCGTCGCTCTCAAGCAACTTCGAATTCGCCCCACCCAGCAGAATCAAGCCGGCATTCACCGACGCCGCTGTTTCCTCGGGCGTGAGCGTGTGCGCGCTTCGCGCCAGCTCGCCGAGGTGAGAGGCGAGCAAACGGGTTGTGCCGAGCGCGGGGTTGAGCACGGCGCCGTGCAGCTTGCGCTCGCGCAGCGACGTCGGCAGGCGGTCACGGGGCACGGTCAGCGTAATCGTCGAGTACGAGAGGGTGCGGCTATGCACCGTCTGACCGAGATCGAACAGGCAGATCGCACCGGCACCGACGCCCACCGTACGTTTGCCGTACTCGCCCTCAATGCGCCCCGAGGCCACCCAATGAATCATCAAGTGATCGACCTGGCTGCGCCGGACGTCCGCCGCGCGGCGCCGGTGCGTCATCGTGGCCGAGCACGCACTGCGGCTGATCAGGCAATCACCCAAATGCGTGCCACTCATCTCGGCCTGAAACCCCATTGGACTGCTTTCGATGTCAACGTCCACATAGGGCCGCACCAGCGTGCGCCAGACCTCGGGGGCTTCCGGGTGTGTCCGGCTGTCGAACCGGGCGACGAACTGCCGCGACGCGTCGTGCATTTTCACCAGGTCTCCTGTGAACTGGCCCGCAATAACTCTCCGTTGGCTTCATTCATAGATACGTCCGCTTTCTTTCACCGTTATCTGGCGTCGAACTGGTTGCTACCTGTTTGCGCGGCCGTGCCCCGGCCTTGTCGCACCGCGTCATGTCACCGATGCCGTCCTGCTGATCCGCTTGGGTTTTCTGTGCCAAATGCGGAGCGAGTTTTTCGGCGTATCGGGTCAAGTCGACCCGGGTAGAAACACCAATTATCGGGCGAATTCGGCCGGCGCCAGCTCTTGGAGAGCTGAGTAAGGCCCACTTTCGTTGTAGTGCCCGCGCCATGCCTCGATAGTCGCTTTCGCTTCGTCCAGCGTCTCGAACCAATGCAAGTTCAAACACTCGTCACGGAATGATCCGTTAAACGTCTCAATGTGGCAATTGTCCGTGGGCTTTCCTGGGCGACTGAAATCGATTTTCGATTGTGGTGATATGCCCATATGTCGAGCAATCGCCCGGAATGGCCTTGTCCAGGCTTAGCTCGGCGACTAGCTTCTTGAACCGTGCGTTCTCGTCTTGCAACTGTTTGAGCCCACGCACCTGATCCGACTGCATACCGGCATATTGCTAACTCCAGCGATAAAACGTCTGCTCCGAAATACCGACGTGACGGATGAGATCGGCCACCGGCATACCCAACTCGGCCTGCTTCAGTACCGCCACAATCTGCTCGACTGAAAAGCGCTTGCGTTTCATAGCAAACTCCTCCTTTTTACAAGGGCAAAGTTTGCCGAAAAACTAACATCCCAGGTGGTCCGGATTTCTCATTGCAGATCAGCATCCTGGCGTCATCGGCGGAAGCTTGCGGCGGGAGTAAAATCATCGGCACGCGATCTCGCGTATGCAATGCAGGTGCGCAATGCCGATCAATTATCTACGTGGTTTCACACATCCGGCGCGAACAGACGCGGCAAACCGGCGTCTCGGCCGGTGGCTGGCGTTCGTCGCCGGGGCAGCCAATGCCGGCGGTTTTCTGGCGATGGGACAGTACACCTCCCACATGTCCGGCGTCGTGGCGTCGCTTTCGGACAATCTGGCACTTGGTCAGATCGTTCTGGTGCTCACAGGACTCAGCGCGCTGCTGGCGTTTCTCACGGGAGCGGCCACCTCGGCGGTACTCATCAACTGGGGACGCCGCCATCATACGAACAGCGAATACGCGGCGCCGCTGATGCTCGAGGCCATGCTGCTGCTTTGTTTCGGCTTCGTCGGGGCGAACCTGGCGCACCACCATTGGCTGTTCGCGCCAGGAACCGTAGCGCTGCTCTGCTTCGTCATGGGCCTGCAAAACGCGATCATCACCAAGATTTCGAAAGCCGAGATCCGCACAACCCACGTCACGGGCCTGGTGACGGACATTGGCATCGAGCTCGGGAAGCTGCTTTACTGGAATCGCTCGCAAGCCTCCCCGGACCGAAACCATGTGACGGCAAACCAGGCGAAGCTGCGCCTGCTGTCGTCCTTGCTGGGCATGTTCTTTGTCGGTGGCCTGGCCGGTGCGCTCGGCTTCAAGCATCTCGGTTTCGTCTCCTCGGTCCCGCTGGCCATCGCGCTCGTCGTGCTGGCCATTGTCCCGCTGCTGGACGACTTTTCCCACCGGGCCCACCCGTGATGCGACCGGCGACGTGCGCAAGCCTGAACTTGCGCCGTCATTCGCTGCGCGAGACGCTCAGAACCCGAGTTCCCGCTGCAACACTGCCGCCACGAAACGAATCCCTTCTCCGGCAAAGCTCTGGCGTCCTGCGCCGAGATGGACGGTGCCGGTAATCTCCCGTCCCAGTCCCTTGCCACCGCCGCACTGCCCGAACCGCACCTGCCACGTCGCGACAAGCGGCACCAGCGCATGCGTCTTCGCATTCTGCCCGGCAGGGATGGGGCCGCCGTAGACGCCGGCGACCGACGGCGCATCCAGCGTCGACACGTTGACATTGTCGATGGCTTCGATCACTCAATGCCGCGCCGCCAGTTCCGGCAAGCTGCCGACAAACGTCGCCAATTGCCCGGCCGCGAGTCGCGCCACGTCGTCCTCGCCCACGTAGGCGTCGCCCTTGACCGCACCGGGGGAGATGGGGGCGTCGACCCGCTCGCCGCGCAGCAACCCCGTGCCCGCCGCCTGCAACCCGACCACCGCCTGGCTGGCGGCCTCCCATTGCTGCGTGAGCGCCGTCCGCTGCTTTTGGAACCGCTCGTCGAACGACTGCCGGTCGACTTCCCAATTTGCTACGGACGACCCGAACGTATGAGGAACTCAATCAATTTTTCGTGTCCGCTGACTTAGCCGAATGCAAAGACGTTGGGGAGAAAGCTTTTAAAAGTGAGAGGGTATTTTGGCGACAGACGAGGCTCCGGCGGGGCGGGCGGGCACAACGCAGCGGAACTCCGGTAGCGGGCCTCAGGCCGAGGTTGACAGCTCGAACCCCTCGTCGATCCAGCCGGTGATGCCGCCGATCATGATCTTCACTGGCCGTCCGAGCTGGGCAAGTCGGATGGCACCTCGCGTGGCACCGTTGCAGTGGGGCCCCGCGCAGTACGTGACAAACAAGGTGTCGGCCGGAAAATCGGCCAGTTTCGACGCAACGAGCTTTCCGTGGGGGAGGTTGACGGCGCCCGGCACGTGCCCTCGGGCGAACAGCGCCGGGCTTCGGACGTCGAGCAGGACGAAGCCTGGTGCGCCGCTGGCGAGCGCGCTGGAAACATCCCAGCAGTCGGTTTCGAATTGCAAAGACGTCTGAAAATGATCGAGCGCGCGGGCGCTGTCGGCTGCGGGGACTGCGGTCACGGCGTTGGTCACGTGGCTTGAGGACATGGTCGAACTTCCCGTAGTTAGGGTGATGGGAGATAACGCGATGCTTCAAGGCCCATTCTGTGCCTGCGCGGTACATGAGGTAAGTGGCGTAATCGACAACATCCGGTAACATTACGCCATGAACCCACATTTTGTTGTCGCGCTGGCGTACGACCGGCTCTGTACCTTCGAATTTGGCTGTGTGACCGAGTTGTTCGCGCTGGAGCGCCCGGAGCTTGGCGTCGACTGGTACCGCTTTGCCGTGTGCGCGGTCGAACCCGGTCCGCTTCGCGCAGCCGGGGCAATCACGATCGGCGCGCCCTACAAGCTTGGGTTGCTCGATCAGGCGGATACGATCGTGGTGCCGGGCTGGCGAGATGCGGATGAAGTCCCGCCCGAGCCGCTGCTCAGGAAGATTCGTGCCGCATATCGGCGCGGAGCCCGGCTTTGCACCATCTGTTCCGGGGTATTCGTGCTGGCGGCCGCGGGGATGCTCGACGGTAAGACCGTCACCACCCATTGGCGCTATGCAGAGAAGTTGCAGCAGCGCTACCCGCGCGTGCGAGTGCAGGCGGATGCCCTCTATGTGGATGAAGGACAGATCGTCACGTCGGCGGGATCGGCGGCGGGACTCGACATGCTGATCCATCTGGTGCGGCGCGACTACGGAAGCCCCGTGGCAAACCGGGTCGCGCAGCGGCTGGTGTTGCCGCCGCATCGTGAAGGCGGACAGGCGCAATTCGTCCCGCGCCCGATGCCGCCGGACGGAAGCAGCCGGCTGGCCAGGCTGATGGACTGGGTGCGCGAGCATCCGGCCCTGCCCCACACACTGCAATCGCTCGCCGAGCGGGCCTCGATGAGTCCGCGCACGTTGCAGCGCCAGTTCCACGAGGCCACAGGCATGGCGCCGTACGAGTGGCTCGTGCGCGAACGCGTGAGCGTGGCGCGCGAGATGCTGGAAGCGGAAACGCCCCCAACGATCGCGCGCATCGCCGAGCTCGCGGGGTTCGGTTCGGAGGAATCGCTGCGCCGGCATTTTCGGCGTATGGTCCGGACCAGTCCGACGGCATATCGGGAAAAGTTCGGTCATGGTGCCGGGACAAGGCCAACCGGTAGAATGTCGGCACAATGGCACGACGATGTCATTCTTTCCTAGGTTCCCCGGAGGGCCCCATCAATGCGCAAACTCGCTTTTCTGCTTCTTGCCAGCACGGTGTTGCTGGCCAGCTGTGCCGTATATCTTCCCGACGATGGTCCGCATGGCGGTCGCGGCGGTCCCGGCAATGGTTTCTGCCCGCCGGGCCAGGCGAAGAAGGGGAATTGCTGACACGAAACGCAGTGCCTGCAGCGCTGCCGCATCGCCTGTCGGAACGGTCATGACGGCGTGGTAGGATCGGTCGCAGCCACGCGCTTCAGCATGTGGCTTCGATCCAATCCGGGCTCGTCGCGTGACGAGGCCTTCAGGAGGCCGGCATGTCCGTAGAACAGAAGACGTCGCACCGCGGGTTCACCATCATTACCGTTCTCGAGCGCCTGTCCAGGGGCCGCGCCCGGCTCTCGGCCAAGGTGCTCGCCAGCGACGAAGACCACAAGCGTCGCCTCGGTGGCAAGAAGTTGCTCCAGGCCAAGCGCTGGTTCGATCATTTCGCCGAGGATCTGGCCGCGCCGGTGATCGCCGGACTCAAGCACACCATCGACCTCGAACTCGCGGTGGCGAAGCGTGTGCCGCAGGCCGCGCCCCGGGCTTCAGACGCCAAGGCGGGCAAGGGCGGAGCTTCGGCAAAGCCGGGGAAGGGGGTGAAGGTCGCCAAGCCCGCCAAGCCCGCCAAGCCGACAAAGGCCTCAAAGGCGGAGAAGGTCGCCAGGGCTGGAAAATCGGGCAAGACGGACGCGACGGCGAAGTCCGTGAACTCGGTGAAGCCCGAGAAAACTGCGAAGGCCAATGGCGCGTCGAAGGTCGGCGCGGCCAACGGCGCAACGCCGACCGCGGGATCCAGATCGACATCTGGCCCGGGCGCGGGCAAGCCGGGGCAGCACAAGACCGCCCCGGACCGCAAGCGAGCCGATTCGGCTTCGGCAGCCCCCATCGGTTCGCCGGCACCGACGCCCGTCAGACGGGCCTCGGCGCGCAACTCCGGTTGACGTGCCACGGCGGATTGCCGTGGTGGTGGGTGTGCGCTACAAGTTCCAAGCCGCATTTTGTGCGGCCTTGGCGGGCCCCCAAGCCCTGGCGTCACCCAAAATGGGTGCATTGCACGCGCGTAATGTGTATAATCTCGAGCTTGTCCAAAAATTGGGCATTGCGGGAAGTGGCGCTCACTGACGAACGATGAGATGCCGCTTCGCCATCATCAACCGTTCAGCCAGTCTGGAAGGCGCGGTGCGAGGTTCACGCGATAGTGTGCCGGGCATCGAATGCCAATCGGGAGATCGCAGAGGAGGTGAGTCGCGGTCCCGCCGGATGTGGTGTAGTGCAGTCCGTGGCAAGTCCGTTCGTCGCGCCTGGCAGGAGGTATCTCCGGCAGGGCGGGGAAGGGTGTCTTTGCGCGGTAAATTAAATATGCGGCTCGACTGAGCCGATCACTATTCGAGATATTGCATGACCAAGATCGTTATCAAAGACGGTGAACCCGTTGAAGTCGCACTGCGTCGCTTCCGTCGCGCCATCGATGGCACGGGCCTGATCAAGGAAGTCAAGGCACGCGCTGCTTACGAAAAGCCGACGGCCGAGCGCAAGCGCAAGAAGGCGGCTGCCGTGGCCCGTCTGCGCAAGCGTCTGCGCAGCCAGACCCTGAAGAAGAAGATGTACTAAGCACGCCATTGCGCCGAAGCGGCGCAATGTGTGCAAAGTGAAAAACCCGCCGAGAGGCGGGTTTTTTTATGGACCGAAGGCAGGCCTGGGGGTCGCGAGTCGATTTGCTAAACTTGTGCCCGCTGCGGCCTTGTCGCGAATGATCGGCCGCCGACTCTTCCCACGATTCCCATATGAAAACATTGACTTTTGCCGCGCTTGACGGCCTGACTCAGCAAGCCGAGCAGTCGCCTCGCGCGCGCATGAACCAGAACCTGCATGATGCGCTCGACGAGCCGATCCAGCGGCTTGCGATTGCGATGGAACCCTCGACGTATATCCGCCCGCACCTGCACCATCACACGTGGGAGTTGCTCACGTCGCTGCGTGGCCGTCATATCGTGCTGACGTTCGACGCGACGGGCGTTGTGACGGACCGTTGCATTCTCGGCGAGGACACCAGCGTGGTGGAGACGCCGCTGGGTGTGCATCACACCGTGCTGTCGCTGGACCATGGCGCCGTGATTTTCGAGGTGAAGCATGGCCCGTATCGACCATTCGTCGAAGCCGACTACGCCGCCTGGTCGGCTCCCGCCGAGACGCCGGAGGCCGTGGCATTCATGGCGTGGGTCAAGACGGCCAAAGTCGGCGAGCGCTGGGTGGCCTGATCAGCGCGTCCACCGCTGAAATTCGGTGGCCATGGCAATCAGTGCCTTGGCTGCCGCGTCGACGGAGTCGGGCCGGTGGTCGCAAGGCCACGGCAAGCCGCATCTCTGTTTATTGCCCATGCCCGTGGTACCGAATCGGGCTGCATCGCGCGGTTCGGGGTGTGACATTTGCGCGGCGGGCGTCGTCACTCGCAGGTGGGGGGGGGCTGGCTTGAGTCGACGCCGCCTGCGGACCCAACGCGCGGGCCAGCGCACCGATCGGACAATGAAGGTCCCAATCCGACACGTCGCGCGGCATGCGGGAAATCACCACCACGCGTTCCCCCATCGACCATTCGACGAGGCGGCGCACGTTCGCCGGTCCGACGAAACCTACCTTGGCGAATCGCGCGGACGCTGCTTCCAGATAGCGCAACTGACTGACGAGATCGCCGTCATGGGTGCTGCCGATGACCAACAGATGCCGGTGCAGCGTAACGCCGCCGCCGGTCCATGTCGGGAGCGCACAATCCGGGGGCGGGCTGCGGGTGTCGCCGCCCCGTGCCCAGGCATGAGCGTTGGTGTCGGGGGCGGCGCTGGTGTCGGACATCGGGACGCGTGTGGCACGCTGCGGAGGCCTCGTCATGCGAATCCTGGCATCGATCAGGGAGGGGGCGACGATTTCGGCGGGGTGGTGGCGGCATTCGGACACGGAAGCCCGACGGTACGACGCCGGCGGAGTGCGCAAGTGGCACGTCAAAAATGATAGTCCAGCAGAAGCGTCGAACCGGTCGCGCGTGTTTGCTGCCGGGGCGAATTCGTTTGCTGGACGGCGAAAAATTTGAGCGTCGATGCTGGTGCGCGGCGAGGGGCGCGGTAGGTGCGAGGGCGCGGCGCAATGGGCAGGAGACCAGATCCGCCCGGGGGGCGGGGGGGGGCGCGGCGCTTGCCGGAGGCGTTCTCGCTCAGGGCTGCGTGAGCGGCAGTCCTGAGCGAAGCGGCGGCGACCGCCGCGAAGCCGTGAATTACTTCTTGCGGCGCACGGCCTTCTTCGGGCGCGGTGCATCGTCGTCCTGCACGGTGAGCTGGCCGCCCGTGCCGAGGCCGCCGGCGACGGTCTGCTGCTTGTAGTTCTTCACGGCACGCACGACGTTGTTGTACGAGTCGGTGAAGGCGGCAACGATCACCTTGCCTTCGGCCGTGTTCGAGTAACCGCCGAGCGAGCCGCCCGCCGAGCTGCCGACGATGCGGCCGAGGGCGCCGAAGTCCATGGCGCTCGCGCTGCCTTCCGCGGCGGCGATCTGTACGCTCGAACGGTTGTCGATGACGGTCAGGAGCGTGCTGGCTTCTTTGGAGTTCATGCTGCCGGCCAACGCGCCGATGGCCGAACCGATGCCGCCCGGCAGGAGTCCGGCGATGCTGGCGCCTGCGCCGCCGGCGTTATTGTTGGTAAAGGTGATCGACGGGCTGAGTGCGTAATCGGCCGACACCATCTTGCCTTTGCCGAAGTTCGACTTGTTGCGCAGTTCCCCCGACTGCTGCAGGGCGCGTTCGCCCATGACCGTATCCATGCCGCGCCCGCGCTCGACCACAACGAAGCAGTTCGACTGTTGTACGAGCAGCTTGAGCACGGGCACGGTGGAGCCGAGCTTGTACTGGCCAGTCAGGATGCCGTACCACGGCGCCGTGGTGTCCTCGATGACGGCGAGCGTGCCCAGCGGACGGTCGCATTTCTCGAGGGTTTGATTGGCGTTTTCGGCGTTGGCGCCGCCGGCCGAACCGGTGGCGGCCGTCTTGGCGCTGCTGCTCCCCATGTTCATGGTCGAGCACCCGGCCATGATGCCGGCCGCGACGAGCAGGCCGGAAATTTTTGCGAGATGGTGTGCCATTTTCCTAGTCTTCAGATTGTTGTTCTGGAAATTCGCGGCGCTGCCTTGCCCCGCATGCAGGGCGTTTCGGTCAGGTCGGTGACGCCGCCGTCTGTCAGGAGTCAAAAATCAGGAGTGAGAAGCAAATTACAATAGGACTCCTACGCTGAAATGCCTCGTAAGAACATTCCGCGCCGCATGCTAGCACGCACTTCAAACGCGCATTACCTATTAAAAATCATGGGGATTACGAAAGGATTAGTGCAGCGTCTTTCGATGGATGAGGTAAGGATTAGGTGGAAACCATCAGAATTGGCGAGGCGAATCCGTCGTTCGTATGCCGAACGACCTTGAGGCAAACCGATAAACGGTCAACGCGGGAAGACGGGGTATGTCCGCAATGGGGGGAAGGACCGGGGACTGAATGGCAAGAGGCGAATGCAAGCCGAATCGCCGCCGAAAACATCGGGGCATGGGGAGCCTCGTGGCAAAACCGTATCGGCGGGACTTGCCGATTTGCCGCGGCCAAGGCAGAAAGCCTTGCTTTTTGGTCCCCCGACAGAAAACACATTTCAATTTTAGTTTGTTGAATTTTATATGCTTTCTAATCTATGTTAAATATTTGTACCCCCAAAAGTACCCCCAGAGCTCCGGTCTGATTGGTCGCGTTGTGATTTTGGGGCTGGTAAGCTTTGGGTCAATTTGTCGAAAGCCTGGTGACCGTTCGTCGATTTGGGCTTTTGGCGACCAGAACCGTCGCGCATTGGACCAGGAAGCGCTAAACATATGGACAGCGTAGAAGAACTAGAATCCGATCCGCCTCTCCATGAGTGGCCTGAATGGGATTGGTTTGATCAAATAACCGATCTTTTGAAGCGAACGGTGCGAAGTATTTGCGATCGAGATATGAGCACACCGGCTCCTTTGTACCCGCTCCTAGATTCGATTGATGAATCCGCCGACTCATTGGCTATGTTGATACGACTTCAGAGATTGCGCGATTCCTACGTGCTGTCAAGGGTGATATACGAGACGGCTGTCAACGTGTGCTTCTTGTTGGTGGATCCGGGGCCACTATCAGAGCGCGCCTATTCCCACGCACGACAAAAGTCACTTCGCAATCTCACGCGTGCGATTAAGGTCGCTGGAACCCTCATATTTAAGTTTGAGCCGGAAGGAGCGAAGCAGTTCTTGAATCAGTCAACGCACAAGACTTGGCTGACTGAATTCACTTCAAAATCTGGTCGGGAAATTACGTCTTGGACGCCGGAGAATGTCCAGCAGCGCTTGGACGCGATTTATTTGAAATTTGGAGAGAGCAAGACGCGAGGGCTAGCGTTCGGATTGCTAATTTATCGAAACGCCTCCGAGATTGCGCACGGAACGTTGTTTGGGACGTTGTTTTCGTGGGGAGCGATGGAGGTTGGACATCCACTTTGCTCGAAGGACGACATTGGGAAATTTAGGCGGAAAGAGCTTCGCCATATGATGAAATTAGTTTCCTATTCGCTCGAATCTCTAATTCGAGTCGTAAGTTCAGTAATGGATGAGCCCGATGTGGATGTTGCCGCAGCCAATGCCAGAACTGCATATTACGAACGGCGAGGGATGTAGGCCGCTCGCTCCGGTTCGATGTCTTTGGCTTTGATGGTCGACAGATCTGAAACGGCTGGCGTTTGACGAGGGGCCCGACGTCTGTCTGATGGGCGTTGGGCTTCTGTCAAACCTTCAGCACCTCGGGAGATGGCACAGTGAACGCCGTTACTCAACAGAATTCAGTGTGTTGCTGGCCATGTCCCACGTCCATTGTCTTTTTCGTACACGTTGCGATGCGGTCGCATCCAGCCGTCCTCGTACTCCGTCACCAACGAGCGATCGGACGACGTAGATCGCTCCTGCGCTAGGTAAATGCTGCACCTTCGCGGCCGACTCAGACACAATTGCAGATGCGTTGGGGTCGCCGGCAATGGTTGCGCATCGGGCGTAGAACGCACGCGCAAGCGCTTCAATTTCGGGAAGGTTTTTCGCCTTGGCAATACGAATACTTCGCTCATAATAGTCGCGAGCGTATTCAAGCTCTCCGGCTGCATAAGCTAATGCGCCAGCGTTCGCGAGCAATTGTGTCGAATGAGTTCGAGCCTCGGGGAGTCGTGCCAAGACTATTAGCTGGTCGAAGGCATCATCAAGATCCCCATTCTGAATTTTAGCGAACAGGAGATTTAGCCGAAGGTGAAAGCTCTCTTTTCCGTCCACCTTGATGGCTGCTTCGACAGCCTTTTGGGCTCGTTCATACTGGCCATCTAAGCTGTACAGGTAGCACAAGGCGTCGTGAGAGCGAGAACCAAAAGGTTCATCATCCACCCAGGCTAGCGCGTGGGAAATCGCCTCTTCAATTTGTAGCTTTCTGTAGGCGTTATGACTATTTGCTTCGTATGAGAGCGGTGTGCGGAGAGCGTCGTCATTGACAATTAGGCGTAACTTCGAGGCAGCCCACTCGGCTTGGGCGAGGCTATTGTCGTTGGGGTGGAGAAGGGCTTTTTGAAACAACTGTTTCGCTTTTTTATCGCCACCGTTCAGATACTCCACTGTGGCTAGCGCGCTTGCCAGTTCGCTTTGATCTCCGCCTATACGCTTCTCATCCAACAATCTCCGCAAGTTTTGTTTTACCAGACTCGAAGTACGTCCGCGGACTGTAGCGACTGCAATCTCTGACGCCTGAATCCAAGGGTCTGATTTCAATAGGGGCGTGCTGCGAAGCAAATCATGCGCAATTTCGTGCTCGCCGATGTGGAGGTAATACCGTGCCGCTGCACGAACGACAAATCTTGATTGCGGCGCCATTGCGACTGCAGCTCGGACGTATCTCAGCGCAGATTTTTCGTGTTGTTCAACCGTTAGCGCGCGTGCTACATCCATGAGTAACACCGGGTTACGGTAGTCTGCGAGAAGGTGCTTCCTGGCCTCTTTGACGAAGTCAGCGCCGGACGCTTGGACGCGCTCTTCTGCATCAGTTCCCAAGATTTTTTTCGCTGTCTTAACTAGTTGCCGACCTCCAATCTTCTCTTCGTTCGCGATGATGACATTCGCGGCCTTTCTGGCCACGTCCGCTAGGCCAGCTTCGCTAGCAAGGAACATCAGTTCCGAGGCAATGGGTACAGAGCAGTGGGAGGTGAACTCTCTCTCCTTTAGGGCGACTTCCTCGCTAAGGTCACGGCGAACGGCTGGCTTAGTTGTTTTAGCTTCATCCGTTTGGGCGGTGATGATAGACGTGCGCCACCGGGGTACGACACGTCGAGCTTCTGGACGGTTATGCATGTTTGTTCGGGCGCCGCACGCTTGCTGCCTTTTCCAATCGATCGAAGCGTGACGCATACCTTTGCAGCCACAGTAAACCACTTGCGGTAGTGGTCCCGCCGTTCGACCGTCCTCTAAGGCTCGGGGCAGGCGAGCACAGGTCACGCACGATGTCGACAAGCTCATCGCGAAATTGTGCGGGGAAGTCCCCTGACAGATCGCTTAATGCGACCGAAAACGACGCCTGAATATGAGGCAGAACTTCCTCATATGAGTTACCCCAGTTGCCCGGTCGATATGCGAGTGCAACACGTTGCATTACAAACTCGGGAAAACAGATGTTTGTGAAGGTAAAGACGACAAGACATCCCAGGTGAAATACGTCCGTGCTTAGTCTGCGCTCCACCCAATCGCTTGATGTGTGACCATATCGCTGCTCAAAGGGGGCATAATTAGTCGCTCCAGCGATAGCGAAATTATCGTGAGGGGCTGTTTTTCCTCTCAGAGATGAGCGCCCGAGGTCGGCCAGTTTCAACTTGTCCCCCTTGAACCGGAGGACGTTTGACGGTTTCAAGTCTTGGTGAGCAATTGCCTGACCGTGCAGTTGAAGCAACGCGAGTGTCGTCTGATGGAGAACGTAGAATTTCCATTGGTCGGAAACCGGCGTTGCAACATTCACGGTTCCTCGAATATCGCCGACAGCCAGTTCGAATACCAAAAAAGGTACTTGTCGAAGGACTTGGACAACGTCGGGCCCGCGCTCAATTTCCCCGGCTTCTAGCACTTCAACAACGCGGCCCAGGCGCTTCTCCTTGCACAGTTGCACGAGTTCACTTTCATGTGTAAATCCGGCGATAAGATCCATAAGCTGGCTGATGGGAAACTTCTCTATATCGAGCGCCTTGAGAAAGGCTTTCTTACCATCCTTTTCCACATAGTAGCAATCAGAGAAGTGGCCTCCGGTGTGATCGTCGGAAAACTTGGCTCTTTCTCCAATTGCCCAACCGCCAGGCGTAGTTTTCCCCGTAAGGTCAAGCATGATCGTCCCCCGTGTTCGAGTTAAATTTTCTAAAATTTGGGTCGTACCGTGTGACGTCTAACCCGTATGTCGCATAAATATCAATTGCTTCCGGCGGTCCGTCAAGACTTGGGCTACGGTGTTACGTCGAGCTTGCCGGGTACACGCTAGGAAAAAAAGCCGTGGTTTCGTGGCATGGCACAATATCCTGTATGTGATTTCAATAAAATCAAAGACTTAGCTGCCAAGAAAATGCCACGATTTTGAGTGTGGCGCGGCAAAAGTTCCGTGGCCCAAAAAATAGGCAACTCGTCAAAACCGTGGCACGTGTCAGCTCCTTCTTTTTTTCTTCTTCTCTTTCTCTTTGATTTTTAAAAGAAAAGAAGAAAGTAAGGATGGACCGGCGCAAAAGCCGGGTGTGGCAAAAGAATCCGAAACCGTGGCATTTCAGAGAAAAACCGTGGCGGGCGGTTCTAATAAATTCAATGGGTTACAGATGATTGCCACGGAACCACGGGTTTTTTCTCGCTACCTCGTACCCAGCGGATCGACGGGGGGCGGCATCGCTCGCGTGCGTATGTAGATCGAGAATGGAGGTTTGTGGCAAGGGACTTCCAATCTTGTAGTCCCTTGGCCGGGCCGCTCGAGGGAGAGGGGCCGCATCCGACTTGCGCCGGTGGCGGTCTAGCATGTGCGCACCGCAGGGAGAGGTGGTAGGGCACCGCCAGATCGGTGGTGCCTATCGAGGAAAGGGCAGAGGTGCCGCCGAGGGCGGGCCGGCTTATCAACGAAGCGCTGAGCCGGTCAATTGTTGCCGTAGTTGGCAGGCACGTCGGGCGATGCGTACAGCCCGAGCTGCTCGAGCTTCGAAAGGCGAATAGCCGTCAGGTGAGCATGCCTGCGCCCGCCGATGCGTCGCTCCACGTCGTCCATCGGTTTGCCGCCACACACCGGCACAACGTTGGACTGGAGGAGCTGCTGTTTGAAGACCCGCCCGGTCTTGATCGGCAGCGCGTCGAATTTTGCCCGCAGGTGCGGGGCCGTCGACAAGTGATCCATCACGTGATTAGGACGCAGAAATAGCGCCATTTCTCGCTTGCCATCAACCAGGATTTCGTCCCAGGCAAACGGATGCTCAAACCGCTTCGCCTCGAGCTCCGACAACAGGATCTCCATAATCCAGACCCAAGGCAGGCGCGTGCCGTTTGTGTCGGCCAGGTGCGCGTTCATCTCGGCGATGAGGTCCTCGACAAAGTGGCCCTCATCAACGTCGAGATCTGCGAATTCGCAGAGCAAGCCCCACGCCGTCATGACGGCCGTATAGTTTTCTACCATCCGCCGCGCCGTCGCGTCGCCCTTCTCGGCACGACTGCGTTGCTGAACTTGCGCAACGCACGTGGCGTGCAAATCGCGAACGCGTGCAGGTTCGAGTTCGGCAAGAAACTGCAACCACTCCCAGACCGGGAATTGCGGCAGGTTGTGCGGGATCACATCGCCTTGTTTCCCTACCGATAGCGACGTGCGGCACAGCTTGGATTGCAGGCTCTCCACATCGACCTCTTCTCCGGCTAGCAGCACGGGCGCGCACATCAAGTATGGCGTTAGCGAACTGCCAACACGTGTGAACTCGAAACGGTAGGTCGATTGCAGCAAGCCATCGATGTCGGTCAGGATGGACTTGGGCAACTTGGAAAACTCGTCCCACCCGACCGGATGAGATGTCCATGAAACCGACGCACGGCGGCGGTGGTCGGTCTTGAGCATCTGACCGGACAGCACCTGAAACGCCAATGTCGCTTGCAGGCTTTCCAGCAGTTTCGACTTTCCGGAACCCTTTTCAGCTTGCATCTGCAAATGCGGGTAGAAGCCGAGCACCGCCTTGAGGTGTGCGCCAAGCGCCCACACAAGAGCTGTGGCGGCCGCGTTGCTCTTGAACGTCTTCTGATATGCCCGAATCACTTCGCGGGCGTTATGGGCCGATCCTCGCGGGAAGATCATGTTCGCATACAGACACTGCTTTTGCGGCTCGACAAAGTAGCAGTCGCCGCCCTGCATCGCGGCGAGTTGGCCATCGCGCCACGCAACGCCGACAAAGTTCACCACGTCGCGGGCCTGCAAGTCCGCCGCGCGCTCGAAGATGTTGACCATGCGGCTGAATTGCGCGGGCAACCAAATCGCGCCGAACTGACTGCGCCACCACTCCAGGTTGTATAGCTTGTCGTTACCGACTACCTGTCGTTGTAGTGTCAAGCCGTGACGGGGTACCTGTGCGCTGATGCCGAACACCGTCTCGGGTTGATTGTCCGGTGTGCCGTTGATCGTGGCCAGGTGGCTCTGAATGCGCAAACGGGAAATGCTGGCGACGCGGAATGAACACAGGTCGGCGAATTCTTCGCTTCGGTCACGCGGGTTTTCTTCCTCATCGGCTTCTTTCCACTTGCTGACATATCGCGTGTGGTCATCAGAGACGCGGAAGCGCCAATACACACCAAAATCGTGCGACGGCAGGAAGATGCGGCGAGTGCCCGAGAGGCGTTCGCCGCCACCCGGCATGCCGGGGATCATCCATGCCTCGAGGCGACGCAGCCGTGCAGATAGTGCGTCTGCGCCATGCTTCTTGAGCACATCGTTGATGTCCTCGCCTTCCTCCCATTCCTGCATGTCGACAAAGAGCGAGCCGATGTCCATAGCGGTAAGCGTGTCAGACAAATGCCACGCCGCTGTGAGGCCAGCGCGAGTACCGGTCCTCTCGTTGATGGCATCGGTGTGATCGAGCGCGATGCGCACGTGCCGCTTGCCTTTGAGGAACGACCAGTCGATCTTTTCGGCGTTGCTGGTGCCGCGCAAGGCGAACGCTGCGACCTTGCCCGGCAGGGAGCAGCACTCCACCGACAGAGCATTGATGGGGCTCTCAACGATATACACCGTATCGGCACGCTGGAGCCGAGCCGGGTCGCTAGTCCAGCCGTAGCCGAGTTTGGTCCCGTGGCATTGTGTTTTGACGCCTCCATTGAGCTCTGGATCTGCGTAGCGCATGTCAATGGCGACGACGCGCGACGTATCGAGCGCGCGCACGACAAATGCAGCGGCGGGACCGCCGTGGCTCTTCTCGCCGGGAGGCACGCTCTTGTTATGCCATGTGTTCCAGCCGAGGCTTTCGCATTTGATTGCGTGCCGGATAACCGATTCGTCAATGCCTCTGCCGCTCAGGTATGCCACAACGGGATCTGGCGTGGCCAAGACATTCTTGGCGATGTAATCCTCCTTGCTCTCGAGGGCAGCGGGTTTCGGTTCACACGACTTCGGCAGCGGGATGCCCTGCATTTCACTGAGCAGTTTTGCAGCGTCCATGACAGACTCCACGCCGGGCGCGAAGTGAATGAGAAAGTCGATGCAACTGCCGCCGCGATCCGCCGACCAGTCTTTGAATGCGCGCCCGTCATCGAAGACTGAGACAGAGGCATTGCGGTCGTCGTGATGTGGGCTGTGGTAGTTACCCTTGGCGCCGTCGCGGCGAAGGCCGAGTTTCTCGGCCAATTCGTTGATGTCGACCAGACGTTTGACGTCTCGAAACCACGCGGCCATTGCATTGTCGTTCGTGTGTTGCATGGCTTGCCTCAAAGCATCGTCGAAATGTTGTGGAACGACTCGTCCAACTGGCGCTTGAGGGGCGCGAGCAGGGCGTGCAGTCCATCTGGATCAACCGGCTTGCGATCTGCGCCAGCGAGGTAGAGCAGCTTGAGAAAGGTCTCTAGGCCGGAACTGACGGTGTAGAGGTCGATGACGGTTTGTTGAAGCGTCGCCTCGAGCCCCTCGCCCATCGTCGCCAGCTCGGACTGAATCTCATGAGCCGCCTGGATCGAGCGTTTGCGGCCATCGGAGAGGAACCAGCGCAGATCGTTGAGCTTCCTCCGATGGAGGTCGAGCGCAAGATGGCAAGCGAAGTCGGTGGGCATCGGCTTAGCCATGACGCACCTCCGTTTCGACAACGCGGGCGATTGCGACGAGTGCCTCACCAACGGCATCGAGCGACGCGTTATCGGTCGGTGCATTGACGGCCGCGCGCAATGCGGCGCGAGCGATGGACAGGATTTCAGTGAGGGCGGATTGCTCGTGACGAGCGACGGCATTAGCCATTGCGGGCTCCTTGGGGTAATTGGAGGCCCGCCGCTCATTTCCACGTGAGGGGTGGCGGGCCCGACAGCGGGGGTGGAAAACCGGTACCCAAGGAAACCGGCCAGCCCGAAGGCTGCCCCGCCCGGCCCGCCATAGAAGAGATAGGCATGCGCGAACGCAACGGACGAAAAAAATGCCGCGAAGCGGCTGTCCGCCTTGGAGTAGTTCGGGTTTCCACACCCGGCCACCGTTGTCTCGGCAGCAAGAGAATTGTTGGTCATCTTTACATCAAAGTCAAGCGAACGCAGCGGCTCGCAAGTTCACAGAAGAGAAGAGAGCGGCCCGCCTATTAACGGCGGGCTACTCAGTTTCAGGCGCTCATCGGTTCCGAACGGTCGGTCCCGCCTGCCAACTGCTTCGCGACGTCCGGGTTCGGGGTACTGCTGGGCGACAACGTTCGAACGACTTCCACTAGGCTCATGAATGTGTGACCGCATTCGAGTTTGGTGCACTGGCAGTACAACTCCCGCGTCACGCGCGACAGTGGTCGGCTTGAGCGAATATGCGCTCGTGAGTCGCAGTGAGGGCAGACCAATTTCATTGTGATGCTCCGTCGGAATTGTTTGCTCGGCCTATGCGGCGCGGAGCCGCATTGCCGGGCTAGCAGTCGGTGGTGATTCGGTAGTCCTGCTGACCGTTGCTCGTGAAAATTTCTACGCGCTCCGACGGGCGTCCCAATGAGACAGAGAAGCGATGCCCGCATGATCCATTCATGCATCGGAACGTTGCTTCGCCGGTCGTGTTGGGAAGTGCGCGGTACGACTCGGCTGGCGTTTCCGCGTGGCATTTCGGGCAGTCTGCGATCATGTCATCGTCCTCCTTGTGTGGCTGCAATGCGGGCATCGTTAGCAACGGCACGCTGGTTTTCTACGCTGAGCCGATATCTCATGCTTGGCGACATGGTGTCGTACCGTTCGCGACCCATTGGACGGGCTACGGTATCAACGACAGTGTCTTGCTTTGCGTCATCGGCCGTTGCGTCGTAGGTGCGTTCAATGACACTGAAGACCTCGCGTAGCATCGCTTCTTTCAGCGAGACCAGTCCGTTCATGGCCCAAGATGCCCCTGGGCCGTCCAGGCGCATTCTGCGTTCAACTAGGGCCATGGCGTGAATCACGGGCTGCAAGTTCTCGGGAAGTGCAGCGAGTTGCTCGTCGCGGCGTGTCGCAACGATGTTCGCGAAACACTCGCGCTCGTCCTTCTTCGCGTCGCCTGCTTCTACCTTCGCTAAGGCAAACAAGGCCTCGACCTCTGCTGCGATCGATCGGTAGTCCTCTGCAAGCGTGTAAGCCGCGCGCTCTTGAGCCTTCAGCTCGTGAATCTTTTTGGGCGACGGGTTGCCGTCGCGGATCAGTGCTTTCACTGACTCCCGAGCGGAATTTGCTTCGGCATCAGCGGCGGATGCCGCCTTTCGATGCGTTTCGAGTTCCGCTGCAAGTCGGTCGGCATCGTCTCGCAATTTCTCGAATGCGACGCACGCTTCGGCATGCTTGGTAATTGCCGCTTTGACGGTTGGTGAGTGTTCGGTAGTCATATCGATTCTCAAAGTTGACGCGCCGCGATGCGGGCCTCCATCCAATGGCGAATTTCACTGGCGAGCCAGGCGACGTTCTTTCCTGTCAGTGGTACTGGCTTCGGAAAGTCGCCACGACGAACACCGTCATAAACGGTGGACATCGGTAGGCCGCAGACGGCCATGACTTCGGGCAGTCGCATGAATCGTTCGGGCTCGGATTGCCCTGCATGATTCAAGCGGATGCCGGGTGTTTCGCAATGGCTAGATGTCCCTGCGTGCGAACGTGACATCGGGTTTCCTCGTTGGTTTGGGGGTGAGCGACTAAGCTCGGTATTGCTCGCTGGCGCTCAATGGCGCTCGGTACTGCTCGGAGCAATCCCAGTGTCGGACGCCAGACTTGAGATGCACAACCGCTTGATGTTGTATACGGTGCCTGCACAACAAAAGGGGCCGAGGAGAGGGGGGCGAACGGCATGTACCTCCGATGTGCGGCATCGCGGCGATGGATCGGCGTCCTTGTCGGCCAGTCGTGCCCGGAGTTCCCGATGAGGGGACGCCTGATGGAGTGGCCGGGCACGCGGTCACCGTCGTCTCTCTGGTGATAGCGGCATTGAACGGCTGCCTAGGAATCGGGCGATTCGACATGCGACATCTCCTGTGCGTAGAAACACGATACGGGGGGCTACGGCGGGCTGGGCCAGAGATGCATGGTGCCAGTCGAGCGCGGCGGCTCAGGCCGACACGTGACGCGCTGGGTGGTTTGGTTAGGCGTTCGTTGTAATGCCCTTTGTCGCCCTAAACCCAGCGCGCGCAGTCATGACCCCGCCACGCCTGCGCACTTAATGCATCACTTTTTATGCACTCGTCCGGAGGCCGCTGAGGCCCGCCTGTATTGGCGGGACGGGGCGTTTCCGGGTGCATGAAACGTGTGCACTTTCATGCGCCAAGCTCACGCACTGCTGCGTCGCTTGGCTGTGCGCCCTTGATCTGGCGCGTCTGCGTGGTAATTGAGCGGGTCCGCGATCCAGGCATGGACCTGGCTGAAGTCGTAGAGGGTGCAGCGCTCAGTGAGGCGAATCGGCGCGGGGGCTTTTCCCTCTAAAGTCAGTAGACGCCATTTTTCGCGTCCAACGCCAACAAAAGGGGCGATGTCAGCCCAGCGACCACGGCCCGTAGCCGGAAGCTGAAGAGTGGAGGAGGGGGTGGCGTGGGTGCGGGAGCGGATAGTCATCTGCGGGAACATGTAGCCCCATACGGGCGTTTTCCAAAATCGATGACTTGAGCCTAAGTTATCAACAGCACATCAACAGAAACCGAATAGCCCAGGCCTATTGCGTGGGCGTCGGCTGCATGTTGCTAAATACGGGGTGAAACTTGCGAAACACCGTATCAACGGCGTTTGTAATGCCAAACGGATGTGACGCTACCGCCAATGCGTTCTTGGCTCTCCGCCTTCTTGATTAGAGTGCTGATGCGCTGGGGAGTGATTCCGTACGAAGCTGCGAGTTCTGCAACTTTCGCGCCTCCTCTGCGAGCTTCGAGAAGTACTTGTAAGTCCTGACGTGTCCAATGACGCCCGTTGCGGCTGCCCGGAGAAAGCAATATCCGCGTGGGCGAATCTTGAGCGGCGGCATTACGCTGGGCTGATGCGCCGGACAGTTGATCGCGAAGCGTAGCGATTTCTGCTGTGGCCGTGGCTAACTCGTGGGTGAGTCGCTTCACCTCGAGCTCCATAGCTTGGAGCCGCGAATGTGCGGCATGCGCGCCGGAATTATTTTCTCGTGATCGAACGGCGTGCCATTCATCTTGCCAAAACGACGGAACGTCGTCGTCATTAGTGAATCTGGAAAACCACTCTACCGTGATATCGGCGCCGTGGTCCAAGACGAAGCGCCAGAACTCGTCTTTTCCGAAGTACAAGCGATTTCCTATGCGATAGGCTGCTGCATCGACGGGGTGGCAGCTCCCTGGCTCCGCAATCGCTCGCAGAACTGTCTCCAGCGTAATTTCCGGGAATTCTGGACTGCCGGCGAACACACCAAAACCTATGCCATAGGGTGTCGGTGTTTCAGACTGTGGGTCGTAAATGGTGAGGTGCAAGTGCGCTTCTTTTTCAAGTAGCCAGCGCGCAGCAAAATGCTCGGGAACCTGCTCTACCATTGCCAAAAGTTCTAACGCGGACATCAACGAAACGTATTCGATGGCGACTCTGTTGTACTCGTCATTGATTCCCATACTCGACCTTTACCATGATCTGCTTTTGCGAAAGCCGTGTGTGATGGTTCGCTGCGTCTCCAATCGCAGCGCTCTACGCGGGTTCGCGGTGTCTAGAGATGTGTCAACCTAGCGAGAGAGCCGTTACGTGTCGGTGACTGGGGTTGTTGCGGCGGGCAGGCATCCGATGAAATTGCAGCACGCAGACAGTGCGGTTATGCGGCAGTTTCGAACTTGCCAGGTATTACCTTCACCCTTTTTCGAGCTGCGTCTATGTAATCCGCCCAGTGCTGCATCATTTTGCGACGATCTTGAAGGTACTCCGCATGCACATATGCCGCGGTCACTTGATTTCTCTCGGCGTGTGCAAGTTGTCGGTCCACCAAGTCGCGTGTGTATCCCATCTCTCGGAGGGTCGTCGCGGCTAGGCCGCGAAAGCCGTGGCCGGTCATCCGTGATTTGTAGCCCATCCGATATAGGGCGTAAAGCATGGTGTTGTTAGATATTGGCTTGCGACCTTGTGGGCTGTGAAAGACAAACTCTCTCGCCCCGTTGATTTGACGAAGTTGCTCTAGAACGCTCATAGCTTGCCGACTCAGTGGCACAATATGTGGCGTTCTCATCTTCATGCGTGACGCTGGGATGCGCCACTCTTTGGCATCTTCGTCGAATTCCTGCCACGTCGCCCCGATCAATTCTGCTGTTCGGACGAAAGTCAAGGCCATAAGCTCGAGCGCAAGGCGAGTGACCGGCTCGCCTTCGTAAGTGGCGATGTCCCGCATTAGTGTCGGGAGTTCGAAGGGTCTAATGCGTGCCATGTGCTGCACTGCGGGTCCTTTTTTGAGGATTACCTGTGCGTCCACGTCACTGGCTGGGTTGCGCGCACATCGACCTGTCATGATCCCGTACTGGAACACCGCGCGTGTGCGCTGGAGTATTCGTTTCGCAGTCTCGCGCACACCCCGTGCCTCGACCGCTCGCAGCACACCGACGAGCGTGTGTGCCTCAATGTCAGCGATAGGCATGTCTCCTAGAGTCGGGAAAACGTCTCCCTCGAGAGAGCCGATGACTTTCTCTGCGTATCCGGCGCTCCAACCTCCGCGTTGACTCTCGAACCACTCGCGCGCGACCGCCTCGAATGACGTTGCGGCATTGAGCAGAGCTAGTCGTTTTACCTCCTTTCGGTGGGCGCTCGGGTCAGCGCCTTGCGCGAGGCTGTCCCTCGCTTCTTCCTTCTTTTTGCGTGCGGCGGCGAGGCTGACTTCGGGATATACGCCCAACGCTAGCAGTTTCTCCTTGCCGCCGTGTCGGTACTTTAGACGCCAGTACTTTTGATTTGCGGGAGTAACCAGTAGAAACAAGCCGCCGCCGTCAAATAGCTTATACGCTTTGTCCGAAGGCCTTGCGTTCTTGATGGCAATGTCTGTTAGGGCCATTGGGGGTATCTCGTGGCTCGGGGTATTTTGTACCCCCAAAGGTACCCCCAATGTACCCCCGCTGTCGATGGGCAATCACGGCTGTCCGTGGGCATAAAAAAACCGCGAAGCCTTGAGCTGTCGCGGTTTTGTGGGCAATGCTGGGAATCGTTAGGCAGTAAGCTGGTCCCCCCGACAGGAATCGAACCTGTATCTAGCGCTTAGGAGGCACTCGTTCTATCCATTGAACTACAGGGAGGGAGCGGACGCGATCCGCTCAGAAGGGGCAGAGTATAGCAAAAACGCCCGGCAAGAAGGAATGCTTCCCGATTTGCCGGTCGTCAAGTCGGTTCAGGCAAATCAGTGCCCGCTCGCGCTGCCTCCCGACACCTCCCGACACCAAGCCTGGCTCGGGAATTTCCCGATGGAACAACCGTCTTCGGCATTTGTTCCATTGACGCTACATATTGGTCCTCCTAGAGTCATCGCCATGATGACTCGTCTCCCATCCCCCTGCGTGTTGGCGCGCGTTTCGAAGCGTGCGTCGTATCGCGTCCTGCGCGAGTAGTCCGTCGCACCCCCAACGCGTAGCGCCGCGACCGGTTTCGCTTCGCGTGATTTTCCCCTGTCGCCCCATGCCTGACGACGCGCCCGCCGACTGCGCGTCGAGGTGTCGTGCGCCCTGACGTCCGAGCCTCCCGCAACGCCGCATCGGCTTGCAACGAGGCTCCGGCGTCCGGCGCCGAGGGGAGGCTGTTTTTCCGAATCGCAGCAAACCCAAAGCCCGAAGTCCTCACGCCCTTCAAGCCAAGACCATAAGACTCATGAAGACCACTCAACGCAAAACACTGAAATCGATGACCCTCGCCAGTGCCGCGCTGGCGCTGACGGCCGCCGCGACATCCGCGCTCGCGCAATCGAGCGTCACGCTCTACGGCCTGATCGAAGGTGCTGTCGTCTCGCAGAATCACGCCAGCCCTGACGGCGGCCGCGTCTATTCGCTGAACCAGTCCGGCGAGGGCTTCCTGTCGGCCAGCCGTTTCGGCCTCCAGGGCATCGAGGACCTCGGCGGCGGCATGAAGGCGCGCTTCGTGCTCGAAAACGGCTTCAATTCGCAAGCCGGAACGTTCGATCAACAGGGGCAACTCTTCGGACGCCAGGCCTTCGTCGCATTGCAAGGCGGCTGGGGTGAACTCGCATTCGGGCGTCAATACACGGGCGCCGTCGTCGCGATCTCCATGGTCGATCCGATCTTCATCGGTGCGCCGCCCACCAACTCGTGGCTCGTTTTCCTTACCGGCCAGCGCTATAACAACGCGCTCACCTGGACGAAAAAATTCGGCCCCTTCGGCATGAACCTGCAATACGCCTTCGGCGGCATCGCAGGGCAGGGCTCCGCGCGCTCGTCGGCCTCGGGCGGGGTGTCCTGGGAACAGAACGGCAACGTCTTCACCGGACAGTTGCAGCAGACGCACGACTCTCAGAGCCGTACCGCGAAAACCTGGTCGCTCGGCGCCAAGGTCAGCTACGGACAATGGAAATTCCACGCCGACTACCTGCAAAGCCAGCGCGACCCCGGGTTCGACGTAACCAACGGCGGCGTTGACTACGCGTCGATCACCAACATGAGCACCGCCGCAACGCCCACCACCGTGGCGGCCATCGGCTCGGTCTTCTCCGCCGCCCGACGCGATCAGTTCTTCACGCTCGGGGCGAGTTACCTGCTCAATCCGTCGTGGCAATTCATCGCCGCCTACATGTACGACAACACCAGTGCCGTGAACTTCAGCGGCAAGCGCCAAACGCTTTACGGCGTCATCGACTACTTCCTCTCGAAGCGCACCGACGTCTATTTTGCGACCGCTTACGAACGCGTCGACGGCGGCTGGGCGGGGCTGTTCGGCACGTCCACCACCAACTGGACCGGCGGCAACGGCGTGAAGCTCAACGGATACGATAACCAGATGAGCTATTACGTCGGCTTGCGTCACCGCTTCTGAGCGGCCGCCGGGCGCCGCGGGTCGTACGCTCGACGCCCGTCCTGCGCACGGGCGAGCAGCACGCCACGCGAGCCCGATATCGCCGCCGCAAACGCGTGCCGCGCAGCTCACGAGCCATGCTGCGCGGCACCGTGAAGGTCCTTGTTCCGCCTGGGCTTGAAGCGCCTCCGCGCATCGCCGGAAAATCCTCGCACAGGGCTTAGGTGTTTTCCCGATGGGACATTTTGTCCGTTTATTTGTTCTATTGACCGGACATTATGACACTTCCAGAATCGTCGCATGGATACCCCACTACCGCTGCCGAAGTACCACCAGATCTACCTCGTGTTGCGCGAGCAACTTCAGGAGGGACGTTTCGATCGCGACGGCGTGCCCGGCGAGCACCTGCTGGCCGATCAGTTCAGTGTGGCGCGCATTACGATCCGCAAGGCGATGGAGATGCTCGTGGCCGATGGGCTCGTGGTGCGCCGCCCCGGGCTGGGGACGTGGCCGCTGCATGCCGGACAACGCACCGGCGGCGGCAAGGGCCCCGGTATCTCGCGTGAGAAGGCGCATCTGACCGGTCTGCTCGAGAACATCGTCAACATGGGCCTGCGCACGAACGTAGCCGTGCTCGAATCGTCTGTGGTCGGTGCGAGCGACGCCGTGGCGGAGGCGCTCGCGCTCACCCCCGGCGCTCCGGTCTACAAGAGTGTTCGCGTGCGCAGCACGCAAGCCGGCCCGCTGTCGTACATCACCACGCACGTGCCGAAGGACATCGCCGAGATTCGCAGCGACGACCTCGAACGCAAGCCGCTGCTCATGCTGCTCGAAGAGGCCGGCGTCGAACTCGGTGGCGCGACCCAAACCATTTCCGCGCGCCTGGCCGATGCCATCGTGGCGCGCCACCTCGACATTGCCGTCGGCTCCGCGTTGCTCGCGGTCACGCGCCTGGTGCGCGACGTCGCCGACCGCCCGGTGCAACTACTGCAAGGCCTGTATCGCCCCGATCGCTACCAGTACCAGCTTCAACTCTCGCGCGTCGGCGACATCGACGCCAAGGTCTGGGTCAGCGAAGAACTGTCTGCCCAATTCCACTGATCAAGTCCGGAGACCCACACATGAGTTCGCGTCGCACGTTCCTGCGCCAATCCACCGCCATGGCCGCCCTGGCCGCCACCTCCAGCGCGCCGTGGTTGGCGCACGCCGCCGGAAAACCCGTCAAGATCGGCGTGCTGCACCCGGTCACCGGCGCACTCGCCTATTCGGGCCAGCAGTGCCGCCTCGGCGCCTTGCTCGCCATCGAGGACATCAACGCGGCCGGCGGCATCAAGTCGCTTGGCGGCGCACCCATCGAGGCCATGCTGGGCGACGCGCAATCGCGTCCCGAAGCCGGCTCGGCCGAAGTCGAGAAGATGAACGAAGCCGGCGTGTCCGCGATCGTCGGCGCCTACGCGTCGGCGATTTGCCTGGCCACCACGCAAACGGCCGCGAAGTACGGCCTGCCGCACGTGGTCGATGTCGGCGTCGCGGATCAGATCGTCGAGCGCGGGCTGACCAACACGTTCCGTTTCGGCCCTGGGTATCGCATGTGTTCGATGCGCGCGGTCGACGATCTCGCCGCGCTGAACAACGCGGCAGGCAAGCCGGCGAAGACCGTGATGATCGTGCACGAGGAATCGCTCTTCGGCACCGGCACGGCGGCGCTGTTACAGAAGGAACTTCCCGCGCGCGGCTTCGAGATCAAGGAAGTGATCAAGCACGCCAATCCGACGCGCGACTTCAACAATATCGTGCTGCGCATGCGCTCGGTCAATCCGGACATTGTGATTCCGGCGAACTACTACAACGAGTACGCCTTGCTGCTGCGCGCGATGAAGCAGCAGAAGGTGCGTCCGAAAGCCATCTACTCGGTGCTCGGTGGCGCGGCGTCGAGCTACAAGTTCCTCAAGGAGTTTCCGGACATCGCCGACGGCATCATCGACTGCAACCACTGGTTCAACCCGAAGGACCCGCGCGTGGCGACGCTCAAGAAGCGTACAGAAGCGAAGGGCGCCTACTTCAGCTATGAAGTGTTCATGACGTACACGGCCATGATGCTGCTCGCCGACGCGATCGAGCGTGCGAAATCAGTGGACCGCGCGGCCATTACGGCGGCGCTCGCGTCGAGCACGTTCAAGGATCACCTGATGCCTTACGGCCCGACGAAGTTCGAGAAGGGCCAGAACCTGGGGGCCCAGCCACTGCTCACGCAGGTCTCGGGCGGCGACATCAAGGTCATTCTGCCGGACAGCTACCGTCAGGTCGCGCCGGTCTTCCCCCTCAAGGCCTGACGCGATGTTCGACCCGGTCATTCTCCTGTCGGCCGTGCTCAACGGCCTGACGACCGGCGCGGTCTATGCGCTCATCGCGCTGGGCCTCACGCTGGTCTACGGCGTGCTGCACATCATCAACTTCGCGCACGGCGCGGCGTTGATGGTGGCGCTGTACGCGGTCTGGCTGCTCAAGGAAAAGCTCGGCATCGACCCGTACGTCGCGCTGCCGTTTGTCACGATGGGCATGTTCGCACTGGGCTACGCACTGCAGCGCGTGGTGATCGAGCGCGCAAGCCACGGCAAGGACGAGAACATTCTGCTGGTCACGCTCGGCCTGGCCATCGTGCTGGAGAACCTCGCCCTCGTGTGGTTCAAGTCCGACACCCATACGATCGACACGCCGTACACACTGGCCACGGTCGACGTTGGCCCCGTCATGCTCGCCGTGCCGAAGCTGATCGCATTTGGTGGGGCGCTCGCCGCGGCGGCCGTGCTGTTCTGGATCATGCGCGCCACCGATCTGGGCCGCGCGATTCGGGCCGTCGCCAAGGAAAAGCATGGCGCGAAGCTCATGGGCATTGACGTGGAGCGGGTGTACGCCCTGTCGTTCGGGATCGGCATGGCATGCGTGGGCGCGGCGGCGTGCTTTCTCATGCCGGCGTACTACGTGAACCCGCAGGTCGGTGGCGGTTTCGTGCTGGTGGCCTTCACCATCGTCGTGCTGGGCGGCATGGGGAGCTTCGTGGGCGCGCTGGTAGGCGGTTTGCTCATCGGCGTGGTCGAGTCGCTCGGCGGGCTGTGGCTCGGCGATTCGCTCGGGCAGATGGGCATCTTCGCCATTTTCATCATCGTCGTGCTGCTGCGTCCGCAGGGGCTGTTCGGTGCACGGGCATGAACCGGGGGAGCAGGAGCCAACGATGAAAGATCTTCGAATGATTGTGCTGTTCGGCGTGGCGATGGCCGCGCTGCTGCTCACGTTGCAGTCGGGCGTGTGGCTATCGTTCCTGATGATGACGTTTTACGCCGTGCTGCTCTCGCAGTCGTGGAACATGCTCGGCGGGTTCGGCGGCCAGTTGTCGTTCGGCCACGCGCTGTTCTTCGGCGTGGGGGCGTACGCCCAGGCCATTGCGCAGTTGCAATGGGGCTGGAACCCGTGGCTCGCCATGCCGTTCGCGATAGCGATGGGCACGGCGGTTGCCGTGGCGCTCGGCGCGGTGACGTTTCGTTATGGCCTGAAGGGGTCGTATTTCGCACTGGTTACGCTGGCCTTTGCCGAGGTGTTCCGCATTCTGGCCGTGTCGCTGCCCTTTACCGGCGCGGGTGTGGGCCTGATGGTGCCGCTGCGCCAGGGCGTGGGTAATTTGCAGTTTGCTTCCCCGCGCGGTTATGCGGCGTTGCTGCTGGTGTTCGTGATGGCGGCGCTACTGGTGACGGCCTGGTTGCGGCACTCGCGTTTTGGGGCGTGGCTGCAGGCCGTGCGCGACAACGAGAATGCGGCCCGCGCCGTGGGCGTGAACCCGCTGCGCGTGAAGCTGGGTGCGATTGCGCTGTCGGGCGGCTTCATGGCGGCGGCGGGCATGTGCTACGTGCAAATGTTCCAGTACATCGACGCCGGCATCGCGTTCGGCTCGACCATCTCGGTCGAGGCGCTGGTGGGTGCCATTGTCGGCGGGCTCGGCACGCTGTGGGGCCCGGTGCTCGGCGCGGCCGTCCTCTACGCGCTGGGTGAATTTACGCGCAACCTGTTCGGCGAATTGCCCGGCCTGTCGATGGTGATCTACGGCGCCGTACTCATCCTGATCGTGATGTTCCTGCCGCGCGGCATGACGGGCGCCGGGGCATCGATCCGACGCGTGCTCGGCATGGAACGCAAGGTCGTGGCGCAGGGAACTGCGGCGGACGAGACGCGTAACGCATCGCGTGAGGAGAACGCCCGTGTCTGACATTCTTCTGAAGGCCGAAGGCCTGTCCATTACGTTCGGCGGCCTGAAGGCGGTGCAGGACGTGAGCTTGTCCGTCAGGGCCGGCACGCTGACCGCCCTCGTCGGTCCGAACGGCGCGGGCAAGACCACACTGTTCGGTTTGCTGTCCGGCTTTCTGACGCCGGGCGCCGGACGCGTGGAGTTCCAGGGGCGCGACATCACCGGGCAGGCACCGTACGAGACGGCGCGCCAGGGGCTCACCCGCACGTTCCAGATCGTGCAGCCGTTCGGGGCGCAGACCGTGCGCGAGAACATCGCCGTGGGCGCCCATCTGCATCTGCGAGAGCGCCGCGCCGCGCTGCGCGACGCGGAGGAAATCGCCTACCGAACCAATTTGCAGGCGCAGCTCGACAAGCCGGCGGCGGACCTCACCGTGTGCGGACGCAAGCGGCTTGAGCTCGCGCGCGCGCTGGCCACCCGCCCGCGCCTGTTGTTGCTCGACGAAGTGCTCGCGGGGCTCAATCCAAGCGAGATCGACGAAATGATTCCCGTGGTGCGCGATATCGCCGCGAGCGGCGTGACGGTGCTGATGATCGAGCACGTCATGCGCGCCGTGATGAGCCTGGCCGAGCACGTCTGGGTGCTCGCGCAGGGCAAGCTGATCGCGTCGGGCACGCCTCGCGAGGTGACGACCGACCCCGCCGTGATCGAGGCCTATCTGGGGCATGGCACGGCGGCGCGGCTCGCTGCGCAAACCGGAGGTGCGCAATGACCCATCTGCTCGAAGTCGAAGGCCTGCGCACCGGTTACGGGCGTGTCGAGGTGTTGCGCGGTGTCGATCTCGCCGTCGGCGAAGGCGAGATCGTCGTGATGCTCGGCAGCAACGGCGCGGGCAAGTCGACGCTGAACAACACGCTGTCTGGCATCAATCCGGTCTGGGGCGGGCGGGTTCGCTTCGACGGGCACGATCTCACCGGCCGGCATTACCGCGATGTGGTCAAGGCGGGGCTGATCCAGGTGCCTGAAGGGCGCCGCATTTTCCCGAACCTGAGCGTTCGCGAGAACCTGTCGCTCGGTGCGTTTGCCCGTGCCCGCGCGTCGCGCGAACGCAGCCTGGAGAAGATGCTCGATCTGTTTCCGCGTTTGCGCGAGCGCATCGATCAGGCGGCCGGGACGATGTCCGGGGGCGAGCAGCAGATGCTTGCCATCGGCCGAGGGCTGATGGCGGAGCCGCGCCTGCTGATTCTCGACGAACCGTCGCTCGGCCTCTCGCCGCTCATGGTCGAGGAGCTTTTCTCGCTCATCGCGCGCTTGCAGCGCGAGGGCCTGTCGATCCTGCTCGTCGAGCAGAACGTGGGTCAGTCGCTCGAAACCGGGCAGCGCGGCTACGTGCTCGAGAACGGTGAGATCCGCCACAGCGGCACTTGCGCCGAGTTGCTTGCGAGCGACGATCTGCGGCGTGCGTATCTGGGAATGTAAGGGAATGACCGTGCCTCAAACTCTGACGCAAAAGCTGCTGGCTGCCGCGTGTGGCCGCGACACCGTGGCCGTGGGCGAGATCGTCACCTGCCGTGTCGATCTCGCGATGTTCCACGACTCCAGCGGTCCGCGCCGCCTGCAGCCGATGCTCGAATCACTCGGTGCGCAGCTGTGGGACAAATCGAAGGTCGTGCTCGTCATCGATCACTACGTGCCGGAATCGGACGACGAATCGCGGCGCATCGTGCGCATTGCACGCGACTGGGCGAGAGCGCAGGCACTGCCCAACGTGTACGACTCGGTAGGCATCTGTCACGTGGTGGTGCCTGAGCATGGCCACCTGCGCCCCGGCATGTTCTGCGTGGGCGGCGACTCGCATTCGCCGACCGGCGGCGCGTTCGGTGCGTACATGTTCGGCATCGGCAGCACCGAGATGCTCGGCGTGGCGGTGTCCGGCGAGATCTGGGTGAAGGTGCCCGACACGATCTGCATGCGCTGGGACGGGCGCCTCGCCGACGGCGTGAGCGCCAAGGACATGATGCTCCACATGATCGGTCGCTTCGGCATGAACGGCGGACGCTACCAGGCGATCGAGTTCTGCGGCGACGCCGTGCGCGCCCTGTCGATGCAGGAGCGCATGACGCTCTCGAACATGAGCGCCGAGCTTGGCTCGCAGGTGGGACTGATCGCGCCCGACGAGACGACCGTGGATTATCTGCGTTCGGTCGGCGTGACGGATCCCATCGACATCGCGCGCTGGCAAGGCGACGCCGATGCGCCAGCCGAACTGCATGTGTTCGACGCCGGATCGCTCGCCCCGCAGGTGGCGGCGCCGCATAGTCCGGCCAACACGCGCGCCATCGGCGAGTTCGCCGACGTTGCGGTCGACGTGGCCTATCTTGGTGCGTGCACCGGGGCGAAGCTCGACGACCTGCGGGCCGCCGCCCGCGTGCTCAAGGGCCGCAAGGTCGCCAGGGGCATGCGCTTCGTGGTGGCACCGGCGTCGGCGCGCGATCAGGCGCAGGCCGCGCGCGAAGGCGTGATGGACGTGCTCGTGCAGGCAGGTGCCCAGGTGCTCGCCAATACGTGCGGCGCCTGCGCGGGCTACGGCGGGTCGATTCCCGAAGGCGCGACCGTGCTCTCGAGCACGGCGCGCAACTTCAAGGGACGTATGGGTTCGGAGACGGCCCAGGTCTATCTGGGCTCCCCCTATGCGGTGGCCGCCGCCGCGCTCACCGGTCGCATCGCGGACCCGCGCGAACTGCTGGCGTGATGCGCGCCGGTCCTCCAGAACATTTTCACTGCCTCTCCTGAATCATGACAACGCCAACGTCTTCTTCCGGTCGACCCGAGGCGAGCGGCCACGCGACTGACGCTGACACACATCGCGCGTGGGTGGTCGGCGCCGATATCGATACCGACGCGCTCGCACCCGGCGCCTACATGAAGTTCGGCATCGACGAGATCGCACGCCACTGCCTGCATCGGGTGCGCCCGGAGTTCGCCGCGGGCGTGCGACCGGGCGACGTGCTCGTGGCCGGGCCGAACTTCGGCATTGGCTCGTCGCGCGAACAGGCGGCCGCCGCGCTGGTGCACCTGGGGGTGCGCGCGGTGATCGCACCGTCGTTCAACGGTCTCTATTTCCGCAACGCCTTCAATGTGGGGCTGTTGCTGCTCACCTGTGCCGACGCATCGCGAATCGCCGAAGGCGAGGACCTGCGGCTCGCGCCGCGCGAGGGCTATGTCGAGCGTGCCGATGGCAGCCGGCTCGCCTGCGAGAGCGTGCCGGGGTTCCTCCTCGACATGGTCGACGCGGGCGGCCTGCTCAATCTGCTCAAGCGGCGCAGCGCGGCATCCCAACCGACATCACACGGAGTTTCTTCATGCTAGATCCCGTCACCCTGGCGGTCCTCAAAGGACGGCTGGAGCAGATCGCCGACGAAATGGACGCGACGCTCTACCGCAGCGCCTTCAATCCCATCATCGCCGAGGCGCACGACGCCTGCCACGGCATCTACGACGCCGCGACCGGCGCGACCCTCGTGCAGGGCAAGTCCGGCCTGCCGGTCTTCGTCGGCGCGATGGCGTTCGCCGTGCAGGCGGCCGCGCGCACGGCCGCCGAGCGCGGCGGCATGGTCGACGGCGACGTCTGGCTCTTCAACGATCCGTATGAAGGCGGCACCCACGCGAACGACTTCAAACTCGTGCGTCCCGTGTTCCGCGACGGCGAGCTCTATTGCTTTCTGGCGTCCGCCGCGCACTGGCACGACGTGGGCGGCGCGGTGCCGGGCAACTACAACCCGGCCGCGACCGAATGCTGGCAGGAAGCGGTGCAGATCCCGCCGGTGCGCATCGTACGGCGCGGCGAGCTCGACGCGGACGTGCTCGCGATCCTCAAGGCCAATACCCGTTTGCCCGACAGCCTTTGGGGCGATCTGAACGGGCAGCTCGCCGCGCTCGAGCTCGGCGCGCGGCGTCTGGCCGATCTGCTCGACGAGTACGGCGACGGCACGGTGCAGGACGCGCTGGCGCAATTGCGCGAGCGCGCCGTGAAGCTCATGCGCGCGCATGTGGCCGCGTTGCCGGACGGCGAATACGTCTATCAGGACACGCTCGACAACGACGGCGTGCGCGACGAACCGCTGACGATCGCGCTGCGCATGCGCGTGGCCGGCGAGTCGCTCACGCTCGATTTCGCGGGAACGTCGCCCGCGTGCATGGGGCCGGTGAACATCTCGCGCGCGACCGCCATCGCCGCATGCTACGTGGCGCTCAAGCACCTGTTCCCGGACGTGCCCGCCAACGCGGGCGTGCTCGACGCGGTGCGCTTCGAGCTGCCCGACGGGTTGCTGATTTCGGCCCAGCGTCCGCGTCCGGTGGGCGGCTATACCGAGACCATCCTGCGCATGATCGACGTGATCTTCTGTGCGATGGCGCAAGCCGCGCCCGAGCGGGCGATGGGGCAGGCGTACGGCACCATCAATGCGCTCTCGATCGCCGGCTACCGCACCGACCCGGCGCGGCGCGGTCAGCGCTGGGTGATGTTCAGCTTCTTCGGCGGCGGCCACGGCGGACATATCGACGGCGATGGTCTGTCGCATGGCAACGCGCCGATCTCGACGGCCACCATTCCCCCGGTCGAGATTCTCGAAGCCGCGTATCCGGTGCGCTTCACGCAGTGGGCGCTGCGCCCCGATTCCGCCGGCGACGGACGGCATCGTGGGGGCCTGGGCGCCATCTACGAAATCGAACTGCTCGAGGACAGCGCGGAAGCGTTCGTGTTCGGCGAGCGCGGACGCTCGGCGCCGCAAGGCATTGCAGGCGGTGCGGCGTCGGTGCCCAACGTGTTTCGCTATCAGAACGACGGCCAGTGGCACACGCCGCCGATGGCTTCGAAGATGCTCGGCATCAAGCTCGCGCGCGGGGAGCGCGTGCGGCTCGAGACGCCGGGCGGGGGCGGCTACGGCGCGCCGGCGGCGCGTGACGCCGCGGCACGCGCGCATGACCGCGCGATGGGATATGTGACGACCGGCGCGAACGACGCGCGCGAGAAGGAGCAACAGGCATGAGCGAAGCATCAACGATCGTCGGCGTCGACGTGGGCGGCACGTTTACCGATTTGTTCGTCCTCGACGAAGCCGCCGGCGTGGCGCGTATCGTCAAGGTACCCTCCACGCGCGGCGAGGAAGCGCGCGGCTTCATGAACGGCATCGAGCGTGTCGACACGCAGGGACGCGGCGCGGGCGGCATCGCCACGATCGTGCATGGCACGACCGTGGGCACGAACGCCCTGCTCGAGCGCAAGGTGGCACGCACCGGCATCATCACGACGACCGGCTTTCGCGACGTGCTCGAAATGCGGCGCCGCGATCGCCCGGCCACCTGGGGCCTGCGTGGCAACTTCACGCCCATCGTGCCGCGCGACCTGCGCCTCGAGGTCGATGAGCGCGTGCTCGCCGACGGCACGGTCCATACCGACGTGGACATCGCCCAGGTGGAAGCGGCCGCGCGCCAGTTGCTCGAGGCGGGCTGCGATGCCGTGTGCGTGTTCTTCGTCAACGCCTACGCGAATCCGATCAACGAGCAGCGCGCCGTGGCCGCGGTCCGGACGCTGTGGCCCAACGGCAACGTGACGGCGGCGACCGAGGTGCTGCCCGAGATCCGCGAATTCGAGCGATGCTCGACAGCCACGCTCAACGCGTCGCTCCAACCGGTGGTCGGCAGCTATCTCACGCGTCTGGAGAGCGACCTGAAGGCGCGCGGCTTCGGCGGCGAACTGCTCGTGGTGCAGAGCAATGGCGGCATCATGTCGCGTCAGACGGCGTGCGATGTGCCAGTGCGCACGGCGCTCTCGGGGCCGGCTGCCGGGGTGATCGCCTGTGCGGCCATCGCGCGGGCCGCGGGCTTCGCCAACGTGGTGACGGGCGACATGGGGGGGACGTCGTTCGACGTGTCGCTCGTGGCGGGCGGCGAGGCGTCGCTCTCGGCGCAGACGTCCATCGAATTCGGCATGGTGGTGCGCTCGCCGATGATCCAGATCGAGACGATCGGTGCCGGCGGCGGCTCGATCGCATCGGTGGATGCGGGCGGCCTGTTGCAGGTCGGTCCCGAGTCGGCGGGCAGCATTCCCGGCCCGGCGTGTTACGGACGCGGCAACACACGACCGACGGTGACCGACGCCAACGTGCTGCTCGGGCGCATCGCCGCCGACCGGCCACTGGGCGGCGGCCTGCTCGCGAAGCTCGACGCGAGCCTTGCCGCCAGTGCCATCGACGAGCATGTGGCCAAACCGCTCGGCCTCGACGTGTATGCCGCCGCCGAGGCGATTCTCACCGTCGCCAACGCCAAGATGGCCGGCGCCATTCGCGTGGTGTCGATCGAGCGCGGCCACGATCCGCGCCAGTTCGCCTATATGCCCTTCGGCGGCGGCGGCGCGCTGCACGTGTGCGCGATGATGCGCGAAGTCGGTACGACCACGGGCATCGTGCCGCGCTACCCGGGCGTGACGTCGGCGCTGGGCTGCGTGATCGCCGACATGCGACATGACAGCGTGCAAACGCTCAACCAGCCGCTCGCCGCGCTCGATACGGCAGATCTCGTGGCACGCGTCGAAGCGCTGGCCGAGGCCTGCCAGGCGCGCCTCGACTCCGCCGGCGTGCGCTTCGAAGGCGTGCGCGAGATCGTCGAGCTCGACATGCTCTACGTGGGCCAGAGCCATACGGTGCGCGTGCCCGTCACGCGCGAGCAGCTCGATCGCGACGGCATTGCCCGGGCGTTCGAGACCGCGTACCGCGACGCCTTCGGTCGCGCGCTCGAGGGCATTCCGGTGCGCATCATGAACCTGCGCTACGCGCGCATCGGCGTGCGCCCGAAGTTCGACCTGGCCGTGCTCGCGCCGCAGGCCGGCGCGATGCCCGAGTCGCTCGGCACGCAGCGCGTCTATCACGCCGGACAGTGGTGGGACGCCGCGCGCTACGCGCGACTGGACTTGCCTGTCGACGCCACCGTGGCCGGCCCCGCGATTCTCGAGCAGTCGGATACCACGATCTGGCTGGAGCCGGGCTTCTCGGGACGCGTCGACGCCCTGGGCAACCTGCTGATCACGCGCGACGCCTGAGCGGCGCGCGCACAACGGAGTTCGCAATGACACAAACGACGTCCGGGCTCGACGCGACGCGCACCGCGCTTGTCATCGTCGACCTGCAGAACGATTTCATCGCCCCGGGCGGTGCCTACGACCGGGGCGGGGCGGCCACGCGCGAGGCGCAGGCATTGCCCGCGCGTGTCGCGCCGGTGGCCGCTTCGCTCAAGGCGGCCGGTGGCTTCGTGGCGGCGAGCCAGTTCACGCTCTGGCCGGATGCGTCGGGCGAGCCGATGATCTCGCCGCATCTGCGGCAGTTGCGGCCGTTCCTGCGCCGGGGCGATTTCGTCGCCGGCTCGCCGGGTCATGGCACGGTCGCGCCGCTGGCGTCGCACGTGGACGTCTCGGTGTGGAAGGTCGCCTACTCGGCCTTCTTCAACACGCAGCTCGACTGGGTGCTGCGCCGTGCGGGCATCGACACGGTCGCGGTGTGCGGCATCGTGACGAACGGCGGTGTTGCCAGCACGGCCCGCGACGCCCACATGCGCGACTACCGCGTGCTCGTACTCGCCGACGGTTGTGCCGCTCCCACGCCCGCCATGCACGACGCCGCACTGGTCGACCTTCGCACCGTGGGCGAGATCGTGACTTGCGAGGCCTTCGCCGGCCTGATTTCAGGATGAGCGGCGCGGCTTCGGCGAGCGCGCCCGTGATTCGGCGCGGACAGCCGCCGGTGGACGATCTGCCGCAGGTCAGCGTGGTGATCGTCGGCGCCGGTGCTTGCGGCCTGAGCGCCGCGCTGATGCTGCAGGATGCGGGCGTCGATTGCGTGGTGCTAGAGCGCGACGCGGTGCCCAGCGGTTCGACGGCGCTGTCGTCCGGCTTCATTCCGGCGAGCGGCAGCGAGGTACAGCGCGCCGCCGGTATCGACGACAGTCCCGCGCGTTTCGCGGCCGACATCATGGCGAAGACCGACGGTACCGCGGCGGCCCATCTCGTGCGCGCGTATACCGAGGCGTCGGGTCCGGCGATGGATGCGCTGGCCCGGCACGGGCTGACGTTCCAGATCCTCGATGGCTTTCTGTATCCGGGGCACTCCGTGCGGCGCATGCACAGCCTGCCCGAGCGCACTGGCGCGGCGTTGATGGCCGCGCTGGAACGTGCCGTGCAGGCAACCGACGCCGCGATCCTTACCCGAACCCTCGTGCGCGAACTCTGGGTCGACGAGACGGGGCGGGTGCGGGCGGTGGGCGGCGTGCGTCCCGATGGTGCCATGGAGTACCTCGGCTGCGACGTCCTGCTGCTTGCCTGCAACGGCTTTGGCGGCAACGCGGCGCTGCGCGCCGAATGGCTCCCCGAGATGGCCGACGCGGTCTACGGCGGCCACGAGGGCAACGATGGCAGCGCCTTGCTCTGGGGGCGCGCGCTGGGCGCGGCACAGGCCGACCTTGGCGGGTATCAGGGGCACGGGTCCTGGGCGAGTCCGCACGGCGTGCTGATTTCCTGGGCCGTCATCATGGACGGCGGTGTGCAGATCAATCGCGAAGGGCGGCGGTTTCACGACGAAACGCACGGTTATTCGGAAGCGGCGGTGCATGTGCTCGCGCAGCCGGGCGGCATTGCCTGGAACGTGTTCGACGCGCAAACGCTGGCGCTGGCGCGCACGTTCCCCGATTTTCAGGAGGCAGAGGCCGCCGGGGCGCTCAGGACATGCCCCGACGTCGAGGCCCTCGCGGCGACCATCGGCTGCGAGGCACACGTGCTGCGCGCCACGCTCGACAGTGTGGCGCCGGGCGTCGCGGCGGCCGACGGGCGCCGCTTCTCCCGCGCGCTCACGGCTCCGTACTACGCCGTGAAGGTCACCGGCGCGTTGTTTCACACGCAAGGCGGGCTCGACATCGACGCCCACTGCCGGGTGTTGCGCCCGGACGGCACCGCGCTGCCGAACCTGCTCGCCGCTGGCGGCGCGGCGCGCGGCGTATCGGGCAACGCGGTCTGGGGCTATCTGTCGGGCAACGGGCTGCTCTCGGCCGTCGCGGGAGGCTTCATCGCCGCGCACACGGCGATCGATGCGCTCGCCATCTCGCCAACTTCACAGGAGATTTCCCCATGACGACAACGTCGTCCCTGAAGGCGCGCCTGAACGAGGGCGTGCTGCTCGCGCCGGGCGTCTATGACGCACTCTCCGCGCTGATCGCGGCGCAGACCGGCTTCGAAGCGCTGTATCTGTCCGGGGCCTCCATTGCCTACACGCGGCTCGGGCGCTCCGACATCGGGCTGACCACCTACCCGGAAGTGGAAGACACGGTCGCGCGTATTGCCGAGCGGGTGTCGGTGCCGATCATCGTCGACGCCGATACCGGCTTCGGCAACGCGCTGAACGTCAAGCGCACGGTGCGGGGGTTCGAACGCGCCGGCGCGGCCATGATCCAACTGGAGGATCAGACCTTTCCGAAACGCTGCGGTCATCTCGACGGCAAGGGCGTGATTCCCGCACAGGAAATGGCAGGCAAGATTCGCGCGGCGGTCGATGCCCGTCATGACGCGAACACGTTGATCCTCGCGCGCACCGACGCGATCGCGGTGGAGGGGCTGGAGGCCGCGCTCGATCGCGCCGAGCAGTATCTGGCGGCCGGTGCGGATGCGCTGTTCATCGAGGCACTGCGCACGACCGAGCAAATGACGGCGGCATGCGAGCGTTTTGCCACGCGCGTGCCGTTGCTCGCCAACATGGTCGAGGGTGGCAAGACGCCGGTGCAAAGCGCACAGGCGCTCGCCGACATCGGCTTTCGCATCGTCATTTTCCCGGGGGGCACCGCGCGCGCCGTGGCGCATACGCTGCAGGGCTACTATGGCAACCTGCTCGCGCAGGGCACCACCGCCGCGTGGCGCGAACGGATGCTCGACTTCGACGGCCTGAACGCGGTGATCGAAACCCCCGCCTTGCTGGCCGACGGTCGGCGCTACGAGTAACAGCGTCTTCCCGGCGCGCCGAGCGCGCCGGGGAGAGGCCGTCGCGGGGTCAGACGACGCCGTCGGCGCGCAGCCGGGCGATCCGCTCGGCGTCGAAGCCCAGGCGCTCGCGAAGGATGTCGTCGCTGTGCTGCCCAAGCGTGGGCGGCGCGGTGCGCGCCTCGGGCGGCGTCTCGCTCATCTTCATCGGACTGGCCACGAGCCGGGCCGTGCCGCCAGACGGGTGCGGCAACGCCACCTCCATGCCGCGCGCCTTCACCTGGGGATGCGCGAAGACTTCCGGCAATGTGTTGATGGGCCCGCACGGCACGCCCAGCGCCTCGAGCTTGTCGATCCACGCATCCTTGCCGAATTTGCGCACCATTTGTGCGAGCAGCGGCACCAGCACCTCACGGTGACGCACGCGCGACGGATTGGTCGCGAAGCGCTCGTCGTCGGCCAGCGCGGGCTCGCCGCCCGCTTCCACGAACTTGCGGAATTGTCCGTCGTTGCCGACCGCGACGATGATCCAGCCATCGTCGCCGGTCTGAAACGTCTGATACGGCACGATGTTCGGATGGGCGTTGCCCCAGCGCACCGGGGCATTGCCGCTGGCCAGGTAATTCGTGTTGAGGTTGGCAAGCATGGCGACCTGTGTGTCGAGCAGCGCCATGTCGATGTACTGGCCCACGCCAGTGCGGTCGCGATGCGTGAGCGCGGCCATGATCGCCAGGCTCGCATACATGCCCGTCATCAGGTCCGCAATGGCGACGCCTGCCTTCTGCGGGCCGCCGCCAGGCAGCGCGTCGCGTTCGCCGGTCACGCTCATGAAGCCGCCGATGCCCTGAACGATGAAGTCGTACCCCGCGCGCGAGGCGTGCGGGCCGGTCTGGCCGAAGCCGGTCACCGAGCAGTACACCAGATCGGGCTTGACCGCCTTGAGCGACGCGTAGTCCAGGCCGTACTTCGCCAGTTGACCGACCTTGTAATTCTCGACGACGACGTCGCTTTGCGCCGCGAGCGCCCTGACGATCGCCTGGCCCTCCGGGCGAGAGATGTCGAGCGTGAGCGAGCGCTTGTTGCGGTTGGCCGCCAGGTAGTAGGCGGCTTCGGCGGTGTCGCGGCCCTCGGCGTCGCGCTGGTAGGGCGGGCCCCAACTGCGCGTGTCGTCGCCCACGCCGGGGCGTTCGACCTTGATGACGTCGGCGCCCAGGTCGGCCAGATTCTGCGTGGCCCACGGCCCGGCCAGCACACGCGAAAGGTCGAGCACCCGGATATGACTCAGCGCACCCATCGTTCGTAATCTCCTTCGTGTCGTTGTCGGTCCCGCATCGCGAATTCAGGAAAATCGCTTGCGGAACGATGTTTTGCAATGCGGAACTTGTGACGCAGAGTCTACGGCGTCGCACGGTGCGCTGACCAGCGTCGTTTCGCACTGCGGTTGGCGTGGCGACGCGGTGGGCGGGCCGATTTCCCGTATAATCAAAAGTTTGCAAAATATCCCGCCAGACGCCTTGTCTGGCCCGGTCCCCACGCTCTCACGCACGCTATGAAAGTCGCAGACATTCGGGAAAAATTCCTCAACTTCTTCGAGTCGAAGGGGCACACCATCGTGCGCTCGTCGAGCCTCGTGCCGTCCAACGACCCCACGCTGCTGTTCACGAACTCCGGCATGGTGCAGTTCAAGGACGTCTTCCTCGGTCTCGAGACGCGTCCGTACAAGCGCGCGACCACGGCCCAGCGCAGCGTGCGCGCCGGCGGCAAGCACAACGATCTGGAGAACGTGGGCTACACGGCGCGTCACCACACGTTCTTCGAAATGCTGGGCAACTTCTCGTTTGGCGACTACTTCAAGCGCGAAGCGATCCAGTACGCGTGGGAACTGCTCACGGAAGTCTACAAGCTGCCCAAGGACAAGCTGTGGGTGACTGTCTACAAGGAAGACGACGAGGCTTACGACATCTGGGCGAAGGAAGTGGGTGTGCCGACCGAGCGCATCATCCGCATCGGCGACAACAAGGGCGCGCGCTACGCTTCGGACAACTTCTGGCAGATGGCGGACACCGGTCCGTGCGGTCCGTGCTCGGAAATCTTCTACGATCACGGCGCCGATGTGTGGGGCGGCCCGCCGGGATCGCCGGAGGAGGACGGCGACCGCTACATCGAGATCTGGAACCTGGTGTTCATGCAGTTCAACCGCGACGAGCAGGGCAACATGACGCCCCTGCCCAAGCCTTGCGTGGATACCGGCATGGGGCTCGAGCGTATTGCGGCCGTGCTCCAGCATGTGCACAGCAACTACGAGATCGATCTGTTCCAGCACCTGATCAAGGCTGCCGGGCGTGAGACCGGCGTGACCGACCTGAGCGCGAATTCGCTCAAGGTGATCGCCGATCACATCCGCGCCTGCTCGTTCCTGATCGTCGACGGCGTGATCCCGGGCAACGAGGGTCGCGGCTACGTGCTGCGCCGTATCATTCGCCGCGCGATCCGCCACGGCTACAAGCTCGGGTGCACGAAGCCGTTCTTCTACAAGCTCGTGCCGGATCTGGTGGCCGAGATGGGCGTGGCCTATCCGGAACTGGCGCAGGCGCAGCAACGCGTGACCGACGTGCTCAAGCAGGAAGAGGAGCGCTTCGGCGAGACCATCGAGAACGGCATGGAGATTCTCGAAGGTGCGCTGGCGGATCTGGCCAAGCGCGGCGTGACCACGCTCGACGGCGAACTCGCCTTCAAGCTGCACGACACCTACGGCTTCCCGCTCGACCTGACCGCGGACGTGTGCCGTGAGCGCAGCATCACCGTCGACGAAGCCGGTTTCGACGCCGCCATGGCGCGCCAGCGCGAACAGGCGCGCGCGGCCGGCAAGTTCAAGATGGCGACCGCCCTCGAGTACACCGGCGACAAGACGCGCTTCCAGGGCTACGACACGCTCGCGCTCGAAGGCGCGAGGGTCACGGCGCTGTACGTGGACGGCACGAGCGTGGACAGGCTCGCCGCGGGCCGGCAGGGCATCGTGGTGCTCGATACCACGCCGTTCTACGCCGAGTCGGGCGGTCAGGTGGGCGATCAGGGGGTGATCACCACTGGCAGCGCGCGTTTCGGCGTGTCGGACACGCAGAAGATCCAGGCCGACGTGTTCGGTCATTACGGCACGCTGGAGTCCGGCGAGCTGAAGGTGGGCGACGCTGTCACGGCACAGGTCGATGCCGTGCGACGCGCACGCACCGTTCGCAATCACTCGGCGACCCACCTCATGCACAAGGCGCTGCGTGAAGTGCTCGGCTCGCACGTGCAGCAAAAGGGCTCGCTCGTCGATGCCGACAAGACCCGCTTCGACTTCGCCCACAACGCCGCGATGACCGCCGACGAAATTCGTCGCGTGGAAGACATCGTGAATGCCGAGGTGTTGGCCAATGCGCCGACGCAGGCGGCGCTGATGTCGTTCGACGATGCCGTCAAGGGCGGCGCAATGGCGCTTTTCGGCGAGAAGTACGGCGACGAGGTGCGCGTGCTCGACATCGGCTCGTCGCGCGAACTGTGCGGCGGCACGCACGTGAACCGCACGGGCGACATCGGTCTGTTCAAGATCGTGATGGAAGGCGGCGTGGCTGCCGGCATTCGTCGCGTGGAAGCGATCACCGGCGACAACTCGGTGCGCTTCGTGCAGAAGCTCGACGATCAGGTCAACGAGGCAGCGGCCGCGCTCAAGACGCAGCCGGCCGAACTCTCGCCGCGCATCGCGCAGGTGCAGGAGCAGGTCAAGTCGCTGGAGAAGGAACTGGCGGCGCTCAAGTCGAAGCTGGCCTCGAGCCAAGGCGACGAACTCGTCGGGAAGGCCGTCGACGTCAACGGCCTGAAGGTGCTGGCCGCGCAACTCGAAGGTGCCGACGTCAAGACGCTGCGCGAGACGATGGACAAGCTCAAGGACAAGCTGGGCAGCGCGGCCGTCGTGCTGGCCGCGGTCGACGGCGGCAAGGTCAGCCTGATTGCGGGCGTGACGGCCGACTTCACCAGCAAGGTCAAGGCGGGCGAACTCGTCAACTTCGTCGCCCAGCAAGTCGGCGGCAAGGGGGGCGGCCGACCCGACATGGCGCAGGCCGGCGGCACCGATCCGTCGCAACTGCCGCAGGCGCTGGCCGGCGTGCAGGGCTGGGTGGCCGGCAAGCTGTAAGCGCTGGCGGTCCGATCGGCGCGCCCGGCGTCGTCACGCAACGTCAGGAGCACAAGGCAAAACGCGCACTTCGGTGCGCGTTTTGCTTTCATGGGGCGCTCATTGCCCCTTTTTGCACAAGGGAACCTGCGCAGTGCTCGATGGTTTGCATGTAAAGTATTCGGCAAACCCGGCGCGCCGAACGAGGAGCGCCGCATGAGAATCCCCCCCCCACTCACGCCATGCCAGCCACACTCGCCGATTCCGAACGGTCCGTCCCGCCGCGCCAGCCTTCACCCGAGCGGGCGGCCTGGCGCATCGCCCTGTCGTGCATGCTCGCCCTCGCCATCGCCATGGGCATCGGCCGCTTCGCGTTCACGCCGATGTTGCCGCTGATGCTTCACGAGAAGCTCACCGACATCCAGCACGGCAGTTGGCTTGCATCGCTGAACTACGCCGGGTACTTCATCGGCGCACTGTCGTGCATGTGGCTGCGCTTCACGCCGACATTGATCATCCGGTTCGCGCTGGCGGCAACGGTTGTGCTCACGTTGGCCATGGGCTTGCTGGATTCGTTTGCCGTCTGGGCCGTGGTGCGCACGCTCGCTGGCGTGATGAGCGCATGGGCGATGGTGTTCTCGGCCGGCTGGGGTTTTCGCAAGCTGGGTGAGCTGCGCATGCCCAGCCTGGGCGGCGTGATCTTTGCCGGGCCCGGCGCGGGCATCGTGGTGACGGGCCTGCTCGCGAGCCTGAACGACAAGCTCTCCTGGCCCGCACGCGGCGGCTGGCTGCTGTGCGGCGGGCTGGCGATGCTCCTGCTCGCCGCCATCTGGCGCACGTTCGTCGCCGACGCACCTGCCGCCGTCAAGGCGTCGGACGGCGCCGCGGGCCATGCGACACCGCATGCGGTCAATCACGGCAGCGGCGAGAACGTGATTCCGGTCACGGTGCTCTACGGCTTTGCCGGGTTCGGCTACATCATTACGGCGACATTCCTGCCGGTGATCGCGCGTCAATCGTTGCCCGGTTCGCCTTGGCCCGATCTCTTTTTTCCACTGCTCGGCCTGATGGTGATTCCCGGCGCCATCATCGGCGCACGTGCGCCGCTCGCGTGGGACAACCGCCTGCTGCTCGCGGTCTGCTACGTGATGCAAGGCGCGGGCGTGGGGATCGGCATCGTTTTGCCGAACGTGGCGGGCTTCGCCCTGGGCAGCGTGCTCGTGGGCCTGCCATTTACCGCCATTACGGTGTATGCGGTGCGTGAATGCCGTCGTTTGCGTGGGGACAACGCCAATGGCCTGATCGGGCTGGTCACGGCATCCTATGGGATAGGGCAGATCGTCGGCCCATTGGTAGCCGCACCGCTGGTCGCTGCCACCGGCAGTTTCACGGCCGCGTTGCTGTGCGCGACCGGTGTGCTCGTGCTGGGCGCCGTCGGGTTCGTGTGGGACTGGCGGCGTTCGCGTGAACTCGCGCCCTGATTCGCATCTGAATTCCCATCGATTCTCCAAACGACAGATCCGGAAGCCTCGCGTATGTCCTTTACCTTACAGGCGGGCAGAAAAGCCGCCACGGCCATGAGCGACGCCGAGCGTCGGATGCGCGTCGATCTCGCGGCCTGTTATCGTCTCGTGGCCCTGCACGGCTGGGACGACATGATCTACACCCACATCTCGGCGATGGTGCCCGGCGAGCCCGGCCACTTTCTGATCAACCCGTTCGGTCTCGCGTTCGACGAAGTGACGGCGTCTAACCTCGTCAAGATCACGATGAACGGCGAGATCGTCGGGGAGAGCGAACATCCGGTCAACGTGACGGGCTTTGCGCTGCACGGCGCCGTGCACGCGGCGCGGGCCGATGCGGTCTGTGTCATGCATTTGCACAACACCGCGGGCATTGCCGTGTCGATCCAGCCTCACGGCCTGTTGCCGATCTCTCAGCACGCGCTGCGCTTTCACGAGCGCATCGGCTATCACGAGTACGAAGGTCTGGCGTTCTCGCCCGCCGAAGGCGAGCGGCTCGTGGCCTCGCTCGGTTCGCACCCGGCCATGCTCCTGCGCAACCATGGCACGCTCACGACCGGGCGTACGGTGGCCGAAGCTTTCGTGCTGATGGCCACGTTGATCAAGGCCTGCGAGATCCAGTTGCAGGCGTTGACGGGCGGTGCCGCGCCGCATCTGCCGAGCGTGGCTGTGCAGAACAGGACAGCGCTTCAACTCGAGGACGGCGGTGCCGTCGAAGGCGTGCTGGAATGGCCGGCACTGCTGCGCAAACTCGATAGAATGGACGCCACGTTTCGCGATTGAGCGCCGCTCGCGCGCAACGCGGGGGATGTCGGATCCCCAATTCCCGATTGCCATGATCACACAAGGAGAGAGACTGCAATGCCAACGTTTCATGTCGAGATGTTCGAGGGACGCACCGTCGAGCAAAAGCGCGCCTTCGTGAAAGCCGTGACCGAAGCTGCCGTGACGACCATCGGTTGTTCGCCGGAATCCGTGGACATCATCATCACCGACATCAAGCGCGAGAACTGGGCCACGGGCGGCACGCTCTGGTCGGATCCGCGTCCTGAGTGATCGCACGCCTGCCGGCAACAGGCAAAGTCATCGGCGGGGCGGGTGTCGCCCCGCTCGCCGTATCGAAGAGGTTGTCATGTCGCAAGTCCCGTCCGCATCGAACGCCCACGCCGCAGCCCATCGCGCCACGAGCGACGAGGCGATTTCAACGCCACAACATTTCGCGTCGGACAATTACGCGGGTATCTGTCCGGAAGCGCTGCACTATCTGATCGAGGCCAACGCCAGCGGCCATGAAGTCGCCTATGGCGACGACCGCTGGACACAGCGCGTGTGCGACGGCATTCGCCAACTGTTCGACACCGACTGCGAGGTCTTCTTCGTGTTCAACGGCACGGCGGCAAATTCGCTGGCCCTCGCGTCGCTCTCGCAGTCCTATCACTCCGTGATCTGTCACGAGCTGGCACACGTCGAGACGGACGAGTGCGGCGGCCCCGAATTCTTCTCCAACGGCGCCAAGCTGCTCACGGCCCGCGGACGCGAGAACAATGGCAAGCTCACGCCCGACGCCGTGGAGTCCGTCATCAATCGCCGCTCCGATATCCACTTCCCGAAGCCCCGGGTCGTCACGCTTACCCAGGCCACCGAGGTCGGCACGGTCTATACGGTCGATGAGGTCAAGGCGATCGCCGCCGTGGCAAAGCGGCGCAACCTGCGAGTGCACATGGACGGTGCGCGCTTTGCCAACGCCGTGGCCACGCTGGGCTGCCACCCCGGGGATGTGACCTGGCGCGCCGGTGTCGACGTCCTGTGTTTCGGCGGCACCAAGAACGGTCTGCCGGTGGGAGAGGCCGTGGTGTTCTTCAACCGGTCGCTGGCCGAGGACTTCGCCTACCGGGTGAAGCAGGCCGGGCAACTGGCGTCGAAGATGCGTTTCATTTCCGCGCCGTGGCTCGGCATGCTGGAAAACGACACCTGGCTGCGTAACGCACGCCATGCCAATGCGATGGCACAACACCTGGCGCAGCGGATTCGCGATGTGCCCGGCGTGTCGCTGATGTTCGAGACGCAGGCCAATGCCGTGTTCGCTGAGCTGCCGCTGCACGTCATCGAAGCGTTACGCGCGAAGGGGTGGCGCTTCTATACGTTCATCGGCGCGGGTGGCTGCCGCTTCATGTGCGCCTGGGACACGCGACCGGAGACGGTCGAACGTCTGGCGGCCGATATCAGGGAACTCAGCATGAGGACCTGAGCGCCACAAGCCCTCGCGCAGGGGGGGGCAACGATCGGGGACCGGCACGGTGAGCGACGTGGCGAACCGGGGGCGCCGCGCGAGATCGGTGCGGCCGCTCGCACGTCCTTCCTGCCGGTTCGCCCGGTGTTAGGCCTGACGTGGAGCCGGTACCGTGGGCGTGAGAAACCGGTGCGCGAGCGTGTGGTAGAACGACGGCGCAATGGTCTTCGACACCTGGGTCGACAGCAGCGCCACGGCCATCAGCGGAATCACCATCTGATGGCCATCGATCATTTCCATCACGATCACGAAAGACGTGATCGGCGACTGCGTGACGGCGGCGAGATACCCGACCATGCACAGGGCGGCCATCGCCGGGAGCGGCACCACGGATGTGAGATGCGCCATGACGTTGCCCAGACCTGCGCCGATGGCGAGCGACGGCGCAAAAATGCCGCCGGGAATGCCAGACAGATACGACACGCTCAGTGCCGCGAACTTCAGCAGGGCGTAGAACGGCGACAGCGCCGCGTGCGATTCGAGCAGGCCGCGTGCCTCGGCGTAGCCGCTGCCGAAGGTCGTGCCGCCGGAGACGATGCCGATCACGGCGATCGCCAGCCCGCAAAGGAAGGCAAACCGCACCGGATACGCGCGACGCAGGCCGACGAGCGGCGCCGGCATCCAGCGCGGTACGTTCAGCATCAGCCAGCCAAATGCCCCACCCGACACTCCAGTGAGCACACTTGCACCGATGAGCACCGGAACCAGCGCCAGGCTGAACTCGCTGAGGGCCTTGATCTGTCCGAAGTAAAGATAGTTGCCCTGCAGGCCCAGCGCCACGACGCCGGAAAAGATGATGGCCGTGATGAGCGTGCCGCTGCTGCGCGCCACGAAACTCCGGCTCAGCTCTTCGATCGCGAACACCACGCCCGCGAGTGGCGTGTTGAACGCCGCAGCCAGTCCCGCCGCGGCGCCCGCGAGCGTCAGTTGCCGTTCGATCTGCGCGCTGCTGCGCCGGTAGCCACGTCGCATCGCGTACATCAGCGAAGCCCCGATCTGGACCGTCGGGCCTTCGCGCCCGATGGTGAATCCGCACAGAATGCCGAGAAACGACACGGCGATCTTGCCTACCATGATGCGCATCGACAGTAGCGCCCGTGAAAGGCGCGCATCCTGCAGCGTGGCGATCACCTGCGGAATCCCGCTGCCTTCCGCGCCGCGGAAGAATTTCTGGGTCAGCCAGAGCGCCAGCGCGGCACCGAGCGGCGTAACCACGAGCGGCAGCCAGAAGCCGTGCGACAGCATGCGCTGGAACAGCTCGAAGCCGAAATCCACCAGCTTGGCGTATGCCACCGACACCAGGCCGACCAGTACCGCGCCGAGCCAGAACACACCGTAGTTGTGCCAAAGCCGTCGGGAGCGCTGCGCGCCACGTCGCGCCAGACGCGCGGCGTGCGAACGTGCATCGGACGCAGCGGACGCAGCGGACGTGCCCGACGAACCGGACGAACTGGACGAACTGGACGAGGGGGATGGATCCGGCGAAGCGGATTCGCCCCGGGGCGGCGGCGACGCGGAGGAGGGCGATGAAAGGCTGGCGTCCGGGGCTGACAGGGGCTTCTGCGGGAGATCTGACACGTGGCCGGGAGCGATAATTGAAAGACGTTGGCCGATTATACGCGTGAGGCCCTATGGGGTTGGTCCGATGAGGTCCCGGAATCTGCCGAATGTGCAGCGCGTCATGAGTTCATTTAAGATGTTCGGATTCGCCGAAAAACCATCATGAACGAACTCCATTTCTGTCCCCGCTGCGCATCGCCGCTCGACTCCCGCGACGTCGCGGGACGTATTCGCCGCGCTTGTCCCGATGCGGCTTGCGGTTTCGTCCACTGGGACAATCCGCTGCCGGTGGTCGCCGGTCTCGTCGAATACCGCGGTCAGATCCTGCTCGCGCGAAACGCCGCCTGGACCGAGGGGATGTTCGCGCTCATCACGGGTTTTCTCGAACGCGACGAAACCCCGGAGGATGGTATCCGCCGCGAGATCAAGGAAGAGACCAATCTGGACGCCAATGCGATCTCGCTGCTCGGTGTCTACGAATTCATGCGCAAGAACGAGCTGATCATCGCCTATCACGCGGTTTGCGACGGCGATATCCGCCTGTCCGAAGAGTTGGCCGAATTCCGCCTCGTCGCGCCCGAACGCGTGCGCCCCTGGCCTGCCGGCACCGGCCACGCGATCGCCGAGTGGCTGCGTCGGCGCAATCTTCCTGTGGAGTATGTCGAATCGGCCCGTCTGTCCATCGCCGGCTGATGAACCTCGGGCACATCGAGACATCGGGCGCGAGCATCGACTGCGGTAGAATCGGGGTTTGCGGGGGCATCCCGATACAAGATTCGAACGAGACTGAAACGAGGGACACAAGCATGGAATTCCAGAAAGAAGTCGACGCGAGCGGCCTGAACTGCCCGCTGCCGATCCTGCGTGCGAAGAAGGCGCTGGCCGAAATGCAAAGTGGCGAAGTGCTGCACATCATCGCCACGGACCCGGGCTCGGCGCGCGATTTCAGCGCATTTGCCAAGCAGACGGGCAACGAACTCATCGAGTCGCGCGAAGAAGGCAAGACGTTCCACTTCCTGATGCGTCGCCGCTGACCTCGAGCGGGCGCGCCGATTGGCCCGCCTGTGCGCACGCGGGTCGCCGCCCGGTCGCAAGACGCGCCATCGCCCGCAGCGGGCACAAAAAAGCCGACGGACATGCCGTCGGCTTTTTCATTGGCGCACACACAGGACGATCCTCGCGTCACACGAGGTCGCCATGCACCTCGCGCAGATACGCTCGGAAAGCGTCCTTGAGCTCGGGGTGACGCAACGCGAACTCCACCGTGGCCTTCAGATATCCGAGCTTGCTGCCGCAGTCGAAGCGCTTGCCCTGATAGCGGTAGGCGAGCACGACTTCATCCTGCATGAGCTTCTGAATGGCATCGGTGAGCTGGATTTCCCCGCCAGAGCCCGGATCGATCTCGCGAATGCAGTCGAAGATGCGCGGGCGCAGCACGTAACGGCCCACCACACCCAGGTTCGACGGCGCATCCTCCGGTGCCGGCTTCTCGACGATATTCGTGAGCTTGACGATATCCTTCTCGCCCCACTCGTTGCCTGCGACGATCCCGTACGAGCGGCTTTGCTCGATCGGGATCTCTTCGACGCCGATGATCGAGTTGTGATACTGGTTGTAAAGATCGACCATCTGCTTGAGCACCGGCGGCTGGCCGTCGAGCAGGTCGTCGGCGAGGATGACCGCGAACGGTTCGTCGCCCACCAGTTTCTCGGCGCACAGCACGGCGTGGCCCAGGCCGAGCGCCTTGGGCTGGCGCACGTAGAAGCAATCGATGTGCGGGGGCTTGATCGAGTGCACCACGTCGAGCAGTGCCTGCTTGTTCTTCGCCTCGAGTTCCGCCTCGAGTTCGAAGGCCGTGTCGAAATGGTCCTCGATCGCGCGCTTGTTGCGACCCGTGACGAAGATCATTTCGGTGATGCCGGCGGCCGCCGCTTCTTCCACCGCGTATTGAATCAGCGGTTTGTCCACGACTGGCAGCATTTCCTTCGGGCTGGCCTTGGTGGCGGGGAGGAAGCGGGTGCCGAGGCCCGCCACGGGGAACACGGCTTTGGTCACGACGGTTTTCATTGGTATCTCCCTGATGGATTCAAAGCGTCTCAGGCAGGCAGGCGGGCGAGCTGCGCCTGCAATTTGCCGAGAACGGCTTCAAAGTCGACCAATCGTTGCTTCTCGAGTTCCACGACATTTGCCGGCGCGCGTGCCACGAAGCTCTCGTTGGACAGCTTGCCGTGGCATTTCGCGATCTCGCCTTCGAGACGCTTCACTTCCTTGCCGAGACGCTCGCGCTCGGCTGCCACGTCGATTTCCACCTTCAGCGCGAGCTTGTTGGCGCCCACCACGGCCAGCGGTGCGCCGGCGGCTTGTGCGTCGAGCGTCGCCTCGTCGGCCAACACCTGCACTTCGGAGAGCTTTGCCAGCGTTTGCAGATAAGGTGCGATGGACGTCAGGAAGTCCACGTCACCCGCGACGAGCAGCGGCACGCGCTGCGCAGGCGACAGGTTCATCTCGCCACGCAGATTGCGACACGCGTCGACCGCAGCCTTCAGTTGCTGCATCCACGCTTCGTCGGCTTCGTCGATCTTGCTCATGTCAGCCGCCGGATACGGCTGCACCATGATGCTGGCTTCGCCCGCGACCTTGTCCGCCGGATAGCGGCCGGCCAGCGGCGCGACCTTCTGCCAGAGCGCTTCGGTGATGAATGGAATGATCGGGTGAGCCAGGCGAAGCACCGTCTCGAGCACGCGCAGCAGGGTGCGGCGCGTGGCGCGTTGCTGCGCCGGCGTGCCGTTCTGGATCTGCCACTTGGCCAGTTCGACGTACCAGTCGCAATACTCATCCCACACGAACTTGTAGATCGCGCTGGCGATGTTGTCGAAACGATAGTCGGCAAAGCCCTTCTCGACGTCGGCTTCCACGCGCTGGAGCAGGGACACGATCCAACGGTCGGCGCGCGAGAAATCGAGCTGGCCGTCAGGGCCGCAATCGCCCACGCAAGGGGCCAGGCCGCAATCCTGGCCTTCGCAGTTCATCAGCACGAAGCGCGTGGCGTTCCACAGCTTGTTGCAGAAGTTGCGATAGCCTTCGCAGCGCGCGAGGTCGAAGTTGATGTTGCGGCCGAGCGTGGCCATCGACGCGAACGTGAAGCGCAGCGCATCGGTACCGAACGGCGCGATGCCGTCCGGGAATTCCTTGCGCGTCTTCTTCTCGATGCTCGCCGCCTGCTTCGGATTCATGAGGCCGGTGGTGCGCTTGGCGAGCAACGCGTCGAGCGACACGCCGTCGACGATGTCGATCGGATCGAGCGTATTGCCCTTCGACTTGGACATCTTCTGACCTTCGGCATCGCGCACCAGACCGTGCACGTAAACCGTCTTGAACGGCACCTTGCCGGTGAAGTGCGTGGTCATCATGACCATGCGCGCCACCCAGAAGAAGATGATGTCGAACCCGGTGACCAGCACCGACGATGGCAGGAAGTGCTTCAGTTCCGGCGTTTCCTGCGGCCAGCCAAGCGACGAGAACGGCACCAGCGCCGACGAGAACCATGTGTCGAGCACATCCTCGTCGCGCTTGAGCGGGCCGGTCGAACCGGCGGCGCGTGCCTTCTCGAGGGCTTCTTCCTCGCTGCGGGCGACGAACACGTTGCCGGCTTCGTCGTACCACGCCGGGATCTGGTGGCCCCACCAGAGCTGACGGGAAATACACCAGTCCTGGATGTTCTCCAGCCACTGGTTGTACGTCGTGGTCCAGTTCTCGGGGACGAACTTGATTTCGCCGCTGCGCACGACGTCGAGCGCGGTCTCGGTGATCGACTTGCCCGGATGGAACGTGCCCTCGGGCGCCGGCTTGCTCATGGCCACGAACCACTGGTCGGTGAGCATCGGCTCGATCACCGTGCCGGTGCGGTCGCTACGCGGCACCATCAGCTTATGAGGTTTGACGGACTCGAGCAGGCCCTGGGCGTCGAGATCGGCCACGATCTGCTTGCGCGCGTCGAAGCGGTCCAGGCCGCGGTACTTTTCCGGCGCGTTGTCGTTGATCTTCGCGTCGAGCGTGAGGATGTTGATCTGCGGCAGGTTGTGGCGCTGACCGACGGCGTAGTCGTTGAAGTCGTGCGCGGGCGTGACCTTGACCACGCCGGTGCCGAACTCTCGATCGACGTAATCGTCTGCGATGATCGGAATTTCACGCTCTGACAGCGGCAATTTCGCCGTCTTGCCGATGAGATGCCGGTAGCGCTCGTCTTCCGGATGCACCATCAGCGCGGTGTCGCCGAGCATCGTTTCCGGACGCGTGGTGGCGACCGTGAGCGAGCCCGAACCGTCGGCGAGCGGGTAGCGGATGTGCCACAGCGAGCCGTCTTCTTCCTCGCTCACCACTTCCAGGTCGGACACGGCGGTGAGCAGCGTCGATTCCCAGTTCACGAGACGCTTGCCGCGGTAGATCAGGCCTTGCTCGTACAGCGTGACGAACACGTCGCGCACTGCTCGCGACATCTTTTCGTCCATCGTGAAGTACTCGCGGCTCCAGTCGATGGAGGCGCCCAGGCGTCGCACCTGGCGTGTGATCGTGCTGCCCGACTGTTCCTTCCACTCCCAGACGCGCTCGACGAACTTTTCGCGACCGAGGTCGTGGCGTGAGACCTTCTGGGCATCGAGTTGGCGCTCGACGACGATCTGCGTGGCGATGCCCGCGTGGTCGGTGCCCGGGACCCAGAGGGTGTTCGCGCCCTTCATGCGGTGATAGCGGGTCAGGCCATCCATGATCGTCTGGTTGAACGCGTGACCCATGTGCAGCGTGCCGGTGACGTTCGGCGGCGGCAACTGGATGCTGAAATCTTCGCGGGCCTCGTCGAAAGTCGGCCGGGCATAGCCGCGGCGCTCCCATTCGGGGCCCCAGTGGGCTTCGACGTCCTGCGGCTCGAAGCTCTTGGCAAGCGTATTGTCGCTGTCGCTCATGGATTGGATGGACCGTGTAATGCGTGAAACCCTGAATTATAAAAGATTCGGTGCCATTTCCGCGCCGCAGCAGGATTTATAATCGGGCTTCACTCGAAATTCCTTCCCGACATGCCCGATCTGCTCGCCAACCTGAACCCCGAACAACTGGCCGCCGTGACCCTTCCGGACGAGCCGGCCCTCATTCTGGCAGGGGCGGGTTCCGGCAAGACGCGCGTGCTGACCACGCGCATCGCCTGGCTGATCCAGCAGGGCCATGTGAGCCCGGCCGGTATTCTGGCGGTGACCTTCACCAACAAGGCCGCCAAGGAAATGCAGGCCCGTCTGGGCGCGATGCTGCCGATCAGCACGCGCGCGATGTGGATCGGCACCTTCCACGGTCTGTGCAACCGCATGTTGCGCGCCCATTTCCGCGACGCCGGACTGCCGCAGAGCTTCCAGATTCTCGACCAGGCCGATCAGCTCTCGGCCATCAAGCGGATGATGAAGGCGGCCAACGTCGACGACGAGAAGTATCCGCCGAAAAACCTGCAGTATTTCATCAATAGCGCCAAGGAGCAGGGCCTGCGGCCGCATGAGGTCGAGGCCAACGACGCCTTCAACCAGAAGTTCGTCGAGCTGTATTCCGCCTATCAGGAGCAATGCCAGCGTGAGGGCGTGGTCGATTTCGCCGAGCTGCTGCTGCGCTGCTTCGAGCTGCTCAAGCACAACGAGCCGCTGCGCGTGCATTACCAGACGCGCTTCCGGCACATCCTCGTCGACGAGTTCCAGGACACGAACAAGCTCCAGTACGCCTGGCTCAAGATGCTCGCGGGTTCGAACGCGGCGGTTTTCGCCGTGGGCGACGACGATCAGAGCATCTACGCGTTTCGTGGTGCCAACGTCGGCAATATGGCCGACTTCGAGCGCGAATTCCGGGTGCGCCACCTGATCAAGCTCGAGCAAAACTACCGTTCGCACGGCAACATCCTCGATGCGGCCAACGCGCTGATCTCGAACAACGCACGGCGGCTGGGCAAGAACCTGCGCACCGATGCGGGGCATGGCGAGCCGATTCGCGTCTACGAGGCGCCGACGGATCTCCAGGAGGCGAGCTGGCTCGTCGACGAAATCAAGGCGCTGGTCGCCCAGGGACTGTCGCGGCAGGATATTGCCATCCTGTACCGCAGCAACGCCCAGTCTCGCGTGATGGAGCACGCGCTCGTGGGCGCGGGCATCGCTTATCGGGTGTACGGCGGCCTGCGCTTTTTCGAGCGTCAGGAAGTCAAGCACGCGCTCGCCTATCTGCGCCTGATCGAGAATCCGAACGACGACACCGCCTTCGCTCGCGTCGTGAATTTCCCGACGCGCGGCATCGGCGCTCGCTCGCTCGAGCAACTGGCCGACGCCGCGCGTCTGTACAACTGCTCGATGTACGCGGCGGTCCCGTACATGACCGGCAAGGCAGGGACCCATCTGACAGCGTTCGTGCGTCTGATCGAGCAGATGCGTCACGCCACGGAGCGCCTCACGCTGCCCGAAGTCGTCACGCATGTGATCGACGCGAGCGGGCTGGTGGCGCACTATCAGACGGAGAAGGAAGGCCAGGATCGCATCGAGAACCTGCAGGAACTCGTGCACGCCGCCACGGCGTTCATTGCGGAGGAGGGCTACGGGCTCGATGCCCCGGCACGACTGATCGCGATGCGTCCGGCGTTGCCGGGTGCGCCGGACGTGCTGGCGTCGCCCGACGGCGTGGTCGACGCCGATACGCCGGTCGAGATGACGCCGCTGGCCGGATTCCTGTCGCACGCCTCGCTCGAAGCGGGCGACAACCAGGCGGAAGCCGGGCAGGACGCGGTGCAGCTCATGACCGTGCATGCGGCCAAGGGCCTGGAATTCACGGCTGTTTTCGTGACCGGCCTGGAAGAGGGCTTGTTCCCGCACGAGAACAGTGCGCTCGAACTCGACGGGCTCGAAGAAGAGCGCCGGCTGATGTACGTGGCGATCACGCGCGCGAAGGAGCGCCTCTACCTGTCGTTCACGCAAAGCCGCATGCTCCACGGTCAGACGCGATACAACATTCGCTCGCGCTTTTTCGACGAAATCCCCGAGGAAGTCCTCAAGTTCCTCACGCCGCGTGCGCAGCCGGGCGGCCGCCTGCCGCAGGCCGAGCCGGCGTGGGGGCGTGACTGGTTTGCGCGTCCGAGCGCGCCGAAGCAGGACGAGTGGGCGGCCACCCGGTCGGAAAAGGCGCTGGCCGATCGCTCGCGTGCCTCCGAGACGGGCTTCAAGCTAGGGCAGGGCGTTTTCCACACCAAGTTCGGCGAGGGCAAGATCATCGGGCTGGAAGGCACGGGCGACGAAGCGCGGGCGCACGTGAAGTTCGGCCGTCATGGCGAGAAATGGCTGGCGCTGGCCGTGGCGAAGCTGCAACCGATCGAGTGAGCCCGGGAGGCGGGCGCCCGCATCAGGCCCCCACGGAGCCCGAATGATGAAAAAAGGCACCCACGGGTGCCTTTTTTCGTGGTCGTTCGAACGCTTACGCCTCGGGCGGTGCGACGTTCGGATCGATGGCGCCGATTTCCTGGACGCCAAAACAGCCGCGATAGCTTGCGTAAAAGGAGCAATACAACACGGCCGTGAAAAGGATCGAATACGGCATGAGCACGAGCATTGCGTACTGGTGAACGCCCATGGCGGCCATCAGGAGCGCGAAGACGAGCGGCACGACGGTCGCCACGACGGCCGTGCAAAGGCCGTAGACGATGAATGCGCGCAGGTTGCGCACGCATGCCGTCCAACTGAAGAACAGCGCCTTGATGGGCGGAATGTCGTGCCAGGCGACCAGCACCGGCGCGAACCAGAACATCATCGCGACCGGAATGTAGGCCACGGCGGCGGCAAGCATCGCCTGGCCCATCGAACCGCTCATGAGCGATTCCTCGCTGATGCGCCCGCCAAAGAGCATCTTGCCCAGCAGGTCGCCGCCGTCGAACACGGCCGAGAACAGGAACACGAAGGCCATGGCGACGATGTAATAGCCGCCGAGCATGAGCAGGCGGCGCGAGACTTCCTTGCCGTGGCCACGGAAGCCGTCGAGCAGTACCGGGGGCAACACCGGCTTGTTCTTGATGATGTCGCGGCAGGCCGCCATGAAGCCGACGGACAGGCCGGGGATGAACAGCAGCGGCAGGAAGGCGCCCACGATCGGCAGGATCGACAGCACCATCACGCCGAACAGGTAGGCGAAGAGCAGCGTCAGAATGGCGAGCGGATTCTTGCGGAACAGCCAGATGCCCTGGCGTAGCCACACATAGCCACTCTTCGGCGGGACTTCAAGCAATTGCATAGGGTTCGAATGACTCCGATGGGGCGTCGGGTTACAGCCAGGGAATGGAAACGGCTTCGATGCGCTGGCGCAGGATTCGTTCGAAATGCCGGGGGTCGTGCGGCTTGAGCATCTCGGCGGCTCGCGGTAAATGAAAATCATACAGGCGCGAGAGCCAGAAGCGCAGCGCGCCCGCGCGCAGCATGTCGCGCCAGTGCGACGCCTCGCCATCGGTGAGCGGCCGCACGGTCTCGTAGGCGCGCAGCATGGCATGCACCCGGGCGTCGTCGAGTGCGCCGCTCGACAGGTCGCAGCACCAGTCGTTGACCGTCACGGCCAGATCGAACAGCCACTTGTCGCAACCGGCGAAATAAAAATCGAAGAATCCGCCCAGCCGCGGCGAGCCGTCCGGCGCGGTGTCGAACAGGACATTGTCGCGAAACAGATCGCAGTGGCACGGCCCGGCCTGCATCGCGCGATAGTCGTCCGACGCGAAGAAGGCTTCCTGATGCGCCATTTCGCTCTCGAGCAGTGCCCGCTCGGCGTCGCTCAGGAAGGGAAGCACTTCGGGCGCGGCCTCGCGCCACCACGGCAGGCTGCGCAGGTTGGCCTGCTCCAGCGTGTAGTCGCGGCCCGCGAGGTGCATGCGCGCGAGCATCGCACCAACGTGGGCGCAGTGCTCCGGCGTCGGGGCGAGTTCGGAGCGGCCGGCGAGCTTGGTGACAATGGTCGCGGGCTTGCCGTTCAATTCGCCGAGAATTTCGCCTGCGCGATCCGGCACCGGGTCGGGCACCGGCACGGCGTGATGCGCCAGATGCCCCATCAATTGCAGATAAAACGGCAACTGCGTGGCCGTGAGCTTCTCGAACAGCGTCAGCACGAACTCGCCGCGCTCTGTCGTCAGGAAGTAATTGGTGTTCTCGATGCCGGAACTGATGCCCCGGAAGTCCAGGACTTTCCCCAAATCGTAGCGTTGCAGCCACTGTGCGAGCTGCTCGGGCGAGACGGAAGTGAAAACGGCCATGCGTGCGTTGAGAGGAGGTGTCTCAGACAAACGGCCCGCGCATCGGCAGCGGGCCGTGGGTTCGAGACAGACAGAAAGCAGGCGCGCCGCGCTTCGGTACGCGGCGCGCGCAAGGGCGTCAGATTACCAGAGACGTCAGAACTTCAGACCCACGGACGGCAAACGGTCGTTTTGCGACGTGTTGTCGCGCGAGCGCGGCGCGTTGTCGGGCGGCGTGGTCAACTGGTAGTTGGTCCCGAAGCGCGAGTGGACGTCAATCTCGGTCGGCTTGCCGCGATCTCGGTACTCGGTCACGGTCGTGCCCTGATCGTTGACGTAGAAGGCCGGTTTGCGCTCCTGGTTCACATCGACGGACGAATTGCTGGAGGCCGCGGCACGGGCGTCGGCTTCGCGTTTGGCGGCTTGCGCGGCGGTTTCCTTGCCATTCTGGGCAAACGCATGACCGGCGAGCAACAGGCCGGCACCGAACAGCAGGGGCAGGGCACGGGAAAAGCGCATTTTCATCATTATTCTCCGAGGGCGGGAACCTGCGGGTGCCGTGCGGCGCAAGCCGGATGCGTGCGGCGGGTTCCAATATGTTCATTCTATCAAACGTCCCTCGCTTCGCATCGTGAAATCGCGCGGAATCCACCGTGGTGACTTGCCTGCGGCGCTTCCATGCGCCAACGCGGCGGAGTGCCGCGGCCATCGCAGTGAACGACGACTGTGCCGCGAAGCTTTTCCATATTTCCTGCGGTTATATGTAAATCACGAAACCATCGTTTTCGTGGTGATTGTGTTCTGTCATGCTGCGGCATTGTCCAAATGGGCGGCCACGTGCCGCCCATCTGCATTCCGGAGTCCGAAAGTCATGTCGTCTTCTACTGCCTCGGCCGCCATCAAAGCGGCCCCGCCTTCACCGTCTTCCTCCTTCAACGCCCGCCCGCTCGTTGCCGCGCTCGTGCTGATCGCCGTGGGCATCGCTTACCTGCAAGCCACGGTTGGACCCAGACAGGCCGCACTCGCCGGCGTGGGGGCTTTGCTCGGCGTGACCCTGTACCACGCGGCGTTCGGCTTCACGTCGGCCTGGCGTGTCTTCATCGCCGACCGTCGCGGCGCCGGTCTGCGCGCGCAGATGATCATGTTGGCCGTCGGCGTGGTGCTCTTCTTCCCCGCGCTGGCCGACGGCACGCTGTTCGGCAACAAAGTGGCCGGTTTCGTGTCACCGGTGGGCGTGTCGGTGGCGTTCGGCGCGTTCATGTTCGGTATCGGCATGCAGCTCGGCGGCGGTTGCGCGTCGGGCACGCTGTACACGGTCGGCGGTGGCAGCACACGCATGATCGTCACGCTCGCGGCTTTTGTCGTCGGCTCGGTCCTGGCCACGGCGCATCTGCCGTGGTGGGAGGCGCTGCCGCACATCAAGCCGGTCTCGCTGGTGAAGGCCTGGGGCCTGTGGCCCGCGCTCGTGGCGAATCTGGCGTTGTTTGCGGCGATCGGTGTTTTCACACTCTGGGCGGAAAAGCGTCGCCATGGCCGTATCGTCGGTGTGCCGATGACGCGCAGCGCCAAGGGCAAGCCCACGCTGCTACGCGGCCCATGGCCTTTGCTCTGGGGGGCGCTGGCACTCGTGCTGCTGAACTACGCGACGCTGGCGTTGGCCGGTCGTCCGTGGGGCGTGACATCGGCGTTTGCGCTCTGGGGTGCGAAGGCCTTCATGGCGATGGGGATCGATGTGGCGTCGTGGCCGTATTGGGCCAAGCAGGCGAATGTCCTCAATGCGCCGGTGGCGCAGGACGTCACCACCGTCATGGACATCGGCATCATTCTCGGCGCGCTTGCCGCAGCGTCGATCGCCGGCAAGTTCGCGCCGGTCTGGAAGATTCCGGTGCGCTCGCTGATTGCGGCGGTCGTGGGCGGCCTGCTGCTCGGCTATGGCGCGCGTCTCGCGTATGGCTGCAATATCGGCGCCTACTTCAGCGGCATCGTCTCGGGCAGCCTGCACGGCTGGCTGTGGCTCGTCGCGGCATTCCTGGGCAATGTGCTGGGCACGCGCCTGCGTCCGCTGTTCGGTCTCGAAGTGGAAACGACGCCGCGCGAAACCGGCTGCTGATCAGGGGCGGGCACATCGCCCTGTGCGGCTGACCGGTCGTCGAGGATCGGTCGGCAATGAAAAAATACGGCGCCTGCGAGAGTCTCGCGGCGCCGTATTCGCTTGGAGGATCGCCAGTCGGCGGGCCGCTCACAGATAGAACATCTTCTCGCTCGTTTCCGTCTCGGGTTCGATGTGACCGTCGTAGAACGCGAAAACGGCCTTGAGGATTTCGTCCGGGTCGTCGATGACCTGAACCAGATCCAGATCCTTCTCTCCGATGAGACCCATCGGCAGCATGGTCGAGCGCACCCAGTCGAGCAGGCCCTTCCAGAATTCGGTGCCCACGAGAATGACGGGCACGTGGCGCGATTTCTGTGTCTGGATGAGGGTCAGCACTTCGGACAATTCATCGAGCGTGCCGAAGCCGCCGGGCATGATCACGAAGGCGTCCGAGTTCTTCACGAACGTGACCTTGCGCGTGAAGAAGTGGCGAAAGCGCAGCGAGATGTCCTGCCACTGGTTGCCCTTCTGTTCGTGCGGCAGTTCGATGTTCAGACCCACGGTCGGCGATGCCCCGCCGTGGGCGCCCTTGTTGGCCGCTTCCATGATGCCGGGGCCGCCGCCGGAGATCACCGCAAACCCGTTGTCGGAGAATTTGCGGGCGATGGTCATCGTCAGTTTGTAGAACGGCGACTTCGGTTTGATGCGTGCGCTGCCGTAGATGCTCACGGCCGGTCGGATCTCGGAGAGGTACTCGGTAGCCTCGATGAACTCTGCCATAATCGTGAACATCTGCCACGACGCGCGCGCCTTTTTGGCAGTGGCGCGCTCATGGTCTGCCAGCATGCGCAGACTCGGTATTTCTTTTCTTCTCTTGGTCATATGTCGGAACAGCAAAGTCTGGAAGGTAAGACGCTCTTATTGGTCGATGGTTCGAGTTATCTGTATCGAGCCTATCACGCCCTGCCGGATTTGCGCGGCCCCAACGGCGAACCCACCGGAGCCCTTCACGGCATCGTCAATATGCTGCGCCGCATGCGTAAAGACGTACATGCAGAGTATAGCGCCTGCGTTTTCGACGCCAAGGGCAAGACGTTTCGCGACGATTGGTACCCCGAATACAAGGCGCATCGACCGGCGATGCCCGACGATCTGCGCGCGCAGATCGAACCCATCCACGAGGCCGTGCGCGCCATGGGCTGGCCGCTGCTGATGATCGACGGCGTGGAAGCCGACGACGTCATCGGCACCCTGGCCAAACAGGCCGTTGCGCGCGGCATGCGCGTGGTCGTCTCGACCGGCGACAAGGATCTGGCACAACTCGTCAACGAGCATGTGACGCTCGTGAACACGATGACGAACGAGACGCTGGACATTGCCGCCGTGACCGCGAAGTTCGGCGTGCCGCCCGAGCGCATCGTCGACTACCTGACACTGGTGGGCGATACCGTGGACAACGTGCCGGGTGTCGAGAAGTGCGGCCCCAAGACGGCCGTGAAATGGCTCACGCAGTATGGCGATCTCGACAACCTCGTGGCCAATGCCGAGCAGGTGAAGGGCGCGGTCGGCGAGAACCTGCGCCGCGCGCTGGACTGGCTGCCGATGGGACGCAAGCTCGTGACGGTGGCCGTCGATTGCGATCTCGCCCCTCAGGTCACCTCCATCGAGGCGAGCCTCCAGACCCAGCCCGAAGATGCCGAGACGTTGCGCGACTTCTTCGCGCGCCACGGCTTCAAGACATTGCTGCGCGAAGCGCAGACCGCGGTGGCGGCCCAGGCAGGGGAGGCGGCGCCGGCGCCAGTCGCCGACACCATCGAGCGTCGATACGACGCCGTGCTTACGTGGGAGCAGTTCGACGCGTGGCTCGAGGTCATCGAAGCCGCCGACCTTACGGCGTTCGACACCGAGACAACGTCGCTCGATGCGATGCAGGCGCAGCTCGTCGGCCTGTCGTTCTCGTGCGAGCCGGGACGCGCCGCCTATATCCCGGTCGCCCATCGCGCGCCGGGTGAAGTCGAGCAATTGCCGCGCGACGAAGTGCTTGCCCGTCTGAAGCCCTGGCTGGAAAGCCCGGAGCACAAGAAGGTGGGGCAGAATCTGAAGTATGACGCGCATGTGCTCGAGAATTACGGCATCAAGCTGGGCGGCATCGCCCACGACACGCTGCTCGAGTCGTACGTGCTCGAGTCGCATCGTAACCACGACATGGACAGCCTCGCGTCGCGCCATCTGGGCGTGACGACGGTGAAGTACGAGGATGTGTGCGGCAAGGGCGCCAAGCAGATCGGGTTCGACGAGGTGAGTGTCGAGCGCGCGACCGAGTACGCCGCCGAGGACGCTGACATCACACTGCGCCTGCATCGCGCGCTCTACCCCGATGTCGCGCGCGAGGCCACGCTCGAATTCGTCTACGCCAACATCGAGCTGCCGACCGCGCGCGTGCTCCAGCGCATGGAGCGCAACGGGGTGCTTGTCGATACGGCGCGCCTGGCCGCGCAGAGCGACGAAATCGGCCACAAGCTCATCGCGCTCGAAGCCGAGGCGTTCACGCTCGCCGGGCAGCAGTTCAATCTGAATTCACCCAAGCAGATTGGCGACATCTTCTTCACTCAGTTGCAGTTGCCTGTCGTGAAGAAGACGGCGAGCGGCGCACCGTCGACCGATGAAGAAGTGCTTCAGAAGCTGGCCGAGGATTACCCGCTGCCGAAGGTGCTGCTCGAGTATCGAGGTCTGGCCAAGCTCAAGTCGACGTATACGGACAAGCTGCCGAGGATGGTCAATCCGTCGACCGGCAGGGTGCACACGAACTACGCGCAAGCCGTGGCGATCACGGGGCGTCTGGCATCGAACGATCCGAACCTGCAGAACATTCCGGTGCGCACGCCCGAGGGCCGGCGCATTCGCGAGGCATTCGTGGCGCCCCCGGGCAGCCAACTGGTCTCTGCCGACTATTCGCAGATCGAACTGCGCATCATGGCGCACATCTCGGGCGACGAAAGCCTGCTGCGCGCCTTTGCCAACGGCGAAGACATTCACCGCGCCACCGCGGCCGAGATCTTTGCCGTCACGCCGCTGGAGGTGTCGTCCGAGCAGCGCCGCTATGCCAAGGTCATCAACTTCGGTCTGATCTACGGCATGAGTGCATTCGGCCTGGCGGCGAACCTCGGCATCGAGCGCGACGCCGCCAAGCAATACATCGACCGCTACTTCATGCGGTATCCGGGCGTGGCGCGTTACATGGACGAGACTCGCAAGAGCGCCAAGGCACGCGGGTACGTGGAGACGGTGTTCGGGCGCCGCCTCTGGCTGCCGGATATCAACGGCGGCAATGGCCCGCGCCGTCAGGCGGCCGAGCGTGCCGCCATCAATGCGCCCATGCAGGGAACGGCCGCCGATCTCATCAAGCTGTCGATGATCGCCGTGCAGCGCTGGCTGGACGACAGCGGCATGCAGACGCGTCAGATCATGCAGGTGCACGACGAACTGGTGCTCGAGGTGCCCGATCACGAACTCGCGGAAGTCCGCAAGCGATTGCCGGAGCTGATGTGCGGTGTGGCGAAGCTGCGCGTGCCGCTCGTGGCGGAAGTCGGCGTGGGCGAGAACTGGGAACAGGCGCACTGACGCTGTGGCGCGCTGTGGCGATCAGCGGCACGCAATAGCGGGAATAGGGTGGGCGGAATACCCGAAGTTCGTACTCTGCGGTAAGGTAATCGCTATCGCCGGTCGAGCAGACGCCGACCGGCCGGACGGTTTTCCAGGCACGGGGAGTTATCGTGAGTGTGCATCGTATCGTTGTGGTCGGCGGCGGCGCCGGCGGTCTCGAACTCGTCACCCGGTTGGGGGACAAGTACGGGCGTGGCAAGGACGTTCGGATTACGTTGGTCGATCGTTCGTCTTCGCACATCTGGAAACCGTTGCTGCACGAGGTCGCGGCCGGTGTGATGGACACGGCGACGCATCAGCTCTCCTATGTCGCGCAAGCCAATTGGCATCACTTCGAGTTCGCGGCGGGCGAGATGATCGGCCTCGATCGGGAGGCGAAGACCATTCGCCTGGCGGCGCTACCCGCGGCGCCTGACGAAGGCGAGGGCGATCTCCTGCCCGAGCGCACGCTACCGTACGACACCCTCGTGCTGGCCATTGGCAGCACGACCAACTTCTTTGGTGTGCCCGGTGCGCAGGAAAACACCATCGCGCTCGATACCGTCGAGCAGGCCGAACGCTTCCGTCGTCGCCTGATGGCGGCTTGCGTACGCGCTCAAAACGCGGCCGAGGAATCGCCGTCGCCAGGCGCTGCGAACGCAGTGAACGGTGCGGACACGACGACGGATGCCGCTGCCGCCGGGGTACGGCGCTCGACGCCGCCGCCGGCGCGTCCGAAGGTCAATCTCGTCATTGTGGGGGCGGGTGCCACGGGCGTGGAACTGTCGGCCGAGCTGCGCAATACCGCTGAAGTGCTGCGTTCCTACGGGCTCAAGCTCGACCCGCGCAAGGACGTGCGTATTACCATCATCGAATCCAGCCCGCGCATTCTGAAGGCGTTGCCCGAGCGTGTTTCGGGCGCCGTGGCCGGCCTGCTCGGCAAGCTCGACGTCGATATCTTGTGCGGCGATTCCGTGGCCGAGGTCCGGAAGCACGAAGTCACGACCACCGGCGGCAAGGTGCTGCCGGCCGACATCACCGTCTGGTCAGCGGGAATTACGGCGCCGGCGGTGCTCGGCACGCTGGGGCTTGCCGTCAATCGTCTGAACCAGATCGAAGTGCTGCCCACGCTGCAGAGCAAGTCCGATCCCGACATCTTCGCCTTCGGCGATTGCGCCAGTTGCGAGTGGCCCGAGCACGGATTCGTGCCCCCGCGCGCGCAGGCCGCGCACCAGCAGGCGAGTTTCCTGGTGAAGGCCATCGACGCGCGCCTGAAGGGGCAAGCCCTGCCGACGTTCACCTATCGCGATTTCGGCTCGCTCGTGTCGCTGGGCAAGTTCAGCGCGGTGGGCAACCTGATGGGCGGGCTGATCGGCGGCAGCATGTTCATCGAGGGGCTGTTCGCACGGGTGATGTACACGTCGTTGTACCGCATGCACGTCGCGGCGCTGCACGGCGTGTGGCGCATGATGCTCGACACGGTGGCCAATCGCCTGCGTCGCTCCACCGTCCCGCGTGTGAAGCTGCACTAGTTCCGGGTAATATCCGAACGTCCAGCCTTCGGGCCGGCGACCCGTCTCGCCTTTTCAATTCTCTCTGGAGTGCGACATGACGCAAGCGGATCTCGATAGTCTCGTGCCCGAAGTGGCGCCGCGCAACCGCCGTGATTTCCTGAAGGCTGCCGTGGGCTCGGCGTTCGCGCTGGCGGTGTTGCCGGTGTCAGCGGAAACGATCACAACCGACACTCAGGGACTCGACGCGGGCGAGACCCTGCTCGAAGTGCCGGGCGTCAAGATGCCGGTGTACTACGCCAGGCCCGCCGGCAAGACGCACCTGCCGACGGTGATCGTCGTCTCCGAGATCTTCGGCGTGCATCAGCACATCGCCGATATTTGTCGTCGCTTCGCCAAGCTTGGCTACTTTGCGCTTGCGCCCGAACTGTTTGCGCGGGCCGGCGATCCGCAGTCGCTCGGCACGATCGCGGAAATCCAGTCGCAGATCGTTGCCAAAACACCGGACAATCAGGTGCTCGGTGACATCGATGCCACGGTCAAGTGGGCCGTCGCCAATGGCGGGGACGAAAAGCGCCTCGGGATCACCGGCTTCTGCTGGGGCGGACGCATCACCTGGCTGTACAACGCCCACAACCCGAACGTGAAGGCGGCGGTGGCCTGGTACGGACGCATCGTCGGCGACAGGAGCGCGAACTTTCCGGTCAACCCGATCGACATCGCCGGCAAGCTGCACGGACCGCTGCTCGGCCTGTACGGGGGCAAGGACACGGGAATTCCGGTGGCGAGCGTCGAGCAGGCCCGCGAAGCGCTGGCCAGGGGCGACGCCGCGTCGAAGGCGTCCGAGCTCAAGGTGTTCCCGAACTCCGGTCACGCCTTCTTCGCGGACTACCGGTCGAGCTACGTCGAGGCCGATGCCCGGCAGGGGTGGAAGGATGCGCTGGACTGGTTCCGCAAGCACGGTGTGGCCTGAGCACGCGACAGCGCAAGGCAGGGACGACGCGCCATTGCCCGCCTGTTTGCCTGTCACGGCAAAAGCTGGTTAAATCGCCGGCTTGCCCGCGGGAGAACGACCATCGACGCCACTTTTCTTTTCATCGTTATCGCCACGCTTGCCTCCGGCGTGCTGAGCCTTGCCGGCGCGGCGTCGCTGCCCCCGGGCGTGCTCTCCAGGCTCATCGACAAGATGGTGAGCTTCTCGGCGGGAGTGCTGCTCGGCACGGCGCTGCTGCATCTGTTGCCGGAGAGCCTTGAATCTCACGTCGACGCGCACGTGATCACACGCTGGCTCCTGGGCGGGTTGCTCGGGTTTTTTTTGCTGGAGAAGCTGGCGCTGCTGCGCCACAGTCACCACCACGAGGGCGACGGACATCATCACGAGCATGGGCACGACGCCCACGAAGCCGGCAAGGGGGGCTGGATGATCCTGGTCGGCAGTGCGATCCACAACTTCGCCGACGGCGTGGTGATCGCGGCGGCCTTTCTGACCGATCCGCGCCTTGGCGTGGCCGCGACCGTGTCGATCACGGTGCATGAGGTGGCGCACAAACTGGGCGACTTCATGGTGCTGCTCAATGCGGGGTTCAAGCGCCGCAAGGCCCTGGTGCTGACGTTGGCGTCGAGCCTGACGGCGTTGCTCGGCGGCGTGCTCGGCTACTTCATGCTCGACCGCCTGCAGGGCCTGATCCCCTATCTGCTGGCGCTCGCGGCGAGCAGCTTCCTCTATATCGCCGTGTCGGATCTGATGCCGCAGATGCAACGCCGCACGTCGCCGCGCGACGCACTGCCGCAGATCCTGCTGATCGGCGTAGGTCTCGCCCTGGTGATCTGGCTCAATGGGCACGATCACGACCACGGACACGGACACGGGCACGATCGGGACGAGCCGGGCAGCGCGCTCGCCATGTCCGCGCCCAGGCATTAGCGGCTAGCCGCCAGCCAGCGTTGGCCGGAGGGCGGTATGGCTTCCGGGCAACGCGCTCGGCCGGCTGCCGGGCAGAAGCAAAAATGGGCGTCCCTCGGGACGCCCATTTTCGTCGGTGCGCGTTCGCACGAAATTACGTGCGACACGCGGCTCAGGGTTGCGCGCCTGTCGCGACGGGGCGTCGCTTGTCGGCGCACCATTCGCTCCACGATCCCGCATACAGACTCGCGCCGTGCAGTCCGGCCACCTCCATCGCCAGCAGGTTGTGGCAAGCCGTCACGCCGGAGCCGCACTGCGCGATGACGCGCTCGGGCTGGCGCTCCTTGCCGAGCACCTTCATGAAATCCTCGCGAAGCGCGGCCGCGGGCTTGAAGCGCCCGTCGGGCCCAAGGTTGTCCTTGAAGAAGCGATTGACGGCGCCGGGAATGTGGCCGCCGATCGGGTCGATCGTCTCGTTCTCGCCCCGATACCGGTCCGGCGCTCGCGCGTCGACCACGAGCCGCTCGTGCGAGCTCAGGTTGCGCTCGATCGCGGCGGCATCGGCGGTCGTGGCGAGCGGCTCGCCGGGAGTGAAGTCGCCCGGCGGCGGGGCTTCCGGCGGGGCGGCATCGAGCTTGAAGCCCGCCGCCTGCCAGGCCTGCAGGCCGCCGTCGAGCACTGCCACCGACTCGTGGCCCAGCCAGCGCAGCAGCCACCAGAGCCGCGCCGCGTACATGCCGCCCTGTGCGTCGTAGGCGACGACCTGCTGCTTCCTCGACAACCCGCACGCGGCGAGCTGGCGCACCAGCGCATCGCGCTCGGGCAATGGATGACGCCCATTCTTGCCGGTCGTCTTCCCGGAAAGGTCGCGCTCGAGGTGAGCATAGAACGCGCCGAAAATGTGGCCTTCGACATAAGCCGCTTCGCCGGCCGCCGGGTCGGCGAGATCGAAGCGGCAGTCGAAGATGACCACCGGGGCGCCGCCACCGGCGGCGGTTTGCATCAGCGCGTCGAGATTTTGCGGACTGATGAGCGTGGTGAAGTGCGTGTGAGTCATGACATCTCCGCAGACGGGCGTGGGGGAATCGTTCAGCGGGAACGGATCGGGTTGCCTGCTTGCCGGAGCGAGTGCCCGGGCGCAATGGCGCGAGCGATCAGGCCGTCGGCTGCGGCCGTCGCAGCGCCGTCATGCCGCTCGCCACGATCAGCAGCATGCCGATCCAGCCGGCCAGCGCGGGCCAATCGCCCCAGACAAGCATGCTGATCAGTGTAGCGAAGATTACGCCGGAATATTGCAGATTCGCAGTGACCAGCGTGTTGCCCAGGCTGAACGCCCGGGTGAGCGCCGTTTGCGCGATCAGCGCGGCGATACCGATGCCCAGCATCAGGCCGGCGCCGCGCCAGGTGAGGGCGTGGACGCCGTCGATCGCCACCCAGCCCAGACCGAGCAGGACGCCGCCGAGCGAAAAATAGAACACGATGCGCCAGTCCGGCTCGCCGGCGGCGCCGAGTTCCTTGACCTGCATGTAGGCGACGGCCGAGAACACGCCGGAAATCACGCCTGCCACGCCGCCACCCCAGGCCTGGCTGTCGATCGTCGGTTGCAGCAGCAGCGCAACGCCCACAAAGCCCGCGAAGATCGCGGCGACGAGGCGGAAATCGGTGCGCAGGCTGCCACGCATCGCCGCCGTTGCCATCACGATCAGCGAGATCCAGATCGGCGACATGTAGTTGAGCGTCATCGCCGTGGAGAGCGGCAGTTGCGTCAGCGAAAAAAACCACAGGCCCAGCGATATCACGCCGGCCGTGCTGCGCTTGATGTGGGAGCCAAGGTGGCGAGTGCGGATCGTCTGGCCTCGCGCGCGGGCGATCACCAGGAGCACGATCACGCCGATCAGGCTCCGATAGAGCACGATTTCGCCGGTGTTGTATTCGTTTGCCGCCAGCTTGATGCAGAGCCCCATCAGCGTGAACATGAAGGCGGAGACCAACATCCAGAGCGATTGCATGGCAAATGGGGTGAATTGGGCGAATAGGGCCGGTGATCGGCCACAAAGTGCAGGGCCGACGCGGCGCGCGGGGTGTGCGGTGCGTGAGCGACGCTTGCTGCACACGGGATGACCGGGCGGTCATGGCTGAAGCATGGCGACGATTCTAACGAAAACGGCGGGCGCATGGCCCGCCGTTCGGCGAATTTTCGGCAAATATTTAATTCAGTCTCGCCCGCGCCACACGTTCACCCGAAAATGTCCGTGGCCCGGGGCGACGTCTCACGCGGCGAGACGTGCGCGTTCCCGGTGCTTCAGAAGTCCCCCATCTGGCGACGGAGGAATTCGTGGAAGTGCTGCATGCCGTCTTCCATCGGGCTCTGGTAGGGGCCGACTTCCGACACGCCGCGCTCGTACAGGGCGCGACGACCGGCATCCATGCGCTCGGCAATCTCGTCGTCCTCGCGTGCCGTCTCCATATAGGCGGCTCGTTCGGCTTCGATGAATTCGCGCTCGAACAGTGCGATCTCCTCGGGGTAATAGAATTCGACGATGTTGGTCGTCTTCTGCGGCCCTCGGGGAATCAGCCACGATACCACCAGCACGTGTGGATACCACTCGATCATCAGGTGCGGGTAGTACACCATCCAGATCGCGCCGAAGTCAGGCGGAACGCCTTCGCGATAGCGCAGCAGCACGTCATGCCACTGGCGATAGATCGGGCTGCCGGGCTTGGCGAGGCCTTCGTGCACGCCCACCGTCTGCACGCTGTACCAGTCGCCGAATTCCCAGCTCAGGTCTTCGCACGAGACGAAGCTGCCCAGCCCGGGGTGGAACGGCACGACGTGGTAGTCCTCGAGGTAGACCTCGATGAACGTCTTCCAGTTGTAGTTGCATTCGTGCACTTCGACGTGATCGAACATGAAATTCGAAAAGTCGAGATGATGCTTCACGCCCAGACGGGCGAGATCGGCCTGCACATCGCGGCCTTCGGCTTCGAACAGCAAGCCGTTCCAGCGTTGCAGCGGGAACTTGGCGAGGTTCAGGCAGGGCTTTTCCGGGAAGTGCGGTGCGCCGAGCAGTTCGCCCTTCGTGTCGTACGTCCAGCGATGGAGCGGGCACACGATGTTGGGCGTGTTCCCGCGACCATTGAGCATGACCGCCTGACGATGACGACAGACGTTCGAGAGCAGTTCCACGCCGCCTTGCCCCTGTGCGCCGTTGCGCACGAGCATGCGACCTTCCTGCTCCGCCGGGAGGGCGAAATAGTCGCCCGCTTCCGGCACCATCAGTTCATGGCCCACGTAACGCGGGCCGTGTTTGAAGAGGACTTCACGTTCGCGAGCAAGGAGCGCCTCGTCGAAATACGTGTAGACCGGCAATTGGCTCGAGGCCGGTTTCAATTGCAAAGCGCTGCTTAGATTGGACATTCCCACTCCCGTCTAGCTTGAAAGCAGTGAACAACCCAACCATCGAAAATTCGATTTAGGGGAACCGACGATTATACCCGGTATGTGTCTCAGGGGGCCGCTAAGTCCATGATTTACGTTAAATAATGTCCGGAAATTGTCATCCGGACCGGATTTCAGGCAATTTACGCTCTGCGAGCTAGTCCGCTTTTGCCGTAAAATGGAACATTCGACCCGAATTTTGCGTTTATGGCCAAGACTGCAAAGTCGCAAGACGCGGCGCCCGAGGTGCCGCAGGACCTGCCCGAGACCTACGAGGCTGCGCTTGCCGAGCTGGAAAAGCTCGTCGGGCGCATGGAGGGCGGTGAGCTGGGGCTGGAGGAATCGCTGGGCGCCTATCGGCGCGGTGCCGTGCTGGTGAAGTATTGCCAGGGCCTGCTCGAGAAAGTCGAGCAGCAGGTCAAGGTGCTCGAAGGCGAGACGCTCAAGCCGCTCGAGCCGTCGACGCGCGACGAGTTCTGACCGGCATCCGGCGGGACAAGGCAAGACCCACGACCCAAAGCGCGCCCGGGCTGCCCGCGGCGACGCAATAACACGCACGACCCGGTCGGGTACGTGCAGGACGAAGACGATGGCGGATCAGAATATCAAGGCCTGGATGCAGGCGGTGCAGGCCCGTGTGGAACAGGCGCTCGACGCCGCGCTGCCGCGTGCGGCCGACGGCGGCTCGGCCCGGCTCAATGAATCGATGCGGTATGCCGTGCTCGGCGGCGGCAAGCGGGTACGTCCGCTCCTGTGCTTTGCGGCCGGTGAGGTGACGCAGGCCAGCGAGACCGCGCTTGCGCGCGCTGCCTGCGCTGTGGAAATGATCCATGCCTACTCGCTGGTGCACGACGATCTGCCGTGCATGGACGACGACGATCTGCGCCGGGGCAAGCCCACGGTGCACGTGCAGTACGACGAAGCGACCGGTCTGCTGGCGGGCGATGCGTTGCAAACGCAGGCATTCGTGCTGCTGGGCGAGGCGACCGGCGACCTGAGCGCGGCGCAGTCGCTCGCGCTGGTGCGCGAACTGGCGCTCGCTTCCGGTGCGCTCGGCATGGCGGGTGGCCAGGCGATCGATCTGGAGAGCGTGGGCATCAAGCTCACGCAGTCGCAACTGGAAAACATGCATCGGCTGAAGACGGGTGCGCTGCTGCGCGCGTCGTTGCGCATGGGCGCCATTTGCGGCCGAGCGCTGTCGGACGACGAAACGGTGGCGCTCGATGCGTACGCCGCCGCCGTCGGTCTCGCGTTCCAGGTCGTCGATGACATTCTCGACACGACGGCCGATTCGGCGACGCTGGGCAAGACGGCCGGCAAGGATGCCGCCAACGACAAGCCGACCTATGTGTCGCTGATGGGGCTGGAGGGCGCGCGCGCCTACGCGGAAAAGTTGCGAGCGGATGCCCATGCCGCGAGCGCATCGCTGGGTAACGCGGATCGTCTGCGTGCGCTGGCCGATTACGTGGTGGATCGCATCAACTGAGCGTCATTCCGTGGGAATGGCGGGACAGGGAAGTTTGAGACGGCCTCCGGTGGCAGGAATCACGGGATCCGGAGGCGGTTGGCAGTAGAACTAGCAAGGGGCAAGGAGGGTCGGCGCGGTCTCCCCACAGAGCGCACCGGCAGGAGATCGGAACGGGTGCTCTGGGGGCGCCGGCCGATAAAACGCCTATCTATGGAACGACGATGTACGAACTGTTAAATACCATCGATGACCCGGCCGCGTTGCGGCGTCTGGAGCGTCGTCAACTTGCGCCGTTGGCCGAAGAGCTGCGCGCCTTCGTGCTCGAGAGTGTGTCGCGTACGGGCGGTCACTTGTCGTCCAATCTCGGTACGGTCGAGCTGACGATTGCGCTGCACTACGTCTTCAACACGCCGGAAGATCGCATCGTGTGGGACGTGGGTCACCAGAGCTACCCGCACAAGATCCTGACCGGGCGTCGCGAGGCCATGGGCTCGCTGCGTCAGCTCGGCGGTATCTCGGGTTTCCCGAAGCGCGACGAATCGCCGTACGACACCTTCGGCACCGCGCATTCGAGCACGTCGATTTCGGCGGCGCTCGGCATGGCGCTCGGTGCGCGCACCAAGGGCGAGGATCGTTTCGGCATTGCGGTGATCGGCGACGGCGCCATGACGGCGGGCATGGCCTTCGAAGCCATGAACAACGCAGGCGTACACGAGGACGTGCCGCTACTGGTCATCCTGAACGACAACGACATGTCGATTTCGCCGCCCGTCGGCGCGCTCAACCGGTATCTGGCGCGTCTGATGTCGGGCCGCTTCTACGCCGCCGCGAAGAAGGGCGTGGAGAAGGTGCTGAGCGTGGCGCCGCCCGTGCTGGAACTTGCGCGCAAGTTCGAGGAGCATGCCAAGGGCATGGTCGTGCCGGCCACGATGTTCGAGGAGTTTGGCTTCAACTACATCGGCCCGATCGACGGGCATGACCTCGATTCGTTGATTCCGACGCTCGAGAACATCAAGAATCTGAAGGGGCCCCAGTTCCTGCACGTGGTCACGCGCAAGGGCTATGGCTACAAGCTGGCGGAAGCCGATCCGGTGCTGTACCACGGCCCCGGTAAATTCAACCCGGCCGAAGGCATCAAGCCGAGTACGAGCAGCAAGAAGACCTACACGCAGGTGTTCGGCGACTGGCTGTGCGATATGGCCGCCGCCGACAAGCGCATCGTGGGGATCACCCCTGCCATGCGCGAAGGCTCGGGCCTGGTTGAATTCGAAAAGCGTTTCCCGGATCGCTATTACGATGTCGGCATCGCCGAGCAGCACGCGGTGACGTTTGCCGGCGGCATGGCGACCGAAGGGCTCAAGCCGGTGGTGGCGATCTATTCGACGTTCCTGCAGCGCGGTTACGATCAACTCATTCACGACGTCGCGCTGCAGAATCTGCCGGTAATGTTCGCGCTCGACCGTTCGGGCCTCGTGGGCGCGGACGGCGCCACGCATGCCGGCGCCTACGACATCGCGTATCTGCGTTGTATCCCGAACATGGTCGTGATGGCGCCATCGGACGAAAACGAATGCCGTCAGATGCTGTACACGGGCGTGCAAATCGACGGCCCGTCGGCCGTGCGTTATCCGCGTGGCGCGGGCACGGGTGCCGCCATCGAGCAGACGATGACGGCGCTGCCGATCGGCAAGGGGGTTGTGCGTCGCGAGGGTCAGGCCCCAGCCGGGCGTCGCGTGGCGATTCTCGCCTTTGGCAGCATGGTTGCGCCGGCCATGGCGGCGGCGGCACAACTCGATGCCACGGTCGCCGACATGCGCTTTGTCAAGCCGATCGACGACGCGCTGATCGCACGCCTCGCGCAGACGCACGACTATTTGGTGACGGTCGAAGAGGGCAGCATCATGGGCGGTGCAGGTTCGGCCGTGGCCGAATCCCTGCTTGCCGGTGGGGGCGCCCGCCCCGTGCTGCAATTGGGGCTGCCCGACCGCTTCATCGATCACGGCGATCCGGCGTTGCTGCTGGCGGCAGAAGGACTCGACGCCGCCGGCATCGCCAAGTCGATCCGCGAGCGTTTTGATCTCGAGCCGGTCGAAGCCGCGTCGGCAGGCAACGTCACGACGAAGCTCGTCGCCTGAACGTCCGCTCGTGCCGCGCATATGAACGATCCGGCAGCGATGCCGGATCGTTTCGTTTTGAATTTCGCATTTCTCATCCCGTGCCGGGGGTCTCCGGCACGTTCCCGATGACACGCGCCGGAGGCCCGCGAGCCGTGCGTCGGACACGTTTGCTCATTGCCTCCCCCCGAAGTCGGCTCGCCGGCAAAGAAGGAAGAATTCGATGAACCAGATGAACCCCGCTTTCGTCATGCCCGACGTGCAGAGCACGGTCGATACCCGGCAGATCCCGATCCAGCGCGTTGGCGTGCGTGGTGTGCGTCATCCGCTCACGGTGCGCCTGGCCGATGGCGATCCGCAGGCCACGATCGGCATGTTCAACCTCGACGTGCATTTGCCGGCCGACCAGAAGGGCACGCACATGTCGCGCTTCGTGGCGCTGCTCGAGGACAATCGCGAACCGATGGATGTCGCGTGCTTCCGCGCCATGCTCGGCGGCATGCTCGAGAAGCTGGAGGCGCAAGCCGGACGCATCGAAGTCACATTTCCGTACTTCATCAACAAGACGGCGCCTGTGTCGGGGGTGCAAAGCCTGATGGATTACGAAGTCACGCTCACGGGCGATGTGCGCGACGGTCAGACCCGCGTGTGGCTCAAGGTGCTCGTGCCGGTCACCAGTCTTTGCCCGTGCTCGAAGAAGATCTCGCAGTACGGGGCGCACAATCAGCGCTCGCACATCACGATCGATGCCGAGATCGACGGCGACATCTCGGTCGAAGCGCTGGTGAAGATGGCGGAGGAGGAGGCATCGTGCGAACTCTGGGGGCTTCTCAAGCGCCCGGACGAGAAGTACGTCACCGAGCGTGCATACGAGAATCCGAAGTTCGTCGAGGATCTGGTGCGCGACGTGGCAACGCGTCTTAACGACGAGCCGCGCATCGTTGCCTACGTGCTTCAGGCCGAAAACTTCGAGTCGATCCACAATCACAGCGCCTACGCCGTGATCGAGCGCGACAAGCGCACGAACGCCTGACGCGGTTGCGTCCGCAATGACGCGCCGAAGACAAAAAAACCGCTCCCAGGAGCGGTTTTTTCATGCGCATTCGCGACCGCCCGTTGCCGGTTGTGGGCGGGCCCGTGCCGCGTCAGGCGGTGCGAACGATGTCGGCGAGGTCCCAGCGTGGGCGGACGGTGTAGGCATACTCGCTGTCGGCTTCATCGGGCCAGTGCTTCAGCCGCATGGCGCCCGCGAAGGCAATCATTGCGCCGTTGTCAGTGCAGAACGCGAGATCGGGGTAATGGACGCGGTATCCGCGCCGGCGCGCCGCTTCGTCGAGTCCGGCGCGGAGCTGTGCGTTGGCGCCCACGCCGCCGGCCACGACCAGCGTCTTCATGCCCGTTTGCTTGAGCGCAGCCATCGACTTGGCCACGAGCACGTCGACGATGGCGTCGACGAAGCCGCGTGCAAGATCCGCTTTCGCCTGCTCGCAGACGTTGCCGCCGAGATTGCGCACCTGCGTGAGTACGGCGGTCTTCAGGCCGCTGAAGCTGAAGTCGAGGTTGCCCGAGTGCTTCATCGGGCGCGGCAAGTCGAAGCGGCCAGGCGTGCCGAAGTCGGCCAGTCGCGAGACCGCGGGGCCGCCCGGGTAGCCCAGTCCAAGCAGCTTGGCAGTCTTGTCGAACGCTTCGCCGGCGGCGTCGTCGAGCGTCTCGCCAAGCATGGCGTACTGGCCGAACGCCCGCACTTCCATCAACTGCGTATGACCGCCGGAGACCAGCAGGGCGACGAACGGAAACGCGGGAGCGTCGGGGGCGAGCAGCGGCGAAAGCAGATGGCCCTCGAGATGGTGCACGCCGACGACCGGGCGATCGAGCGCGAACGCAAGGGCGTTCGCCACGCTGGCGCCCACCAGCAGGGCACCGGCGAGTCCGGGACCTTGCGTGTAGGCGATGGCGTCGATGGCGCTCAGCGGCTTGCCGGCCTGCGCCAGTACGTCCTCGGCAAGCGGTAACGCACGGCGGATATGGTCGCGCGATGCCAGTTCGGGCACCACGCCGCCGTATTCACGGTGCATGGCGATCTGCGAATGCAGGGCGTGCGATAGCAGGCCGGCCTCGGTGTCGTAGAGGGCGAGCCCGGTTTCGTCGCAGGAGCTTTCAATGCCTAGAACCAGCATGGCGGAAGGGGTGCATGCAGCAATTTGAGGGACAACCGGGAAGTATACCAGCGGGCCCTGCCGCCTGCCGGCGATTGCCGTATCCCTGCTTGGGGGCATCGCGCCTCACGCTGAGCGGATGCGCGTTTCACTGCATCAAACCCGTGAGGATGCCGCAGCAAGACTTTCGTTGCGCTCGTGTTAAACGGCCAGATCCGCGCTAAGTCCGCGCTAAGTGTCCTGCCTCAGAATCCGCATTCGGGAGCGACGGCAATCGGGCCGTCGGCAGACCCATCGACGTTTTCCGTCGATGGAAGAGAGGTCGTCATGAATCAAGCCGTCACGCGCTACGACACTGCGTCGCGCTATCTGCACTGGTTGACCGCGGCGTTGTTGGCCGCACAATTCGTCGTCGCCTGGACGATGCCCGACATCACGCGGCAAACGCCCGCCATCGGACTCGTGGCATGGCACCTGTCACTCGGCGTGACCATCCTGGGGCTGGTCGCGATCCGGCTCATGTGGACGCGTGTTCGCAGCGCGCCGTCCGGCGGCGTGCGGTCGCGCCTGCAGGCGCTGGCCGCCCTGGCGCACAAGGGCATCTACGCGTTGCTGGTGCTCGTGCCCGTGCTGGGCTGGATCAATGCCTCCTCGCGCGGCTACGGCGTCTCGCTGTTGGGGGTGGTGCCGCTGCCGGCGCTCGTGGCGAGAGGGTCTTCCTTCGGTCACAGCATGGGCGACGTCCATTCGTTGCTTGCCTACGGCTTGCTCGGCGTCATCGGCTTGCACGTTTGCGGCGCGCTCTATCACCACTGGGTACTGCGCGATGGCACGCTGCACAAGATGCTACCCCTTCAGAAACAGCCGAAACCCGGCGCCTACCAATAACGTGGGACAACCTGGCCGCGACGGCGCGGCCATCGAATCGTCAATTCCATGGAACACCTTAACGACACGCTTTTCCTGATGCTCAATGCCGGCGCGACGCCGGCTCCATGGGCGCTGGCGGTCGCGACGTACCTGGCGCAGTACCTGATCGCGCTTGTGCCGATCGGCCTGGGCGCGATGTGGTTGCACGCCGATGCTTCACGACGACGTGCGCTGGTCACGGCCGCGGTGGCCGGCGCCGCGGGTCTGGCGATCAATCAGATGATCGGCTGGGTGTGGGTGCATCCCCGCCCGTTCATGGTGGGCCTGGGTCACACTTATCTCTCGCATGCCGCCGACAGCTCGTTTCCGAGCGATCACCTGACGCTGATCTGGTCGGTGGCGTTCGCGCTCCTGCTGCACCGGCGCACGCGAGCCGCCGGGGTGGCTGCGGCACTGTTGGGGTTTCCTGTCGCCTGGGCGCGAATTTTTCTCGGCGTACACTTCCCGATGGACATGGCGGGCTCGACCATTGTCGCCGTCATCGCGAGCTGGCTGGTGGCCCGGCGCATGCCCTGGCTGGTGGCGCCCGCGTATTGGCTGGCCGTGGCCGCGCATCAGAAGGTGTTTGCGCGATGGATTGCGCGCGGTTGGGTGAGGGCGTAGGCTCGCCATCACGACGAATCGGTGATATCGCTTGCGGAGTGTGACGCGTGACGGGCTGGTCCAATACGGCGGAGAAACACCTTCATGGTCTCTTTGAGGCGAGCTTGTGGATCAAAGCGCTCTTCGCGGTGTGCGAGATGGTCGCCGGGGCGGCCGCGTACTTCATCTCGAGTCACGTCGTCCTGTCGTTCGCGTTGCGAATCACGGGGCATGAACTCCGTGAGGATCCTCACGACGTCCTCGCCAGCGTCTTGCTGCATGCGGCTCAGCATCTGTCTGTTGGTTCGCAGGCGTTCGTCGCCGTTTACCTGCTCGCGCACGGCGTGCTCAAACTCTGGTTGATCGTGGGCCTGCTGCGCGAACGGCTCTGGATTTTTCCGGTTTCCGTCGTCATATTCGCGTTGTTCATTGCCTACCAGTTGTACCGGTACGCGCACACCCATTCGGTCTGGCTGTTATTGTTGTCGTTACTCGACCTTGGCGTCATTGCGCTGACCTGGCACGAATTTCGCCGAATCCGGGGCAGGATGCCGGTCCTGACCTCCTGATTGCCGGTTGGATTGCCGGCGTCTGTCGTGGGGCGCGGGAGGAGGGCGAAGCCGTCGGGCCCGGGGGGAGGGGCGTCGCGCTGATTTGTCACCGCATCGTCACGGATCGCCTCCTGAATCGACCGGACGGGTGCCGGGGGCGACATCGGATCATTGAGTTCCCGGCCGGTTCCTGTATCATTCGCCCCTTCTCGCGGCGTCCGTCTGCCGCAATCTAAGATTCTGATAAATATACCAATTTTGTTTTGTCCTGGTCGTACGCCCAGGCAACGCGCGCCATGGAAAAGTACGATGTAGCGATTGTGGGCGCCGGCGCGGCCGGCCTGATGTGCGCGGCGGTGGCCGGGCAACTCGGGCTGCGCGTGGTGCTTGTCGATCATGCGACGCGCCTTGCGGAGAAGATTCGCATCTCGGGCGGCGGACGTTGCAACTTCACCAATATCAATGCCGGACCGGGAAACTATTTATCCGAGAACCCCCGGTTCTGTCGTTCCGCGCTGGCACGCTACACGCCTCGAGACTTTCTGGCGCTGCTCAAGGACCACCGAATCGCGTGGCACGAAAAGCATCGCGGGCAGCTCTTCTGCGACGAAAGTGCCGAGGACATCATCGAGATGTTGCGCAAGGAGTGTGCTGTGGGCCATGTTCACTGGCGCATGCCCTGTGCGGTGCACACCGTGGCTCACACGGACGCGGGCGGCGCCCATCGTTACCACTTGACGACAGATGCCGGGCATATCGCTGCAAAACGGCTGGTCATTGCGACGGGTGGCCTGTCGATTCCGAAAATCGGGGCCACCGACTGGGGGTATCGCATCGCGCGGCAGTTCGGGCTGGGCATTGTGGAGCCGCGTCCGGCGCTGGTGCCGCTGATGTTCGACGCCGCGACGTGGGCGCCGTTTGCGGGCCTGTCGGGATTGTCGCTCGAAGTCGAGGTAAGCACGGGCAAAGGCAAGGAGGCGGGGAGCTTCCTCGAGGATCTGCTGTTCACGCACCGGGGGTTGTCGGGTCCGGCCATTCTGCAAATCTCCAGTTTCTGGACACCGGGGCAGCCGATCACCCTCGATTTGGCGCCATCGTCGGATATCGAGGCGGCATTGTTCGATGCCAAGGCCTCATCCAGGCGTCAGCTGGCGAACCTGCTGGCACAGTGGGTGCCGGCGCGCCTGGCCGACGCATGGGTGGCCAATAGTGGTCTCTCGCCGCAGGCGCGTGTGCAGGAGCTTCCCGACAAGGCATTGCGCTCGCTGGCGCAGGCCTTTTCCGGCTGGACGCTCAAGCCGTGCGGCTCGGAAGGTTGGCGCAAGGCCGAAGTCACCCGTGGTGGCGTGGATACGCGGGCGCTTTCGTCCACGACGCTCGAGGCGCGATCGCAGCCAGGACTGCATTTCATCGGGGAAGTCGTCGACGTGACGGGATGGCTCGGCGGTTACAACTTTCAGTGGGCCTGGGCGTCGGCGGTGGCCTGCGCGCAGGCAATGTCCGAAAGCGTGCGGGCCGAGCGGACGGGCCAGGACGCCCTGTCGTAGACGGCCGCGATGGCGCTGTGATACGCTCTCCCCTTCGTGGAGACGACGCGCTCAAGGTGCCGCGGTCTCCGGCGAGCCCGCTTGTGATCGCGTTCGCGGTCGTCCGCCAAGCGGGTTTTGTGCTTTCTGCCCCCGCTCGTTCCCGGCGCCGCGTCTCTGGCTGCGGCTGCGAGCGGCGAGTGTCTGACGGCGGCCGTCCTTTTCTTTGAGGCGGCATGCACTACACTGAAACGTATTCGAATTCCGGAACCCCTGCTCATGAGTCTGAAAGAACGCATCAACGAAGACATGAAGACGGCCATGCGTGCCAAGGCCGCGGACAAACTGGGGACCATCCGGCTGTTGCTCGCCGCGATCAAACAGAAGGAAGTCGACGAGCGCATCACTCTCGACGACACGGCCGTCGTTGCCGTGGTCGACAAGCTGATCAAACAACGCAAGGATTCCATCAGTCAGTTTCAGGCTGCCGGCCGCACCGATCTGGCCGACAAGGAGGCCGCCGAACTCGAAGTGCTCCAGGTCTACATGCCGCAGCAGCTTTCGGCGGAAGAAGTCGCGCAGGCCGTCAAGGCAGCGGTAGCCCAGACCGGCGCCGCCGGTCCCCAGGACATGGGCAAAGTCATGGGGGTGCTCAAGGGGCTGTTGGCCGGGCGTGCCGACATGACGGCCGTGTCGGCGCAGGTGAAGGCCGCGTTGGCTGCGTAATTCGGTTGCGCGGTACGGCGCCGTCGCAGGGACGGTGCGGGGCCGCGTTGCGATGGCATCGATCCAGTGATTCCCCAGTCGTTTTTGCAGGACTTGCTCAACCGCGTCGATATTGTCGAGGTGGTGGGCCGTTATGTGCAGTTGAAGAAGGGCGGGGCGAACTTCATGGGGCTGTGCCCCTTTCATAATGAGAAGTCGCCCTCATTTACGGTAAGCCCCACCAAGCAGTTCTATCACTGCTTCGGATGCGGCGCGCACGGCAGCGCGATCAGCTTCCTCATGGAGCATGCCGGGCTTGGTTTTGTCGAAGCTGTCGAGGAGTTGGCCCGCAACGTCGGGCTGGATGTGCCGCGTGAGGCGCCGATGCCGGGCGCGCCGGCACCTGCCGCGCAACGGGCGCAAACCCTCGGGCTGGTCGACGTGATGACGCGCGCGTGCGATTACTACCGCAAGCAGTTGCGCAGCGCGCCGGCCGCCATCGACTATTTGAAGCGACGTGGCCTGACGGGCGAGATTGCCGCGCATTTCGGGCTGGGATACGCCCCGGACGCCTGGCAGAACCTGGAGGCCGCGTTCCAGAATTACCGTGACGATCAGCTGCTCGATGCGGGTCTGGTCATCGAAAGCGAGAAGGGCGAGGCAGGTGGCGCCAAGCGTCGCTACGACCGGTTTCGCGACCGGATCATGTTTCCGATCCGGAATACGAAGGGGCAGGTGATTGCGTTCGGTGGGCGCGTGCTGGACAAGGGCGAGCCCAAATACCTGAATTCGCCGGAAACGCCGTTGTTCAGCAAGGGCAGCGAGTTGTACGGATTGTTCGAGGCGCGGGCGGGCATTCGCGACGCGGGCTACGTGCTGGTGGTCGAAGGCTACATGGATGTGGTGGCGCTGGCGCAGCTCGGTTTTCCGCAGGCTGTGGCGACGCTGGGAACGGCCTGCACGCCGATGCACGTGCAGAAGTTGTTGCGTCAGACCGAGACGGTCGTGTTCAGCTTTGACGGCGATGCGGCCGGGCGTCGGGCAGCTCGTCGCGCGCTGGAGGCGTGCCTGCCCCATGCCGACGACAACCGGAGCTTCAAGTTCCTGTTCCTGCCGAGCGAGCATGATCCGGACAGTTACGTGCGCGAATACGGTACACAGGCGTTTGCGGACGAGGTCTCGCGGGCCATGCCGTTGTCGCAGTTCCTGATTGGCGAAGTGACGTCCGGCAAGGAAATGCATCAACCCGAGGGCCGGGCGCGGGCGCTGTTCGAAGCCAAGCCGCTGTTGCAGCAAATGCCGGCGAACGCGTTGCGGGGGCAGATCCTGCACGCATTGGCCGAGCGGGTGGGCAGCTCGATCGAGGAAGTCGCTGAATTATGCGAACTGCAGATCGGCGCGGCCCGTCGCCACAACGCGTGGGACAAGACGCCAGCCAAGCGCGAAAAACGCCGCGTAGTGGGTACGGAACACCGTGCCTTGCAGAATCTGTTGATGTTTCCGGTGCTCGGAAACGAACTGACCGAAGAAGAGACCAAGATATTACGGGAAGTGCGTCATCACGCCGAGATATTCTCGGAAGTGCTCTCGCACTGCCACGAGATGGGGGCGCAGGCGGATTTTCGCTTCATGTCGGATCGTCTGCGAGCATCGCCGAACTGGGCGAGTTTTGACGACATCATCCGCGAAATTCTGTCTTTCGAGGAAAACGCCCGTGATTTGCTGTTGTTCGATCCGGCCGACGAGGCGCAGGTCGAGCGTCGTGAGGAGCAGATATCGCTGCGGCTTGCCGAATTGCGCAGCGCCATTCGGCGGCTGCAATACGACGGGCTGTGCGAGGAACTGGAGACGATTTTCAAGCGGACGTCACTGACGGCCGATGAAATGCGCCATGCTCAGGCGCTGTCGCGACAACGCGACGAATTGAAGCGGTTGCTGGCTACGGCCGGCACAGGAGGCGCGCGAAGTTGAGGTAAGCCCGCGTGCTATAATGGAAAGTTTTCAGTGGGCTGTTTTCTGGCAAGCGAGATCGCTATGGCAAAGATGACAACGACCAGCGGAAAAAAGACGGTTATCCCTTCACCGAAGGCAAAGCGCGCGACGAGCGCGGCGGCGGCATCAGGTGGGAAGGGGGCGTCTCGCTCTGCGACGGCTGGCGTTGGAAAGAAAGCCGGTGCGGTAGCGCAAGCCTCGAAGAAGACGGCCAGCCAGGCAAGTTCGGCGAAACGTACTACGCAAGATAAGGCAGCCGCCGGCGCAATGAAGACGACCGGCAAGACGGCTGCGAAGGTGACCGATGTCACCAAGCGCAAGAGTGCGACCGCCGCGAAGGTGGGGGCTGCGAAAGCGGCCAGGCCGACGGTGAAGTCCGAGCCGCCCGTCAGACCGACGAAGGCAGCAAAGGCGGCAACGGCCACCAAGGCGACGGCAGGCGGGAAACCGCAGGCCCGACAACCCGCTGAAAAAAGCGCGAAGAGCGCAACTACCGCCAAGGCCACGAGCCCGGCGGGCCGCAGTACACCTGCGACGCAGGCCCCACGCAAGACCGGGGCTTCCCGCAAATCCGAAGCTGTAGAGGTCACGCCGGTTGCCGTCGTGCCGCCCGTCCAAAAGACGCGAGGCCGTGCCGCGAAGACTGCTGCTCCGGAGCCGCAAGGCGTCGCAGAGAATACTTACGATCAACCCGTGAACGAAGATCAGACCAAAGTGGAAAAGCAGAAGGCGCGTGATCGCCGGGCAAAAGAGAAAGCACTGCTCAAGGACGCATTTTCCTCGCACCAGCCCGGTACGGCCGAGGAACTTGAGGAGCGTCGTGGCAAACTGAAGGCACTGATCAAGCTGGGCAAGGAGCGAGGCTTCCTGACCTTTGCCGAGATCAATGACCACCTGCCCGACGAGCTGGTGGAAAGCGAGGCGCTCGAGGGCGTGATCGGCACGTTCAACGACATGGGCATTGCTGTGTACGAGCAGGCGCCCGATGCCGAAACGCTGTTGCTCAACGACAATGCGCCGAACGCCGCGTCGGACGACGAAGTCGAGGAAGAAGCCGAAGCGGCTTTGTCGACCGTCGACTCCGAGTTTGGTCGCACGACCGACCCGGTGCGGATGTACATGCGCGAAATGGGCACGGTCGAGCTGCTGACGCGCGAAGGGGAAATCGAGATCGCCAAGCGCATCGAGGAGGGCCTGAAGCACATGGTGCAGGCCATTTCCGCGTGCCCGACGACGATCGCCGAGATCCTGGCGATGGCCGAGAAGGTCGAGCGTGAGGAAATGCGCATCGACGAGGTGGTTGACGGCCTGATCGATCCCAACGCGGAAGCCGAGGCGGCGGCCGCTTCCTCCGACGACGAGGACTTCGACGCGGATGCCGACGCCGAGGCGGAAGAAGAGGAAGAGGAAGCCGAAGAGGAAGACGACAGCAGCAGCGGTGGCGCGGGGGCTTCGGCTGCGCAGGTCGAGCAGCTCAAGCGTGACTCGCTGGCCAAGTTCGCCGTGATTGCCGACTGGTTCGGCAAGATGCGCCGTGCCTTCGAGAAGGAGGGCTACCAGTCCAAGCCGTACGTGAAGGCTGGCGAGGCGATCCAGGCCGAGTTGATGACGATCCGCTTCACGGCGCGCACGGTCGAGCGTTTGTGCGACACGCTTCGTTCGCAGGTGGACGAAGTGCGCAACATCGAGCGTGCGATCCTGAACATCGTGGTCGACAAGTGCGGCATGCCGCGCGCGGATTTCGTGTCGCGTTTTCCGGGCAACGAAACGAATCTCGACTGGATCTACACGGTCGTGGCCGATAACAAGGCGTACAGTTCGGTGGTTGAGCGCAACGTGCCGGCCGTGCAGGAACTTCAGCAGAAGCTGATCGACTTGCAGGCGCGCGTGGTGCTGCCGCTGGCCGAATTGAAGGACGTTAACCGCAAGATGTCGGAAGGTGAGCGCCGCGCCCGCAAGGCCAAGCGCGAGATGACCGAAGCCAACTTGCGTCTGGTGATTTCGATTGCGAAGAAGTACACGAACCGTGGCCTGCAGTTCCTGGATCTGATCCAGGAGGGCAACATCGGCCTGATGAAGGCGGTGGATAAGTTCGAATATCGTCGTGGTTACAAGTTCTCGACGTATGCGACGTGGTGGATCCGTCAGGCCATCACGCGTTCGATCGCGGACCAGGCGCGTACCATTCGTATTCCGGTGCACATGATCGAAACGATCAACAAGATGAACCGGATCTCGCGTCAGATCCTGCAGGAAACCGGTGTCGAACCGGATCCGGCGACGCTGGCCGAGAAGATGGAAATGCCGGAGGACAAGATCCGCAAGATCATGAAGATCGCGAAGGAGCCGATCTCCATGGAAACGCCGATCGGTGACGACGACGATTCGCACTTGGGTGATTTCATCGAGGATACGGGCACGGTAGCGCCTGCTGACGCCGCATTGCATGGTAGTATGCGCGACGTCGTGAAGGACGTGCTCGATTCGCTGACGCCGCGTGAGGCGAAGGTGCTCCGCATGCGTTTCGGCATCGAGATGAGCACGGACCACACGCTCGAGGAAGTGGGCAAGCAGTTTGACGTGACGCGTGAGCGTATTCGTCAGATTGAAGCCAAGGCGCTGCGCAAGCTGCGTCACCCGAGCCGTTCCGACAAGCTCAAGTCGTTCCTCGAAGGCAATTGATTGCTGCTGAGCGAGCGCCGGTAGTTGAGGGCCGTTAGCTCAGCGGTTAGAGCAGGGGACTCATAATCCCTTGGTCGCTGGTTCGAACCCAGCACGGCCTACCAAAGAAGCAAGAAAGCCCCTGACGGTGACGTCAGGGGCTTTTTTAATTCAATACGTTGCGAGGAAATTCTTCTCCGGGTGCCCACGATCATTCCGATGGGGAGAGCATGCCGGTAGCGTGATCCCCCCAAAAAAGCATCCGATGCACCGGCGGCGACACCCTCGGACGCCATCGCCGCTCGTGCTCACGTCTGGGCGTCGAACACTTCGCGTGCGACACGGAAGCTGTCGATCGCCGCAGGCACACCGGCGTAGATCGCGGCTTGCAGGAACACCTCCGTGATTTCCTCCTTCGTCACACCGTTGGTCAGCGCGCCGCGCACGTGTAGCTTCAGTTCGTGCGGACGATTCATGACCGTGAGCATGCCCAGATTCAGCAAGCTCCGGGTGCGCCGGTCGAGACCCGGGCGATTCCATATCTCGCCCCAACAGTACTGCGTCACCAGTTCCTGCATCGGGAGGTTGAACGCATCGGCCGACGCAATCGACTTGTCCACGTACTCGCTGCCGAGCACCTCGCGGCGTGTCTTCAGCCCCTTCTCGAACAATTCCGGATTCATTGAATGTCCTCCCTCCATTTCCGTTGGGGCAATTACTTCGCCTTGGCCGCGGTCGCCACCCACTGATCCATCTGCGCCTTGTTGGCGGCGATCCACTCGTCCGAGAGTTTCGCTATCAGCGCCGGCGAGCCGCCTTCCTTGCTGATGGTAGCCTCCCACTGCGACCACGTCTTGCCTGGGAAGCGGATCTGCTCGATGAGCGCCTTCACGGCGGGGTTAGCGGCAATGAACTGCTTGTTTGCGACCGAGCCCCAGTTCCAGGACGCCATCGCCATGCGGCACGGATTCGCCCCGCCCGCGCACCCCTCAACGTTGTTCACGAGCGCCGAGCCCTTGTTGGGGACGTTCGGCGGCAGTGCGTCAGCCGGGGTCGGCAGCCACACCACATCCACGCCCGGCACGAGCGCGTTCGTCACCCATGACGGACTCCATGCGTAGAAAAATGCCGGCTTGCCCTGTCTGACCTTCGTGACCGCCTCGACCATCAGCGCTTCGTACTTTCCTCGCACTGCCTTGACCGTCGGCTTCAGGCCGAACTTGTCGAGCTGGTAATCGACGACATCGCCGCAACTCCAGCCCGGATCGCAACTGATCAGCTCGGCCTTGCCGTCCTTGCCGAAGAGTCCGGCGATCTTCGGATCCTTCATCTGCTCGAGACTGGTGATGTGATACTGCAGCGCCGTCTTCTTGTCGATCAGATAGCCGTTGATGCCGTCGCCCGCGATGAGGCCCGAGCCGACGATCATCGCCTGCGACGCCACCGCGCGGAAGCCCGGTTCACGTTGCGGGAAGTTCACGTCGGTGGCGATGTCGATATCGCCTTGCGCAACCGCCTGAAAGAACAGCGTCGTATTCATCGTACTGAGCTTGACGTCGTACCCCAGCCCCTTGAACGCCTTCGTGACGATCTGGGCGACGACGTAATTACCGCCGAAGCTGTCGCTTTGCGCGTAATGGATCGTCTTTCCCGTGCCCGGAAGCGTCTGCGCATGCAACGCGCCCGCCGCGACCAGCGAAAACGTGAACGAAGCAACCGCCTTTGCGAATCCTTTCATTGCTGCTCTCCAAGACCTGTTCGATCTTTCCGATCGTCGAGTTATCGGCCCGCGGGACTTGCGCCTGCGGGCTCGGGTGCCGATCCCTGACACCGTCGTCATGGCCGGCGTTTCTGTGATGCCAAACGTACGAACCCCTGATGCTCCCCCGCTTCGTTCAGAGCGCTTCACGCGTATCCGCCGCACGCGCCGTCGGCGGCACCTCGGCCCCCACCCGACGCTCCCCACGAAACAATCGCGAGATCACCGCCCGAAACGTCTGCTGATCGCGCGGCTTCGTGCGTGCGAGCTTCTGTGTGAACCGGTCGAGCATCATGGCCAGCAACACGATGGCGATGCCTCCGACAGCCGCGCGTCCCACATCGAGACGCCCCAGCCCCTGCAGCACCACCAGGCCGAGACCTTCCGCGCCGATCATGGCCACCACGACCGACATCACCATCGCCGTGAGCACGGTCTGGTTCAGGCCACCGAGAATCGTCGGCACCGCGAGCGGCAATTGCACCTCCCACAGCAACTGACGCCTGTCCGCCCCAAACGCTAGACCGGCTTCCACGATTTCATGCTCGACCATGCGAATGCCCAGATGCGTGAAGCGGATGAGCGGTGGCATCGCAGCCGTCACCACGGCGACTTCGCCCGGCACGTTGCCCACGCCGAAGAGCATCACCACCGGCACGAGATATACGAACGTCGGGGTGGTCTGCATGATGTCGAGCACCGGACGCACCACCAGCCACGCACGCTCGCTGCGCGCGCTCCAGATGCCGATGGGAATGCCAATGAGCGCACAGAACAGAATGGCGGTCATGATGAGCGAGAGCGTCGTCATCGCTTCGCCCCACACCCCGAGCATGGCGATGACCACGAACACGACGGCGCTGAATACCGCCACGCCAAGACTGGCCAAACGCCAACACAGCAGGAACGCGATCACGACCATCACCGGGAACGGCGCGGCGTGAAATACGCTGTCGTTGAACGTCAGCAACCGCTCGACGGGCCATTTGATGACCAGGAACAGCGGACGCATGTGCAGCGCCATCCATTGCACGCCCTCCTGAATCCATTGATCGAAGGGGAATACCGCAAGTTGGTCGGCATTAAGCATGATGGTCTCCTGCGCCGGCAGTGGCGCCAATCCGGGCAAGCAACTGCCCCACGTCCAGCACTCCGATCAGCTTGCCGTCGTCGTCGGTCACACCCATCGGTCCGTCGGATTTGAAACGCGCGGCCACATCGACCAGGCGCATGTCGGCCGGCACGCATGGCAACCCGTGCTCGCATTGGGCGAGCACCGCGGGCACGGGCGCCATCACCGAACGCGCATCGAACAGGCGGGCACGGTCGACGTCACGGGTGAACGCCGCCACGTAGTCGCTGCCCGGATCCAGCACGATCTGTTGCGGCGTGCCTTCGCGCACAAGGCGACCCTCCGACATGATGGCGATGCGCGTGCCGAGCTTCAGCGCTTCCTGAAAGTCATGCGTGATGAACAGAATGGTCTTGTTGAGCGTGTGCTGAAGACGCAGCAGCTCGTCCTGCATTTCCGTTCGGATGAGCGGATCGAGCGCGCTGAAGGCTTCATCCATGATGAGAACGTCCGCTTCGGTGGCGAGCGCGCGGGCCAGCCCCACGCGCTGCCGCATACCGCCGCTCAGTTCATGCGGCATGTGATACGCCCAGCACGCCAGTCCAACCACGCACAGCACTTCCTCGGCGCGGCGGCGCCGCTGCGCTGCCGGCATGCCACGCAGCTTGAGCCCGAACTCCACGTTTTCGATGACTCGGCGATTCGGTAGCAGCGCGAAGTGCTGGAACACCATCGAGATGCGATTGCGACGCACCTCGCGCAGCCCGCCCTCGTGAAGCGCGCACAGGTCCTCACCGTCGAGCAGAATCCGGCCGTCGGAGGGCTCGTTGAGGCGGTTGATGCAACGCGCGAGCGTCGATTTCCCGGAGCCGGAGAGCCCCATGATCATGTAGATCGCACCGGACGGAACCGTCAGGGAGACGTCGTCGAGTCCCACGACCTGACCGAGCGTTTCGAGCACCTCGGACTTGCGTTTGCCATCGCGCAACATGGCCAGCGCTCGCGCCGGCTTGTCGGCGAAGACCTTGTACAGGTTTTCGATTCTCAGTCGGTCAGTCATGGCCAACCTCCTTTGGGTCCGTAGAATGATGGTCCGTGGCAGCCTGTGGCGTGAACGCCATGAGCGGGGAAAAATCGGTCGGTACCAGAATGCGGTTCTCGGCGGTTTCGATCAATTCGGACAGACGCGGAATAAACGCCTGCCAGCGCGTGTCTTGCGCCAGGCGCGCGCGACGCCTCGCACGCTCGTCCAGGCTCGGATACGCCCAGAGATGGGTCACCTGACTGAGCACACCGATCTCCGTCGTGAAATACCCGACGAGATGCCCGAGGATGGGCTGCTGAATCGCCAGCCCCTCGGTCCGCACGAGATTCAGGTAGCGACTCATGCAACCGTTGCGAATGCGGTAAATGCGCTCTTCGACGATCATGCTGGGGGTCCCTTCTTTTCCGGGTCATCTACAAGGAAATCCCGCAACAGCCCCGCGACCGGCGCGGCCGCTTCGACCAGAATCGAATGCCGCATGCCCGGCAGGATGGCGAGTTGCGAGCCGACGATGCACTCATGCATAAAGCGGGCCATGCGCGGGTTCGAGCCCTGATCGTCTTCGCCGGTGATGATGAGCGTCGGCACTCGGATCTGATCGATGAACCCGCCGAAATCGGTCTCCGCCAGCACGCGGTAGGCCGATGCATAACAATCCGGATCGTTCTGCGCATTGCGATTGCGCAGATAGACGATCCGCTCCGGATGTCTCGCCTGAAAGTCTTCCGTCAGCCAGCGAGACAGCGAGGCGTCGTAATGGGCGCCACGCTCGCCACCCTGCAACGCGGCGAGCCTCGCGAGCACGCGCTCGCGCTCCTCTTTGGTCCGGCCCGATACCGTGGCGAGCAGCGCGAGACGACGCAGGCGCGTCGGATACGAGAGCGCCAGCCGCTGTGCGATCAGCCCGCCCAGCGAGAAGCCCGCGAGATCGAACGTGGCGAAGCCCACGTGATCCGCAAGGGCCAGTGCGTCGGCGACGAAATCGTCGATCTCGTATCGTCCCTTCACCCGCGACGAGCTGCCGTGACCGCGCAGATCGAAGGTGAGGATGCGGAAGTCGTCGGCCAGCAGGGTGGCCACGTCGTCCCAGGCTTCCTGGTACGATCCCACGCCGTGAATGCACACGAGCGGGCGGGGGCCTCGCCCGAGCAGGCGATAGGCCAGCGTGACATCGCCGACTTGCAGCGTCCGTGCGGGCGAATCGTTGGGCGGTTCGGTCATGGCGCGCGCACTCATGCGTCAGCGGCCCGCCGATGCCAGCGCGGCCGGACGCCCAGACGTCTCGGCCAACTGTACCGCCGCAGCCGCATTGGCCTCCCTGGTGCGACCTGCTTCACGCGCGGCGAAATGGGGCATCACTTCGTCGATGAACAGACGCAGCGTCTTTACCTGCAACTCGAACGGCAGATTGAACGACAGGCCGAGGCAGAACTGGTCGACGCCTTGCTCCTCGTACACTTCGAGCTTGCGCACGATCTCGTCCGGCGTGCCAAACATCAGGTTTTCTCGGATTGCCGCCGGATCGTAGTTGGCTCGCCCGACAACCGACTCGTACGGCACGGCTTCCGGGAAGCCGTTCTTGACGGTGCCGATGTTCTGCATCAGGTTCTCGAACGTGCGGCCGAAATCCACGCTGTGACGCACGGCGATTTCCCAGTCCTGCGGACGGTCGTACACGCAGGTGCGGCGCAGCATCATGAAGCGCGGTCGCGGGCGTTCCGGATGATCGGCCACTGCCTTGCGGAATTTATCGCCCAGCACGGCGACTTCGGAGACAGGAGCGGCGAGCGGCGTCGACAGGATGTTCGCGCCCACACCGACGGCCCAGTCGAAACTGCCCGGATCACGTGTTGCCACCCAGATCGGCGGATGCGGCTGTTGCAGCGGCTTGGGCACCGACGTGGCGAGCGGGAATTGCCAGTAATGCCCGTCATGCGCGTAATCGCCTTCCCACAACTTCTTCACCGCCGGCACCAGTTCCTTCATGTACGCCACGCCTTCCTGCTGCGGAATACCGCCCGCCATGCGGTCGAACTCATACTGATACGCGCCGCGCGCGATGCCGAATTCGAGGCGCCCGCCCGTCAGGTGGTCGCACATCGCGGCCTCGCCTGCGAGACGAATCGGCGACCAGTACGGTGCGACGATGGTGGCCGTGCCCAGACGGATTTGCTCGGTGTGCTGCGAGAGCCACGTAAGCGTGATGAACGGGTTCGGCGAGATGGTGCATTCGATGGTGTGGTGCTCGGCGGTCCACAACGTCTCGAAGCCGCCTTCGTCGGCGATGCGCGCGAGGTGCAGCATGTTGCGCACGGCGTCGTTCATCGTGTCCTGCGGCGAGAAGCGCTCCATGCTGAGCGATACGGAGAATTTCATGGGTAGATCTCCAGGGGGTTTTCGTTTGTGTATTGCGGGCGATCAGCGCAGGCGGATCACGAACGGATCCTGCATCGCCCCCGAGTAATCGATCACGACGTTCTTCAGACGCGAGAACTCGCGCATCACTTCGAAGCCGCCGCGACGGCCGTAGCCGCTGTGCTTGGTGCCGCCGTTGGCTGACATGTAAGCCGCCGAGCGATAGGTATTGATCCAGACCGTGCCCGCCTCCACGTCGCGGGCGAAGCGCATGGCGCGGTCGATGTCGCGCGTCCAGATGCCGGCGGCCAGGCCATACTCCGTGGCATTTGCCAGCCGGATGAGTTCGGCTTCGTCCGAGAACGGCACGACACCGACGACCGGACCGAAGATCTCCTCCTGCATGAAGCGCATTTCGTTGCGCGCATGCGTCATGACGGTCGGCTCGTAATACCAGCCACCGGCGAGATCGTCGCGTGCCGGGCGCTGACCGCCGGCGGCCACGCGCGCCCCTTCCTGAATGCCCGAAGCCACGTAGCCCTCGACCTTATCCAATTGCGCGGCCAGCGCCAGCGGTCCGATGTCGGTGTCTTCGTGCGTCGGATGCCCCACACGCACCCGACGCGTGCGCTCAACCAGCGCCTCGACGAAACGGTCGTGCACGGACGCCTCGACGAAGCAGCGTGACCCGGCCACGCACGTCTGACCGGCGGCGGCGAACACGCCCGAGACGACGCCGTTCACGGCGCGCTCGATGTCCACGTCGCCAAACACCACGTGCGGCGACTTACCTCCGAGTTCCATCTGACAAGGCACCAGATTTTGCGCAGCGTTGCCGGCAATCTTGCGCCCGGTCACGGTGCTGCCCGTGAAAACATATTTGGCGATGCCGGGATGACGCGTCAGCGCGTCGCCGGTGGTCATGCCGTCGCCCGTCACCACGTTCACGACGCCCGGCGGAATACCGGCTTCGATCGCCAGTTCGGCGAGCGCGAGCGTGGACGCCGTCGCGTGCTCCGATGGCTTCACCACGATGGTGTTGCCAATCGCAAGACAGGGTGCGAGCGTGCCGGTGAGCATCATCAGCGGCGAGTTCCACGGAATGATCATGCCGACCACGCCAATGGGCTCGCGCGTGTTGAAGTTCAGCGTGTCGAGCTTGTTGACGGGGATGGTGTCGCCTTGCAGCTTGTCTGCCATGCCCGCGAAATACGAATACGAATCGGGAATCGCCCGCATTTGCGCACGCATTTCCTTGAGCAGCTTGCCGTTGTCACGGCACTCGATGGCGGCGAGCGCTTCGGCGTTGGCGAGCACCAGTTCGCCGAGCTTGCGCACGAGCTTGCCACGCTCGGTTTGCGTCATGCGCCGCCAGGCGGGGTTGACGAGCGCCGCTTGTGCGGAGCGTACGGCGCGGTCGACGTCCACCGCATCGGCCTGCGCAAACTCGTACCAGGGGCGGCCGGTCGTCGGGTCGTAGCTCGGAACGTACACGTTGCTATGCGGCGCGGCGAACTGCCCGTCGATAAACAGTGACTGGCGAGAGCCTTCCAGCGTTTGTACCGTCGTATGCATCAGTTGACTCCAGCGTCAGGCTTGGAAAGGTTGGGTCCACGGCTGTGCATCGCTGACCATTGCGATGCGCCCACCGTCGTGAGAATCCATGTAAATGCCGAAGTGTCCTCCGGCGGTTTCGCGAACGTAGCGACGCACCATCGATCGAATTTCGCGCGACGCGATGTCGTCGTAGGGCAACTGGTCGAACGGGAAGAAGCGGAAGTTCGGCGGCAGCTCGTCGTGCGAGAGCGGTTGCGCGAGTCGCGCCCGGTACATCAGATAGCCGGGATCGTTCTCGGCGGTGTCGAACACCGAGTAAAGAAAGGTGTCGTGCGGCACCAGTTCGAGTTCACCGCCACCGGCGAGCGGCAGGCGGCCGCTCGCGAGGCGGCGCGGCGCGCTGGGCAACACCCATCCGCCCTTGCCGTCCTGCGCGAGCAGCAGGCTTCCGTTCGCGTCGATCAGATAGCCGACAATCATGTCGTGCGACGACAGCCAGCCCGGCGGCAACGGATCTTTCACATGAGCGTAGCGACCTCGGCAGAAGCCGAGCGGCGCGGCCGGGCTGGTACCGAAGGCCTGAATCTGGCCGATCAGGATGACGTGATCGCCGGCGTCGACGCGGTTGTGCACGATGCAGTCGAACCACGTCAGGCAGTCGGTCAGGACCGGTGCGCCCGTGTGGACGACGTCATGCCCCACTGTCGTGAACTTCTCCGCGGACTTCGATGCGAACAGGTTCGACACGTCGGTCTGGCCGTCATGTAGCAGGTTGACGGCGAAGTGTTCCGTGCGCTGGAACACCGGGTAGCTCGCCGCACGCTTGCCGATGCACACGAGCAACAGCGGCGGGTCGAGCGAGACGGACGTGAAGGAGTTGGCGGTCATGCCGCGCGGGCGGCCTTCTTCGTCACGCGTCGTGACGACGGTCACTCCGGTCACGAATGTTCCGAGCGCGCGGCGTAGCGCCACCGGGTCGATGGCGGAAATCGCGGGGGCGGTGCCAGCGCCGGCCGCCGGCGTCTTGCGCTGTTGGGTGACAGCTTGCATGTCGTTTACCTCGAAACGTCATTACGTTGAGGTCAACGATATGCGAGGACATTTTTGTCGGCTTCCGTCGAATCGCAGGAGGCGCGAAGTGATTTACTCTCGATTGCGCGGCAGGGTTTTCATGGATGCGCTCGCCAGACGCCCGCCGCCATGCGGGCTCGACGTGGCCGGCATGGCTTTTGACTTCGGCCCTTCGGGGGATGGCGCCGCCCCTGGTGTGACGGGAGCCGCGCGCTTCGTGAGCGCGTGCAGCTGAATTGCGAGCTCAACCGCGAAGCGACGCTCCGGTGTCTCCACGTCGATGCCGAACAACTCCTGAATGCGGGCGAGGCGGTACCGCAGCGTGGTGACGTGCAGTCCCATCGCGTCGGCGCACGGCTGACTGCGGCAGCCGGAGCGTACGTATTCCGTCAGCGTCTCGAGGTACGGCGATCCCGACTGTCGGTCGTGTTCGACGAGCTTGCCGATGGTGCCTTCCACAAAACCGTGGACGTCGGACGAATCGGCCGCTCCCATGAGCATTGGCAGGGGGCCCAGGCCCGGCATGTCCAGCGGGCCGCTGCGACCAAACTTGCGCGCCACCCGAATCATGCGCCAGCAACGCTCCCATTCGCGCGCGAGCGGCTCCAGTCCTTCGCAGAGATCGCTCATCACGATGATAGGCTCGCGTCCCAGCGACCGTGCCAGCGCCTCGCTCATGCGCTTGGCGAGCCGGGCGAGTGCGGTGGCGTCTGCCGAACCGTCCTGCGGCGCCAGACACACCAGACCGCCTCCGATCGTCACGATATGCATCGGCACATTCAACTGACGGGCAAGCAATTCGACCGTGCTATGGCTTTCCAGCGAGAGATGCCCGGCGGCGCGGCCCGAGGCCACACTGGTTCGCTGATCCGGATAATCGACGACCATCATGCGCAGCGGCGCATCGAGGGCGACGCCGAGATGGCGGGCGCGGCTAATCAAATCGCCTTCATCTCGCCAGCGGCGCTCCACAATCTCGAAGAACAACTCGGTGAGCGTGCGTGTCTCGAACCGGAACCGCACCACGCTGCGCATCAGTTGAACGCTCAGCGCAAAGCGGGCGCTCTCCAACAGCAACTGCTGGAGGTCGCTCAGCGCGTCGTCGCCGAACGTGAGCAGCGCGCCGACGAGGTCGTCGTCGACGGTCAACGGTTCAATGCCCGCGCCGAAGGTGACCTGACCGGGTGGACGTCCCAGCGGCACGTCGAGGCGGGTCTGACGGTAGCGTTGCAGGGCGTCGCGCACGTTAGCGCTGAGCTCCCGCCCCTGTGCGCCGGACAGCCAGCGTATCCACGCCGCATCGTCCATCAGCGAGGGAACGGGCGACGCCGACGCGTGCCATTGATTGGCGAGGAAGTCGATGACGAGCACCGGGCGTCCGATCAGATCGCTCAGCGACGACGTCAACTGATCGAACGAGCCGCCGGCGAGCACATCGCCCAGCAACGTGCGTTGCGCTTCGAGCGTGCGTTGCAGACGCTCGTGCGCCATCACTTGCGCGCGCTGCCGGTGAGCCCGCTCCACCGCAATCGCGCCGAGGTGCACGACCGTCGCCATGAAGGTGAGGTCGTCCTCGCCGACGTCGCGGACCTTGCGCGATGCGACCGTCAGCACCATCGGCCGGCCTTCCGTATCGCGCGAGGCCATCGGCAGTACCAGCACCGTCCGGTAGCCGCGCTCGCGCGCTTCGCGCCGGTAGCCGGGGAATTGCGTGTTCTCCAGTGCATCGCGGATATAGACGGGTTCATTCGTCTGCAAGGCGATGAGCGACGGACTGGTCGCCAACTCCCAGCGGTCTTCGACATGCTGCGGCAGCATGCTCGTCTCGAAGCGCGTGATCACCAGCCCGTAGCCATGGGCGAGATCGATGCTCATGACGGAGCCGAGATCCCAACCGCCTTGCTGCACCGCACCACGCACGAGATCGCGAAACAGTGCGTCGATGTCTTCGTCATTGCTGATCTGACTGGCGACATGGCGCAATGCCATGAGCCGTTGGTGATGTTCCGGCATTGCGTGCCTCCTTTCTCGCCCAAAAAATCTACACCAAAGCGTCGGAAGAAAAAAAACATCTTCCGACGTTCCGGCGGAAGACCGGCCGCATCGGGCGCAATAGCATGAGTCTCATCGGCAGGCCACGGATGTTTGCCACGTTTTCCCCAGGCGCCCGGATCGCCGCGGCGCACACCCTTCGAGCCGCTTCGCCGCACGAGCGGCAGGTCACGGCATCTGTACCGCAATGCAACAGGAGACACTCGTGAAACAAGAGCTTCGCAAGATCGCAACGTACGTCGAGACCACCTACCGTGAAGGCGGCAAGGCCGCCGAGACGCCGGTAACGACAGTCGTCGTCGCCGCTGTCATTCGCAATCCATGGGCCGGTCAGGGATTCGTCGAGAATCTGCGTCCGGAAATCGTGCGTCTCGCCCCGGAGCTTGGCGCGCTCATGACGCAACGTCTGGTCCATGTCATCCCCGGGGAGCGCGTGGAGGCATATGGCAAGGCGGCTGTCGTCGGCACGAACGGCGAAATCGAACATGCCTCGGCCATGATCCACACGCTGCGCTTCGGCAATCTGTTCCGCACCGCCGTGAACGGCACGGCCTTCCTGCCGTTCACCAACACGCGCGTCGGCCCGGGTACGCTGGTGTCGGTGCCGATGATTCACAAATCGGAAACGGGCAAGCGTTCCCACTTCATCACGGCGACGTTCCAGATGACGGATGCCCCTGGCCCAGACGAAATTCTGCTGGCGATTGGCGCGTCCGACGGCGGCCGCGTGCATCCGCGCATCGCCGACCGCTTTCAGGACATGGAAGAGATGGCGAATGACGCTGTCACCGCGGCCACCACGGCCTGAACGAGCGCCACGATGCCGCCCGTCATTGCCTTCCTTAGCCGGATGTCCGCGGACTATCAACGTCCGTACCTCGACGCCCTGCGCGCCGCGCTGCCCGGCGAGATCGTCGCGCCGCTGGCCGAACTGTCCGCGTCCCAGCGCGAGCGGGTGTCCGTTGCCATCGTCGCGAATCCGGATCCCGCGGACTTGACCGCCCTGACGGGCTTGCGATGGATTCAGAGCCTTTGGGCCGGCGTGGAATCGCTCATCGCGGCGCTCCCGTCGGACAGTCCGCCGATCACGCGGCTGATCGACCCCGAGATGTCGCGCACGATGGCCGAGGCCGTGCTGGCGTGGACCTACTACCTGCAACGCGACATGCCCCGCTACGCGCGTCAGCAAGCGCAGCGCGTTTGGTTGCAGCACGCCTATCGGAAGCCGTCGCAGACGGCGGTGGGATTGCTCGGACTCGGTGAGCTCGGGCAGGCAGCCGCGGTACGATTGCGCGACGCCGGGTTCGTCGTGCACGGATGGAGTCGTTCGCCGAAGACGCTGGACGGCGTCGAAACGTACGCTCGCGACGATGGACTGTGCGCCATGCTCGCCGCAAGCGACATCGTCGTCAGCCTGATTCCGTTGACGGCGCAAACCCGAGGGATGCTGGACGCGGAGCGCCTCGGTCGCATCAAACCGGGCGCCTCGCTCATCAATTTCTCGCGTGGCCCTGTGATCGTGGCGTCCGACTTGCTCGACGCCCTCGACCGGGGCCACCTCACGCATGCCGTGCTCGACGTGTTCGACACCGAACCGCTGCCGCTCGATTCGTCGTTCTGGGAGCATCCGCGCGTGACCGTGCTGCCGCACATTTCGGCACCCACGGATCATGAGACGGCAGCGCGAGTGATCGCCGAAAACATCCGCGATTTTCGCGAAACGGGACGAATTCCCGGCAACGTCGACCTGGCGCGAGGTTATTGAGCATGCATCGCGATCAAGAGGCTCTCGCACTTCCGCCGCGTGTGTATCCGACGGTCGATCTTCTTCAGGACGGCGTCCAGCATGGCTTTCTGAAAGTCCCGCACTCCAACGATGCGAGTGCGTGGGGCGCCGTGATGGTGCCGATCGCCGCCATCCACGAACTGAACGACACCGGGCAACAAGCCCGTTGCGACGCCGCGAAGGTGAAACGTTGCGACGTCATTGCGCGCGTTCACGACGTGACACGGACGGGCGTCGCACCAGTGGAGTACCGTGCGAGGCGCGATGGCATGCTCATCGGCCGACATTTTCCGGGCCGGATCGGCATCGGTGACACGCTCTGCGTTCTGGCCGACGTGCTGCCGAACGCATAGCGTCAGCGACTCGCGTACGCCTCAGTCCTCTCTCCAAAGCGTTCCCCCCCATGGTGAAACTCGACCGTTTCGACATCGCCATCCTCAGCGTGCTGGCCCGTGAAGGCCGAATTACCAAATCGCGTCTGGCCGAGCTGATCCACCTGTCCGTTTCGCCCACGTGGGAGCGCGTGCAGCGGCTCGAAGCGGCGGGGGTGATTCGTGGCTATCGCGCCGACGTCGACTGGAGCGGCGTGATGCACGTCAGCCGTATCATCGTCGAGATCACGCTCGCGCGGCATACCGCGCATGACATGAACCGATTCGAGGCGCGCCTGTGCGACGCGCCCGAGGTCGTGCAATGCCACGCCACAGGTGGCGGCGTCGATTACATCGTTCACGTACTCGCGCGCGACATCGATCATTACCAGCGTTTCATCGACGACCTGCTGATGGCGGACTTGGGCATCGAGCGCTACTTCACCTACGTCGTCACCAAAGTCGTCAAAGTCCAGGCGCACACAGTTCCGGGCTGGGTCGACGCCGACTGATTACGGTCCGCGAAATCTTTCGCGTCAGGCACGGCTAAATCAGAAGAAAACCGACGTCCGCACGATCGGAACAGAAAAAACAGCGGGCCGTCGCCACCGACAATCTCTTCATGACGAACGAACGCCATGTCAGGAGTTTGCCGATGTTGCTCGACCATCCGGTGCTTTTCAAATCACTGTGTTACGTCGACGGACGCTGGACGCATAGCGACGCCGCCGCGTCCATTGCCGTCGTCGATCCGGCCGATCAATCGACGCTCGGCCATGTGCCGATGCTCACGCGTGAGCAAATCGGCGTCGCGGTCGATGCCGCCGAGCGCGCCTTCTCGACGTGGCGCTGGACACCCGCTGCCGAGCGCTGCGCCGCGCTACAGCGCTGGCACGCGTTGATCCGGCAGCACGCCGAAGACCTTGCGGTGCTGCTCGCCCATGAGCAGGGCAAGCCGCTCCATGAAGCGCGCGGCGAGATTGGCTATGGCGCATCGTTCATCGAGTGGTACGGTCATGAGGCCCGCCGTCTCGACGGTCGAACCATTACGTCGCACATCGAAGGTGCGCAATTGGGCACCGTGCGCGAGCCGGTCGGCGTCGCGGCGCTCATCACGCCATGGAACTTTCCTTTCGCGATGATCACGCGCAAGGCCGCCGCCGCGCTGGCGGCCGGTTGCACTGTCGTCGTGAAGCCCGCACACGAGACGCCGTTCAGCGCGCTTGCACTCGCTCAGTTGGCCGACGAAGCCGGGCTGCCGCCGGGGCTTTTCAACGTGGTGCTGGGTGAGCCGGACATGGCGATGCGCGCGCTCGTCGGCGACGCTCGCGTGCGTGCCGTCAGCTTTACGGGCTCGACACGCGTCGGCCAACGGGTGGCGCAGGCCGCAGCGGCGAGCGGCGTCAAGAAGCTCGCCCTCGAACTCGGTGGAAACGCGCCGTTCATCGTGCTGGACGATGTGGATATCGATGAGGCGGTACGCATCGCCGTTGCCGCCAAGTTCCAGACGTCCGGACAGGACTGCTGCGCCGCGAACCGGATCTTTGTCGCACGCTCGCGCTACGGGGTGTTTGTAGATCGGTATACGCAAGCGGTCGCGCGGTTACGCGTCGGTCCGGCGTTTTCCGCGAACGTCGATGTCGGGCCACTCATGCATCAGGCGGCGTTCGAGACGACTGCGGCCCGCGTGGAAGACGCCCGCCGAAAGGGCGCCCAGGTCACCGTCGGCGGCGAGCCGCATCCGCTCGGCGGCTGGTTCTACCGCCCGACCGTCGTTGCCGACGCCGCTCCCGGCATGCGCATCTACGACGAAGAAAACTTCGGCCCGATTTCCGCCGTGTGCGCGTTCGACTCGCTCGACGAGGTCGTCACCCGGGCCAACGACACCGAGTATGGCCTTGCCGCATACGTCTGCGGACGACGCGTGGACGAGATTTTTACTCTGATCCGCCGCCTCGATTTCGCGATGGTAAGCGTCAACGGCGTGAAGTTCACCGGCGCGCCGGTGCCGTTCGGCGGCATGAAGGCGTCTGGCCTCGGCCGCGAAGGCGGCGTGGACGGGTTCGAGCCGTTCACCGAAACCAAGTACTTCTGCCTAGGCAATCTCGGCATCCCGGTGCATCGCACCTGATTCGCTCGTCCGCATTCTATTTGGCTTCATTGACATCAAGGAGACGTCCCATGCCCCCCTCGACCGAGCAATTGTTCGCACAGGACCGCGCGCACTTCATGCACCCGTCCACGCACGCCGCCGATCATGCCAGCGGCACCCTGCCGGGCAAGATCATCCGCACGGCGCAGGGCATGCGCATCGAGGACCATGAGGGCCGTCGCTATCTCGATGCCTTTGCCGGCCTCTATTGCGTGAACATCGGCTACGGCCGCACGGAAGTGGCCGACGCCATCCACAAGCAGGCGTCGTCGCTTGCCTACTACCACACGTACGTGGGCCACTCGACCGACGCCATCATCGAGTTATCGAAGCGCATCATCGACTGGTCGCCCGACGGCATGAAGAAGGTCTATTACGGCTTGTCCGGCTCGGATGCGAACGAGACGCAGATCAAGATCGTCTGGTACTACAACAACGTGCTCGGACGTCCGCAGAAGAAGAAAATCATTTCGCGCGAGCGCGGCTATCACGGCTCCGGCATCGTCACGGGCAGCCTGACCGGGCTGCCGAGCTTCCACCAGCACTTCGACCTGCCGGTCGATCGGGTGCAGCACACGATTTGCCCGCACTGGTACCGCAAGGCACCGGCCGGCATGAGCGAGCAGACGTTCGTGGCGCATTGCGTCGAGGCGCTTGAGAAGCTGATCGCCCGCGAAGGTGCCGACACCATTGCGGCCTTCATCGGTGAGCCGGTGATGGGCACCGGCGGCATCATCGCGCCGCCTGCCGGCTATTGGGAGGCGATTCAGGCCGTGCTGCGCCGCCACGACATTCTGCTCATCGCCGACGAAGTCGTATGTGGCTTCGGCCGTCTCGGGTCGCCAATGGGCTCGCAGCACTACGGCATGACGCCGGATCTGATCACCATCGCCAAGGGGCTGACGAGCGCATATGCGCCGCTCTCCGGCGTGATCGTGGGCGAGCGCGTTTGGGATGTGATCGAACGCGGTTCGCGCGAGAACGGCCCGATGGGCCACGGCTGGACGTACTCCGGACACCCGATCTGTGCCGCGGCGGCACTCGCCAACCTCGACATTCTGGAGCGCGAGAATCTGACGCAGAACGCGGCCGACGTCGGCAAGTACTTCGGCGAGAGATTGCGTGCGGCGTTCGACGGGCATCCGCTCGTGGGGGAGGTGCGTGGCGTCGGCTTGCTGGCGGCGATCGAGTTCATGGCGGACGGCGCGGCGCGTCAGCCGTTCGACGCCGCGATGAAGGTCGGCCCACGCGTGTCCGCCGCCGCACTGGCCCGCGGCATGATCGCGCGCGCCATGCCGCACGGTGACATTCTCGGCTTCGCCCCGCCGCTGATCGCCACGCGGGCGGACGTCGACGAGATGGTCAGCATTGCTCGCGCAGCGGTGGACGACGTTGCAGAGCAGGTGCTGCGGTAACGCATGCCTCTCCACGAGAAGCAGCACGTCGTGCACGTCGTCTCCATCGGTTCGTAGGATGACCTCGAATTTCGGCGAGTCTCTAATGGGATGACATGGTGGCCCGCGCTCAACACGCCGCGGGTCTCGACTCCGTTCCCCAACATTCCGATGAGGTGCCGCGTATGTCCAACGAATCGCTGATCGATGCCGATCGCCAGTTTCTGATTCACCCGGTTGCCGACTACCGCGCGCATGAGGCGCAGGGCGCGACGGTGCTCACCAGCGGCAACGGCGCCTGGCTGCACGATGCGGACGGTAACGCCTTGCTCGACGGCTTCGCCGGTCTGTGGTGCGTCAATACCGGTTACGGACAGCCGTCCATCGTCAAGGCGGCGACGGAGCAACTAAACCGGCTGCCCTACGCGACAGGCTATTTCGGCTTTGCCTCCGCACCCGCCATCACGCTTGCGCGGAAACTCGTGGAACTGACGCCGCCGTCATTGCAACACGTCTATTTCACGCTAGGCGGTTCGGATGCCGTCGACGCCGCCGTGCGCTTCATCACGTATTACTACAATGCCATCGGCAAGCTGGCCAAGAAGCATTTCATCGCGCTCGAGCGCGGGTATCATGGGTCGTCGTCCACCGGTGCCGGACTGACTGCACTGCCTGCCTTCCATCGCAACTTCGATCTGCCGCTGGCGACGCAACATCACATCCCGTCGCCCTATCCGTACCGAAGCGCTACACCCGACGACCCGCAGGCGATCATTGCCGCCTCGGTCGCCGCGCTCGAAGCAAAGGTCGGAGAACTCGGCGCGGAGCACGTCGCGGCGTTCTTCTGTGAACCCGTGCAGGGCTCCGGCGGCGTGATCGTGCCGCCCAAAGGCTGGCTGCGCGCCATGCGCGACGCGTGCCGACGCCTCGACATTCTGTTCGTCGCCGACGAGGTCATCACCGGTTTCGGGCGTACCGGCCCGATGTTCGCCTGCGAGGCGGAAGAGGTCTCCCCCGATCTGATGACGCTCGCCAAGGGACTGACCGCCGGTTATGCGCCGATGGGCGCGGTGCTGATGTCCGACGGCATTTATCAGGCCATTGCCGACGCGACGAAAGGCTCTCCCGTAGGGCATGGTCAGACGTACTCTGCGCATCCGGTGAGCGCGGCCATCGGTCTCGCATGTCTGAAGCTCTATGTCGAAGACGGCCTGCTGGCAAACGGTCAGGCACACGCCAAGACGTTTGCCGACGGGCTCGACGCACTCCTCGAACATCCCCTCGTCGGTGACTCGCGTCATCGCGGATTGCTCGGCGCGCTCGAACTCGTCGCCGACAAGACGACGCGCCGGCGCTTCGATCCGTCACTCAAACTCCATGAGCGCATCGGCGCGGCGGCGTATCGCAACGGTGTGATTTTCCGCGCCTTCGGCGACAACATCCTCGGCTTCGCGCCGGCCCTGTGTTACTCGGCGGCCGACTTCGCTGAACTGTTCGCCCGCGTTCGCGCCACGCTCGACGACGTACTCGAGGCGGCCGACGTGCGCGCCGCGCTTCATGGCTGAACCGCACAGCCGCGCTTGAACCCGCATCCAGTTCGCCCCATTCCGGAGACTCGCTCGTATGTCGCTTTCCCTGTCACGCCCCGATTTGATGCGCCGCCAGAACCTGATCAACGGCGAATGGGCCGATGCCCGCGATGCTTGCCGCTACTCCGTGCACAACCCGGCCAGCGACGCGTTGCTGGCGGAGGTGCCCGACAGCACGGCCATCGATGCGCGCGCCGCGACCGACGCCGCCTACCGTGCGCTTCCCGGCTGGCGTCACAAGCTGCCGCGCGAACGCGCCGAGGTACTCAGGCGCTGGCATGCGCTGATTCTCGCGAACGGCGACGATCTGGCCACCCTGATCTCGCTCGAGCAAGGCAAGCCGCTTTCCGAGGCTCGCGGCGAAGTGGCGTACGGCGCTTCGTATGTTGACTGGTTCGCGGGCGAGGCGACACGCGTCTACGGCGATATCATTCCGCAACAGCAACCCGGCAAGCGCATGACCGTGGAGAAGGAGCCTGTCGGCGTCGTCGCTGCCATCACGCCCTGGAATTTCCCCCTCGCGATGATCGCGCGCAAGATTGCGCCGGCGCTGGCCGTGGGTTGCACGGTGGTCGCCAAACCCGCCGAGGACACGCCGCTCACCGCGCTCGCGCTGGCGGCACTCGCCGTCGAGGCCGGCGTGACGCCGGGGGTACTCAACGTCATTACGGCGTCGCGCACGCGCGGCATCGATGCCGTCGCGGACTGGCTGGCCGACGATCGCGTGCGCAAAATGACTTTCACCGGCTCGACGGCCGTGGGCATTCATCTCGCGCGCGAATCGGCAGGCACGCTCAAGAAGCTCTCGCTGGAGCTCGGCGGCAACGCCCCGTTCATCGTATTCGACGATGCCGATCTCGAGTCGGCGGTCGTGGGTCTGATGGCGTCAAAGTTCCGGAATGGCGGACAGACCTGCGTCTGTCCGAATCGCGTGTATGTGCAGGCGGGCATCTACGAACGGTTCGCTTCGACGCTGGCCAGGCGGGTGGAGGCGTTGCATGTCGCGCCCGCGAGCGATGCCCATGCGCAGATCGGACCGATGATCAATCCTCGGGCAGTCGAGAAGATCGGTCGCCATGTCGAGGACGCGCTCTCGCACGGCGCACGCGCGCTGACCGGTGGCGCGACGCTGCCGTTGCTCGGGCCCAACTACTTCTCACCGACCGTGCTGGTCGACGTGAACGACAGCATGCTTGTCAGTCAGGAGGAAACGTTCGGGCCTGTGGTGCCGCTGTTCCGATTCGAGACCGAGGATGAAGCGATCCACCGAGCCAACGACACGCCTTTCGGGCTGGCGGCATACTTCTACACACAGGACATGCGTCGCGCCCAGCGGGTCGCACGACGTCTCGAGGCCGGCGTTATCGGCATGAACGAAGGCGCCGTGTCGAGCGAAGCCGCTCCGTTCGGGGGGGTAAAAGCGTCCGGCTACGGACGCGAGGGATCGAAGTACGGGCTCGACGATTACGTGTCGATCAAGTACGTCTGTCAGGGCGGGCTGGACTGATCCGCGGCTCGCGGATCACCTCTTTTTGTCTTGCAACCGGCGATTCGGATGGGGGCAGGGCAGGGCGCACCGAATCGCGGTCAGCGTCATCGATGACGGCAGGTTGTCCTTCCGATGACCGCATGACGCCCCGCCATGGCCCCTGAACGCTTCGACGTGGAGCAGCGTCCGGCGTCTTGCGCTGCGGCGGAAAACGCCTAGGTCAACAACAACGTCGAGATCCGCTTTTCCGGTTCCTCGATACAACTCAGTGCAACAGGCAAGACGGGATTCGCCGAGGAACCGTTGTAGAAGAGCTGCACCATCTCCAGAAGGCGTGTTCCTTCCAAGGGGAGAATGGCGAGATCGGAAGCCGAGATCTTGCCCGAGATGCCGCTCGTCAATGCATCTTCCTCGAAGCGCGCCTGCTCGAGTTGATGAAACACCTCGCGAGCGCGCCTCGCAAATCTCTCGTCGTTTGAGGTGATGTGGCAGGACTTCGTGAGCGCGGCAATGAATATCGCCCGCTTGAAGTCGCCTTTCAGCGACGCTTAGCCCTTGTATGTGCTGATCGAGACGTTGGGTGAATCCGACGACAACGACCGACGAGCGCTCGAGCAGTCGTTGGAACGGATGCTGGAGGAGGGCGTCGTGCAGGACGTGATCATCGCGCAGACCATCGAGCACGCGAAGCAGTTGTGGGCGTACCGCGAGACGGTCGGCGAGATGCTGTCGATGCTGAAGCCGCACGCCGCGTTCGATGTTGGCATCCCGATGGACAGGATGGAGCGATTCGTCGAGAGCGCGCGCGTGCCTGACCGAACGCTTCCGAAACCAGACACATCTGTTCTTCGGACATCTCGGCGACGGGAGCCTGCACGTTCTCTCCGGGCACCGGCGCCGACCGGTAAAGGCGACGCGGGTATTCGCGGATCGACATCGTAATGCGGGATCGCAATGCCGACTCCCTCCAAATGCGGGGCATCGCGTTGCGCATGGGCTCGCGCTACGATTCCACGATGATTCCACGATTTCGGCGCGGCGCATTTCCCGGAATCCCAGGTGACATCGTCCAGGAAATCGGCACCCCGTCGCGGAGGACGGGGTGCCGTCGATAACTCGCATTCCTCAAAGGCCTAAAGCCGTCACCGGGGCTCATTGGCAGGGTTGCCTTCCGATCGCCGCATCAGGCGAGCAACGACGTCATTTCCCCGCCAGATCCACCGGCGACCAGCGCCCTTGGTCATAACGCTCAAAGCCTGCCTGCTCGAAGCGCCAGAGGTGGAGCCAGCCATTGTCCAGCAGGTGGCGCACGACTTCGTGCTTGCCGATCACCGTGTCGATCGACGCCTGCGGCGCGTCGACGACCACGGTCAGCCGCACGGGCTCATGCATCCATCGCTCGCCGTCGTGCAGCGACTGCTGCGACAGGCCGATACGCAGATCGCCGCCGTTGCCCTCGAAGACGCCAAGGCTGCCCCCCACGACGTTATGCAGCAGCTTGTTGCCGCTGCCCAACCGAAGCGGATCGCAGGTCGACGCATGGTATTGCCAATTGATCCAGTGCGTCACCAGCATGGGGGCCGTCATCAACAGTTCGAGCACGCTGCCGTCGGCGTCCCGACTGGCGTCGTAATCGTGCAGGAAGCTACGCCCGTCGAGCATCACGCCGCGGCTTCTGTCCCGTGGCGCGATCAGAAACGCCGCGTTGCGGGCAAGCCCCCATTCGGGCCGCGTTTGCGCGCCGTCGTTGGCGCGACGCTGCAACCGCGCCAGCAGCGTGTGATGCGCTGCGCGAGGATCGAGCTTCAGGCGCGTGGCGCGTTCGCGGCGCACCTGATCGCAAGCCTGGGCGAAAATGGGCTGCAAACGCGCCCAGCGATCCCGCGCCGCTTGCGGCAGCAGATCCAGATCGAATCCCTCGAGTTCATCGGTGGTGGTGTTGTGCAGCACAGCCACGAAGCGAGTCGCCTCAGGTATCGCGAGGTGCTGCGCGCGCAGGCCGTCGCGCACCGCCGGGTCATTGAGCAGTTGTGCCAGGCTGCGCGCATTCACTTCACCGGTCTGGCCGCAGCAGGCGCCGCAATCCAGGGCCGCCGCATGAGCATTGTTGGCGGACTGACTGCCGTGTCCAACGAGAAGTACCAGCGGCGCCAGGTATCGGTCCAGACCCATCGCGTGAAGCACCCGCGAGGCCAGGGCCACCTTGGACGCCAGGTCCATCCCCTGGAGTTGCGGGCGGCAGATGGGGCGGTAACGGGAGGGTATGCCTGCCAGGTCGTCTCTGGGGCGCGCTTGCCGGCCCGGTTGAAGCCAATTGCCGAGTTTGCCGAGATAGCCCAGTCCGGCGGCCTCCACGAAGGAAAAGGCGGCGCCCGGCCACCGACTGGCCGCCTGCCACTGATCCGCCATCGCGAATCGCGATCGACGCACATGGCTGACAACGCGCTGCCGCTCCTCGTCCGCCGCGCGCTGCGCCGGATCGGCGCTGACAATGCCGTCGGTCACCTCGATTGCCGGTGCGAGCAGGCCGGGCAATTGGGGACGCCGTGCCGGCGTGGCCAGGGGCGTGTAGGCGATCGGCAACCCGAAGAAGCCGGCACATCCGAGCGTCTGGATGCCCGGCGACACGGCCTCGAGGGAGCGGCGCAAGGGTTCGCTGCGCACGTCGATGCAGAAGGCCGCCTGGACCTCGATGTCCGTTGGCGCCGGACCGCGGGGGTTGGCGGCGGCCAGGCGCTGCGCCAGCTCGCGCTGATAGCCGATCTCAAGGGCCAACTGCCATGCCTCGTCGATCAGCAGCGCCTGCTCCGTTTCCTCCAGGATGCGCGGGGCCGAGCGCCATGCCGCGTGCAGCGCGGCAAACGCATGCCTCGCGGCCGCGTCATCCTTGCATTCGAGCAGCAGTGCACCCCAGGCCAGGCGGATCGCCAGCAATTCGCGCAGATGGGCATCGCGCCCGCCGGCCAGTCCGGCCTCCCAGCCCAGGTAGGCACACCACGACGCCCAGCCGTTGACCGTCAGGAGCACCGATTCGAGATAGTCCGCCCACACCGCTTGCGGCAGCCCAAGACGCTCCATGACCCAGCGCTCCGCATCCTGCGCTTTGGCAGGCAGGGCACCGGTGGCCTGCCCGATGCGCGGCAGGCCCATCAAAATGCCGATCCCGTGGTCGTGCTGCAAAGTGTCGCGCCAGAAGGCATAAAGGCCCTGCTCGCGCTCGGGTTGCCAGCTTGCCTGCTGCGCATCGAAGAAGGCGGCGCAGGTCTGGCTGACCTGATGCGTGATGGCCTGCCGCCAGGACAACCGCGCATGGCGCTCGGGGTCGTTGTCGAGCACGTCGATCAACAGCGGCAATTGCGCCTGCGGCGCGCCGGACTCAAGTGCCGCGACGCACTGTTCGGGCGTGAGCGCGGCCGACTGGGCCGCAGGCAACTGATGCAGCGCAACGGCCAGATCCGCCGCCGTGATGCGGCCCTCGCGCCAGGCTTGCCGTTGTCGATCTCTCGGCGGAAAGACCTGGATGCCGCCAAGCACGGCCATCCGGGCGGCCACACGGCGCACGGGCATGCCGATGCGCGACCAGTGCGGATTCACGGCGATGGCGCGGTCCAGCGGCCATGCGGGGGCAATCGCAGCGCACGCTGCATGGCAGGCGCGCTCGATTTCGGCGTACCGCGCCTGTGGGTCATCCGCGGCGGACACCGTAAGGTCGAGCGCGGGGGGCGTGTCGTTGGTCGAGGTATTCATCGTCACACTTTCCTTGTCGTCAGTTCAGCGCCGGGCTTCCGCCAGCCGCGAGGCGAGCGCTTTGGGGCTGGCGTGTGCAGCCGCTGCCTGCGCCCACCTTGCGGGCCAGAGCAGCAGCGCCAGGCGCGTGTAACCCTCGTCCAGATAGAAGCCGGCGTAGCTCCAGCGACGCCAGCAGGCGGGCAGGGAAGCCCGGTGTTGCAGGCGTGCCTGGCAGAGATACAGAGCCGCCATGAAGGTCAGCGTGAGAACGCCCAGCCGATGATCCGGCGCATCCTGAATTCCGAGGGGCAGGACGTGTGCGGCCATTGCAGCCAAGGTCAGGCCCGATACGATAAGGAGTCCGAACAGGATCTGGATCAGGCGTGCTGCGGCGCGAGCCGGCGCGGAAGTCAACCACAGTAGCGGTGCCCAGGCCAGTCCCAGCACCACGCACCACCACCAGGGCCAGACGGCGATGCCGGTTACCGTCATTGCCAGGAACACGATCGACGTCGTCACTGCGGGGGCCAGCACGAGACTGCCGGTCATGGGGGCGGCAATCGTGTGCATTGCGCGAGTGCGCGTATCGCGCACGACCGACGAGGCGGACAGGAAGGCATGCGCCTTGTACAAGGAGTGACCGATCAGATGCAGCGCCGCGAGCGTGTAGAGACCCAACGCGCATTCGGCCAGCATGAAACCCATCTGCGAGACGGTCGACCAGGCCAGCCGAACCTTGATGCTGATACGAGTCAGCGCGACCATGCTTGCCAGTACGGCTGTCGCCAGAGCGAGCAGCAGCAACAGATCGCGTGCCGCGTCGGCTTTTTCCAGCATCGGTGCAAAGCGAATCAGCACGAAGCCGCCGAGATTGACCACGCCGGCATGCAGCAGCGCTGACACCGGGGTCGGCGCTTCCATCACCTGGATCAACCAGCCATGTACCGGCAGCAAGGCGGTGCGCAACGTCACCGCGAGCACCAGCAAGACGGCGCTTGCCTGCAGGGGCAAGGACAGACCATGCTGCGCGATGTGTGCCCACAAGTCCGTCAGCGAACCGCTTCCCACCTGCTTCCAGGTCAGCGCTGTCGCGCCCAGCAACATGACGTCGGCCAGCCGATCGGCAATCCGCTTTTTGTGCGCCGCGAGCAGGGCAAAGGGGCGATCCGGGTAAAAGCACAGCAGTCGCTGCAGTGCCAGGCCGACCGCCGCCCAGGCGGCGATCAGCACCAGCCAGTGATCGGCGAGCAGAAGCAGGTGCACGCTGGCCAGAACGGTGGCCAGTGCGCCGAGATAGCGGGGCTGGTTCGCTTCCCCTTCGAGGTAGCGGGCAGAGAACGCCGCGATGACGGTGCCCAGCAGTTGCACCAGCAACGCCAGCGCCAGGCCAAAGCGCGTCGTCGTCAAAACACCCGGCCAAATCGCCTCGCCGGCGCTGACCAACAGCGACATGCCCGTCGAGACGAGTGCGGCCGACGACACCATCAAAAACACGCGCCACTGTCGCCGGGTCGTCCGCGAGCCCAGCCATGTCGCGCCGATCAGTGCAGCCATCAGCGCCGGTGGCGTGAGCACGCAAACGATGCGCAAAACCTCGGGAAAATCCATTGCATGACCCTCTTGAATTACGGTGCGAGGATGATGCTTGCGATAAGAGGTTCTGTAAAATAGATTATAAAGAACAAATTGTTATCAAAAAACGAACAATGGATCTGAATCAACTTAATTTCAATCATCTCTACTACTTCTGGCGCGTGGCCAAGCTCGGCCATCTGACCCGTGCGGCGGAGCGGTTGCATACCTCGCAATCGGCGGTCTCGGCGCAGATTCGACAGTTGGAGGAGAAGATTGGCGACGATCTGTTTGTCCGGGCGGGGCGCCGGCTGACGTTGACCGATACCGGGCAGTTGGTGCTGGCGTACGCCGACAACATTTTTGGGCTGGGCGAAGAGCTGTTGGGGCGCTTGCATGGGCGCTCGGCGGGCATTACGCGCTTGCGCGTCGGCAGCGTGGCCACACTGTCGCGCAACTATCAGGAGAACTGGATTCGGCCATTGCTCACGAACCCGGCCGTTGTGCTCACGCTCGAATCGGGGTTGATGGAGGGGTTGCTGACCCGGCTCATCCAGCATCAACTCGACGTCGTGCTGGCCAACGAGACGGTTCCGGCCGACCCGGATCGGCCATTGCACTGCCAGTTCCTGGGCAGCCAGGCAATCTCGCTCGTGGGACCTGCCAGCGTGTGGGCGTCGAAAACCCTTCGGATCCCGGAAGATCTCGATGACGTCGACATCGTATTGCCCGGCCCGCGCCACGCGTTGCGCGGTCAATTCGACGCGCTTTGCGCCACGGCAGGTGTCAGTCCCAGACTGCGGGCCGAAGTGGACGACATGGCGATGCTTCGCCTGATTGCCCGCGACAGTGGGTGGTTGACCGTCTTGCCCGAAGTGGTCGTGCAGGACGAGCTGCGAACCGGATCGCTCGTCGTGGTGGGGCAATCGACAGCGCTGCAAGAGCACTTCTACGCCATTACGGCGCCAAGGCGGCATCGCATCGAAGTCCTGGAGCAGTTGCTCGCCGGCAAGCGCGACGTCCACAACGAGGTCTCTCGCAAAACCTCCCGGCGCTAGCGCGTCAGCACGAATGCCCTGGCTTTCGCGCTTCCACGACCCCCGCGATCAGACCCCTTTGTCCCTCTCTGCCGGCCTTGGGCGCCGTCGCCGTCCAGCCAATCGCGCTGGCGCGACGTGCGCTGCGCTGACCGGTTCCGCCGTCCTGCCGCCGGCAGCGCAGTTTCCTCCCGAGAGGTGTTGATGAGTTAAAATTCAAACTCAATTTAATATAAATCCAAGAATTTGAGTTTGTTTATTGACTCTTATTTTTCCGTGAGTTAAGGTTTGCGCACAAGTAGCAGATCAAGCGGGAAATTTGTCTGAGACGGAGGACACGGTGAGTTCAGTTCGGCGTTATCGAAGCGGCGAGGCCGCAAAGCTCGTCGACATGCCGGCCGCCACACTGCGGATCTGGGAGCAGCGTTATGGCGTGATTTCTCCGCCCACGAGCGCTTCCGGTCAGCGCCTGTATTCCGACGTGGACGTGAGTCGGCTCAAAACGATCAAGTCGCTGGTCGATCAGGGCCATGCGATCGGCGCCATCGCGCACTTGGACAACGAGCAGTTGAGCCGCTTGGCGAATGGTTCCGCCGTCGTGGCGCCCGCGGTCGACGTGCCGCACGGCGCGAACCTGTTCGTCGTGGGCTTCGGCGAGGTCGCGACGTCCGCCATGCCCGACGGCGTCACATATCAGGTGTTTTCGCGAGCCGAGGCGATTCCTGACGCCGACGCCACGCCCGGCGCTGCCAGCGGCATGGTCGTAAGGGTTGAGGCGTTGCACGAAGACACCGTGCTGTCCATCGTCGCGGCTGCGCGCAGGGCGCACTGCGACCACGTGCTCGTCGTCTATGCATTCGGCACGCGGCGGGCCGTCGATCTTGCCCGTCTGGAAGGCATTCGTCTGATGCGCACTTCCGGTGCTCTGCTTCATGCCGACGAGCTTCTCTCCGATTTCGTGCAGTCTTTGGCGCGCAGCGACACTCGCGGGTCGGCCCGCCAGCGGCTCTGGTCGAGATTGCCGCGCCGGTTCGATGAACAAACGTTGACGCGGCTGACCCGGCAGTCTTCGACGATCGCGTGCGAATGTCCCAAGCATATCGGCGAACTGCTGCTGCAGATCGCCGCCTTCGAGCGCTACAGCGACGAATGCGTGTCGCGCTCTTCCGCCGACGCCTTGCTTCACCAGCATCTGGGCGATGCCGCCAACCGTGCCGTGGCGCTGTTCGAGGACGCCCTGGCGGCGGTCGTCGAGCACGAGGGCTGGTCGGTGCCGGCAACCGTTCCCGCACTACGGCGCGGCGAGCGCTGAAACACGATTCGCATTCGGACCCTCTTCCATCGGGAGCATTTCATGGGCGCAGTCATCGATTCACAGCAGGCCATTACGCAGGGCCCCCAGGAGGGGATCCCGCTGTCGCAGGCGATCCGTCAGCGTCTTCGCAGTGCCGGTGTCCGTTTTCATGCCAACGACAATGTCGCTGCCTACCTTCGCGAGGGCGACGTTGACAGGCTTCAGGACGAAGTCACCGTGCATATCGAGAATGCGCTTCGCGCACTCGTCATCGATGTCGACAACGACCACAACACCCGGGACACGGCCAAACGTGTCGCGAAAATGTTCGTGAGGGAAGTGTTCTCGGGGCGCTACGAGCCGCCTCCGGCGATCACCGAATTCCCGAACATCGGGCAGTTGAACGAGCTCACGCTGATCGGGCCGCTTCGCGTGCGCAGCGCCTGCTCGCACCACTTGTGCCCGATCATGGGGCACGCGTGGATCGGCGTGCTGCCCAACGCCGATTCCAATTTGCCTGGATTGTCGAAATATGCCCGGCTGCTCAACTGGGTCATGGCGCGGCCACAGATTCAGGAAGAAGCGGTCAAGCAGATCGCCGATCTGCTCGAGGAGAAGATCGCGCCGGACGGCCTTGCCGTCGTCATGGAGGCGGATCACTTCTGCATGCACTGGCGCGGGACGAAGGACGACGGCGCACGCATGGTGAGCAGCGTGATGCGCGGGCGATTCCTCGAGGACTCCGCGCTTCGCCGGGAATTCCTGGCGTTGATGGCGTCGCGTTCGCGGTAGGCGCGCGCCGCGGCCCGATCCATTATCGAGATGTCGCCATGACAATCGTCGACGTCACTCAGCCCGCTCCGCCCAGTGCCGCCAAGGCCCGGGGTGTCGCGCCGGCGCTCGGCCCGGTAGGCTCGCCGCCGCAGACGCTCGGATTCAAGGTGCCGGGCGCCCGCGCGCGATCCGCGGCCATCGACAGGGACGCCCTCGCGCACCTGCTCGCGAACGCTCAGCGTGGCGACGCGCAAGCGTTCGCGCAGTTTTACCGGCGAACGTCGTCGCTGATCCTCGGGGCTATCCTGCGCATCGTCAACGGCCGCGCCGAAGCGGAGGATATTCTGCAGGACATCTACATGGCACTCTGGCAGCGCAGCGTCGTGTTCGATGCGCAGCGGGGCGACGTCCTGCCGTGGATATTCACCATCGCCCGCCACAGGGCGATCAATCATCTGCGTGGACAGAAGCATCTCGTGGCGGACGACGCCCTGATGGCATCGCTTCCCTCGGACGCCGCGTCGCCCGACGAGATCAGCCAGACAAGGCGAGCCTCGCGACAACTGAGCGATGCGCTGTCCACACTCTCGGCGCAACAGCGTCAGGCGATCACGGTCGCCTATTTCGGTGGCTTCTCCTATACCGAACTGGCGCAGGTCCTCGGCGTGCCGGAGGGCACGGCGAAGAGCTGGATCCGTCGTGGTCTGGCTTCATTGCGCCAGTTGCTCGATCGATAAGCCGCCGCCTTGCGCCGCGGGGGCGCATCTTGCCATGCATGCTCACGCCGAACCATCGACTCATACCCTGCGCCTGGTGCTGGGAGATCAATTGCATCCGGGCCATCGCTGGTTTTCCCGGGTGGACCCAGCGGTCGTCTACGTATTGATGGAGGTGCGGCAGGAAACCGACTACGTGTTGCACCATGCCCAGAAGATCATCGCCATATTCGCCGCGATGCGTGACTTTGCGCGCCACCTGCGCGCCGGTGGGCACCGCGTGCGCTACGTGGCACTGGATCATCCGAGCAACCGTCAGTCCATCACGGAAAATCTGGCCGCACTGGCCGATCGCTATGGCGCCTGCCGGGTCGAGTGGCAGCAGCCGGACGAGTGGCGGCTGGACACACAGCTCAGCGACTGGGGCGCCTCTCAACCCCTGGACTGGGCGGTGGTGGACAGCGAACATTTCCTGACGCAGCGTGACGAGCTTGCCGCGCTCATGGGTCATCGCAAGCAGTGGCTGATGGAGCACTTCTACCGGCACATGCGCCGCCGCTGGCATTTGCTGCTCGACGCCGACGGCGGCCCGCAAGGTGGTCGATGGAATTTCGACTCGGACAACCGCAAGCGCTGGCCGGGAACGCCGCCAGAGCCGACGGACTGGCGCCCGCGGCACGATCACCGGGCGCTGTGGCAAATGCTGCAGCGCGCAGGCGTACGCAGCTTCGGTGATCCGCAGGCCGACGCGATGCGCTGGCCGGTCAACCGCACGGAGGCGCTGGCCTGCCTCGATGCGTTCATCACGCACGCGCTGCCGCACTTCGGAGACTATGAGGACGCATTGGCCGCCGACGCGCCACGCCTGTTCCATTCGCTTCTGTCTTTCGCCCTCAACGTCAAGATGCTGCATCCGCTGGAAGTGGTGCGGCGTGCGGAGGCCGCCTATGCTGCGGGCCGGGCGCCGCTTGCCGCGGTGGAAGGCTTCGTGCGTCAGATCGCGGGGTGGAGAGAATACGTGCGCGGCATTTACTGGGCGAGGATGCCCGACTACGCGTCGCACAACGCCCTGAATCACGAAACACCCTTGCCAGACTGGTTCTGGAGCGGCAACACCCGCATGCGCTGTCTGCACCTGGCCATCACGCAGTCTCTGCAAACCGCGCATGCGCACCACATCCAACGGCTGATGGTGATCGGCAATTTCGCCTTGCTCGCCCGACTCGATCCGCAGGCGCTGCATCGCTGGTATCTGGGCATCTACATCGACGCATTCGAGTGGGTGGAGCTGCCCAACACACTTGGCATGAGCCAGCGCGCCGATGGCGGACTGATTGCCACGAAGCCCTATGTGAGCAGTGCTGCCTACCTGCGGCGAATGGGCGATTACTGCCAGGGCTGTGCTTACGATCCCATGCAAAAAACCGGTGCGCGCGCCTGCCCGTTCAACGCGCTTTACTGGGATTTCTTTGACCACCATGCGCCCACGCTGCAGGACAACCCGCGCCTCGCGATCGTGTTCCGCCAGTGGCAAAAGATGGACGACGCGCAGCGCGAGGCACTACGTGCGCATGCCGCGCAGTTGCGCGAGCGACTGGACACCTTGTAACGCCCGGCGTTGGGAGAGCAAACCGATGAAATCCCTGGTATCCGGTTACCGCGCTATCGTACTTGGCGCCTCTGGCGCTATTGGCGCTGCGATTTGCCACGCACTGCGAGACGATCCCCGCTGCGCAACCGTGCTGGCACTGGGGCGCACCAGCGTGCCAGCCGTCGACTTCGAGGCCCCGCCGAGCATCGCGGATGCCGCCGCGTCCGTGGCCGAACAAGGTCCGTGGCACCTCATGATCATTGCCACTGGCATGCTCCAGGGGCCGACCGGCACGCCCGAGAAGCGACTCGCCGACCTGAGCGCTCGGCACATGACGAGCAGCTTCGCCGTCAATACCATCGGACCCGCGCTGGCCATCGCGCATTTCGCCCCACAGCTTGCGCGCACCGAGCGCAGCCTGGTGGCCGTGCTCTCGGCCAAGGTGGGCAGCATCGGGGACAATCGCCTCGGGGGCTGGTACAGCTACCGTGCGTCAAAGGCGGCGCTCAACATGGTCGTCAAAACCGCGGCGATCGAGCTGGCACGTACGCACCCGCAACTGGTCCTCGCGGCACTGCATCCCGGCACGGTGGACTCGGCGCTGTCCGCTCCGTTTCGGGGGGCGCAGATCGGGCGCGCGCCGGGCGCCGCCGCTCGGGATCTGTTATCCGTCATCGACAACTTGCAACCCGAGGACAGCGGCGGCTTTCGTGCGTACGATGGCCAGCGCTTGCCCTGGTAGCGGGGGGGAGGCCGGGGGGGGCGGTGGTCCCGACGATCGCGCCGATCCTGGCGGTTCAACGCATGTCGGTACGCGTCAGCGGGCATTGAGCGCGCGGATGCGCAACAGCGCGATCATGCTCAGCACCGCGGCGCCCATCAGGTAGAAGCTCGGCGCAAGCTTGCTGCCGGTGGCCTCGATGAGCCACGTGATGATGAACGGCGCGAAGCCGCCGAAAATCGTCACCGCCAGGTTGTAGGCAATCGACATGCCGGTCGTGCGGGTTTGCGTCGGGAAGAGTTCGCTCAGCAGCGCCGGCATCCCGCCGTAGTACATCACGCTCGCCACCCCGATGCCGATCTGCACCGCGATCATTGCGCCGAACGTCGCATGCAGGTCGAGCAGGTAGAACGCGGGCCATGAAAACAGCAGGATAAGTACGGCGGACGCGAGCATCATGCCGGTACGTCCGTGCTTGTCGGACAGATGACCGACGAGTGGGGCGCCCACGGTCTGGATCACGCCGGTGGCGATGATGGCCGAAAAAACCGTCGACGCCGACACCCCAAGTTGCTTGACTGCATACGTCGGCATGAACAGGATCAGGTAGGCCGAAACCGTGGCGAGGATCACCACGCCGATGGCGAGCAGCAGTCGCTCCTTTTGGCTCGCGAATGTCTGTGCAAGCGGTGAGTGCGGTGTCTCGGTCGCCAGGAATTCCGGCGTCTCGTCCATGTGCGTTCGGATGTAATAGGCGACCGGGCCGATCAGCAGGCCGAACAGGAACGGAATGCGCCAGCCCCAGCTTTGCATCTGGGCGTCGCTCAGATTGCCGGTAAGCACCGCGCCGAAGAGCGATGCGAGCAACGTCGTCATCCCCTGGCTCGACGCCTGCCAGCTCGCGAAGAATCCGCGGCGCGAGGGCGACTGCTCGGCAAGGAATGCGGTGGCGCTGCCGAATTCGCCGCCTGCGGAGAACCCCTGGATCATGCGCGCGAGGACCAGGCCCACCGGTGCGAGCACCCCGATGGAGGCGTATGTCGGCATGACACCGATGATCAGCGTACCGATCATCATCAACAGGATCGACAACGTCAGCGCGGCCTTGCGCCCGGCCTTGTCGGCGTACACGCCGAGCACGATCGCGCCGAGCGGGCGCATGAAGAACGACACGCCGAATGTGCCTAGCGTGAGCAGCAGCGAGACGGTCGAATCGCCCGCGGGGAAAAACAGTCGGGAAATCGTGACGGCAAAAAAACCGTACACGACGAGATCGAACCACTCGAGCGCATTGCCGATGGTGGCGGCGGCGATGACGCGCCACATGGGCGGGGCCGTCTTGGCATTGGCGGGCAGGGCAACAGACACATGATTCATGGCGAATCCTTGATGGGCGAGAAGACTTGCTGAAGCGGCGCGGATGAACAACGAAGCCGGGAGGAGAGGCGATGTCGCAGTTTCACCGCGCTGTCCGCCGTTGGCTGGGGCGCGGGGGGAGGGCGTGACGTCATGTCGCCGCCAATCCGCAAATGGCCTGGAGCACGGCGACCCGGCTCTGCCCGAGGACCATGCCCTTCCATGCGTCGTGATCGCAATAGAATGCCTCGCGCACGCGTTGACGCAGGCCCGCGGCCACGTCGGCCGGTGCGTCGGGGTGCGCGCGCAGCCACGCCTCCCCGCGCAATGCGTCGATGACGGCCTCGAACGGTTGAGTCCCGTACTCCATCGCCATCAGGGTCGCGCGTGCGTCGGGGCAGCATGCATAGATCGTCGAGGCCAGTTGGCCCGTGACGTCGACCGATGCCGATGTGCCGGCGAACGGCACGGCGATATCCGCACCCCACCACCGCCGCGCGCGCTCGACTTCCACCTCGTTGCGACGGCCCGCGAAAATCTTCTCGCCGTGGCCTTGCGGGCCAAGCCCGGTGTGATAGTCGATCCAGCCGATATCGTCATAGCGCGCGGCTTGCGTGCGCAAGACATAAGACAGTGTCTGCAGCGAACGACTTTGCGCCTGCCCGCCGTAGAACAGCCCGTCGGCATGGGTGTACTGTCCGCTCGATACTGCATTGCGAAAGCGCGGCATGCCCTGCTGCGCGATGTACTCGGCGATGGCACGCTCGTTCTGCTCGGTGGGCGGCCACTCGGCGGGCACGAGCCAGTCGTGGACCTCGGCATAGTCGGCGTTGACCGGCAGCGGCGCGGCGCCAAAGGCCTGCGCGTTGCGATTCAGGTCGATGTTGTCCTCGTTGGTTCGGCTGCTCCACGAGAATCCGAACGGGTTCACGGCATGGACCAGCAGCAGCGCCACGCCTGCCTCGGCGGCGCGCGCGAGCATGGGAGCGTCGTTGAGCAGCGCCAACTGGCAGCCCGAACCGCAGTGCCCCTCGGCGCCGTGCGTGGCCGACGTCAGGATCAGGAGCCGGCGGGCATTCGGGGGCGCGATCATCGCCACGTCGGTAAAGAGCGCCTCGCCTTGAGCGCCGCGCGCGTCGACCGGGTAGGCGTCGATCTCGTCGGTGTGTTGCCGCGCCGCACTCAGGAAGCGATCGCGCGCCACGGCGTAGGTCGAAGAAAAGTAGCGCTCGATGTCGTGCGAAGTCGTCATCCTCATCCTCCTCGGACACGCCCCCCGGCTGGCGCCGGACCGCGTATCGGTTGTTGTCGTGACTCGCTCGCGTGCTCGCACCGCGTCGACCCGGAGCGCGAGATGGCGAACGGAGCAGGAGGATCTTAGCGCCGCAACCCTATAGCAAAAAGATAAGAAATTTATTCCTGATATCAGGATTTGTTATCACGTCGCCGGAACCGATTCCGGGCGCGCGGCGCCTTGCGGATCGGCTCAGGGGATGGCTTCCCCCGGGCTCGCGGCGGCCTCGGCCAGACAGGTCATCAGGCAGCGAGCGGCGGGCGTGGGCTGAGACTGGGGACGCGTCACGAGCGAGAGGCTGGCCATCGGCAGTGGCTCCGTCAGGTGAAGCAGGCTCAGATTGGCGATGCGCTGGCGCCGGTCGAGCACCACGCGCGAGAAGATGCCCAGCGCATCGGAATTCTCCATGATGCTCAATGCGGTGACGATCGAGCGGCACGAGATCACGTCCTGCGGCGGGCTCAGGCGGTGGTCGCGGAACACGCGGCTCAGGTAGTCGGTCGCGCTGTCGCCGATGCCCGGCACGAGCCATAGGCTCTCGCGCAGTTCGGCGATCGATTTCGCGCCGCGCAGGGGGTGTCCCTTGCGACCGGCAACGACGAGTTGCATCGGCAGCAGGACGGTGCGGTCGAATCCGTCCGTGGCGCCGCCCCCGAACTCCGTGAGTACGGCAAAGTCCAGCCGTCCGGCTTCGAGCAGGTCCTGGGTGTGCGGCGGCGCGGACTCGCTGATCGTGAGGGCGACTCGCGGCATGCGCTCGCGAAAGCGCTGCAAAGCCTGCGGGAACATCGACAGCGCCGCGGTCGACGAGATCGCGATGTTCAGGCTGCCGCCCGCGCCGTCGCGCATCTGATCGAGTTCGTCCTGCGCCTTGCGCGCTTCCTCGAGAATCAGATGGGCACGTCTGAGCAATGCGTGACCGAACGCGGTGAGTTCGATTCCCTTGCTGCCACGATGCAGCAAGGGCGTCTGGACGTTGCGTTCGAGCTCGCGCATGATGCGCGTGACCGCCGGTTGCGAGAGTCCCAGCACGCGCGCCGCGCTGCGAATGCTTTGTTGCTGGGCGACGATCGTGAAGGCATGCAGATGCTGAAGGTTCATGCGGGTGTCTCGCGCAAGCGCCGGTCGGTGCATGACACCGGCCGGCGCATCGTCATCGTTTTCCTGAGCGGCATCGGCGGATGCCCGTATTCGGTACTCGGGAAATGATATCGCGAGACGCCCTGCGTCCCGATGGCTCGCTCAGGCGGACGCGGGTTTCACGTCGCGGCGATCGAGCGCCGGCCCGACGCCGGGCTTGACCTGCAGCATGGCGATCACGCCGATCGCCGTGGCCACCGAGGTGGCCACGAACATCGACGAATAGCCGTACTTCGCCGAGAGAATGCCGGCGAGCGTGGGCGCCAGCACCGACGCGATGTTCGCGATGAAGTGCATCAGGCCGCTGAACGTACCGACGCGCGTGGGTGCCGTATCGATCACCACCGCCCAGTAGACCGAGTTCGGCAGTGCATTCAGGGCGTTGCCCAGCGTCATCAGCGCGATCACGGCCCACACGCTGTGCGCTTGCGACACCATCAGGAAGCATAGCGTCGTGCACGTCAGGGCCGCGGCCGCAAACCAGCTGCGTGCGATCACGAGCTTGCCCGTCTTGCGATACAGCCAGTCGGAGATGCGCCCGCCGAGCAGCACCGTCACGCACGCGCCCGTCCACGGAATCATGCCCACGTACCAGAGCGACGACAGCGTGAAGTGGAACTCGTCGGCGAGATACTTGGGTGTCCAGGTGAGCAGCATGAAGTTCACGTAGATGAACGCGAAGTAGCCGATCGAGTTGAACACCAGCGTCTTGCTTCGGAAAAAGCTCCACCACGGCATGTCGCTGGCCGCGGCGGCCGCCGTCGTGGTTTGCGCCGGGCGCCCCGCCTGAATCAGCGCCACCTCGGCCGCGTTCACGCGCGGATTGTCCTCGGGCCGGTTCGTATAGACGCGGGCGAACAGCGCGATCAGCACGAAGCCCGCAATGCCTAGCACGACATACATCGTCCGCCAGCTATCGGTGAGCAGCAGCAAGCCGACGGCTACCGGCGCTGTGAGCAACGCGCCAAGCGGCGTGCTCAACAAGCCGATCGACACGGCGAAGCCTCGCTCGGATGGCGACGCCCAGGCCGACATCGTCTTGTTGATGATGGAGTAGGCCGGACCCTCGGCAAAGCCGAACAGCACGCGAATCGTGGCGAATCCGGTCAACGCCGAGCCGCCGAACATCGCAATGCCGATGTCGCCCGCCCAGATCATCGCAATGGCGAAGGCCGACCAGGCAATGCCCGCGATGACCCACACCTTCTTGGCGCCCAGCCGATCCGCCAGCGCGCCGCCGAACAACGCGCCGAACATGTAGCCGTAGCCGAAGTAGCCGAGCACGGCGCCCCAGCCGGCGCGATCGAAACCATATTCGGCCGTGATCTGCCCGGCCGAATACGAAATCGCACCCCGGTCGATGTAGTTCACCAGCGCGATCACCACGATCAGCGCGAACACCGCGAACCGGTATCGCGTCGCCCCAGCGGCCGGATGGCCCACCGTTGTTGGTTGCATGACGTCTCCTCGATGTCGAATTGGCTGCGAAGCACCCGATGCCCTTCGCAAACGATTGTCGATTATATATAATGCACAATGCATATCAACCGAAATCAAAAACACGTCCGTCCCATTTACCTCATCGACTTCGATCAACATGTCCCAATCGCTTCCCGTGGTTGCCGTCGCCTCGCTTGGCGGCACGATCAGCATGACGCCCTCCGACGCCGCGGGCGGCGTCGTTCCCACCCTCGACGCCGAGCAACTGGCCCGCTCGGTGCCGGGCCTGTCGGAGGTCGCGACGATCCGCACGGCGTCGCTTCGCCAACTGCCCAGTGCGTCGTTGCGCTATGACGATCTGATGGAGACGCTCGCGTGGGCGGAAGCGCAGGTCTGCGACGGGGCTGCCGGGGTCGTGCTTACGCAGGGCACCGACACGTTGGAGGAAACGGCCTTCCTGTTGGATCTGTTCTGGAAATTGCCCGCGCCGCTCATCGTGACCGGTGCGATGCGGGCGCCGCAGGCCGCCGGCGCTGACGGTCCCGCGAATCTTCTCGCGGCGGTGCGTACGGCGACGCATTCGGACAGTGCCGGGCGAGGCGTGCTGGTGGTCATGAACGACACGGTTCATTACGCGCGCTGGGTGAGCAAGGGGGATTCGCTGGCGGTCCAGGCGTTCGTGTCGCACGACGGCGGCGTCGCCGCGCGCGTGGTGGAGGGCCGTCCGACGTTCTTCCACGCGCCGCCGGCGCGCCCGGCGCCGCTGGCGCGTCCGGTGCGTGCGTGGCCCAAGGTGGCGTTGGTCACGGCCGTGCTGGGTGACGAGGGCGAGCTCGCGGAGCTGGCCGTCAAGGCCGGTTACGAAGCGGTGGTGATCGCGGCGCAGGGGGCAGGGCACGTGTCGTTCGGCTTCGCCGGGCGCATCGGCGAGCTGACCGCGCAGGTGCCGGTTGTGATCGCCAGCCGCGCCTCGGCCGGCGCCACGGCGTCGCAGACATACGGCTACGTGGGCGCAGAAATCGACCTGGTCCGGCGCGGTGCGCACATGTCCGGCTGGTTGTCGGCGCTCAAGTCCCGCCTGCTCGTGAGCGCGCTGCTGGCCTCGGGCGTGGGGGCCGGCGAGGTGGGGGAGGCGCTGGCAAATTGGAGTAAACTCACGCGTCAATAATCTTCACACGGCACCCCATTGAAAAGCACGTCCTCCGCCGCCTCCGTCGCTTCTTCCGCATCGGCGGGCACGACCGGTCGTCGCCGGCTCACGGCCTATCAGTACGCCATCGAGACACTGCGCACCGAGATTCTCCAGGGCCGGCTCAAGGCGGGCGATCGCCTGCGGCAGGACGACCTCGCGCGCCGTCTGGAAATGTCGACCACGCCTGTGCGTGAAGCCCTGCGCACGTTGGTTTCGGAGGGATTGGTGTTCTTCGACGTTCACCGGGGCGCCGTGGTGCGCGGACTTACGGTGGACGACGTCAATGAGCTTTACCGCCTGCGCAAGACGCTCGAGCCGATGATGGCCGAGCAGGCGATGGCGACGATTCGCGAGGACGATATCGCCCGGGCGCAGGCGTTGCATGCGGAAATGCTTGCGACGTCCGACGTCGTCAAGTGGACCGAACTGAACCAGGCGTTTCACGCCGCGCTGTGGGCGTCGCAGGACGATTCGCGGCTGGCGCATCTGATCAAGACGCTGCGCGACGCCTCCGGGCCGTACATTGCGCTGTCGCTGTACATGCGTCCCGTTCACGTCGAGGTGAGCAATCAGGAGCACCAGAAGATGCTCGACGAATATCGTGCGCGCGACGTGGCCGCTGCCCGTCGTCATACGGAAGACCATCTCGACGCAACGTTGCGCATCATCGTCAAGGCGATCGAGCAATCCGAGGCCGCCGCCGCCGCCCAGGGCTGACCGGCGCACGATCGCCGCGCACGCGGACGGCGTCGGTTATCCTCGTGCCGCGCCTTCCCGCCACACGACTGTCGTCACGCAGTCTCGTCGCGATCGCCTTCGCGCGAATTCGATACTCCTTCGCACCCCTGAAGTTTCGCGATCCGTAGGGATACGTGGATGAATGCGGGCCAACGCCTGTCGAATTGCGGGTTAACACCTAAAGTAATCCCGTCGGCTGCCGTTAGTGCTTGGGTGGAACCCACCACCTCGTGGAGCCGGTGGCCTGGGCGCCGGTCTCCTGTCATTGACCCCCCAATCGCCGCAGGCCCGCCTGTCCAGACAGCATGACAGTATCTTCGCTTAGAACGCGCATCATCCTGATCGCGTGTGCCACCGTGATCGGTGCGCTGATCCTCTCCGGCATGACCACCTATGTCATCGTGCGCAACAGCATGATGGCGACCATCGCCAACACGCTCGACGCCGTCGCGCGTGGCAACACCCTCGCCGTGGAACGTTGGGCGGCGGCCAAGGGCCAGTCGGTCGTGGGCACTGCCGCCGCCGTCGAAAAAGGCGAGCAGGGCGTGGCCCTCACCAGGCTGCTCGGCGCGACGAATGGCTTCCCGATCTCCAGCATCGGCTGGAACGACAAGTCGTACTTTTCGAGCGGCCCCACGCCGCCCGACTACGATCCGACCGTGCGTCCCTGGTACAAGGGCGCCACCGCCGCGGGCAAGCTGACGGTCGTCAAACCCTACGCGGACATTGCCTCGGGCAAGCTTTACGTTTCCTTCGCTGCACCGATCGTGCGCGATGGCCAGACGCAGGGCGCGGTGAGCGGTGCCGTACCGCTCGACGCCGTGCAGGAAGTCGTAAAGGCCGTGCATCCCACCCCGTCGAGTCTGGCGTTCGTCGTCTCGCGCGACGGCCTCGTGATCGCCCATCCCGACGAGAAGTTCATGCTCAAGTCGTCGAGCGATCTCGCGCAATCGCTCACGCCCGAGGCGCTTGCGGCGCTCGAACGGGCCGGCGAACCAATGGAAGTCGGGCTGGGCGGCGCGGACAAGCTGCTCAAGGTGCAGCCGGTGCCGGGCACGGACTGGCTGTTTGTCGTGGCGCTCGACAAGGCCGAGGCGACGGCGGGCCTGTCGCGCGTACTCAGCGCGACGATCGTCACGCTGATCGTGCTCACGCTTTGTGCGATCGGCATTGCCAGCTTCTTCACTTCGCAGGCGTTCCGCCGTCTGTCACAGGTGCGCGACGCGATGGACACCATCGGCTCGGGCGGTGGCGATCTCACCCGACGGCTCGATGTCGTCGGTCAGGACGAAGTGGCGCAGATCTCCCGCTCGTTCAACGCGTTCGTCGACAAGATCAGCGCGGTCATGGTCGACGTGCGCTCGGGCGTGCATGGCATGACCTCGGCCACGAGCGAGATCGAAATGGGCAACCGCGATCTGTCGCAGCGCACGGAAGCCTCGGCCGGGACGTTGCAGGAAACGTCGGCGGCGCTCACGGAGCTGACCGCCAGCGTGAAGCAGACGGCCGAGGCGGCCGAGCATGCAACGCGTCTGGCCAACGACGCGAGCGAAGCGGCCGCGCGCGGCGGCGATGTCGTCACCGGTGCGGTGACGACGATGAGCGAAATCGCCCGGTCGTCGGAGCGCATCACCGAGATCATCGGCGTGATCGACGGCATCGCGTTCCAGACCAACATCCTGGCGCTCAACGCGGCGGTCGAGGCGGCGCGCGCCGGCGAACAAGGTCGCGGCTTCGCCGTGGTCGCCGGCGAAGTGCGAACGCTTGCGCAACGCAGCGCGGCGGCGGCGCAGGAGATCAAGACGCTCATCGAGGCGTCGGTGCAAAACGTCAGGAGCGGCACGCAGCGCGTGCAGGCGGCGGGCGACACGATGGGCGAGATTGTCGAGGGCATCGTGCGCGTGCGCCGCCTGATCGGCGAGATTCACAGCGCGATGACGGAGCAAAGCGCCGGCATCAGTCAGATCGATCGCAGCGTGGCGGAAATGGACCAGTCCACGCAGCAGAACGCGGCGCTGGTGGAGGAGTCCGCCGCAGCGTCTGCCATGCTCAGCGAGCAGGCCCGCAATCTGGCCGAGACGGTGGCGCTGTTCCAATTGCGTGAGCCCGGCCGGCATGGTGTGACGATCATGCGCAACCCGGCCGGCGGATCGCGCGAAGCCCGTCGAGGTCCACCGGCACTGGCCGCCTGAGGCCTGCGTTCGCGCATGACCTGATCCTCAATGGACGAGCCCGGTGCCGCGAGTGCCGGCGCTCGCCCGCACGCCGAAATTGCCGCACAATGGAGCGCACACCGGCGGGTCTCCTCAGTTTCCGCGCTTTTCCCTCTTCCTGTTCCCGCCGGCCCGTTTCCAATATCGTCAGGAGATAAGGCATGGCGAACCAGCAATATTCTGGCGGATGCCATTGCGGCAATCTGCGATTCACCGCAAATGTTGACCTGTCCAAAACAATTGCGTGCAATTGTTCAATTTGTAAAAAGCGCGGATTGATTCTCGCATTTACGGCGATGGATGACTTCTCGCAAACGGCCGGCACGGGAAAGGCCAGGGAATATCTGTTCAACAAGCACGTCATTCGTCATCAGTTTTGTCCTGAATGCGGGGTCGAGGCATTTGCGTTCGGTGAAAAACCGGACGGCAGCAAGATGGCGGCGGTCAACGTGCGCTGCATCGACGACATCGATCTCGATACCGTCCATCCCACGCCCTTCGACGGCGCCAGCAAGTGATCCGGTCGCGCAACATTCATCGCGCGATGACGCACGGAGAATGTTGCGCTTGCATTCGTATTTTTGATGGCGGATTAATAAATATATTGTGTCGCATACGATCGGGGACCGGCTTCCGTTTTCATGAATTTTTCGATGTCGGTGCGAAACGGGTATTCCTTTTCATGTGGCGCGGCGTGATTTCCTAGTGTTGGAAATATATTGAAAACCATAAGGTGAGAATCAGGGGGGAATTGGCTCAAGATCGTCGAATGCCCGCTCGTTAATCAGTGCGATTGTTCGGTTTTTATCGCATTGGAGCAGGCATGAGGTTCTTGGGAAGTCTCAAAATCGGCACACGGCTGAGCATCGGGTTCGCGATCACGCTGATTTTGTTGTGCATTGTGGGTGGCACGGCCGTGTTTCAGGCGTCGCGCATTTACGCGGGTACCCGTGATCTGGCGGATAACTGGCTGCCGAGCGTGCAGACGCTCGGTGAGGCGCAGGTCGCCGCCAACGCCACCCGTCGTGCCACGCTGGCGATGCTGCTGACGACAGTCGACAGCACGCGTGTCGACGAAACGAACAAGCGTCGCGCGGCGATCGACATGATGACCGGGACGCTCGAGCGCTACAACGGCATGGTGGCTTCCGACGAGGATCGGCGCGCCTACGACGCCGTGCGTGAAGCCTGGCGCAACTACCTCGCCATCGATAACCGCATTGCCGAACTGTCCACGGGCGATGACGACGCGAAGGGGCAGGCGCGCACGCTGGCCATGACCGATGCGGTGACGGCGTTCGCAGCACTCGGCCAGCGTCTGGCCGAGCACGTGGCCGTGAACCGGGCCGGTGCCGTGGCTGCGACGGACGCCGCCGCCACCAACTACCACACTGCCTTTGTCGCCGCGCTCGTGCTGATTCTCCTGGCGCTTGGCGTGAACACGGCGATCGCGCTGCTCATCACGCGTTCGATCACGGTGCCCGTCGGACGCTGCGTGGACATTGCACAAACGGTGGCGCGCGGCGATCTGACCTCGCGCATCGAAGTGCAGGGCAAGGACGAGCTCGCGCAATTGCTCGGTTCGCTGCGCGACATGAACACGAAGCTCGCGAGCGTTGTCGGTCAGGTGCGCAACAGCAGCGAGAGCATTGCCACCGGCTCGGCACAGATCGCCGCCGGCAACACCGATCTGTCGGCGCGAACGGAACAGCAGGCGGCGTCGCTCGAGGAGACGGCGGCGAGCATGGAGGAGCTGACCACCACCGTGAAGCAGAACGCCGACAACGCGGAACAGGGCAATATGCTCGCGACCAACGCATCGCATATTGCGCAGCGTGGCGGCGAAGTGGTGCGTCAGGTGGTCGAAACGATGCGCGAGATCTCGGAAGGGTCGGCACGCGTCTCGGATATCACGAGCGTGATCGAGGGGATCGCCTTCCAGACCAATATTCTCGCGCTCAACGCGGCGGTGGAGGCGGCGCGCGCGGGCGAGCAGGGTCGAGGTTTCGCCGTGGTGGCGGGCGAAGTGCGCACGCTGGCGCAGCGCAGCGCCAATGCGGCGAAGGAGATCAAGGAGCTGATCGACGCCTCGACGCGTCAGGTCAGCGACGGCGCCAAACTGGTCTCGGAAGCGGGCACTACGATGGACGAGGTCGTTCACGCGGTGAAGCGCGTGACCGACCTGATGGCGGAAATTGCTGCGGCATCCACCGAGCAGCGCACCGGCATCGAGCAAGTCAATCAGGCGGTCATGCAGATGGACGCCGTGACGCAACAGAACGCGGCGCTGGTCGAGCAAGCGTCGGCCGCCGCCCAGTCGATGGCCGCCCAGTCGAGTGGCCTGCGCGAACTGGTGTCGGTGTTCCGTGTCGATGGCGGTGAAAATGCGGCGCTCCCGTCGCGACGCGCCTCGTCCGGCCAGGCGCCGCGGGACGCACGCGTTGCCCAGGTGTCGCACCACGCCCAGCCCGGGCGGCTGAGCGCCTGAGTTCACGTCGGCGGCAAGAAAAGGCGGCCCGCCTGCGCATGCCGGCGAGCCGCGAATGCCGAGGCGCTCTCACCAGCGCCCGGCCCATGGAACCGCATGCGTCCCATGTGCTGTGCGGCATCGACTTGCCGGTTGGCGTTGTCGATGCCGGCGGAATCGGTCCGCGCTCAGCCGAAGCCCCGGTGAGCGGCCGGCACCGACGCCCCCTGCGTCACTTCCCCGCGAGCATCGAGCCGCGCTCGCGCAGATTGATGTGCAGGTCGAAAGCGCGCTCGAGCGCGTGCGGCGTCTGTCCGCCATAGCGCAGTGCGTCGCGATAGTAGTCGCGCAGCACGTCGCGGTAACTCGGGTGGGCGCAATGGTCGATCACCAGGTTCACACGCTCGCGCGGCGCGAGTGCGCGCAGATCGGCGAGACCCTGCTCGGTCACGATAATGTCGACGTCATGCTCGTTGTGGTCGACATGCGGCACCATGGGAACAATGCTCGAGATCTTGCCGTCCTTGGCGATCGACTTCGTGGCGAAGATCGCCATGCGGGCATTGCGGGCGAAATCGCCCGAGCCGCCAATGCCGTTCATCATGTGCGTGCCGCCCACATGGGTGGAATTCACGTTGCCGTAGATATCCGCTTCGAGCGCGGTATTCAGCGCGATCAGACCGAGACGACGAATGACTTCGGGATGGTTGCTGACTTCCTGTGGTCGCAGCACGAGTTTGTCGCGATAGCGCTCGAGGTTCTTGAACACGCGGTCCTGAACAGCTTGCGATACCGTGATCGACGACCCCGATGCGAACACCATCTTGCCCGCGTCCATGAGTTCGAAGGTCGAGTCCTGGAGCACCTCGGAATACATCGTGAGATCCTCGAAGGGCGATTCGAGGAAGCCCGTGAGTACCGCGTTCGCGATCGTGCCGATGCCCGATTGAATGGCGGGCAGCGTGCGCGGCAGGCGTCCGCGCGAGACTTCGTGCTGGAAGAACTCGATCAGGTGGCCCGCGATCCTCTGCGTTTCGGCGTCGGGCGGCAGTGCGTTCGATGCGCTGTCGGGCGTGTCGGTAATGACGATCGCCGCAATCTTCTCCGGGGCGATCTTCACCACGTTCGTGCCCACTCGGTCGCGCACGTCGACGATAGGCAACGGCGCGCGGTGCGGGCGCTGGCCCGGAATCCAGATGTCGTGCATGCCCTCGAACGCGAGCGGTTGCGCGAGGTTGATCTCGACGATGACCTTGTCCGCGAGAATCGCGAAGCTCGCCGAATTGCCGACTGACGAGCTCGGCACGAGTCCGCCGTCCTCCGTGATGGCCACGGCTTCGATCACCGCCACATCGAGCCCGCCGAACTGGCCGGCACGCAGGAACTCCACCGTCTCCGACAGATGCTGGTCGACGAACATGACCTCGCCGCGATTGATCGCGCCGCGCAACGTCGTGTCGACCTGGAACGGCAGGCGCTTGGCAAGCACACCGGCCTGCGTGAGCGTCTTGTCGGAGTCGTGCCCCAGCGATGCCCCGGTGATCAACGTGATCTTCATCGGGTGGGCCTTTGCCCGCTTCGCCAGCGCAATCGGCATGTCCTTGGCGTCGCCGGCGCGGGTGAATCCGCTCATGCCGACCACCATGCCGTCGCCGACCAGCTTCGCGGCATCGTCGGCGCTCATCACCCGGTCGCGCAGCGACGCCAGGCGGATGCGATCTTCAAACATCGTGACGCTCCTCGTCTCTCTTATTCGAATCTCTTGAATTCGGCGCGTGGCCCGGAGATTCTCGGGCGCGGTTTGCGCTTGACTCGAAGTGTATTGACCCATCGGTCACATTTCCAATATATTGAACATCGTGTTTTCATACTTTTCATGTATCGGCGGCGCAAAGCCCAATGGGCGCGGGCCGCGAGGGGAGCCGTCGTGGAATTGCGGCATTTGCAATATTTCATTGCCGTGGCCGAGGAGCGTCATTTCACGCGGGCGGCGGCGCGCGTAGGCATTCAGCAGCCGCCGTTGAGCCTGCAGATCCGACAGTTGGAAACGGAATTGGGCGGTGCGCTGTTCGTGCGCCTGCCGCGCGACGTCGTGCTCACGGAACTGGGCGAGGCCTTCCTGCCGGAGGCGCGGCAGATCCTCGAACGGGTGGCGCGCGTCAAGCGCCGGATGCAGCAAATCTCGCGTGGCGAGGCGGGACATATTCGCATCGGGTTTGCTGGCGCGACGTATTTCGAGCCCCGTATTCCCGCCTGGATCCGCGACTTTCGGGCGCGTTATCCAGACGTCCAACTGCATCCTCAGCAGAGCAACACGGCGAATTTGCTGGCGGCGTTAGGGGACGAGACCGTCGATGCGGCGTTTGTGCGAACGCCGTTCGAGTGGCCGCCTGGCATTGTGAGTTTGCCCGTGGCCGACGAGCCGATGGTGTTGGTGCTGCCGCTCGGGCATCCGATGTGTGCACACGAGCGCGTGCCTTTGTCGGCATTGGCGAACGAGGAATTCATTCTCCTGCCGCGCGACATCAGTCCGGCGTTGTACGACCGCACGATTGCCGCGTGCGAATCGGCTGGATTTCGGCCGAAGCTCGGCCAGGAGGCGCCGCAGATCACGTCGATCGTGCCGATGGTCGCGGCTGGCTTCGGCGTGTCGCTGGTGCCGGCGTCGGTCAGTCAGATTCGTACGCCGGGCATGGGGTTCTGGCCGATCGAGGGCAAGGTGCCGCTCGCGCCGATCAGTCTCGCCTATCGTGAAGACCACGGGTCGGCGGCACTCGAGCGCTTTATTGCGATGCAGCCGGCAGACTCGCCAGACAGTGACGACAGCGCACGGCCTGACGTCTGACGTATTCGCCGCAGTAAGGGCACGCCTTTTCGTCGGGGCGCACCTCCGCACTACTGTTCGCACCCGGCGTATCCGGCGCGCGAGCCCGAACCACCGGGGCAAGGACCATGCCGGTCTTGCCGCGCGTGGACGCGCTCGCATCGTGGGCGTCGTAGCCGCGCTGACCGGCGCTGGCGACGTCTGCGTCGCTCGCACTTGCCCAGCCGTTGGCACGCAGGCGGTTCACGAGCAGGGGGTGAATCAGCAGCGAGTAGAGCAGGCAGGTGGCGGGCAGCGAGAGCGCGAGCGCCGATTTCCAGATCAGCGCCGGGCCGATGGCGAGCGCGATCCACACGAGCGCGTGCCACGTGAAGCCGTAGGCCAGCAGGTAGAGCGGGCCGAGGAAGAAGGCCGCGACACACGACAGGTACGTGATCTCGACGACATCTCCGTTCGCCGGATTGCGAAATTTGAGCGTCATGGCGAAGCCGTGAGGATGAAGGCGTAGGGCGCCACCTTAACCGAGTGCCGACCCCAATTCGTCCCACTGCCGAATGTCCGCCGGATACCCGCCGGGCGGGGCTTCGGGGCTGGTGGTGCCGGGGCTTCCCGGACGTTGGCGGGGCCGCGCCGGCACACGTGTGGCAATCCGATACATCGGCGTGGCAGTGCGCTACACTTCGGCCATGCCCCCGCTGGGATGCGGGGCGTCACGTGGACGGCATACGCCATGCAAACGCTAAGAAGGCTGGCTCGCTGGCTGCCGGTGCTGGCGGGGGCGATCGCCGGCATGCTGATCATGCTGGTGGTGGGACAGATCGTGCAGACGCGCATCGACGACTTTCGGCTGCGCGCGTACGTGCAGGACATCATGGGCTTCATGAGCGACGCGTCGGTTTCAAATCGCGACGCACTGCAAAGCGCCATGTACAGCGGTGCGGTGCCGTGCACCGACGAGGACATCATCGCACTTCGTCGCATCGCCATGCGCAGCCCCTATTTCCACGACATCGCGCGCGTGCACGGCTCGCGCCTGCTCTGCTCCGCGGTGGCCGGCCGGCTGGCGCCGGCGCCCGAGCTTCCTCCCCCGATTCATGAAACCCGCAATGGCCTGAAGCTCTGGCATACGCTCACGGGCATCGTCACGCCCGGCGTGCGCGTCAATGCGGTCGGGCTTGGCGATGTGGTCGTGTTCAGCCCGCCGGCGCTGCCTGACCGACTCGTCACGCCCGCCAGGGGCTTCGCCTCGGTGGCGTCGACGAGCGACATGCGCTTCCAGTTCTGGCGTGCCGGCCTGTTCGAGGACCAGCAGCGCATCCGGCCGGGCGAGACGTCGCGCTGGCTCGATATCGGGATCGTACGACGCTACTCGACCTGCTCGAACCGAGCGGACGTGTGCGCCTCAGCCGTGTACGTGTCGTCGAGCCTCGTCGGCAATCCGGCAGGCCTGGCGCTGGCGCTCGCGATCGGCGGGCTGGGCGGGGGATCGGTCGGCTTGTCGTGGCGAGCGCGAAGGCGGTACCGAACGTCCATTGACTGGGTGACGCAGCAGGCCGCGGAAACCGGAGGCATTCACCTGGTCTATCAGCCACTGGTGCGCCTGAGCGATCGCAAAGTGGTGGGGGTGGAGGCGCTCGCGCGGCTCAACGACAACTCGGGCGCGCCGATTTCCCCCGATATGTTCATCCCGATCGCGGAGCGGCGCGGTGTGCTCGGGCTGATCACCCGACAGGTCGTGCGCCATGCGCTCATCGAGATGCACGGGCGTGCGCTGGCCGACCCCGAGTTTCACATCAGCATCAACCTTGCTGCGGCGGACGTCGTCGACCGCAGTTTTCATGCCTACCTGAACCACATGGCGGCATCATTGCGTGTGCCGCGCGCACAGATCGCGCTGGAGATCACGGAGCGCTCGACCGACAACATGAAGCGGCTGCGAGAGGCGCTCGACCGGCTGCGTACGGATGGCTACCAGATCCATATCGATGATTTCGGCACCGGCTTCTCCAATCTCGCGTATCTGTCGACATTGAATGTCGACGCGCTGAAAATCGACCGCATGTTCACGCACGCGATCGGGAGCGACGCGGTAGGCAGCGCTATCGTCGATCAGATTTGCAAGATGGCGGCGTTGCTCGAAGTGGACGTCATTGTCGAGGGCATCGAAACCGAGGCGCAGGTCGATTACATGCTCGCGCTGGCGCCGCGTGCCATCGGGCAGGGCTGGTTGTTCGGCAAGGCCGTGCCGGCGGATGCCCTCGGCTCGGGCGTCGTCGGCACACGGGCGCCGGAGGCGGTCGATGCACCCGGCGAGCGCGCGTGACCCGGAGCAACGATGCGGGTGGACGGCCTTCTGACGACGCTTGCGGCAAGGGGCGTGTGCTCGGGCGACGCCTGACGCGGTCCGGCCCTTTGGCGCGCGCGCATCAGGCAAATTACCGAGAATAACGACACGGATTCGGGACTAGAGTGAAAACACCGTGGTCATGATGTGCCCCCGACCTCCACGGACTGTCCGGCTCGCCGTTTTGGCGAGCCGCTTTTTTTTCCGATTGTCGGCCGGTATTGTTGAACATGTTACGATTTCCGAAAAAACAGCATTGGCGGGCAGTTCCATAGCTGTCGCTTTACGGAAGGGGACATATGACCGACTCATTTCATTTTTCCTGGCACTACGTGAGCCACACGCCACCCCGGCGTCCGTTTGAACTGGCCGGCGCCGTGACGCCGCGCGCCGATGAACGCTTCGACGGCGCCGTCGACGCGTATTGCGATGGCCACTACATCGGGCGCTGCGAATTCTCGAGCATCAGTGCACCGGACGCGTCGTCGGCGGCTGCACAGATTCGAAAGCGCATCGAGCAACGCATCGAAGATCGCGTTGCCAACGAGGGCGCGACCGCTCCCGCTTCAACTTCCTCGCACTGAGCGCGGCGCCACCCGCCGTCGCTAGCTTGCATTCGTCACAACGTCGTCGTTGCGTCGTGTCCGCACGAGCGCGCTCCATACCCATTGGGTATGCGCGATGCGGGCAGTGGCCGGCGCGCGCCCTATCTTTTCCCGTCCTTGCATCGTCCTCGCGGAAGTCTGCGTTGCACAGATCCGGCGCGCAAAAAAAACGGCCAGCGCGTTGCTGGCCGTGAAATCCACCAGGAGGAGGTGGAGGAGACAGGTGCAACTATATCAGGGAAATCCCTAGACGGGTAAACCTTCTTTAAAAAAATCTGTAGAAAAACCACAACTGCGACAATTCGTCGCTTTTCGATCGGCAAATCGCCCCTGAGAAGCCGTTCCCGCGGCCCTCATTGTCTTCCGACCCACTTGCGACGAAACGCGTAGGCCGCATCCCCTTCCGGCATGGAGAAAAACCACAGATCCGTCCCGCATCGTGCACCGCGCGAGCGGTCGCCGGATCGTTTCCGGCGCCGGGGTCGCCACCCTTGGCATCCCTCGGGAATCTAAGTGTTTACACCGAGCATCGATTTACGTTCGGCGGGATAAAATTCCGCAAAGCGTAATTTCCAGGGCGGGGCGTTGCCAATCACTGTCGCGCTCGACCTTGAAATTGCCTGTCGACCCGATGGGAGGCGGCAGCGTGCCCGGCACGAGGCTACGAATAAAAGCACCGGCGCCTCGACCGGAACGCAATGACACGAAGTTGCGAGAACGTTTGGAGACAGAATGAAAGCAGCACAAGTGAATGTGGGCGCGCTGATCGACGAGAGTCGTCTTGGCCCGTACCAGTGGTGGGTAATCGTGTTGTGCGCGATGTGCCTGGTCGTGGACGGCTTCGACGTGCAGGCCATGGGGTACGTCGCGCCGGTCGTGATTCGTGAGTGGGGCATCGCCAAGGAGACGCTCTCGCCGGTGTTCGGCGCGGGGCTGTTCGGCATGTTGGTCGGGTCGCTGACCTTCTCGGCGCTGGCTGACAAGCTGGGCCGACGCCCGGTGCTGATCGGCGCCACGCTTTTCTTCTCCGTGTGCATGCTCGTCACGGGCTTCGCCAATACCATCACCGAGCTGGTCGTATGGCGTTTTGCCGCGGGCCTGGGCCTGGGCTGCATCATGCCCAACGCAATGGCGCTGGCCGGTGAATATAGCCCGCGTCGCATTCGCGTGTCGCTCATGATGATCGTGTCGTGCGGCTTCACGCTGGGCGGCGTGGTCGGCGGGCTCATCACCGCTGCCATCATTCCGAGCCTGGGCTGGCGCGCGGTGTTCTACATCGGCGGCGCGATTCCGCTGGTGCTGGGCCTGCTGATGTGGATCTCGCTGCCGGAATCGATTCAGTTTCTCATGTTCAAGAAGAGCGACAACGCGCGCATCCGCAAGCAATTGCTGCGCGTTGCACCCGGCGCCGACGTGCCGGTCGGCGCACAGTTCGTGCTCGACGAGCAGAAAGCCAAGGGCGTGCCGTTCATCGAATTGTTCAAGGACGGCCGCGCACGGGTGACGCTGCTGCTGTGGGTCATCAATTTCGCCAACCTGCTCGACATGTATTTCCTGTCGAACTGGCTGCCGACGGTGATCCGCGACGCCGGTTACTCGACGCAGGTCGCCGTGATGGCCGGTACCGCGCTGTGGGCGGGCGGCGTGATCGGTACGCTGTTGCTCGGTCGCGTGATCGACCGTGTGGGCTTCACAAGCGTGCTGGCCGTCACGTTCCTGATCGCCATTGCGGCCACCGCGGCCATCGGCAATCCGGTAGTGATGGTGTCGATGGTGGCCGTTTTCATCGCGATCTTCTTCGCGGGCTTCTCGATCATCGGCGGGCAACCGGCGCTCAATGCGCTGGCGGCGACCTATTACCCCACGTCGCTGCGCTCCACGGGCATCGGCTGGAGCCTGGGTGTCGGTCGGATCGGCTCGGTGCTCGGTCCCGTGCTGGGGGGCGCGTTGATGCACCTGCAATGGTCGTCCTCGTCGCTGTTCCTCGCGGCGGCCGCGCCGGCATGCGTGTCGTTGATCGGCGTGCTCGCCATTGCCCGTACCCAACGCGGCGATCGGGGCAATCTGCGCACCGCGACGGCGGGTTGAGGGCGCCTCGTTGCCGGCGTAGGGGGACCGTCAAGGGCGGCATGAGCAGTCATGAGCAATCGTTAAGGGTCCGATAACCATCGAGTATGAAAGTGCGACGCCCGCCAGCGTTATCATGGCGGGCGTCGTTCATTTTGCGGCGGCGCTTGCGATGCGCCACGTGTCGCGTTGAATAACCAGAACGACAATGACATCGACGTCCGAACTCTCTCCAGCGTTGCCGTCCGAGCGCGTGCTGCTCGGCATTCTTGGCCTGTTCATGATGATCGCGCCGGCCTCCACCGACATGTACCTGCCGGGGCTGGTGACCATGCGGCATGAGCTGGACGCGAGTGCGGCCGCCGCGCAACTCACGCTGTCGTACTTCTTCCTCGGCTTCGCGTTCGGGCAACTGCTCTGGGGGCCGCTGGCCGACCGCTTTGGCCGGCGTCGCCTGATGGCGGCGGGCATCGCGCTGTACATCTTCGGGAGCATCGGCTGCGCCTTCGCCGACAGCATGGATCACATGATGGTGTGGCGCTTCGTGCAAGCGCTGGGCGGCTGTGCGATGCCGGTGATCGCGCAGGCCATCGTGCGCGACATCTACGGTCCTCGCAACAGCGCACGCGCCTTCTCGATCATGCTGCTGGTGATGAGCGTGGCGCCGATCGTGGCGCCGCTCGTCGGCGGCCAGATGCTGCGATTCACCTCCTGGCGCGTGATCTTCGGGGTGCTCGCCGTGTTCGGCGCGGTGGCGATGCTTGCGCTGTGGCGCCTGCCGGAGACGGGGGCGGTGCACGCGCGTCAGGCGGGCGGTCCGCGCGCGGTCGCGGCGTCGTACTGGCAACTGCTGCGCGATCCGCATTTCGTCGGTTACATGCTCGCGGGCGGGGCGATCTTCGGCGCGTCGTTCACCTACATCACGGGTACGCCGCTCGTGTACATGGAGTACTTCCACGTGTCGCCGCAGTTCTTCGGCGTGTTGTTCGGCATCAACATCGTGGGCATGGCGGGCATGACGGTCTTTAATTCGCGCCGCGTCGGACAATTCGGGCCCTATCGCCTCATGCGCGTGGGGATCGTCGGCTGCGCGATCGTCACGTCGGTGCTGTGCGCGACGGTGTGGCTGGGCTTCGCGCTGCTGCCGCTCATGGTGATGATGCTGTTCCTGTTCATGTCGCTGCGCGGCATCATCACGGCCAATTCGGTCGCGGGCGCGCTGGCCAACCACCCGACGCGCGCAGGCGCGGCGGCGGCGTTGGTGGGTAGCGTCCAGTATGGCTTCGGCTTTGCCGCGGGCGGGCTGCTCGGGCTGTTCAACGATGGCACGCCGCGTCCGCTGGTGGCCGTCATGTGTGGCTTCGCGCTGCTCGCGCTCATCGCATTGCTCACCATGCTGCGTGACCCGCACGGTGCCCGTGCGCATTGACGTATCGACCCACCCGTAGCGTGCTCGGGACGAAAAAGGGGGGCGCCGCAGCGCCCCCTTTGCTTTGCCTCGAGCGCGGCCGCGCGTTACAACGCCAGCACCAGCTTCTTGCCGCAGGCGCGCGAGCAGCACGACATCATCTTCGTGTTGGCGTCGCGCTCCGCGCGCGTGAGCACCACGTCGCGGTGGTCCACGTCGCCTTCGAGGACCTGCACTTCGCACGACCCGCACAGCCCTTCCTCGCAATCGCTCTGCACATCGATGTTGGCCGCGCGCAGCGTCGTGAGCAGTGTCTGGTCCGCCGGTACCGTCAGCGTGATGCCCGAGTCCTTGAGCGTGACCTCGAACGCATGCTCCTTCTCGGGATCGAGCGTGCCAAGCTGCGACTGGAAATGTTCGACGCGCAACGTGTCGTCCGGCCAATGGGCGCAGCAGTCGGCCAGCGCATCCAGCATGCGCACCGGGCCGCAAGCGTAGACCTGCGTACCGGCTTGCGGCGTGGCGAGCAAGGCGACGTAATCGGCACGCTGGCCTTCGTCCTTCACCCACAAGTGCAAACGCTCGCCATGCAGTGCCCGAAGCTCGTCGACGAGCGCCATCGTGCGTCGGCTTCGGCCGCTGTAATGGATCTCGTAATCCATGCCGAGCGCCTTTGCACGCCGGGCCATTGCGGCAATCGGCGTGACGCCGATGCCGCCGGCCACGAAGATCGCGCGCGGCGTGGTTTCGTCCAGGCGGAAGTGGTTGCGGGGGCCGCGTACCCGCAGCCGATCGCCGACCTTGACCTGCGTGTGCATCCAGTTCGATCCGCCGCGGCCCTGCGGCTCGTGCAGCACTGCGATTTCGAACGCACCGACGTCCGTCGGGTCGCCGCAAAGCGAGTATTGACGCGAGAGCCCGGTATCGCCGCATTCGACGTCGATGTGCGAGCCGGGCGCCCAGCGCGGCATGGCACGGCCGTCGGGCGCCACCAGACGCAGCTTGACGATACCGTCGGCCACGGGCGATACCGACTCGACCACGACCGGACGCGTCACGCTGTGGCCAGACGGTTCGCCAATGCGCACCGGCGAATGCCGCGCCAGAATGGACGGATCGCGCCGCTCGGGATTCTGCGCCGGATCCCACTCCACCCAGAGATGCTCGGGGCCGCGGAACGACGTGTTCGGCACGTAGGTGAACTTCTGCTCGGCGAGCTTCATGTGCGGCAGCCGACGCGTGAACTCTTCCAGGAAGATCTGCATTTCCATGCGGGCGAGATTCTTGCCCATGCACTGGTGCGACCCGTAGCCAAACGTCAACTGATCGCTGGCGTTCTCGCGACGGATGTCGAACAGGTCGGCATCGGCGAAATGGGCTTCGTCATGATTGGCCGACGACGTGACGATGAGCAGCTTGGCGCCGGCGGCGATCTCGATGCCGCCGATGTTGACGTCCTTCGTCGCGAGGCGGCGCCACGCGGCGACAGAGCCGTTGTGACGCAGGCACTCCTCGACAGCGTTCGGAATGAGCGAGGGGTCTTCGCAGATCTCGCGCCACACGTCGGGGTGTTGCAGCAATAGCTTCATCGCGTTGGCGGTGGCGTTGGCGGTCGTCTCATGCGCGGCCACGATGCCTGCCATCATCATCGAGTGCAGATACGAATCGGTGACGACTTCCGGGTGTTCCTTCTGTTTGCGAATGCCATACTGCATCCAGCCCGGGCCGTCCGGGTTCTGACGCATCTTGTCGAGAATCTTGCCGGCGAGCTGCCAGAAGTTGCCTACCGCGTGCGCTACCGCCACCTGTTCTTCGGGCTTCGGACGCCCCCAGGTGTTGACCGTGTGCGCAATGGAGTACTCGCGCAGCTTGTCCATGTCTTCTTCCGGCACGCCGAGAAAGTGCAGGGCCACGGTGAGCGGCACTTCCCACAGCATCTGGTCGACGAGATCGGCGCGACCGTCGTTCACGAACCGGTCGACGTATTCGCGGGCGAGCTTCCGCACGAGGGGTTCGTGATGCCTGAGATGCTCCGGCGTGAACGGCTCCATCAGCACGCGGCGTCGCGGCATGTGCGCCGGTTCGTCTTCATTGACCAGCGTGCGATTGAGCGCGAAACCATAAGACGCGAGCACGGCGTTCGCTTCCGGCCCCGTCGGCGTGATCTTCTCCAGCGCGATCGAGGGGCTGAAGGTGATGTTGTCGCGGAAGATCGCCTTGATGTCGTCGTAGCGGGTCACCACCCAGTAGCCGAGCTTCGGGCTGTAGAACACCGGCTCCTGCTCGCGCGCCCAACGCACGTACTCGGGCGGATCCTGCTGGTAACCGTCCTCGAACGGATCGAACTCGGCGGCGCGTGCGCTGATCGGGCATCCGTTCGGGGCTTTTGCCGCCGTGGCCTGATGAAACGGGCAGGCGCCGGTATCGGCAGTGGGGGAACTCGTTTGACTCATCCGTTCACGCTCTCTCAGTCATGGGGGCGAAGTCGAGCCACGCAAACCCACGAAGGGCGCGCGGCGACACACGCGATATTTCAAGTGTAGAGGAGCGCTGCGTGGGCGGGCGGCGCGTGCGTGGCGGCACGCTCGCCCGGAAACGACACGGACGTCTCCTCGTCTCGATGGGATTCGCACGATGCATCGTCGCAGGCGTGTTCCCATTCTCTGTGGTTGTTAGGCGTAAATATAATACGCATTGCGTAAATTGGTGGACTGGGGTTAACCTTTAGAGCGAGCGGCATCGGCCAATCTCGATTTGCATCATAAAATCTCGCCGATGACGACAAGCAAACGACCCACAGCAGGCCGCCCGCGCAGCGCGGCGGCGTCTTCCCCGGTGACGAACCGTCTCGCGGCGTCGGGCAGTGAGCCCGTCGACGCGCCGCGCGAGCGCGGTCGCCGACAGCGAGTGCAGTCCGCCGAAACCGGCATGGTGGTACTCAAGGGACTGGCCCGGCTGGGCGGGCGCGCCAGCCTGACCGCCCTTGCCGCGCACGTCCAGCAAAGTCCCGCGAAGGTACATCGTTACCTGATGAGTCTGGTGGAGGAGGGGCTCGTCGCCCAGGATGCCGACTCGCAGCACTACTATCTGGGGCTCGAGGCCATGCTTATCGGCGTGGCCGCGATGCGCCAGGCGGATCCGGTGCGCGCGGCCGAACCCGGATTGGTGCGGTTGCGCGAAGCCTTCGACGTCACGTGCTTCATTGCCGTGATGGGCAACAAGGGGCCGACCATCGTGCGCTTCGAGGAGCCGGGGTTGCCGGTGACGATCAATGTGCGCATCGGCTCCGTGATGTCGGTCCTGTGGTCGGCGGCCGGACGCGTATTCCTTGGCCTGCTCGACGACCCTCAGGTGCTTGCCATGGCCGAGGCGGAACTGGCGCATGCCTCGCCGGATCAACGGGCGCTGCTCGACGCCGAGGAGCCCATCGGCGCACTGCGTGCCGCGGTGCGCGCGGCACAGGGCGCGAGCGTTCGCGATACGAACCTGACGGGCATCAGCGCACTCGCCGCACCGGTCTTCAATTACGACGGTCGGCTCGTCGGCGTGATCACGGCGCTGGGCGCGACGGGAGGATTCGATCCAAGCCTGGACGGCCCCATCGGCGAAGCCGTGCGCCGCGAAGCGCTCGCCGCCAGCCACGCGCTGGGTTACCGCCCGCCGCTGCCCGCCGGCGCCTGACGCTTCGGCGCGCGGAGGCCATGCGGCCGCCCGCGCGCCTTCGTCAGAGTTTCGGGCGGATCGCCACGATTCCCGGACGTCACCCCGTCACCCCCGCACCGCAGGTGCCCGGAAAGCATCGCACCTGACGAATCCGCCACGCTATATGGAATTTCCCACCCGGCGACCCTTCGTCTAACACGGCGTCTTGTGCTAACATTTGATAATGATTCTCATTATCAAATGAATGGCCGCCAATGACGGGAAGGCAGGACACGTCATGGGAGACCTCACCTGCGGAGGTCGCAAGTGTTGATGTTGAAACGAACCGTCGATCTGACGCCGTGCGTCGCTTCGATTCCGACGCCGTCCCTGACGTACGTGCCGTTGGGGCAGTTCGGGCAGGGCGACCGAAAGCTCACGGGCGACGCCCGTCATCGAGCGTTGGCGAGCAGCGACATGGCTGCGGCGGGCGCGGCGGGCGATGTCCGCGCGGGGGCGTCGCACTGCGAGTGTGGCGTCGACGAGCTGTGGTTGTGGCGTTTTTTGCTGGCTGGGCGTCCGTTCGGCGCTACGGGCGCGGCGGCGGGCGGCCCGGACGACGGCGCGACCTGGCTTTCGGCCGCAGAGCATTCGCTCGCACGGCGGTTGCCGCGCGCGCAAATGCGTCATCGTTTCCTGTCGGAGCGTATCGCCTTGCGATGGATCTTCGGTCGCTGGTTCCGATGCTCGCCGGCGCAGGCGCCTGTGCCGGCCGCCACGCCCGGGGTGTCGCGGCTGGCGTGCGACGGCCCGCACGGCAAGGTCTGGATCGACATGGCACATGCGGGTCTTTGGCTGTTCGTGGCAATGGGACAGGGGCCGCTCGCGCTGGCGGCGCACGCGCCGACGCCGGGCGGCCCCGACGCTGGCGAGGCCCGACCGGCGTCGCCAACGGCAGCGGCGCCGGAGACGTCGTCCGGCGGGGCCGATCCGTTGGCCGTGGCGCGCGACACGGCGCATCGTCTGTGCCTGGCAAGGCTCTCGGGCGAGGGAGATGTGTTGACGTCGAGCGCCGATGTGCCGTTGCTCGCGCATCCTTACGTGAGCGTGCCTTACGCGGGGCGCACCCGCTACCTGTATGACATGTCGGTCAGCTCGCGTCTGACCGTCGTGGCCGCGCGCGACCGCATCGTGCATCGCGTGCGGGCATTCGGTTGGCAAAACTGACGGAAATCTTTGGGAGACGACAACACCGCCGACACGGCGATGCCGGTGGAGAAAGGCAGGTGTCCTGAATTTGCGCTATTCTGGCCCGCTGTTTTGCCCAATGTCATCGACTTCCTGGAGAAGAAGCTCATGCGCCGTTGCTCGCGTCGTACGCTGGCGGCCGTTCTGGCCGCCCTTTCCCTGCCGATGGTGCCGTTCGCGGCGCATGCCAAGGCGCTCACCGTGTGCACTGAAGCGAGCCCCGAGGGCTTCGACGTCGTGCGCTACAACTCGCTGACCACCACCAACGCATCGGCCGACACGGTGTTCAACCGGCTGGTCGAGTTCGATGCGGCGCAGGCCAAGGTGGTGCCGAGCCTGGCGACGAAGTGGGAAGTGAGTCCCGACGGGCTGACCTACACGTTCACGTTGCGCCCGAACGTGAGCTTCCATAGCAACGAACACTTCAAGCCGACGCGCGCGTTCAATGCCGACGACGTCGTCTTCACCTTCGATCGCATGCTCAACGACAACGCGCCGTGGCACAAGCTCACGCCGTCCGGGTTCCCGCATGCGCAGTCGCTGTCGCTGGGCAAGCTGATCAAGTCGGTGCGCAAGGTCGACGATCACACCGTTCGCTTCACGCTCTCCGAGCCGGACGCCGTATTCCTCTCGATGCTGTCGATGGGCTTTGCGTCGATCTATTCGGCGGAGTATGCCGACAAGCTGGTGGTCCTCGACAAGACGGACGAGATTAATGCGAAGCCCATCGGGACCGGCCCGTTCATCCTGCGAAGCTATCAGAAGGACAGCGTGGTGCGCTACGACGCCAACAAGGCCTACTTCGGAGGCGCGCCCGCGTCGGAGCGTCTGATCTACACGATCGTGCCCGATCCGGCGGTGCGGGCGCAGAAGGTGAAGGTCGGCGAGTGCCAGATCGCCCTGTCGCCCAAGCCGCTCGACGTGCAGGCCGCGCGCGGCGACAAGGCCCTCAGGGTCGTGCAGTCCCCGGCATTCATGACGGCGTTCGTGGCGATCAACACGCAGCACAAGCCGCTGAACGACGTGCGCGTGCGTCAGGCGCTGAACCTGGCGTTCGACAAGCCGAACTACGTCAAGCAGGTCTTCGAGGGATCGGCCACGCCGGCGGCCAACGTCTACCCGCCGAACACATGGAGCTATGCAAGCCAGGTCGCCGATTATCCGCTGAACGTCGAGAAGGCGAAGAAGCTGCTCGCGGACGCGGGCTTCCCCAAGGGCTTCGAGACGACCATCTGGACACGTCCGGCCGGCAGCCTGCTCAACCCGAACCCGCGCGTGGGCGCCGAGATGCTGCAAAGCGATCTCGCGAAGATCGGCGTGAAGGCCCAGATCAAGACGGTGGAGTGGGGCGAGCTGATCCGACGCGGCAAGGCGGGCGAGCATGACCTGCTGTTCATGGGGTGGTCGGGGGACAACGGCGATCCGGACAATTTCCTCACGCCGCAATTCAGCTGCGCGGCCGTGACCTCGGGCACCAACTTCGCGCGCTTTTGCGACGCCAACCTCGACAAGCTGATCGCCGACGGCAAACGCACGCACGACTTGGCGGCGCGCACGGCGAAGTATCAGGCGGCACAAAAGATGATCAAGGACGACGCCCTGTGGATTCCGCTGGCGCATCCGGTCGCCGCGGTCATCACGCGTGCCGGTGTTTCGGGCTACCAGGTGAGCCCGTTCGGTCGTCAGTACTTTGCGACGGTGCAGGTGAAGTAACGGCGGGGTCGCGTGAGGCGAGCCCGAATGAAAAAGCCATGTCCGGCTACGGACATGGCTTTTTTCATGGCCGGACGTCGTGCGGCGGCGCCTGGACCGTCAGGCGTCGGGCGCGCTCTGCGCCTCGCCAATGCGATAGACCTGCGACAGATCCCACTCGCCCATGCCGCGCGCAACCGCGTCCTGGAGCAGCCGGCGTACTTCCGGCAGCACGCGCTGCACGGTCGCACTCGAATGCGCGAGTTCGGCAATCGCATCGAGGTCCTTGAGCATCACGCGTACAGTGCCGGTGGCATGCTCGGGCGGATTCACCATGCGCGGCCACAGCGTTTGAAGCAGTATCGAGTCGGCCCAGCCGCCCTGCAGCGCCATCGGCACGGCCACCGTATCGATGCCGTTGCGCCGGGCGAGCACATAGGCCTCCGCCAGCCCGGCGAGGGTGGTCGCCACAATGGCCTGATTCGCGAGCTTCGTGGTCTGTCCGGCGCCGATGTCGCCCATGCGCGTGACGCGCGAGGCAAACGCGCGCAACACGGGCGTCACGGCCTCGATCGCCTGCGCGGGCCCACCTGCCATGATGGCCAGCGTGCCCGCTTCGGCACCGCCCGTGCCCCCCGAGACCGGCGCGTCGATCCACACATTGCCGGTGGCCCTGGACCAGCGCGAGGCGAGCGTGCGCGTGAGCGCGGGCGACAACGTGGAGTGGTCGACGAGAAAGCGCGGCGGCGTGGTGGCGTGCACGAGGCCGTACTCGCCGAAGACCACGTCCTCCACGGCCTTGCCGTCACCGAGGCAGAGCAGCGCGATGTCGACGCTTTCCCCAAGCGCCCGGGGCGTGGCGCAGGCGATGGCGCCGGCATTGGTCAACGCCGGGAGTTTGCCGCTGGACCGATTCCAGACGGCGACATCGTGTCCGGCGGCGAGCAGGCGGCGCGTCATCGGTTCGCCCATGCGGCCGATGCCGCAAAATCCTACACGTAGGGTTGTCATCGTTTCGGTTCCTCCTGGGGCGACGCTTCGCCGAGCGAGGCTTCGTACGGCCAGTCGACGGCCCCCGAATGGGTCACGGCGCCGAACTTGGCCGGGCGTACGAGCGCTTCGTACTTCTCGAGTACGCCCCCCAGTCGTCCGCGCACGAACGGCTTCGCCTGCGCCGCGCGCGCTGCCAGCGCTTCGTCGGAGAGTTCGACGTCGAGCGTGCCCCGGATCGCGTCGATGTGGATGCGATCGCCGTCTCGCAGCAGGCGGATGGGACCGCCCGCCGCCGCTTCCGGGCCGACGTAGCCGATGCACATGCCGCGCGTGGCGCCCGAGAAACGGCCGTCGGTGAGCAGCGCGACTTTCTCGCCCATGCCCTGTCCGTAGATCGCCGCCGTCACGCTGAGCATCTCGCGCATTCCCGGGCCGCCTTTGGGGCCTTCGTTGCGGATCACGAGGACGTCGCCTTCGCGATAGGTGCCCGCGGACACCACCGCCATGCAGTCCTCTTCCGTCTCGAAAACACGTGCGGTGCCCGAGAACACCAGTTGCCTCAGACCGGCGGTCTTGAGCGCTGCGCCGTCGGGTGCGAGGTTGCCGCGCAGCACCACCAGCCCGGCATTGGGCGAGAGCGGCTCGGTGTGCGGTCTTACCACGCGGCCGTCGGGGCCGGGGAACGCGCGCAATGCGACCTCGAGCGTCTCGCCGCTTTGCGTAAGCGTGTCGCCATGAAGGTGTCCGCCCGCGAGCAGCGCGTTGAGCACGGCCGGCACGCCGCCGACGTGATGCAGGTCCACCGCGAGGTAGCGTCCGCCCGGCTGCATGTCGCCGATGAGCGGCGTGCGTGCGAGCACTTCGGAAACATCGTCGAGCGTGAATTCAATACCGGCTTCATGCGCGATGGCCGGGATGTGGAGCATTGCGTTGGTCGAGCCTCCGGTGGCGGCCACGGCGGCGCAGGCATTCTCGAGGCTCTTGCGCGTGACGAGGTGGCGTGGCAGCGGCCCGCCGTTGCGCAGCGCGCGCATGACGTGCTCGCCGGCGCGTCGGGCGATCGCAATGCGTTCGCTGTAGACCGCGGGCACCATCGCCGAGCCGAGCGGGGCGAGACCCAGCACCTCCGCTACCATGGCCATCGTATTGGCAGTGAACTGGCCCGGGCATGAGCCGGCGGTCGGGGTGCAACGCTTTTCGATGCCGCGCAGCGTCTGCGCGGACATGTCGCCTCGCTGCGCCGCGCCCACGGCCTCGATGGCGGTGAGGATGGTGGCTTGCGAGCCATCGGGCGCCACGCCGGGGAGCATGGCACCGCCAAACAGGAATACGCCCGGAACGTTCACACGCACCATGCCCATCAGAATGCCGGGCAGAGTCTTGTCGCAGCCCGCCACGCCCACGAGGGCGTCGTAGCAGTGGGCGCGCACGAACAGCTCGACGCTGTCGGCAATCGTCTCGCGCGAGACCAGCGAGAAGCGCATGCCCGAGTGATTCATCGAGGTACCGTCCGACACGGAAATCGCCGAGCCGCGAATCGGCACGCCGCCTCCGGCGGCTACACCCAGTCGGACGTTGTCCGAGATCTGGTTGAGCGACATTGAACAGGGCGTGTTCTCGCCGAAAGTGTCGACGATCGCGACGAACGGCCTGTCGATGGCGTCGTCGTCGAGTCCGGTAGCGCGTAGAAAGGCGCGGTGCGGCGTGCGTGTCACGCCTTCGGTGACGGTGCGCGAGCGGTGTTTGTGCAGATCTGTCATGGGGGGCTTCCTTGGGGCGCGATGCTCACGTGTTGAGCAGCAGGCCGTTTTCGATGGCGAGCACCTGGCCGGTCATCGCGGGCGCATGGGCGGCGAGGAACCAGGCCAGTTCGGCGATTTCCGACGGCTGCGACACGCGCTTGAGCGGTGCGTTGTCGCGCATGCCGTCGACCACACGGGCATAGGCGTCGTCCCCGAGCACGCGTCGCAGCAAGCCGTCGTCGACCATGCCCGGCGCGATCGCGTTCACGCGTACGTGCGGGGCGAGATTGCGGGCGAGCGAGAGCGTGAGCGAGTTCACCGCGCCCTTCGACGCCGCGTAGGCGATCGACGAACCAGTGCCGTTGAGCGACGCCAGTGACGAAATGTTGATGACGCTCGCCGACGCTGCGCTCGAGGCGCGCTCGCGCATGAGCGCAGCGGCCGCGCGCGTCATCTGGAACATACCGATGAGGTTCACGCGGTAGATGCGTTCGAACTCGGCTGCGTCGATGGCGTCGAGGTCGCCATGCGGGATCACCCGTGTGGTGCCGGCGCTGTTGACCAGGGCGTCGAGCCTGCCCCATTGTGCGGCCACCGCGTCGACCATGCGGCGGCATGCGGCGTCGTCGCCCACATCGGCGTCCACGACGAGCGTTTGCGTGCCGGCCTGGCGGCACTGGGCGGCCACGGCCTCGGCCGCCGCGCGGGTGCCGTCGTCGAAGTTGTTGATCGCCACGGCCCACCCGTCGCGCGCGAAGCGCAGGGCGGTCGCGGCGCCGATACCCGTGGCGGCACCGGTCACGAGGCAAACGGGCGCGCTCATGCCTGACCTCGTTGCGGCTTGAGCGAGAGTACGAGCAACGCGCCGGCGACGAGCGCGCAAGCCAGCACGATCATGCCTGGCAGCAGTTGCCCGGTGCTGTCCTTGAGATAGCCGATCACGTAGGGGCTGACGAAGCCGGCGAGATTGCCGGTCGAGTTGATGAGCGCGATGGCCGCGGCGGCGCCGGCACCGCTCATCATGGCCGTGGGAATGCCCCAGAACACCGGCGCGATCGAGTTGATGCCGATGGCGGCGACGATGAGCGCGGCGATCGACCACCACAGGTGTTGGGCGAGCAACACGGAGGCGAGCATGCCGGCGGCGCCCAGCAGGCAGCACACGGCCACGTGCACGCGGCGCTCGTTGCGTCGATCCGCATGGCCGGCCACGAGAATCATGGCCACCGCGCTGATGAGGGACGGTACCGCCGAGAGCAGGCCGATGTTGCCGAGATTGGCAACGCCCGCCGCGCGAATCATCGTCGGCATCCAGAACACGAGACCGTAATTGCCCATCGCGATGCAGAAATAGAGCAGGCCGAGCAGCCACACCTTGCCGTTGCCGAATACCTCGCGCACGCTGTGGCGCGCACGCGTGCCGTCGTCGGCGGCGAGATCCTGCGCGAGCATGCGCTTCTCGTCGGCGCTCAGCCACTTCACCGTCTCGATGCGATCCTGCAGCACGAAGAACGCCGCGACACCCACGGCAAGCGATGCGAGCCCTTCGATCAGAAACAGCCACTGCCAGCCCGCGAAGCCGTGCAACCCACCGAACTGCTGCATGATCCAGCCAGACAAGGGGCCGCCGATGGCGCCCGAGACCGGAATGGCCACCATGAACAGGGCAATGATCCGCGAGCGCTTGTTCGACGGAAACCACGTGGCCAGATACAGCACGATGCCGGGAAAGAATCCGGCTTCGGCCACGCCGAGCAGGAAGCGCAGCACGTAAAAAGATACCGGGCCCTGCGTGAACATCGTCAGGCACGAGATGATCGACCAGGTGACCATGATGCGCGCGATCCACATGCGCGCGCCCACGCGATGCAGGATCAGATTGCTCGGCACCTCGAAAATGAAGTAGCCCAGGAAGAACACACCCGCGCCGGCGCCATAGACGGTCTCCGAGAGAGAGAGGTCCGCGAGCATCTGCAACTTCGCGAAGCTTACGTTCACGCGGTCGATGTACGCGACGATGAACGCGAGGAACAAAAAGGGAATGATGTGCCAGGTCAGCTTGCGATACAGCGCGTCGCGCTGCATCGGGTCCAGCGCGGCGGGTGCGCCGGCGTGCGGCCGCGCGCCGCCGGAAAGGGACGTGCTCATGTAGGTTGTCTCCGAGGATGCGTGCCGTGGGGCACGTCGAATTATCTGGCAACGCGGCGTACGTTCGGTTATGCGCGAGGTCTTGGCGAGTGCCGGACAATTCACCCGGTGCCGACCGTCGTTGCTTCACGCGAATGCTGCGCGGGAATGCGGCACGACATCGCTGCTCGTTCAAAGAGTAAGGGGGTGACGGCCCCCGCGGCAAATCACACTTTGCGTGCGCGACATTACTATTTGGTTATGATTGGGGCGTCACTTCCTCTCTTCGCCGTCATGAACACGATCTCATCGGGCGCCACGCCCGGCGATTCGATGGAACGCTTTTTCCGCAGCGGCCTGAAGCTTGGGCACCTGCGCATTCTCGTCGCGCTAGGCGAACTGCGTCAGGTCACGCGCGTGGCTGCAGCGTTTCATGTCACGCAGCCCGCCATCTCCAAGCAGATCGCGGAGATCGAGGACGCCCTGGGGGCACCCGTCGTGCGGCGCGTGGGCAATGCCGTCGAATTGACCGGGATCGGGCGCGTGCTCATCGAGCGCGGCCGAGAGATCCTGCGGCAGATCGAACTTGCGAGACGCGACGTCAGCGCATTGACCGCCGGGACTGCCGGTCATGTGCGCTTCGGCGCCGTGGTCACGATCCCGCAACCGCTGATCGCGCATGCGGTCGAGCTGTTCACGCGTCGCGCCCCGAACGCTTCTTTCTCGTTCGTGGAGGCGACGCTGGATCGACTCCTGAAAATGATGGACGAAGGGAACCTCGATCTGGCGCTCGGGCGCAACCGCGTGACCGGGCACTTGCCGGTGATGCGCCATGAAGCGTTGCATCACGAGCCGTTCGTGTTCGTGGTGGGCGCTCGTCACGCGTTAGGCGGACCCGATACGCCAGTGGCATGGCACGACCTGCGGGACGTGCGCTGGATCACGCCGATGCGGGGCTCGCCGGCGTTCGCGACGATGGCGGAGATTCTGGCCGAGCACGGGGTGACCTTGCAACGCCCGGCCATCGAATCGAGCTCGCTGGCGCTCAATCTGTCGCTGCTGCGCGGCGGCGATTTCGTCTCGATACTGCCGCTCTCGCTCGCGCGCCGCTACGTGCAGCGCGGCACGATGCGCGTGCTGCCGTTGCCGCCGCTGGGACCGTTGGGCGAGGCAATTCTGTACTGGCGCGAAGACACGACAACGCCGGCCGCGCAGTTGTTCGCCGCCTGCCTGCGCGAATCGTCGGCAGAAGTGATCGACGCGAACTGATTCGCGTGAACGGGTTGCCTTGCACCGAAATGCTTGCCGGGCGTGGCGCCGAGGGACGTCGGCGCGTCGTGCATATGTCGTTGACGAGGCGTTGGCGCGGGGGCAGCGATGTCAGCGTTTCACGAACGATACATTTTCCGTACACCCTGTCCCGATGTCTCGGAAATTGAGTTATTAATTTCTTTTAAATCAATGGGTTGAGTCGTCTGGCACGGAATTCGCGTCTGTGAATCGCGTATGGCGACGCGCCAACCCGGAATTCCCGCAGGCTGTTGGCAAGGCTCCCCTGTGCATGCGAGCACGGGAGGGCTCGCTATTGCCCGCGAATTTGGCTGACGCGCCCACGCCGTAACGCTGAACCTTCTGGCGGGGTTCCGCGTGTTTCGGAATGAGATTGCGCGTGCGCGGGGAGGGGACCATGAAAGGGTTCAAGGCGACGATGGTGGGTGCGGCGGCGGTGGCCATGCTGTGCGGCATTTCGATCAATGTGTCATATGCTGCCGGAGGGGGTGGCGGACGTGGCGGCGGCGGTGGGATGGGTTTCGGCGGCGGGGGCTTCGGAGGGCTGGGAGCCTTCGGCGGACCCGGCGGACCCGGCGGCGGTGTAGGGATCGGCATCGGCGGCGCGGGCGGTTGCGGCTGCGGCGGCCACAGCGGTGGTGGTGGCGGTGGTGGTGGCGGTGGCGGTGGTGGCGGTGGTGGCGGTGGTGGCGGTGGTGGTGGCGGTGGTGGTGGCGGTGGTGGTGGTGGTGGTGGTGGTGGTGGTGGTGGTGGTGGTGGTGGTGGTGGTGGTGGCGGTGGCGGTGGCGGTGGCGGTGGCGGTGGCGGTGGTGGTGGTGGTGGCGGCGGTGGCACAGGCGGCGGCACTGGCGGTGGCACTGGTGGTGGTGGCGTCGGTGCGAGCAGCGGTGGCGGCGGTGGTGGTGTCGGCGGCCCGGGCGGTCGTGGTATCGGTGGTGCCGCGGGCGGAAACGGACTGGCCGCGTTCGGCGGTCCGAGCGGTTTCGGTGGCGGCGGGGGATGTTCGATGAACGGGCAGAACGGTGAGGAACCGTGCCCCTGAGCCAATGATTGGACGGTTGTCACGCGCAAGGCACGCGTGGGCTTCAGCCCTGTGGAAGGCATCTTGCAGGTTAATCGTCGGTTCCTGACGCGACCGGCTGGCGGCTTCGCCGCTTGCCGTGCCACCCCCCCGGCCCGTGATCAGGCTGTTCTCCCGGCGATGCGCCCCTTCGGTTGTCCGAAGGGGCGTTTTTTTGGGATGGCTTGAGCAGACCGCCGACAGCAGAGGGGATATGGAAATGCCGATTATGTATTTCGCGTAAACCCGCATCTGTGGCAGCATCGCGGGTCTGGGTGACGAAGGCGGCAGTGGGCCGCGCGTGGCCCCGTGGGCCCACCCGGCTCACACGATACTGAACGGGCGCCCATCAGGCGCCAGACAAGCAAAAGGAGAATTCGCACATGCTGTCCCGTCAACTGATCCACGCGATCCTCGGCGCCACGCTGGCCGTGGCTTCGCTCGGCGCCGCCGCCCAGACCGCCGACAAGCCCCTGAAGGTCGGCACGATGGCCGGCTCGGACGCCCAGATCTTCGAGGTCGTGAAGCAGGTCGCGCACAAGCGCGGCCTCGAAATCAAGATCATCGAGTTCAGTGACTACGCACAGCCCAACGCCGCGCTCGATGCCGGCGATCTGGACGCCAACGGCTTTCAGCACAAGCCGTTCCTCGACAGCCAGGTCAAGGATCGCGGCTACAAGATCGTGAGCGCGGGTCTCACCTACGTCTCGCCACTGGGCTTTTATTCCAGGAAGTACAAGTCGCTCAAGGATCTGCCCAACGGCGCGAAGGTCGGTATCCAGAACGACCCGTCGAACGGTAACCGCGCCCTGCTGTTGTTGCAGAAAGAGGGACTGATCAAGTTGCGCGCCGGCGCCGGCGTCGACGGCAAGAACGCCACGCCGCTCGATATTGCCGAGAATCCGAAGAAGCTGAAGATCGTCGAATTGGAAGCCGCGCAATTGCCGCGGGCATTGCCGGACCTCGACGCCGCATCCATCAACACCAACTTCGCGGCGCAGGCCGGTCTTGTGCCCAAGCGCGATGCGATTGCCATCGAGGACCTGAAGGGGCCTTATGCGAACCTGATCGCCGTGCGTGCGAAGGATGCGAACAAGCCCTGGGTCAAGCAACTGGTCGACGCGTACCACTCGGACGAAGTCAAGCAGTTCATCGACAAGCAGTTCAAGGGCGCGCTCATCGCTACGTGGTAAGCCGCGGCGCCGTGGCGTGCCGGGCACGCTGCGCGGCAGGCGTACAGAAAAACCGGGGCCCTGGCCCCGGTTTTTTCATATGCGCATCGTTTGCGACGCGTCGCGCACCACGTCGCTGGCATGAAAGCGTTTGACTAGAATGTAAGTGTCATTCCGACGCAGGGGGGAGATGGCCATGTCCATGCTCAACGTTTCGATGATGCTCGTGGCATTGCTCGTCGGCTTTGCCGTCGGCATGCTGGTCGACCATTTCTGGGTCACCCATCACGACGAGCCTGCCAATCACAAGCGACTCGACTGGCACGAGATGTGGGAGCGTATTCGTCACCAGCACTGATGCGGGCGTGTCGTCGGTCAGCCGCCGGGATGCTCGCGCAACTTTCGCCATAGTGTCGACCGGCTGATACCCAGCGCCTCGCAGGCGGCGCCCCGGTCGCCGCCGCAGGCCGCGAGCGTGGCGCGAATGCGTGCCAGTTCCTCGGCGGCGCGTCGGGCGCGCCCGGTCTGCGCCAGTGGCGCGGCGCCGGTCTGTCGCGCTCCGGGCTCGCCGATTTGCCGTCCACCGTCCGTGGGGGGAACATCGGGCGACGCCGGCATATCGATGCGCAGGGGGGCGCCACCCGCCGGATCGAGTTCCGGTGCAATCTCGACCAGCCGTGCGCGATCGATCTCACGCGCCTCCACCACATCGGCGCAGACGACCGCAATGCGCTCGAGCAGATTTTCCAGTTCGCGCACATTGCCGGGCCAGCGATACGTCGCGAGCAGCGGCAGCAGCGACACCTGCAGGGCATCGACGCTCATGCGCGCGCCAGCGCGCGCGAGCGCGCGCTCGAGAAAGAGCGGGGTAAGGCGTGGCAGGTCGTCCATGCGCTCGCGCAACGGCGGCAGCACCATGCGCAGGATGTTGAGCCGGTAATACAGGTCTTCGCGGAACAGACCGGCGGCCACCTGCTGCCGAAGGTCACGGTGCGTTGCGGCGATCACGCGCACGTCGCACGGCACCGGCTCGGTGGCGCCGAGCCGCAGCACCTCGCGCTCCTGCAGTACGCGCAGCAGGCGCGTTTGCAGCGGCATCGGCATTTCGCCGATTTCATCGAGAAAGATCGTGCCGTTGTGAGCCGTCTCGAACAGGCCGGCCTTGCCGCCGCGCCGCGCGCCGGAGAACGCTCCGTCTTCATAGCCGAAGAGCTCGCTCTCGAGCAGGGTCTCGGGAAATGCCGCGCAATTGATCGCCACGAAGGGGTAGTCGCGTCGTCGACTGGCGTTGTGAATGCCCTGCGCCAGCAATTCCTTGCCGGTGCCGCTCTCGCCATGCACGAGTACGGTCGAATCCGTTTGCGCATAGCGACGCGCCAGCGCACGTACCTGCGTCATCGCAACCGAGTCGCCGATCAGGTCGTCGAGCCGATAGCGTGCCACCAGGTGCCGCGGGCGGTGACGCGAGCGCAGCGAGCGGTCCACACGCGCAAACGCCTGCGAGTCCTGGCACGTGAGCAGTGCGCCCGTGAGCGTTCCCTGATCGAGCAGCGGGATACGGTTGACGACCCACGTCTTGCCCGCCATCGAGACGATCGCCTCGAGTTCGGCGCTCGCGCTCTCCAGGGTGCGCGAAATGTCCAGCGCGGGCGCGATGGCGTCGAGCGGGCGGCCGACGGCGTCGGTCGCGTTCACGCCTAGCATGCCGGCCATCGACGCGTTGATCGCCTCCACCCGGCCATCGAGGTCGACGGCAGCCACGCCTTCGTGCAGATGCCGGAGCACGGTGTCGAGACGCTCGCGCCGCTGCGCTTCGATACGTCCGAAGCGCGCGACTTCGAGCGACGTGTCGAACGCCGCGCGCACCGAGTCCTGCGAATACAGAAACACGCCCGTGAGCCCTGCGCGCTCGGCCAGTTCGGTCACCAGGCCGGGGCCGACGATGACCTCGACGCCTTCGTCGCGCAGTCGGTGCACGAGATCTTCGGCGTCATGCGCGTCGTGATAGGCATGCTGCGGGATGTCGAGATGAAACGCGCTCTTGAAGCGTTCGAACTCGGCGGCCGGGCGCGCGTACGACACCAGCGCGATGCGCGAGGCGGGTGACGGCGAGGGCAATGCGCGGCGCGCTCGGGCGAGCGCGTGCATGACATCGAAGCCGGTGACCTTGACAAGCACCACGGGCAGTGCGACGCGCTCGCGCAGGAACGCGCCGTTCGAGCCCGCCGCGACGATGCCGTCGACACTGCCCGCAGGCAACTGCGCCAGCGCGTCGATCACGGCTTCGTAGCCTTTATCGATGATCTGGACGTCGGCAACGGCCGCGTAATCGGGCACGATGTCGCGATAAAGTTCGCCGAGCTTGCTGATGCCCACCGCCCAGATCACCGGTTTCCTGACGGCGGTGACGGTCGACTGGGCAAGCGCGGCGCGCGGCAGCCCGCCGGGGGAGGACAGTGGGATCGGCACACGGGCGGGCAGTTCGGCGGCGTTCGGTTTCGGCATGGTGTGACTTGTGGAAAACGCTAGGACATCGCGTCAGCCTCGGCGCGTGGAATGCCGATAATCGTAGCATATTGAGATTAGGCGTTTCATTTTGTGTTTCAAATTGAAACGACATGCGACGCGATGATGACGCGGCGCACGAAGTTCGGCTTGACGCAAACGTCACATGCGCGAAGAATTTCCGTCGATAAATGAATACGTTAGGTGCTGGTGCGCCGCGTGCGGCGCCCGGCGCGATCGGCGTTCTCCGGCGCCTGGCACGCCCATTGCTTAAGAGAACCACCGCATTTCAACCCAGCGCGATCCGGCGGGCTCCGACCGATCGTCGCGCATGACACGACCGAGGGATTCAAGTGACGCAAACCATTCGTTCGGCCGGCGCCGCCTTCCGCGAGGCCGTCAAGACCGAGCAACCGTTGCAGGTTGTCGGTGCGATCAACGCCAATCACGCCCTGCTGGCCAAGGCGGCCGGCTTCAAGGCGATTTATCTGTCTGGCGGCGGCGTTGCGGCAGGCTCGCTCGGGTTGCCCGACCTGGGCATCTCCACGCTCGACGACGTGCTGACCGACGTGCGCCGCATCACGGACGTCTGCGACCTGCCGCTGCTGGTCGATGTCGACACCGGGTTCGGTCCGTCGGCGTTCAACATTGCACGTACCGTGCAGTCGCTCATCAAATTCGGCGCCGGCGCCATGCACATCGAGGATCAGGTCGGCGCGAAGCGTTGCGGCCACCGTCCGGGCAAGGCGATCGTGACGCAGCAGGAGATGGTCGATCGCATCAAGGCCGCGGTCGACGCGCGCACCGATGAGAACTTCGTCATCATGGCGCGTACGGATGCGTTGGCCGTGGAAGGCTTGCAGGCGGCCATCGATCGCGCTTGTGCCTGTGTGGAAGCCGGCGCCGACATGATCTTCCCGGAAGCGATGACGGAACTGCCGATGTATCGCCAGTTCGCTGATGCGGTGAAAGTGCCGGTGCTCGCCAACATCACCGAGTTCGGCTCGACGCCGCTCTTCACCGTGGAAGAGCTCAGGAGCGCGCAGGTCGGGCTGGTGCTGTATCCGTTGTCGGCGTTCCGCGCCATGAACAAGGCGGCCGAGAACGTGTACCACACGATTCGTCGTGACGGCACGCAAAAGGCCGTGCTCGACACCATGCAAACCCGCGCCGAGCTCTATGAGAGCATCGGCTATCACGCGTACGAGCAGAAGCTCGACGCGTTGTTCGCGCAACAGAAATAACCGAATCCCTGATCTGGAGGAATGAGCATGAGCGAGACGACTGCCACCGGCTTCAAGCCCAAGAAATCCGTCGCCCTGTCGGGCGTGACCGCCGGCAACACCGCCTTGTGTACGGTGGGCCGCTCGGGCAACGATCTGCACTATCGCGGCTATGACATCCTGGATCTGGCGCAGACCTCGGAGTTTGAGGAGATCGCCTATCTGCTGGTCTACGGCAAGCTGCCGACGGTGGCCGAACTGCGCGGCTACAAGGCCAAGCTCAAATCGCTGCGTGGCCTGCCGGCCGCAGTGAAGGAAGCCCTCGAGGCCGTGCCCGCCGCCGCGCACCCGATGGACGTGATGCGCACTGGCGTGTCCGTGCTCGGCACCGTGCTGCCCGAAAAGGACGATCACAACATTCCGGGGGCGCGCGACATCGCCGATCGCCTCATGGCGAGCCTGGGCTCGATGCTCCTGTACTGGTTCCACTACAGCCAGAATGGCGTGCGCATCGACGTCGAGACCGACGACGACAGCATCGGGGGCCACTTCCTGCATCTGCTGCACGGTCGGAAACCGTCCGACCAGTGGGTGCGCGCGATGCACACCTCGCTGATTCTGTACGCCGAGCATGAGTTCAACGCGTCGACCTTCACCGCACGCGTGATCGCGGGCACGGGTTCCGACATGCACTCGGCCATTACCGGCGCCATCGGTGCGCTACGCGGTCCGAAGCACGGCGGCGCCAACGAAGTGGCGTTCGAAGTGCAGAAGCGTTACGACTCGCCGGACGAGGCCGAGGCCGACATCCGCAAGCGCGTCGAGAACAAGGAAGTGATCATCGGCTTCGGTCACCCCGTCTATACGGTAAGCGACCCGCGCAACAAGGTCATCAAGGAAGTCGCGCATCAGTTGTCGAAAGATCAGCAGAACACGGCCATGTACGACATCGCCGAGCGTCTGGAGTCGGTCATGTGGGACGTCAAGAAGATGTTCCCGAACCTCGACTGGTTCAGCGCCGTGAGCTATCACATGATGGGCGTGCCGACCGCGATGTTCACGCCGCTGTTCGTGATCGCCCGTACGTCGGGTTGGAGCGCACACATCATCGAGCAGCGCATCGACAACAAGATCATTCGCCCGAGCGCCAACTACACCGGTCCGGAAGATCAGAAGTTCGTACCGATCGAGCAACGCTGAGCCGTCCATGAACACCGAATACCGCAAATCGCTGCCCGGCACGTCGCTTGATTACTTCGACGCCCGCGCTGCCGTCGAGGCCATCGCGCCGGGCGCCTACGACACCTTGCCCTACACGTCGCGCGTGCTCGCCGAGAACCTCGTGCGCCGGTGCGATCCGGCCACGCTGGCCGAGTCGCTCAGGCAACTGATCGAGCGACGCCGCGACCTCGACTTTCCGTGGTTTCCCGCCCGTGTGGTCTGCCACGACATTCTTGGGCAGACAGCGCTCGTCGACCTCGCCGGTCTGCGTGATGCGATTGCCGCGCAAGGGGGCGATCCGGCGCTCGTGAACCCGGTGGTGCCCACGCAACTGGTGGTCGATCACTCCCTGGCGGTGGAGTGCGGCGGTTTCGATCCGGATGCCTTCGCCAAGAACCGCGCCATCGAAGATCGCCGCAACGAAGACCGCTTCGACTTCATCAACTGGACGAAGAAGGCGTTTCGCAACGTCGACGTGATTCCGCCGGGCAACGGCATTCTTCACCAGATCAACCTGGAGCGCATGAGCCCGGTGATTCAGGTGACGGACGGCGTGGCGTATCCCGACACGCTCGTGGGCACCGATTCGCATACCCCGATGGTCGATGCCCTCGGCGTGATCGCCGTCGGCGTGGGCGGGCTCGAAGCGGAAAGCGTAATGCTCGGGCGTGCCTCGTGGATGCGTTTGCCGGACATCGTCGGCGTGGAGCTCACGGGCAAACCGCAGCCGGGCATCACCGCCACGGACATCGTGCTCGCGCTCACCGAATTCCTTCGCAAGGAAAAGGTGGTATCGACCTACCTCGAGTTCTACGGCGAGGGCGCGGCGAATCTCACCCTGGGCGATCGGGCCACGATCTCGAACATGGCCCCCGAGTTCGGTGCGACGGCGGCGATGTTCTACATCGACGCCCAGACCATCAAGTATCTGAAGCTCACCGGTCGCGATGACGCGCTCGTCGCGTTGGTCGAAACCTACGCCAGGCAGACCGGCCTGTGGGCCGACAGCCTGAAGACGGCGGTGTACGAGCGCGTGCTCCGGTTCGACTTGTCGAGCGTGGTGCGCAACATCGCGGGGCCGTCGAATCCGCACAAGCGCGTGCCCACGAGCGAGCTGGCCGCACGCGGTATCAGCGGCAAGGTGGAGAACGAGCCGGGGCGCATGCCCGATGGCGCGGTCATCATCGCCGCGATCACGAGCTGCACGAACACCAACAACCCGCGCAACATGATCGCGGCGGGGCTCTTCGCGCGCAATGCGAATCGCGCCGGCCTGGCGCGCAAGCCGTGGGTGAAAAGTTCGCTGGCCCCCGGATCGAAGGCCGTCACGCTGTATCTCGAAGCGGCGGGGCTGCTGCCTGAACTGGAGAAGCTCGGCTTCGGCGTGGTCGCGTACGCTTGCACGTCGTGCAACGGCATGTCGGGTGCGCTCGACCCGGCGATCCAGCAGGAGATCATCGAGCGCGACCTTTACGCGACCGCGGTGCTCTCGGGCAACCGCAACTTCGACGGCCGCATCCACCCGTACGCGAAGCAGGCGTTTCTCGCATCGCCGCCGCTGGTGGTGGCCTACGCCATTGCCGGCACGATCCGCTTCGACATCGAAAAAGACGTACTCGGCGTGGATGCCGACGGCAAGCCGCTGCGCCTGGCCGATCTGTGGCCGACCGACGAGGAGATCGATGCGATCGTCGCCAGCAGCGTCAAGCCGGAGCAGTTCCGACGCGTGTACGAGCCCATGTTCGCCGCATCGATGGAGCAGGGCGAGCGCGCCGAGCCGCTGTACGACTGGCGCGAGAAGAGTACCTACATTCGCCGTCCGCCCTACTGGGAAGGCGCCCTGGCCGGCGAGCGCACGCTTCGCGGCATGCGGGCGCTCGCCGTGCTGGGCGACAACATCACGACCGATCATCTCTCGCCGTCGAACGCCATCATGGCCGACAGCGCGGCGGGTGAGTATCTGGCGAAGATGGGCCTGCCGGAAGAGGACTTCAACTCGTACGCCACGCACCGCGGCGATCACCTGACGGCGCAACGCGCCACGTTCGCCAACCCGACGCTCAGAAACGAGATGGTCGTGGTCGACGGTCAGGTCAAGGCGGGCTCGCTCGCGCGCATCGAGCCCGAAGGCAAGATCACGCGCATGTGGGAAGCGATCGAGACTTACATGGCGCGCAAGCAGCCGCTCATCGTGATCGCCGGGGCCGACTACGGTCAGGGCTCGTCGCGGGACTGGGCGGCCAAGGGCGTGCGTCTGGCGGGCACCGAGGCGATCGTGGCGGAGGGCTTCGAGCGTATTCACCGCACCAACCTCGTGGGCATGGGTGTGTTGCCGCTCGAATTCAAGCCGGGCACCAACCGCAAGACGCTTGGCATCGACGGCAGCGAGACGTTCGACGTGATCGGCGAGCGCACGCCGCGCGCCGAGCTGACGCTGGTGATTCATCGGCGCAACGGCGAGCGTGTGGAGGTGCCCGTGACCTGCCGTCTCGATACGGCGGAGGAAGTCTCGATCTACGAGGCGGGCGGGGTGCTGCAGCGCTTCGCGCAGGACTTTCTGGAATCGTCGCAAGCGGCGGCCTGAGGAGAGACGTGATGGCGCATCAGCCACAAATCCGCATTCCCGCCACGTATATGCGCGGCGGCACCAGCAAGGGCGTGTTTTTCCGGCTTCAGGATCTGCCGCCCGCGGCGCAGATGCCGGGCGCGGCGCGCGACGCGCTGCTCATGCGCGTGATCGGCAGCCCCGACCCGTATGGCAAGCAGATCGACGGCATGGGCGGCGCCACGTCGAGCACGAGCAAGACGGTCATCATCGCGAAGAGCGAGCGGCCCGGGCACGATGTGGATTACCTGTTTGGGCAGGTCTCGATCGACTCGAAGTTCGTCGACTGGAGCGGCAATTGCGGCAATCTGTCGGCGGCCGTCGGCCCGTTCGCCATCAGTGGCGGACTGGTCGATCCGGCGCGGGTGCCGCGCGATGGCGTGGCCGTCGTGCGCATCTGGCAGGCGAACATCGGCAAGACGATCGTTGCGCACGTGCCGATGACCGACGGTGCCGTGCAGGAGACGGGAGATTTCGAGCTCGACGGCGTGACCTTTCCCGCCGCGGAAGTGCAACTGGAATTTCTCGACCCGGCCGCCGAGGAAGACGGTGAAGGCGGCGGGGCGATGTTCCCGACAGGCCAACTCGTCGACGACCTTGAAGTGCCCGGCGTGGGCACGTTCAAGGCCACGATGATCAATGCCGGCATTCCGACCATCTTCCTCAACGCGGAGGATATCGGCTACCGCGGCACGGAATTGCAGGACGCGATCAACGGCGACCCCAAGGCACTCGCGATGTTCGAGACGATCCGAGCGCACGGGGCGATTCGCATGGGACTGATCAAGGACGTGTCGGAGGCGGCTACCCGCCAGCACACGCCGAAGGTCGCGTTCGTGGCGAAGCCGGCGAGCTACACAGCGTCGAGCGGCAAGGTCGTCGACGCGGGCGACATCGACTTGCTGGTGCGCGCGCTGTCGATGGGCAAGCTGCATCACGCGATGATGGGCACGGCGGCGGTCTGCATCGGGGCTGCGGCCTCGATTCCTGGCACGCTCGTCAATCTGGCGGCCGGCGGCGGGGCGCGCAACGCCGTGCGCTTCGGGCATCCGTCGGGCACGCTGCGCGTGGGTGCCGAGGCGAAGGAAGTTGGCGGCGAATGGACGGTCACGAAGGCGATCATGAGCCGCAGCGCGCGCGTGTTGATGGAAGGATGGGTGCGCGTTCCCGGGGACGCGTTCTGAAGGTGAACCGCTGATGCGTTGACGGAGGTGGACAATGTCCTCAGGAATCTCGAACGTGCGCCCCGCACCCGACAAGGTTCTCACGGACATCGTCGACTACGTCCTCTCCTACGAGATCCGCAGCGATCTCGCCTTCGAGACCGCCCGCCTTTGTCTGATCGACACGCTTGGCTGTGGCTTCGAAGCGCTCTCCTATCCCGCCTGCACCAAATTGCTCGGGCCGATCGTGCCGGGCACGGTCGTGCCCAACGGCGCGAAGGTGCCCGGCACGCCGTATCAGCTCGACCCGGTACAGGCGGCGTTCAGCCTCGGGGCAATGATTCGCTGGCTCGACTTCAACGACACGTGGCTGGCGGCCGAGTGGGGTCATCCGTCCGATAACCTGGGTGGCATTCTGATGACCGCCGACTGGCTGTCGCGCACGGCCGTGGCGCAGGGGCTGCCCGCGCTCACGATGCGCCATGTGCTCGCCGCCATGATCAAGGCGCACGAAATCCAGGGCTGTCTCGCGCTGGAAAACGCGTTCAATCAGGTCGGGCTCGATCACGTGGTGCTGGTGAAGGTGGCGTCGACCGCGGTCGTTGGGGAAATGCTCGGTCTGTCGCGAGACGAAATGATCAATGCGCTATCGCTAGCGTTCGTCGACGGTCAGAGCCTGCGCACCTATAGGCATGCCCCCAACACCGGCAGCCGGAAGTCCTGGGCGGCGGGCGATGCGACCAGCCGTGCGGTGCGTCTCGCGCTCATGGCCCGCACCGGGGAAATGGGGTATCCGTCGGTACTCACGGCGAAGACGTGGGGCTTCTATGACGTGCTTTTCCACGGGCGGCCGTTTGCGTTCCAGCGACCCTATGGGACCTATGTCATGGAGAACGTGCTGTTCAAGGTCTCGTTTCCCGCCGAATTCCACGCGCAAACGGCCGCCGAGGCGGCGATGACGCTGCATGGTCGCCTGCAGGCGATGGGGCGCAGTGCGCAGGACATCGCCTCGGTCGTCATTCGCACGCATGCGGCGGCGATTCGCATCATCGACAAGCAGGGGCCGCTTGCCAATCCTGCCGACCGCGATCACTGCATCCAGTACATGGTGGCGGTGCCGCTGTTGTTCGGGCGGCTCACGGCCGACGACTACGAAGACGAGGTCGCGGCCGATCCGCGCATCGACGCGTTACGCGCGAAGATCGTCTGCCAGGAAGACCCGCAGTTCACTCGCGACTACCACGATCCGGACAAGCGCTCGATCGCCAACGGATTGACGGTGGCGCTCGCCGACGGTACCCGGCTCGACGAAGTGCTGGTGGAGTATCCGATTGGCCACAGGCGCCGTCGGGCGCAGGGCATGCCGCTGCTCGTGGAGAAATTCAAGACGAACCTCGCCCGGCGCTTCGCCGCGCGACAGCAGACGCGTATTCTGGACGTTGCGCTCGATCAGCAGCGACTCGAGGCCATGCCCGTGCACCAGTTCGTCGATTTGCTGGTGTGACGGGCGGGCGCGCCAGCGTGCCGCCGCGCCGTCGTCGAAGCGACGCGCGATGAGGAGAGACGAGACGCGGCGCGCGATGCACTCGATGTGATCGATTTGGGCAGCGGGGGCCTCACGCTTTGTGCGAGTACCGCAGGCGGGCCATCTGTTCGGCGCTGTCGGTCAGCAGTCCGGCGGCATCGGCGATGGCCTTTTCCAGCGTGGTCGGCCCGAAAGTCAGCGAGAAGCAACCGGAGAACACGCGCGAGAGGTTCTCGAGCGCACTGCGGTCGATGGCGCCGGACAGCAGGGAGGCCGTCGCCCCCGCCTTGATCGCAACTTGAGCGGCGATCATCGGGGTCTTGCCGGAGAGCGTCTGGCCGTCGCTGCGACCTTCGCCGGTGATGAGCCAGTCGGCGCCTTCCACCGCTTGCGGCAGTCCGACCCGCTCGGCCACGACCTCGGCGCCGGAACGGAACTGCGCGCCCAGCAGATGCAGGGCGAAGCCCAGTCCGCCCGCCGCACCGGCGCCAGCACGGCTGGCGGCCTCGTTGGCATTGAACGCGCGATGCGCATGTCCGGCGAAGTGCGCGATGGCGCGGTCGAGCGGTTCGATCTGCGCTTGGCTTACTCCCTTCTGCGGCCCGAAGATCGCCGTGGCGCCCTGCGTGCCGTTGAGCGGATTGTTCACATCGGACATGGCGATCAGTTCGCAGTCCTTCAGACGTGCGTCGAGACCGTTCAGATCGATGGAGGACACCCGGTGCAGGGCGGCGGGTACCGGCGGCACCACTTCGCCCGCGTCGTCGAGCAGTCGCGCACCGAGGCCGACGAGCAGGCCGGCGCCGCCGTCGTTCGTGCTGCTGCCCCCCAGGCCGATGAGCACGCGGCGCGCGCCGGTGTCGAGCAGGGCGCGCAGCAATTCGCCAAGGCCTACGGTCGTGCGCTCCGCCACGGGCGTCTGCATGCCGACCGGATCGGTGATGCTCACCACGTTGGCGCTCTCGAGCACACCGGTGCCGTCGGGCATCACGCCGTACTCGGCCGTCACCGACGCCTGACCCGCGCCGCGCACCGACAGCGGCACGCGGCGTCCGCCGGCCGAGAGCAGGGCGTCGAGCGTGCCCTCGCCGCCGTCGGCCATGGGGCGCAGTCGCAAATCGGCCTGCGGCACCGCTCGCGCGATGCCTGCGGCAATGGCGCGCGCCACTTCCGGCGCACTCAACGAACCTTTGAACGAATCGGGGGCGATGACGATGATCGGGGCTTGCGCGTTGCTGGACATGGAAATCGGGACAGTCGCAAAAATGGATACGGATTGGCGGCGCTCGCGCGCGCCACGGGTGCCAACATGCTTCGGCCCGCGTCGTTTTCGCTTGTGGCGTACCGACCGGACGGTCAATCCGGGGCCCGGTGGGCGGGGGGCGCTTCGGCTCGCGGCAGGATCGTGCGCGAGGCGCAGCGGCGCAGTGTGACAGAAACCAGCAATATACGCGATTCGGGCCAGCGCGCATTGCGCGAATTGCCATGCTATGAATAACACGAGTAAGATGAGCGCCAACTGGCGGTGCGCGGCAGACGATACGCCCGCGGTGCCAGCGCCGAATTCGGCAGGACTAACGAACATGACGGCGTGCGTTGCGGCCTGACACGGATGCATCAAGACATCGCGTGGCCGCAGCCATTGGGCGCCGCGACCAGATACCAGGTTGTCGTCACCAGGGCGCCCGCCCGCGCGGCCGGCGCCGAGCAAGCCGCGTGCGACAACCGTTTGCAAGCGTGGAGCAGGGCATGAACCGGGGAATGGACAGGATTTCCGTTACGATGCGCGGGACAACGCGCAGTGTTGCGGGGGCGCTGGCGCTGGCCATGTGGTTGGCCGGTTGCGCACCGACGGCACCCGTCGTGGCGAAGGACGAACCACCGCTGGGCAGCGTCGCCGACGTTGCACCGGAAAATGTAAAAGTCGAGACGTTGCCGGCCTATCGCGACACGGTCGAGGATGCTCGCGCGAACGGGGCGGTCTGGCAGGGGTCGTCCAAAAAGACGTATGTGCGTGTGAGCGCCTGCACGGCGCGACTGTGGAAGAAGCAACTGCCGTACGCTCGCCTGCAGCGAAGCAAGGCAGGTGCCGGCCAGACGCTGCAACTCTCTTCGTCCGAAGACGGCGTGCTCGCCATTCTCGACCTGGCGCCGCACCGACCGGGCAGCGAAGGCTCGCTCTATCTGGGTGCCACGGGCCCGCAATCGCTTGCCGACGCCGTGCGTCAGTGCCTCTGAGCCGGTCCTCGCGAATCGCCGGGGGATTCCAGCCCGGCGCGCGCGACACGCCCCTCCTCACCCGGTCGCGCGATCTCGCGCCACACTGAGCCAGCCCACCAGCCTACCGGACCAAGCGGATGGCCGCGCCGGCTGTCACGCTGCCGTCACCGACATGCCATACAACGGCGGGGTATCATGACGGCACACGCGCGGCCGCCCGGGCCGTGCGAAGGCTTTTACTGCGTGCGTTCCGATGTCCCATACCGAATCCGCCGAAACTGTCGCACCCGCCGGTGCCTCCGAGGCGCTCGCTGTCGGCGGCGACGCCGCGCCTGCTTCCCTTAACCCGCGTCAGGAAGCGCTCTTCGATGCGGTTCGACGTGACGGCTTTCTCACGGTCGACGAGCTCGCGGTGCGTTTCGACGTCACGCCGCAAACGATCCGTCGCGATATCAACTTTCTGGCCGAGCGCAAGTGGGTGCGGCGTTACCACGGCGGCGTGGGGTTGCCGGGCGGCGCGGAGAACGACGCCTACGACGCCCGCCAAACCCAGCGCGCCGACGAGAAGCGTCGTATCGCCGTGCGCCTTGCCGAGCAGATTCCCGATCACGCTTCGCTCTTCATCAACCTCGGCACCACGACCGAAGCGGTCGCGCGCGCGCTCTCGCGGCATCGCGGACTGCGCGTCATCACCAACAACCTGCACGTGGCGGCCATGATGAGCAGCTACGCGGATGCCGAGGTCATCATCACCGGCGGCGTCGTTCGCGCCCGGGACCAGGGCGTGACCGGCGAAGCGACACTCGATTTCATCCGTCAGTTCAAGGTCGATTTCGGCATCGTGGGCATCTCGGCCATCGATGCCGACGGCACGCTGCGTGACTTCGACTATCGCGAAGTGCGCGTCGCCGAGGCCATCATCGCGCATTCGCGCACCGTGTTTTTGGCCGCGGATCACAGCAAGTTCGGCCGCCCCGCGCTCGTCCGCCTGGGCCATTTGTCGCAAATCGACGCGCTTTTCACCGACCGCCCGGTGCCCCCGGGCATGGCACAGGTCATCGCCGAGGCCGGCACGCGGGTCCACGTGGCCGACGACGTCTGATCCCCGCCGCGGACTCGCGCATCAGCACCGCAAAATGCGCGAATCCGAAACTCAAATCGCGTGATATGTTAGAATTCGAACATTGATGTTCGTATGTGAACGCAATGCGGATACAAAACGAACGCCAAGCGAACATTTTCGAACTTTCACTGATTTGATGCTCATTTCCCGGGAGTGACGCCGTGCAGACACCCGCCCAATCGCCATCGGACAACCCGCTTACCCCGTACGACCTGCTGGTCGTGGGTGGGGGCATCAACGGCACGGGCATTGCGCGCGACGCGGCCGGGCGTGGCCTTCGCGTGCTGCTCGTCGAGCAGGACGACCTGGCCTCGCATACATCGTCCGCCAGCACCAAGCTGATTCACGGTGGGTTGCGCTATCTCGAGTATTACGAATTCGGTCTGGTGCGCAAGGCGTTGCAGGAGCGTGAGGTGTTGCTGCGCGCGGCACCGCACATCATGTGGCCGTTGCGCTTTGTCATGCCGCACATGCCGAATCTGCGCCCGGCGTGGCTGATTCGCGCGGGCCTGTTCCTGTACGATCATCTGGCACGACGCGAAATCCTGCCCGGCTCGCGCGGCATCGATCTGCGCCGGCATCCGGCCGGCGCGCCGCTGCGGCGCGATCTGACGCGCGGTTTCGTCTACTCCGACGGCTGGGTGCAGGACGCGCGCCTGGTCGTGCTCAATGCGCAGGATGCCGCCGAGCGCGGCGCGACGATCCTGACTCGCGCGCGGCTCATCGGCGCCGAGCGCGGCGACACGCTGTGGACCGCCCAGCTGGAAACCCCGGAAGGCACGCATCAGACCGTGCGCGCGAGGGCCATCGTCAATGCGGCGGGACCGTGGGTCGGACATTTGCTGGGTGACGTGCTCCGCCAGCAGGCAACGCACCGCGTGCGCATGGTCAAGGGCAGTCACATCGTCACGCGCAAGCTGTTCGATCACGATCACGCCTATATCTTCCAGAACCCCGACAAGCGCATCATTTTTGCGATTCCGTACGAGGGTGAGTTCACGCTGATCGGCACGACCGATATCGAATACCACGGCGACCCGGCAAAGGTGGCGATCGACGACGAAGAGATCGCCTACCTCTGCAAGTCGGCGAGCGAATATTTCACCAAGGCAATCGCGCCGGCCGACGTCGTATGGACTTACGCGGGTGTGCGTCCGCTGATGGAGGAGGATGTCTCGAATCCGTCGGCCGTCACGCGCGACTACACGCTCGAACTCGACGCCCCGGTCAGTCGCGCGCCGCTGCTCTCGGTCTTCGGGGGCAAGATCACGACCTACCGCCGCCTGGCCGAGGAGGCCATGTCGCACCTGCGAGGCCCTCTCGGGTTCACGCACGGCGACTGGACGGCGGGGGCACCGCTGCCGGGCGGCGACATGGGGCAGCCGGACGCCGGCGCCTTCGCGGCGTCGCTACAGGCGCAGCTGCCGTGGTTGCCTCCGACGCTCGCGCAGCGCTATGCGCACACGTACGGCACGCGCACGCACGTCCTCATTGGCGACGCCAATTCGCTCGACGGTCTGGGCGAGTGTGTCTGCGGCGATCTCTACGACGCCGAGCTTCGCTATCTTGTGCAGTACGAATGGGCGTGCACCCCGCAGGACGTGCTGTGGCGTCGCACCAAGCTTGGCCTGCATGTCGGTCCGCAAGGCGAGGCGCGCGTGCGGGAATGGTTCGCGCAGCATAGGGAAATGGCCGCCTGAGTGCCGTTACCAGCGAAGAGACAGGAGACAAGCACGATGGCAGGGGGCAAGTACATCCTCGCGTTCGATCAGGGCACCACCAGTTCCCGGGCGCTGCTGTTCGATCGGGACGGCCGCGTCGTGTCGACCGCGCAGAAAGAGTTTCGCCAGATTTATCCGCATCCGGGCTGGGTCGAACACGACCCGCGCGAGATCTGGGCAACCCAGGCTGGCGTTGCCGCCGAGGCGCTCACGCATGCCGGTGTCGGTGGGGGCGATATCGCCGCCATCGGGATCACCAACCAGCGAGAGACGACCCTCGTGTGGGACCGGCGGACGGGCGAGCCCGTGTACAACGCGATCGTCTGGCAGGACCGTCGCACGGCGGACTTCTGCGACGGTCTGCGCGCAGACGGCCATGAGGCGCTCGTCGCGAGCCGCACCGGTCTGCGGGTCGACGCCTACTTCTCAGGCAGCAAGGTGCGCTGGATTCTCGACAACGTCGACGGCGCGCGCGACGCGGCCGAAGCCGGGCATCTCGCGTTCGGCACGGTCGACAGCTGGCTCGTGTGGCATCTCACGGGCGGCAGGCTGCACGTGACCGACGTGTCGAATGCGTCGCGCACCATGCTTTTCAACATTCACTCGCTCCAGTGGGACGACGAACTGCTTGCGCTGCTCGGCGTGCCGCGCACCATGTTGCCGGACGTGCGTTCGTCGAGCGAAGTGTACGGTCACACGGCGACGCCGCTGTTTTCCGCGTCGGTGCCGATTGCCGGCATCGCGGGCGATCAGCAGGCGGCGCTCTTCGGCCAGATGTGTCTCGCGCCGGGCATGGTGAAGAACACGTATGGCACCGGTTGCTTCATGGTGATGAACACCGGCGACAAGCCGCAGGTGTCGAGCCACAACCTGCTCACGACCGTGGCCTGGAAGATCGGCGACCGTGTGGACTACGCGCTGGAGGGCAGCATCTTCATCGGCGGCGCGGTGGTTCAGTGGTTACGCGACGGACTGGGCATCATCCGACATTCGCGCGACGTCGAGGCGCTCGCGACCAGCGTGCCCGACGCCGACGGCGTGGTACTCGTTCCCGCCTTCGCCGGTCTTGGCGCACCGCACTGGCAGCCGCGCGCGCGCGGCACGCTGTTCGGCGCCACGCGCGGCACGACGGCCGCGCATGTGGCGCGTGCGGCACTCGACAGCATCGCCTTCCAGACGCTCGATGTGCTGCGTGCGATGGAAGCCGATGCGGGCATGCGTGTGGCCGAGCTGCGCGTCGACGGCGGGGCGGCCGCGAACGATCTGCTCATGCAGTGGCAGGCGGACCTGCTCGGCGCGGATGTCGTGCGGCCGGAGGTCATCGAAACGACGGCCGCCGGGGCTGCTTATCTGGCGGGGCTGGCGGTCGGCTTCTGGCCGGATATCGACACGCTCGAACGTCAGTGGAAACTCCAGCGACGCTTCTCTCGTCATCTGTCCGAGGACGAGATCGCGCGGGCGGTGAGCCGTTGGCAGCGCGCGGTACGGGCGGCGAAGTACTGGGCGGAAGACACCTGAGCGAGCGCCGTCGTCAGCGCAACGCCCGGCCCGGTGCGACGTGGCGGCGATCGCCGGCGGCATCGTGACGCCGGTGTCGCCAGCTCGCGCATCGTTCGCGCGGATGGCGCCGGGCCGATTTCGCCGGGCTCGCCGGTGAGAGCGAGCGGGCGCAGGGACTCAGGGCGCAAGGCCCGGTTCGGCGCATTTGCATGATCCCCTCCCTGACGGTGTCGGCCGTCGATTTCCAGCCTGAGGTGCAATCCATCCGCGCTCGGGGCGCTCCCGGCGAAGGATAGGCATCGGGCGTGCCGGGGCCATGTGGCGTTCATGGCTTGAATCCCGAGACAGTCGACTCAGCGAAGAGGCTTCCCCGAGAGCGGACGGCTTGCCCCATGCTTTATGCGAGAAGCATGCCAATCGATGCAAGCCAATGAATTCAATGGGGAATTCACCATTCGAAACGCGTGGGTCGCCAGGGTGCGCGCGAAAACGTTTCAGGATTGAAAGGCTGCCTGGGCGGCTCGCGGAAAATGTTGCATCGCAGGGATTCGATTGCCGAAGGGGCAAGCGGCGAGAAGGGCAATACCGTATCGGTGACGGCAAATTAGGCAATGGACTTGACAGTCAATGCCGGCGGGCATTTGCGCCGTCGGCAGGTGACTTATACAAAGGGTTATCAACAGATGCTGTGGATATCCTTGGGGGGCTGTCGTGCGGCAAGCCCGCCCCGGTCGAGAGACCGGAACGGGCGGGTGGGGCATCGCGGCGTCAGGCGGCCGGTGCGTTGCCGATGGTGAAGGCGATCTCGCCGACGCCCGCAACCCCTGCGCTCACCTTGTCGCCGGGCTCGAGCGGTCCCACGCCGGCCGGCGTGCCCGTGAAGATCAGGTCGCCCGGAGCCAGCCGGACGCTGCGCGAGATCTCGGCGATGAGATCGGGAACGGACCAGATCAGTTCGTTGAGGTCGCCCGTCTGACGATTCTCGCCGTTCACGTCCAGCCACACGCGGCCTTCCTTCGGATGGCCGACCTGCGCCACCGCGTGCAGGGGGCCGCACGGCGCCGAGGCGTCGAACGCCTTGCCCCAGTCCCACGGGCGGCGCGTGTCCTTGGCCTGCTGTTGCAGGTCACGACGGGTGAGGTCCACACCGACGCCATATCCCCAGACCAGCGACAGCGCCTGGCTTGCGTCGACGTTCTCGCCCGGCGCGCCGATGGCCACCACCAGCTCGATTTCGTGATGCAGCTCGCGGGTGAGCGGCGGGTAGGGCAGCGTGCCGCTGGCGGGCACCACGGCGTCGGCCGGCTTCATGAAGAAGAAGGGCGGCTCGCGGTCCGGATTGCTGCCCATCTCGCGCGCGTGGGCGGCGTAGTTACGGCCGACGCAGAATACGCGGCGCACGGGAAAGCGGGCATCGCTGCCCGCCACGGCGACGGACGCCTGGGGCGGCGCCGAAATGACGAATTGGCTCATGAGAAGACTCGGGTCCGGTATGCAACAAAAGCGGAAACAACAACCAATCAAACGGCATGGGCGCTGCCGATCGACAGCGCCTCGAATTACTTGGCAAAAACCTGCGACATGTCTGCAAACGCCTTGAACTCCAACGCGTTGCCCGCCGGATCGTAAAAGAACAGCGTGGCTTGCTCGCCCACCTGGCCGGCGAAGCGGATGTGAGGCTCGATCACGAAGCGCGTGCCCGCCGCGCGAAGCCGGTCGGCGAGCCCGTGCCATGCGGGCATGTCAAGGATAACGCCGAAATGCGGCACCGGTACTTCGTCCCCGTCGACCGGATTGGTGATGCGCCTGCCGGCATCGTCCGGCGAGAGGTGGGCGACCAGTTGATGGCCGAAGAAGTCGAAGTCGATCCAGTGGTCCGAGCTACGGCCTTCCGCACAGCCCATCACGCCACCATAGAAGCGGCGCGCGGCTTCGAGGTCGTCGACCGGAAACGCAAGGTGAAAGAGTGGTGTTGCCATGCAGGACTCCCGTGCAATGTGGGGTTGGATCGCAAACGCGCCCGGGGGGCGAAGCGGGTCATCCCCGCTGGCTTCGTCGCGCGACGTAGTTTTGCGGTAAATTCTATCCATCGATAAAAATAATAAGAAACGAATAATTCGGCGACTCAGTCACAAAATTTTCGATCAATGATCCGATATCTCAAAACCTTCGTCACGGCAGCCGAAACCGCGTCGTTTTCGGCGGCGGGGGCGCGTCTCGGGTTGACGCAGTCGGCGGTCAGCGCCCAGATCCAGCGCCTGGAAGACGATCTCGGCGTTGCGCTGTTCGAGCGCACCGGTCGTGCCGTGTCGCTGTCCGACGACGGCCGCCGTTTGCTCGCACAGGCGCAAGGCGTGATCGCGGGGTATCAGGCCATGCGTGGTGAGGCGGGCGCGCGCGACGCACAGGCGGCGCTCGCGCCGATCCACGTCGGCGCGATCCTGACGGTACAACTGGGGTTGTTGCCGGGCGCCGTGCAACGATGGACGGCACTGGGCGCGATGCCGCACCTGAACATCGTGCCGGGCATGTCGGTACAGTTGCTCGCGCAACTCGACGCCCGGGAGCTCGATCTGGCGGTCATGATCCGGCCGCGTATCGGCGTGCCCGCCGACATGAAGTGGCTCACGCTGATGCAAGAGCCCTACGTGGCGATCGCCCCGAAGGGCACGCGCGGCGACGTCGCGCATTGGGCCGGGTCGTTGCCGTTCGTGCGCTACAACCGGCGCTCGTATGGTGGCGACCTTGTGGAGCGTTACCTGAAGCGTCACCGGCTGTGGGTGCGTGAGGGGGTAGAGCTCGACGAGCCTGAAGTGATTCTTCGCATGGTGCGTGCGCGACTCGGGTGGTCGATCGTGCCGGCCACGCTCATTGGCTTGCCCTCGCACGGCAACGCGGCGGACAAGCCGACGCGAACCGGCGTTCAGGTATTGCCGCTCGTGGGTGAGCCGCTCACGCGAGAACTGGGGGTGCTCGCGCGTCAGTCGGCACTCAAGCGCGCGCCGGTCGCCACGCTGATGAAATGCCTCACCGAGGCGGCGCACTCGCTGGGTTAGACGGGCGGACGAGCTCGGGCGCGGCGACTACCGCATCGCCGGGTGCCGCGGTGATCGGTGCGCCGCCCAGGGCCTGCCACAACGCCGCCGTGTCGCTCAGGCGTGCGCCCTGGGCGTCGAGCCGGGCGCGTGTGGCATCGAGCGCCTGACGCTGGGCGTCGAGCAGTGCGAGATGGCTGATGCCGCCGGCCCGGTAGCGCTCGCGTGCGATCCGGTAGGCGGTCTCCGCGCGCTGTGCCGCGTCTGCGCGTGCGGCGAGCGTGGCCGCATCGGCTTCGAGCGCCCGCATCGCGTCGGCCACCTGCGCGAGGCCGAGTAGCACGGTGTCCTGATACGACGCGAGCGCGGCATCGTAAGCCGCCACGGCCGCGCGCCGCTGGGCGCGCAACTCGCCGCCGCGAAAGAGCGGCTGCAGCAGGTTCATGCCGATACTCCAGATGTTGATGCCGTCGCCCAGATCGGCCGTGCGCATGCGCTGCGTGCCGAAGCTGCCCGATAGCGTGAACTGAGGATACAGGTTGGCGGTGGCCACGCCGACATCGGCGCTGGCCTTGTGCAGCATCGCCTCGGATGCCCGGATGTCGGGCCGTCGCCGCGCGAGCGTCGAAGGCAGGCCAACGGGCACCGTCCGCGGCAACTGCAGCGTTGCGAGGTCGATGGTGGGTGAGGTGAATGCCCCTGGCGGCTGGCCGAGCCACCGAGCGAGTTGATGATCGTACTGGGCGATCTGCGCGCTCAGGGCGGGGAGTTGCGCTTCCGTTTGCGCGACGAGCGCCGCTTGATTCTGCACGTCGAGCGTGGCGACGCCGCCGGCGCGCTCACGCGCTTGCGTGATGTCGAGCTGGACCCGTTGCGCGGCCAGCATGCCTTCGAGCGCGGCGCGTTGCGCACGGACGCTGGCCTGCCGCAATGCGGTGGTGACCACGTTGCCGGCGAGCGAGAGGCGCGCCGCATCGAGTTCGAAACGCTGATAGTCGACCTGCGCGGCGAGCGATTCGAGGGCGCGTCGGTTGCCGCCGAAGACATCGAGCGTATACGAGATGTTCACGCTCGCGTTGTAAAGCGTGAATGGGCCGGGGCTCGGTACGCTTGTGATGCCGAATGACGCAAGATCGACCTGTTCGCGCGTGCCGGAGAGTTTCAGGTCCGCCGACGGCAGCAAGCGCGCTCCCGCCTGCGCGCGATAGTTCTCCTGCGCCTCGCGCAGCTTCGCCTCGGCCTGCCGGAGCGTGGGACTGTCGGCAAGCGCCTGCGCGACGAGTGCGTTCAGCGGGGGCGAGCCGAAGCGCGTCCACCAGTCTGCCGGCACGTCGACATCGGTGGCGAACGTCTGCGCCTCTCCCTGGGAGGTGGGCAGGGCACGCGCCTGCGCCGTCGCCGTGGGTTGCCTCTCGCTCGTGTATTGCGCGGTGGCGGGCGCGTTGGGCGCACGGAAGTCGGGGCCTACCGCGCAGGCTGACAGGGCGGCAGTCAATCCGAGCGCGAAGGTGCCGATGCGCGGGCGGCGCGGCACGGGCCATCGGCAAGCGCGTGTGACTCGCATAGGGGCCTCAGTCGAGCGTTCGTTTGTAGAACTTCACGGCCACCGCCATGAGCACGGCGGAGAACACCAGCAGCGGCCACAGGTCGTGCCAGGCGTCGCCCCAGCCATTCCCTTTGAGCAAAATGCCGCGAACGAGCCGATTGAAGTAGGTGAGCGGCAGCAGGTTGCCGATCGCTTGCGCCCAGGCCGGCATGCCGCCGAACGGGAACATGAAGCCCGAGAGCAGCATGCTGGGCAGGAAGTAGAACACGGTGAGCTGCATGGCCTGCAGCTGGTTGTCGGCGAACGACGAGAGGGCGATGCCGACGGTCAGATTCGCCGCGATGAACACGAGCGCGGACAGGTAGATCGCGACGACGCTGCCTTGGAACGGTACATGAAAGACGAAGCGCGCGGCAATGAGGATGATGCTCGCCTGAATCAGCCCGATGGCGACGTACGGCACGATCTTGCCCGTGATGACCTCGATGGGGAGCACCGGCGTGGCGAGCAGGTTCTCCATGGTGCCGCGCTCGCGCTCGCGCACGATGGCCAGGCCGGTCATCATCGCGAGTGTCATCGTGAGGATCACGCCCATCAGGCCCGGAATGATGTTGTACTGGGTGATGCCCTCGGCGTTGTACATGCGGTGCACCTGCACGTCGAACCCGCCCGGCGTGCCGGCCAGCGGCGCCAGCGCGCCGGTCAGGTCTTTCTGCGCGACGGATTGCGCGATCGCCGGCAGCGCGCCGAGCGCGGAGGCCATGGCCATCGGATCGGTCGCGTCGGCTTCGACGAGCACCGCGGGCCGCTCGCCTCGTAGCAGACGCCGCGTAAAGTCGGCCGGAACATTGAGCACGAATTGCACGCGGCCCTGCGCCAGCGCCGTACGTCCGGCGGCCTCGTCGGTCAGCGTCTCGGTGAAGCGGAAATACCCCGAGTGCTCCATCGCGGCCACGAGGCTGCGCGTGAATTCGCTCTGATCCTGAAGGATGACGGCCGTGGGCATGTGTTTCGGATCGGAGTTGATGGCAAAGCCAAACAACGCCAGTTGCACGAGCGGCACGCCCACGATCATGGCGAACGTGACGCGGTCGCGCCGCAATTGCAGGAACTCCTTGCACACGATGCTCCACCAGCGCGCGATCGAAAAGCCCAGCGGCGTGCTCATGCCCCGTCTCCGAAGTTGTCCCTCGCGTGACTCATCAGATAGATGAATACATCCTCCAGACTCGTGTCGATCGGGGCGGCGTAAAGGCCGCGCTCACGCGCCAGACGCTGCAGCAACTGCGCCAGCGCGTCGGCGTCCGGTCCGCTCACGTGCAGGGCGTTGCCGAAGGCAACGGTCTGTGCAACGGCGGGCTGCTCGCGCAGTTCGCGTGACAAGTCGACGAGGTTCTCGCCATGCACTGTCCACGTGGCCAGACGCTGGGCGGCGATGACCTCGTCGGCGGTGCCCTGCGCGAGCAGTTCCCCGTATGAGATGTAGGCAAGTTTGTGACAGCGCTCGGCCTCGTCCATGTAGTGAGTGCTGACGAGTACCGAGATCCCTCGCGCGGCGAGCGCGTGGAGTTCTTCCCAGAAGTCGCGTCGCGCGGTGGGATCCACGCCCGCGGTCGGCTCGTCGAGCAGCAGCACGCGCGGCTCGTGCAACATGCATGCGGCCAGGGCCAGGCGTTGCTTCCATCCGCCCGAGAGCGAACCGGTCAACTGTTTTGCGCGCGCCTTGAGCCCGAGCCCTTCGATGGCGCGATCGACGGCTTCGCGGCGGTTTGCCATACCGTAGACGCGCGCGACGAAGTCGAGATTCTCGCGAATCGTCAAATCTTCCCAATACGAGAAACGTTGCGTCATGTAGCCCACGTGCCGCTTGATCTGTGCGCTCTCGCGCACGATGTCGTAGCCGAGACACGTGCCGGAGCCGCCGTCGGGCGTGAGCAGGCCGCACATCATGCGGATGCAGGTCGTCTTGCCGCTGCCGTTTGGCCCGAGAAAGCCGAAGATCTCTCCGCGCCGGACTTGCAGCGAGACGTTTTTCACGACGTGCTTGTCCCCGAAATGCTTGTCCAGGCCGCGAACGTCGATGGCGAGGTCGTGCCCGCCATGCCCGTCCGGCGATTCGCGCATGTCCGGCATGCCCGGCGAGGTGGCGCCCGGATTCATGGGCGGCTCACCTGCACGGGCTGGCCGGGGTTGAGCTTCGCGGCGTCGGCCACGGCGGGACGGGCTTCGATCATGTACACGAGCTTGTCGCGCGTGTCGTTGCTGTAGATGACGGGCGGCGTGTATTCGGCCTGCGCGGCGATATAAGTGATGCGTGCGTCGATGCCGGCGCCGCATCCGTCGCAGGCGATGTGAACTGTCTGTCCGGCCCGTAGCGTGCCGAGCGAGGGTTCGGGCACGAAGAATCGCACCTTGATGTTGCCTGGCGGCAGCAGGCGCACGACGGGGCTGCCGGCGCCAACCCATTCGCCCACACGATACATCGTGTCGTACACGCGCGCCGCTGCGCCGGCGACCGGGTGCTTCTGCGCGAGCTGCCAGTCGGCCTGCGCGAGCGAGGCGCGTGCGGCGTCGACCTGTGCCGCTTGCGCCTGGCGCTGGGCCGCGCGCCCGGGCAGGTGTGCCACGGCCAGGCTGCTCTGCAATTCCTGTACGCGCGCGATGCTGCTGCGCGCTTCGGCGCGGCTCGCGTCGAGTTGTTCGCGGGAAATGCCGCCCGCGGCATATTGCGCCTGATCGCGGTCGAATTGCGCGACCGACTTGTCGCGCGTGGCGACGGCCTGTTTGAGTTGCGCGTTCGAGACGGCGATTTCGTCGGGCCGCTTGCCGGTCTCGAGATCGCGTAACTGTGCTTCGGCGTTGGCGAGCGTATCGCGCGCATGGGCTTGCGCGGCTCGTTCATAGGTGGATTCGAGCGCGAAGAGCGCATCGCCGGCTTTCACCTGCTGGCCGCGCGCCACCGAAAGGGTTTGCAAGGTGCCGGCCTGCGACGAGGCGACATTGACAAACTCGCCTTCGACGTAACCCTGCCATGGCTTGACGGCGCGATCGCCGCAGCCGGCAAGCAAGGCGAGCGTGGACAGGGTGGCAAGGCGGATCGCGAGATTGCCCGGGATAGTGCACATGCGGGGGATGGCCGGCATGACGCGCCTCGTGCGTTGCGGTTCGTTGCGAAGTGGGGGTGCAGGGTTGCGACGGCTTGCTGTCACATTAGCGCATAATCGGCGGCCACGGCAATCGGTGGCGACGCAGGCATGCCGCAGCGAGTGCCTTGCGCACCGTGGGGGCATCGATGCGCATGCGGGGACTCTCTGCTATTGTGCGCACATGTCCGGCAGCGCACGGGGCGCGCGAGCGGCACCGGCGCAGCGCACCGGACCTCATGCAAGGAGCTTGATTCATATGTCTCACGACACGTTCGACGAAAACGACTGGAAGCGATTCCTCAAACATATCGGCGAAGACCCGAACCGCCCCGGCCTTCACGAAACCCCGGCGCGGGTGCAGAAGGCGTGGCGTCAATGGACCGCGGGCTACGATCAGGATCCGGCCGAAGTGCTCAAGGTCTTCGAGGACGGCGCTGAACAGTACAACGAGCTGATCGTCGTGCGCGGCATTCCCGTGTACAGCCACTGCGAACATCACCTCGCGCCGTTCTTCGGCAAGGCGACCATTGGCTACCTGCCCAACGGCAAGATCGTCGGACTCTCCAAGCTCACGCGTCTGGTCGACTGCTTCGCCCGCCGTCTGCAAGTGCAGGAGCGCCTGACCACGCAGGTCGCCGAAGCGCTCATGACCCACTTGCAACCCAAGGCGGTGGGCGTGGTGGTGTCGTGCCGTCACATGTGCATGGAAAGCCGGGGCATTCGCACGGCGGGCGAGGAAACGGTGACTTCGGCCATGCTTGGCGAGTTGCAGCCGAACCTCGCATTGCGCACCGAATTTCTCGCGCTCGCCCGCGACAAGTAATCGCGCCGCGCGCCGACGTCCCCTGAAAGACAAGGCGCCGGACGCATGCTTGCGCCGGCGCTTTGTTTCAGTTGTCGAAGTGATTCGACCGTGTCCGGCTATCGGCCATAACGCGCGACGATGGTCGAGCCGTTGAGGGTGTGCCCGGCGAGCGCCACGGCGAGTCCGGAAGCGTCCAGTCCTGGCGGGAGGCGTCCCGGATCGAGATCGGTCGCCGTCACGGTGATGATGTAGTGATGCGGCGAATCGCCGACCGGCGGGCAGGCCCCGCGATACAACGTCGCACCGCTCACGTTCTTGCCCACGGTAATGTGATCGCCCGACTGGTTGCCCGCACCGGCGGCGAGCGACGAGGCGGTCGCCGGAATGTTGTACGCAAGCCAATGCACGACGCCGCCACCTTTTGCCCCGTCGGGGTCTTTCATCGTGACGACTACGCTCCGGGTGGCTTGCGGAAGGTTTTTCCACTCGATCGGCGGGCTGACGTTCTGACCGCCGCAATCCCCGAGGCCCGCATGAATCGCCGGCAGCATGCCGCCGTCGGCGAACGCGGGTGAGGAAACACTCATTCCCTCGGCACGTGCCACGCCGGCGCCCGAGGCGAACGTCGCGGCCAGGACCGCGGCGGCGACGACGTTCAGGCGCCGTATACCGCGCGTCGGATGCGCAGAGCAAAGTCCATTCATTAGCATGCCTCCTATTTGGCAGATGCGATGATGAGCTTGAATGGTAGTGCAAGCAGGGCGGTCCCGGCCACCCCCGCGCACCACAGGACAACGAACCATCCCCAGCGAATCATGGCGAGTTGCCAGGCGCCGCGCGCGACGCTTCGCTCGCGCTGCCTGCGCACGCCGGGGCGCACGAGATCAGTGATAGTGCGCATCGTGAGCCACCTTGCCGCGAAAGACCCAGTACGCCAGCATCGTATAGCCAAGGATCACGGGAATGATGAACGCCGCACCCCACATCGTGAACGACAGACTCGAGTGCGGGGCCGCCGCATCCCACAGGGTGACGCCCGGCAGGATCGCGTACGGATAGGCGCTGATAAGCAACCCGCTGTAGCCGAGAAACACCAGCCCGATCGCGAGCCAGAAGGGCGTGGCGTCGTGCGCGCGGCGCAGTACGCGTCGCATCATGAGCGCGGTACCCGCCACGAGGAACGGCACCGGCAGGCAACGCCAGAACCAAGCGTCGTCGAACCAGCGTTGCGCGACCATGGGTACCCGCAGCGGCGTCCACAGCGAGACGACGGCCATGACGGCGACCAACGTCATCGTCAGCGGCCACGCAAGCTGGCGCAGTCGGCGTTGCAGGTCGCCTTCGGTCTTGCCGATGAGCCAGCATGCACCGAGCAGCGCGTACGTCACCAGCAGGCCGAGACCCGTGAAGAGGTTGAATGCGGTGAGCCATCCGAAGGCGTCGCCTGAAAACTGGCCGTTCTCCACCGGGATACCGGACAGATAGGCGCCGAGCGCGACACCCTGAAAGAACGTGGCGCCGGCCGACCCGCCGATGAACGCCAGATCCCACCACTGTCGGGTGCGGCGTGACTTGCCGCGAATCTCGAACGCCACGCCCCGGAAGATCAGGCACACCAGCATGAGCACGAGCGGCAAGTACAGGGCGGAGAGCAGCACCGAATACACCATGGGAAACGCGGCGAGCAGGCCGGCGCCGCCCAGTACGAGCCAGGTTTCGTTGCCGTCCCACACTGGCGCGACCGAATTCATCATCGTGTCGCGCTCGCGTGCGTCGGGGAAGAATGGGAAGAGAATGCCGATGCCGAGGTCGAAGCCGTCGAGCACGACATAGAGAAAGAGGCCGAGCGCGATGATGGCGGCCCAGGCTAAGGTCAGATCCATGAGAGGTCTCGCAAGGTTCAGTGTCGTCGGTGGTGCGAAGCGCGGTCAGAGCGCGCGGGCCGTGTCGGTATCCATGCGTGCGGACAAGCCTGACATCGCCGGCGCGGCCAGCACGGCCTGCGGCACGCGGCGCTCGTCGTGCGCGGCGCCGGACTCGCTCGATTCGTTCGATGCGTCGCCGGACAGTGCCGGGCCGCCACGCAGAATCTTCAGCAGGTAGTACACGCCGGTGCCGAACACGAGGAAGTACGCGAGCACAAGCACGAGCAACGAGACTTGCACCTGCTGAGCGCTCACCGGCGACATGGCGTTTGCGGTGCGCATCACGCCATACACGACCCATGGCTGGCGTCCGGCCTCAGTGGTGACCCAGCCCGCGAGCAGGGCGACGAAGCCGGTGGGCGAGAGCAGCAGCATGGTGCGGGCGAAGCCGCGCGAGGTGAAGAGCATGCCGCGACGGCGTAGCCACAGGGCAGCCAGCGCCGCGGCGATCATGGCCACGCCCAGGCCGACCATGATTCGGAAGCTCCAGAACACGAGCGGTACGTTGGGGCGTTCGTCCTTCGGGAATTCCTTCAGGCCGCGAATTTCGCCATCCCAACTATGCGTGAGGATCAAGCTGGCCAGATGCGGTACCTCGATGGCGTAGCGGGTGGTCTCGGCCTGCATGTCGGGCCAGCCGAACAGGTTGAGCGGCGTGCCGCCGGACTTCGTTTCCCAGAGGCCTTCCATCGCGGCGAGCTTCGCGGGCTGGTGTTCTCGGGTGTTGAGCCCGTGCAGGTCGCCGACGAAAGCCTGCAGCGGCGCGAAGATCAACAGCAGCCACATGGCCATCGAGAACATGGTCTTCACGGCAGGATCGCGGCGTCCGCGCAGCAGATGCCAGGCGCCCGTGCCCGCCACGACGAGGGCGGCAACCACGAACGCGGCGATGCTCATGTGCGCAAGACGGTAAGGAAAGGACGGATTGAAAATCACCTCCCACCAGGAGAGCACCACGACACGACCGTTGACGATCTCGAAGCCTTGCGGCGTTTGCATCCAGCTGTTCGACGCCAGGATCCAGAACGTGGAAATCAGCGTGCCGAGTGCCACGCACAGGGTCGCGGCGAAGTGCGCCCGAGGACTCACGCGGTTCCAGCCGAACAGCATGATGCCGAGAAAGCCCGCTTCGAGGAAGAACGCGGTCATGACCTCATAGGTCAGCAGCGGACCGGTCACCGCGCCCGCGAAGCTCGAGAAGCCCGACCAGTTGGTGCCGAACTGATACGCCATGACCACGCCCGAGACCACCCCCATGCCGAAGCACACCGCGAAGGCCTTCGACCAGAAGCGGCACAGATTGAGATAGTGCTGTCGACGTGTTTTCAGCCAAAGCCCTTCGAGCACCGCGATGAAGCTGGCAAGGCCAATGGAGACGGCGGGGAAAACGATGTGAAACGAGACCGTGAACGCGAATTGCAGGCGCGCGAGGTCGAGGGCTTCCGAAACGGCAGTCATGTTGCGCTCTATATATGCAAATAAACCCTGTCTTGTATGGTGTCGATGACATCCAAACACCATTTGTTTGCCTGCATATTAGGCGTTGCTGCAGCGCAGTACGCGTGACAAGTCGTCACATGTGGCGCATTGACGCGCCACCGCCTGCGACGATCGGTGGCGATACATGTATGTTTTCGAAAGGAATTTTGTGCGCGTCAGATGCGACGCCATGTCGCATGGTGGCGAACAAGGCCTGGCATGGCTTCAGCTGAGCAATCCGGCGGCGATATTGATCGACAGGCCCAGCACGGCGAGATTGAAGAAAAACGAGAGGATGGCCTGCGCGAGCGCCGCGCGTCGCATGCGGCGCGACTTGAGCGAGACGTCGGCAGTTTGCGACGCGACCGCGATGGTGAACGAGAAGTACAGGAAGTCCCAGTAATCCGGATCGCAGTCGCGGTCGGGCCAGCCCAGCGCGTAAGGCGTTTCGGTGTCCGTGAAGTACAGGCGTGCGTAATGCAGCGTGTAGATCGTGGGCACCAGGAACCATCCGGCGACGAGGGTGCCTGCGGCAAACAGCACGTGCTCGGAAGCGTGTTGCGAGCCGCCTGCCTTGGCGCTCGCAAGAATATGGACGATCGCCGCCACACTGGCGATGGCCGACAGGCTCACCAGCGTTAGCACGAGGGCGGCGCTCTGGTCTTCCTGCTCGGCAAAGCGCTCGATGCTGCGTCTGGGCGACGTGACCATCATGAACCAGATCATCGCGAGATAAGACCAGGCGCCGGCGTTCCATCCGATCAGGGTGCGCGTGATGGGCGTGAATTCGCCGCTCACGGCCACCTGGACGAACAGTCCGGCGATCACGCCGATGGCGATGGCGATCAGCAGGCGGGGATGAAAGCGCAGCAAATGCGGAAAGAACTTGGCGTTCATGGGCAGCGCCGGAGCGAAAAGGTGCGAACGTTTCGATTATCCACGAAGGTCACGTCGAGCAGGACTTGCGACGGTACTTTCGTGAGTCAGAAGGCTGCATGGATCGTCGCGTGGGGCGCGATGGCGGCGGACAGCCAGCGCGCCACGAGATCGCGCAGACGCCGAAATCCGGCATGAAAGATAGGCATCGATGGCGCACGCAATTGGTGCGCCGCCGCATCGAGATGCGGCACGACACCCTCAAGCGGAACACGAATGCCGCCTTGCCCCGTGCCCCGGGACGCGCGGCGGCCGGTCCGGCTCAGGGGCGTCCATGTCGCGAAGACCGGCGTCGACAGGGCCGCAACGCCATTCGGGACGCCCGCCCGTCGCAGCGCTGGCACGCCACTTGCTAGTCCCTGTGCAAGGCCAAAGGCGGCCGAGTGAAGACAAGCGAATTTTCTGCACCGCACGCATGACCCTGCGAGAGCGGGGATTTCGGGGCAACGGCGTCCCGAAGCCAAAGGCCTGTTCGTCAGGTACTCGGCTTCGGGGCGCTTTTTTTTGGCATACGAACACGAGGGTTCCCATGAGCACGCTCACGCAATCGTTGAAAAGTGGCAACTGGCGCGCGCTGGTTGCGTGTTTTCTGTACTTCGACACCGGCTTCACGGTCTGGGTGATGCTCGGCCCTCTGGCCCCGTTCATCGGCAAGGACATTGCGATGACCCCGGCGCAAACCGGCTTTCTCGTGGCGGTGCCGGTGCTGGGCGCGGCGATTCTGCGCGTCACGCTCGGCAACCTCTACCAGGCGTGCGACGGTCGCAAGATCGCCCTGATGGGCCTGACGCTTTCGGCGATTCCGTCGGTGGTGCTGCTGCTCATGCCGGGTACGCCGTCGTACACGCTGCTGCTCGTACTCGGCGTGTTCCTCGGCGTGGGGGGCGCTAGCTTCGCGGTGGCGCTGCCAATGGCCGGAAGCAACTATCCCCCCAAGGTACAGGGGCTGGTGCTGGGGCTCGCCGCCGCCGGCAACGTGGGCGCCGTGCTCGACGGATTCATGTTCCCCGGACTGGCTGAGCACTTCGGTTGGGCGCGCGCCGCCGGCGCCGCGCTGCCGCTGCTCGCGCTCGCCGCGGTGGCGCTGGTGTTCTGGGCGAAGGATCTGGGGATGAAGTCGGGGAGCGCTCCGCGTGCGTTCACCAGCTTCTTCATCACGGTATTCGGCCTGATCGCGCTCGTGCTCTGCGTGCACGCGGGCGCGTTCGGCGAAGGCAAGGCCGGCGTGCTGCTGCTGCCCGTGCTCGGGGCGCTGCTCGCCATCGCCGTGCTGCCGCGCCACTATCGCGGCGTGCTGGCCGAGCGCGACACGTGGGTGATCATGCTCGTCTACAGCATCACGTTCGGCGGCTTCGTGGGCATGTCCTCGTACGTCACGACACTGCTCATCTCGCTGTACGGCATGCCGCGCATCGAAGCCGGCCTGTTCATGTCGCTGCTGGCCTTCCTCGGTGCCCTGGTGCGTCCGATCGGTGGACTCGTCGCCGACCGGATCTCCGGCGTGCGCGCGCTCGTGCTGCTGCTCGCGGCGATCTCCGCGATCGACTTTGTGTTTGCCGCATGGATGCCGCCGCAAGGCGCCGGGATCGCGCTGCTCGTGCTCGTCTACCTGTGCTTCGGGCTGGGCAACGGCGCGACGTTCCAGCTCGTGCCGCAACGCTGGCAAGGCAAGACGGGGCTCATGTCGGGCATCATCGGCGCGGCCGGTGGCATCGGCGGTTTCTACCTGCCGGTCATCATGGGCATTGCCAAGGAATCGACGGGCAGCTACCAGATGGGCTTTGCGACCTTTGGCGCGCTGGCGGCGCTTGCCTTCGTACTGGTCGCGGCACTTCGCACGCACTGGCTGTCGTGGGCACTTCCGAAGGACGTCGCCGGCGGCGCGGTGCTCGCGGGGGGCGTCGCGCACGTGGAGTGAGGTGCACGCCTGGCGACTACACGGCCCGTCGATGCCCGCTCGGGGGGCGACGGTCCAAGCCACGCGCGACGGACGGGTTCTGGATGGCGCGGGGCGCTTCGCATAGACTGTCGGGCAACATCGAAATCCCGCAGGAGTCATCATGCGTCTGGGCGTCCCCAGCCTCTCGGCGTTGCAGGCCTTCGAGGCCAGCGCCCGTCATCAGAATTTCGCTCAGGCCGCACTGGAACTCGCGCTCACGCACGGCGCGGTTTGCAAGCGCGTGGGAGAACTGGAGAAGCATCTGGGTGTGGCGCTGTTCGAGCGTGTCAAGCAGCGGCTCGTGCTCACGCCCGCCGGCGCCGAATACGCCAAGCGCATTCGCGTGCACCTCGACCAGATCCGGCGCGACACGCTCGACGTGGTGCGGCAGGGCCGAGAGACGGCGCTGGAAATCGCCGTCGGGGTGACGTTCGCCGCGCAGTGGCTCATTCCCCGGCTCGACGATTTTTACGCGAACACGCGCGACGTCCGCCTGCATATCCTCGGACGCGATCAACCTGTGTTCTTCGACGACTGCGCGTTCGACGCGACGATCTACTTCAGCACACGCCTGTGGCCCGGCATGCCCGGCAAGGCCCTCGTCACCGACGATTCGCTACTGCTCGTGGCCGCGCCGCGTCTGCTCGACGGCCGCTCGTCGCTATCGCTCGAGGACATTGCCGCCGCGTCGTGGATCTGTGCGCGCGACCTGCCGCGCGTATGGGATGACTGGCTCGCGTCGCTATGCCTGCCGCCCTCCGCCGAGATTCGGCCACAACGCAGTGCGCAGCGCTACGACATGTTCATCATGGCGATCAACGCGGCGGTTGCCGGTCTCGGCGTGGCGTTACTCCCGCGCGTGCTGATCGAGCGGGAACTGGCCAGCGGCGCGTTGGTGCAGGCCCATGCGCATACGTTGGCCAATCCGCAGACAATCTACTTTTCCCATCCCGCGCAGCGCAGCGACTGGGCGCCGCTACGCCAGTTCGATGCGTGGCTGCGTCGCGCGGTCGAGGCCTATCGCGCCAGTCGCGTTGCGTATGCCGACAATTCGGGGCTTTCGCGCAACACCTGTTCATAGAGCCCCTGAAAGCCGAGCCATGCCACGTAGTCCGAGCCGAGCAGACGGAAGACTTCGCGGGCCTCGGCATCGGGCAGCACTTCCAGCGGTCCCGCGGCTTCCGCGAGCAACTGTACCTGCGCGCATCGCTCCATCGCGAGAAAGCGATAGGCCGCGGCATCGACAGACGAACCGACGGTGAGCAGCCCATGGTTGAGCAGCACCGCGGCGCGCTTGTGTCCCATGGTCCGCGCAATGCGACGCCCTTCCTCGGCGCCCAGCACGAGCACGTCGCCGCGAAACAGCACATGGTCGTCGTGGAACAGGCAGGCCTCCTGATTGATCGGCGCCAGTTCGCGAGCGCGCGCGGAGAATGCGCGGCCGTGGGTCGTGTGCGTATGGGCAGCCGCGGTGACATGGGGCAGCGTGGCGTGAATGCCCGCGTGGATCGCCATGGCGGCGGCATTGACGGGACCGTCGCCATGGTGCAAGCCGCCGGCTTCGTCGACCAGGATCAGGTCGTCCGGGTGGATCGAGGAGAAGTGCTGCGCGTAGCGATTGACCCAGAAGCGGTCGGCGAACTCGGGGTCTCGCACGGTGATGTGTCCCGCGATGCCCTCGGCCAGGCCAAAGCGGGCGAAGATCCGAAACGCGACGGCCAGACGCAGTTTCCGGTCGGCGCGCGCCTCGTCGAATGTCTCGAAGATGCGCGGCTTGGGCAGGGCGGCACCGAGCGGCGTGGGAATGGCAAAGGCATCGTGCGGCGAGGTCATGATCGCTCCGTGTGGCAGGGCGCCGGGCGTGCCGCATGCGCCATCGATGGCGACGCGGTGCATCGGCAGGGCAACCCATTGTCTCCGGGCGATGAACACGCCGTCCATCGACGAAAAGTCACGGGTCATGCACCGCGCGCCAGACCGTGCGTCCGCGCCCTTAACGGTCCGGCTGGAACAATCCGTTGAGCGTGGCCCCACTGGCCGCACCGTCGAACCCGTCGAAGCGACCTTCGGCGAGCGCCTGTGCCGCGTGCATGAAGCCTCCCCAGGCCGCACGGGCAAGGGCGCCGCCTACGCTGACACGCCTCACGCCGAGATCGGCCAGGTCCTGCAACGTGAACGGCGAGGTCGCGCCCACCAGGACATTGACCGGTTTGGGCGCGACGGCCGTCACCACCGTGCGAATCTGTTCGGCCGACTGAATACCTGGCGCATAAAGACAGTCGGCGCCCGCGTCGGCATAGGCCTTCAGGCGGGCGACGGTATCGTCCAGGTCCGGCACGCCGGCGAAGAAATTCTCCGCGCGTCCGACGAGCAGCGTGTCGCCGCCGGTCTCGTCGATCGCCTGTCGCGCGGCCCTCAGTCGTGCCACCGCCTCGTCGATGGGGAACAGCGGGGCGTTGATGTCGCCGGTCGAGTCTTCGATTGACAAGCCTGCGACGCCGGTCGCCACGGCCATCTTCACGCTGTGCGCCACCTCGTCGGGCGTGCTGCCGAAGCCGCTCTCGAAGTCCGCGTTTACCGGCAGGTCGGTGGCATCCACGAGCGTGCGCAAATGCGCCAGCACGCTGTCGCGCGTCACCCCATTGTCGGGACGGCCTGTCGACCAGGCGAATCCGGAGCTGGTCGAGGCGATGGCCCGGAAGCCGGCGCGTTCAAGATACCGGGCACTGCCGACGTCCCACGGATTGGGGATGACAAAGCAACCGGCCAGATGAAGTTCGCGAAACGCGGCGCGTTTTTCGGCAATGCTGCGGGGCATGATTCGTCTCCTTGGAGGGGCGCAATGCCGTTCGGGCTGCGCTCGAGATGCCCGATCATCGCGGTTTTGCGGCGCACTCGCAAGGCACCCCCCGAATGCGACTCCGACATTGACGACTGATAGACGGTATTCGTGGGGCGCGGCGGGCGACGCTTGGGCGAGGTCTGTGTAACTTCCGGTAACAGTCTGTTGAACCAACGATGGAATAACCGCGCTTAAATTGGCGTTATGCCAACATCAGCCTCTGTCTTTTCAGGATGTCCGACGTGAATTCCCCCACTCCAACCGCACCTTCCACGTCCGTGCCGAAGTCCGGCATCGCGTTGTACGAGGACGAGAAGTACACGCGTGTCGCCATGGTGCTGCATTGGGCGGTGGCGTTGCTCATGCTGGGCAATGTCGCCATCGGCCAGACGATTGCGCTGCTCTCCGACGCTACCCTCGAAAAGATCGACGTGCGTTTCTGGATCGACCTCCATAAATCCATCGGCATTACCGTGCTCGGCCTGGCGATGTTGCGCGTCGTCTGGCGCCTGACGCACCGTCCGCCGCCACTGTCGCAAGTCTTTGCCTCGTGGGAGCGCGCATCGGCGCATGCGGTGCACTGGATGCTCTACCTGTTGATCCTCGCGCTGCCGTTCACCGGCTGGGCTCACGACTCCGCCTGGGTGGCGGCGTCCACGCACCCGCTGGTGCTGTTCGGCGTGGTGCCGTTTCCCCGCATGGGGTGGCTCATGAGCATGAACGAGGCGAGCAAGAACTATTGGCACGATTTGCTGGGGAACGTACATGCGTATTGCGCATATGCGCTGTACGCACTGCTGGCATTGCACGTCGGCGCGGCGCTGAAGCATCAATGGATCGACCGTCATTCCGTGCTTCGCAGGATGTTGCCGTGAGCGTCTGCGAGCCGAACGACGCGGCGACCGGCGCAGCGATGGGCGTGCCGCATGCCGTCGACACCGCGCGTCTGGACGCGGCCCGTGCGCGATGCTCGCCACGTTTCGCGCGCTTTCGTACACCGCTGGCCAGCGGTGTCATGCATGTCGGCGTGGGCGCGCTGTGGTGCCTGCTGTTCGCGCAGGCCTTCTTCCTCAGGGGGGTGTTGGCATGGGGAACGGGGGTAGCCTACGTGGTGTACGACACGGTGTTGCTGGCGTTCGTGTTCCTTCAGGCGTGGCGCCTGATGCGCCCCGATCCCGATGCTGCCGCGATGGCAATGCCGACCTTCAGCGGCACTGACGCGCGACTCACGCTCGGGGTCGTGATCGCGGCGCATAACGAGGCGGCGGCGCTGCCAGTCATGTTGCGCGCGCTCATGGCGGGGCGGCGTGTTCCGGACGCGATCGTCATTGCCGACGACGGCTCGCGCGACGGCACGCCCGCGTTGCTCGCGGAGCACTACGGGCTGACCGATCCGGGCGAAGGTCGTCTGAGCGCCCCCAGCGCCACATTTCCGAACCTGCGCTGGCTTCGCCTGCCGCACGGCGGCAAGGCGCGGGCGCTGAACGCCGCATGGGTGGGCATGACGACCGACATTGTGATGACGGTCGACGCTGACACGTTGCTTGCGCCCGGCGCTTGCGCGGCGATGTACGATGCATTCGCACGGCGTGGGCACCTGGTTGCCGCCACCGGCGTGCTCACGCCGGTTTGCGGGACTTCGCCCGGTGCCCGTGTCCTGCAGTTCTTCCAGACGTATGAGTACATTCGCAACTTCATTTCCCGTTTCGCGTGGATGCGCGTCGATGGCTTGCTGCTGATCTCGGGCGCGTTCGCGTGTTTTCGCCGTGACGCGGTCCTGGCAGTGGGCGGGTTCGACCCGGCGTGCCTGGTCGAAGACTACGAACTCATCCACCGGCTGCGTCGCTATTCGGCCGATCATGATCTGGGCTGGGATGTGCGCGTCGTGGGCGCCGCTCAGGCGATCAGCGACGCGCCCGGTACGCTCGCGAGCTTCCTGCGCCAGCGTCGCCGGTGGTTCGCGGGGTTCCTGCAAACGCAGTACTGGTACCGCGACATGGTGGGCAACGGGCGCTACGGCAATCTGGGACGCCTGATGCTGCCGGTCAAGGCCTTCGACACGTTGCAGCCCATCTATGGGCTGAGTGCCTTCGCGCTGCTCGTGGCGTTCGTCTTTCGTGGGCACGCGAACGTGGTGTTGCCGGTCTCGGGCATCATTCTCGGCAAGATCGGCATCGATCTCGGCTTTCATCTGTGGTCTGTCCACGCTTACCGGCGCTGGACCGGAAGCCGCACCGGCACAAGCTTCGGGCTGGCCTTCGTGGCGGCCCTGCTCGAGCCGTTCTCGTTCCAGTTGATGCGCCATGCCGGCGCGGCGCTCGGGTGGGGGCACTTTCTCACCGGGCGCCGGCGGTGGGGCGTTCAGGTGCGACGAGGTATCCTGTCGGGCGAACGCGAGGCAACGGTGTCTCGCGACAACTCAATTCCCGATTAGCGCCTCGAGCGTGCATTTCCCGATGATTGGAACCTTCAAGCGGTGGACGGCGGTGGGCGTGCTTGGCGGCCTGTTGAGCGTGGCCGGGTGCAGCACGCCCCTGCGCACGCCATCCGGGCCGGATTACGCGGCCATGGGCGGCGCGGCGGAAGTGCGCGGCGACTGGGACACCGCGCGACGCGACTTTGGGCAGGCTGTGCTCGTGGCCGATCAATCCGGATGGCCTGCCTCGCAGCGCGCCGCCATGCATTACGACTACGGGCGCGCGCTGGGCGTGACGTGTTACTACGCGGAAGCCGAGCGCGAACTGAGTCTCGCCTACGATCTCGACATTCTCACGAACCGCTATCGCTATCCGGCGCTCATCGAGCTGGCGCGTTTGTCACTGACTCAGCGCCAGTTTGCGCAGTCCGCGAAATATTTCGGACGGGCACTCGCAACGCTCGATCGCATCGACGCGTCTCGCCATGCACCGTTCGCATACGTGGAACTGCTCGACGACTACGCGCTGGCGCTCGGTGGCGCGGGCGACCCGGAGGGTGCGGCGCACATGATCGACCGCGCCGCGAAGGTTCGTGCGAGGCTCGACGTCGCGGACCAGCGGCAGGCGACTTCGCGCACGCCATACGGTACGCGGTGCGCGAAGGTGGCCGGGGCGGACGAATCGACGTCGGCGGCGGGGCGGACACGATGAACCATTTGCGTGTTTCCCTTGAGCACCTGAACGATTTCGACGAGATCGTCGACGTGCGCACGCCGCTCGAGTTCGACGATGACCACATTCCTGGCGCGATCAACACGCCAGTGCTCAGCAACGAGGAGCGCGTCACCGTCGGCACCCTGTACAAGCAGGTTTCGCCGTTCGACGCCTCGCGGGTCGGCGCGGCCATGGTCGCGCGCAACATCGCCCATCATCTCGATACGACGTTCTCGGGCCGGCCGCGCAACTGGCGGCCGCTTGTCTATTGCTGGCGCGGCGGCACGCGCTCGGCGTCGATGACGTTGATGATGAACATGATCGGCTGGCGCGCCCGTCAGCTCGAAGGCGGCTATAAGACGTACCGGCGCGACGTGGTGGCCGCGCTCGATGCGCTGCCCCCCAGGCTCGACTACGTTGTGCTTGCCGGGCACACCGGCAGCGGCAAGACGCGTCTGCTGCATGCACTGGCCGATGCCGGGGCGCAGGCGCTCGATCTCGAAGGGCTGGCGCGGCATCGCGGTTCGCTGCTGGGTGCGGTGCCCGACCGGCCGCAGCCGTCGCAGAAATCGTTCGATACGGCGTTGGTGTCGGTGTTGCGGGGCTTCGATCCCGCGCGGCCGGTATTCGTCGAGGCGGAAAGCCGCCGCATCGGTCTGATTTCGCTGCCGGAATCGCTGATGACCTCGCTGCGCACCACGGCGGCGTGCGTCGAGGTGAACGTCGCGCGCGACGAACGCGTGGATCTGTTGATGGAGGAATATGGCCATCTGCTCGCGCAGCCGGACGACTTTCGCGCGAAGTTGCTGAGGCTGGTGCCGTTGCATGGGCGTGCCGTGATCGACCAGTGGCTGACGTTGCTCGAGCGGGGGGATCACCGGGCACTGTCGGAGGCGCTCATTGTGAGGCACTACGACCCGGCATATTCCCGCAGCTCGCGCAAGATGTTGCAGGGGCTCGCAAAAGCCGTAACGTTTACGTTTCACCCATTGGCGCAAGACCTGCGCGCGCAGGCGCAGGCGTTGCTCGCGATCGCTTTGCCGGCAGGCAGGTCCGAGTCTGCAGCGGCGCCGGCGGCGTCGGGCGGGGATGGTTGAGAGACGGCTCGGCGGCACCGAAATACACGCCGGCTCCGACCGCGTCGGAGCCGGCGAGGCCGTGAGCGGCGGCCGATGTACCGGTGCGTGCCTTGCCGAGTTTGCGGTCGTTGGCGCTGACCGGGCACGCAGCCTGCCTAATCGCGGAACATCCCTTTGCGAATGATGGCGTGCACGCCCCAGTTCCCGTTCACGACCTGCGTCACGCCGAAATCGACGGAGATCGAGAGGATCGCGGTAGCTTCGTCTTCGGTGAGGTGCTTGACCTGCATGAGAAATCGGCGGGCCTTCAGGAAGGCGTCGCGAAGCGCGCTGTCGAGCGTCGATTTCATGTAGATCTGGCTCTGGGCCTTCTGGCCGAGTTCGGCCAGGTGGTTGGGCGAGCTGAAGCCGTGAATGATCCACTCCGTGGGCGTTTCGACGAGCGGGTAGGTCAGATCGGCATACGGCGCGCACGCCTCGATGGCGGCCTTCTTGTGGAGGATCAACTGGACGTTGCCGGTCAATGAGCATTCGATGGCGGTGCCACCCAGTTCGGCGTCGCCCTGCGACGCATGCGGGTCGCCGATCGACAGCAGCGCGCCGGGCACGGCGACCTTGAGGAACACGCTCGCGCCGCGCGTCACGCGCCAATTGTCGAGATTGCCCGCGTAACTCGAGGGCGGGATCGAATCGATCAGGCCGTCCTGCGCCGGTGCCACGGCCAGCACGCCGAAGTGCGGGCGCAGCGGAATCTCCACGTTCCTGAGTGTGCGGTAGTTCTTCGTGATGCGGGTGTGATCGACCGGTACCCCCGGGTAGTCGATGGTCGGATGCACAACGCCAAACGGGTCTTGCTGCGGTGTCCAGCGAAAGCTGTAGAGGGCGCGGGCCACATCGCGGTCGCCGTCTTCGTGACAGTCGATCTCGAACACGGTCACGACTTCGCGCTCGCGCGGCAGCGTGAGCATGTCCTGATAGTGAAAGCCCCACCATGTCGACGCATGACTGCCGAACGCCTTGCCCGCGTAGTCGGGGTTGGCACTCGGCCGCGGGCGCAGATCGAGGATGCGGACCTCCAGCACGTCGCCGGGCATGGCGTCCTCCACGGCGATCGGGCCGGTGCAGATGTGCACGCCGAACCCCTCGCCGGCGCCGCGTCCGTACACGGAGGCATCCATCGGGCCGGCGCCGCGACGATCCACATTCTTCTGCGTGGCGGTCCAGTGGAACACGCTCTGCGCGCCCGGATCACCCTGGATCATGCGCTCCCAGTCGTCGGTCGCGTGCTGCGTCAACGTTTCGACGGTCACCGTGTCCCCTGAGCGCACGGTCAAGGCCGGCGGCAGGTCGTGGCTCAAATAGCCCCAATGCACGGTATCGCATGTGGCGCGCAGGTAATGGTGCCGGCCGTCGTCGTGCGGCACGGCACGGTACGGATCGACATCGCCCGCGCCGGGTACTTCGACGTCTTGGTTCTCGTCGTTGCCCACACGTTGTGCGGCGCGCGCGACAGCCTGCGCGCGTTGGGCGATTCCGGCCGGCACGTCGGGATGTCCGCGTGAGATGCGCGCACGTTCCGGCAGCGCCCTCGCGCGCATTGCCTGGTCGCGGCTGGCTTTCGGCGACAGCCCGAACCGCTCGCGAAACGCCTGGCTGAAATACGACGGATCGTTGAAGCCCCATCGGTAGCAGATATCGGAGACCGACAACCGGTCGTAGGCCGGATTGTGCAAGTCGGCAAAACAGCGCTGCAACCGGCTGTGTCGCAGATACGACGAGAAGCTGTGACCGGACCCTTCGAACAGCTTGCGCAGATACCGTTCCGAGACGTGTTCGTCCCGAGCGATGGCACACAGGGAGAGGTCGGGCTCGGCAAGGCGAGCCTGAATGCGATGGCAGATGCGCTCGAACGCAATGGCGCGGGAGGTTGACAGTCCCGCGGCGGCCGGCGGTTTGACGGCGGCCAGCGCCGACGCAAGGCATTCGAGGATAACGCTCTCCACCGGCGCGAGCGCATGCGGGTCGGCGCCCTGCACCGATTCGAGCCTGGCAGCCAGGCCGCCGAGCAGTCCGCCGAAGAGCGCCGCGACGCTCGCGGGCAGCTTGCACGTGTGCACGGGTGGCGCACTGCCAAGGCGCGGCGCGATCAGCGCGTGCCGCACGTGCACGCAGACGAGACGAAATGGGGTGTTCGCCACCAGGTCGGCGCTGTCCGTGCCGGGAATGCAGGTGATGTCGCCTGCCGCAAGCCGCTCGCAGGCGGCGGTGCCCGGTCCGGACAACTCGGCCTGACCGTCGAGCAGCATGATGAGCAGGAAGCCCCGCTCGCCGCCTGCGCGCGCGGTGACGATCTGCGGCGTCGACGCAACGACGGACAGTTCGATACCTGCCGGTGTGCGATGCGTGAGCAACGTGCCATGCAATGGCTGCCCTGGCGAGGGCGAGCGAAAGTGCAGGCGCGCGTCCAGCAGACGCGCCTGCCAGGCCGGCCCGCGCTGATCGTGGGCGTATGACTCGGTGGAAAAGTGCGCGCGATCCAAAACCCGGCCTCCTTCGGAAAGTGCCTGCGACGCAGCCCCGGCACCGATGTCCTGCGCAAACACATTCGGCGCCGGGGGACGCCATTCAGGCGTCAATAGTGCAAGGGTGTCAGCCGATCTGCAACTGCCCTCGCATGGCGGCGACGAAGACGAAGCCGATGAACGTGCCGACGATGGCGAAGATGCCACCCAGCACGTTTGGCGCCGGAATCGGTGCGCGCACGCTCGTGTAGAGCACACCCGTCACCAGTCCCACGGCCGCGGCTTGCAGTTCGGTGGCGCCCAGCGTGATTTCGACCATGGCAACCTCCTCACGAAGCACGGGCCGGACCCACGCCGGGCGAGCCGTCGGCCGGTGGACGTCCGAAGGTGACCGAGCGGCGCCAGGCATTGACTACCAGATAACCCAGGTACGTGAAGATGATGGCAAAAATGCCGCCGAGCACGTTCGGGGCGGGAATCGGCAAATCGAGCCAGGAATAGAGCGTGCCGGTCACCAGACCGACGATCAGGGCGACAAGCTCGTTGCGCCCGACATAGACATATTGCATGGAAGGACCTCCTGTTGACGCGGGCGGGGACGGCCCGCCAGCGACCTTCAAGACTTCGACGATTTGGGCGGGAACATGCTGCGCGGCATGGTGCAGTGCACGCCTTGGGTGCCGTCGACCACCTGCGTGACCCCGAAGTCCGCGGCCACGCTCATGAGCGAGTAGGCGTCGTCACGCGACAGGCCCTGCTGCTCCGTGAGCAGATGGATCATGTCGCGCGCGGCATTCTTGCCCGCTTCGTCCAGATCCTGATGGAAGCCGTGCACGATCCAGGCGTCGGGCGTTTCCAGCAGTGGCGACGGGAATTCGAAGTCCTTGCGCAGCACGATCTGGAACAACACGTTGAGCGACGCCTCGATGGCGGTGCCGCTGATCTCGCCGTCGCCCTGCGAGATGTGGGGGTCGCCGATGGAGAAGAGGCCGCCGTCGACCTGAACCCTGTAATACATGGTCGCGCCGGCGCCGATACGCCAGTTGTCGATGTTGCCGCCATGCAGGCCGGGCTCGACCGTCGACACGCGGCCCTGGGCGTCAGGGGCGACGCCCGCCGTTCCCAGGTGCGGCCGCACCGGTACGCGCACGCCGGCGAGTGCCGGTTCCTTGCAGCATTCGCGATGATCGACGAGCTTGCCCGGCGTGGTCAGCTTGCCCGGATAGTCGAATGCGAACAGGGCGTGGGCCGTGTTCGAACGGTTGTCCAGCTCGTAGATCGTTACGCGCTCCTTCTTGAAATCCTCATACAACTGCCCCCAGTGCGCGGCAACGTTGGCACCGAAGCGAAAGCGCGGAATCATCTGGAGGTAGCGCACTTCGAGCATGTCGCCCGGCTTGGCACCTTCCACATGGATCGGGCCGGTCATGATGTGCACGCCGGGATTGCGATCCTCGTGGGGAATCTTTTCGTAGATGGCGCGAACGGCGTCGTCCATCATGAGATCGGGCGCGTCGCCCGCATGATGGGTGACCGCCTCGGCGCGGATGAAGTCTCCGCTCTTGATGGTCAGAGCCGGTTTCTGGGTCGCGTTGAAGTAGCCCCAGTGCACTGTCTCGGGCGTTGCGCGAAGGTCGTGAAGCATGCCGTGTCTCCTGAGAATTTTTGTCTGACTGCCGCAAACCGTGTTCACGGTGAAGTCATGGTAGTGCCCGACAAAAATGCATAATTAGGAGCGTTTGACACCTTCTCTATTGCTGGGAGGAACTAACGTTTACCCCCGATGCCACCGATGTCCCGATCGGCAGCGAGCGGCCGTGCGCCACCTGGGCGCCCGCCACCCGCCACCCGCAAATTCCCATCGGTGCCCATCGGTACCCATCGGTTCCCGCCGCTGCGCCGGCACCATGCGCGGCTCAGTCCTGCCCGATGTGGGCGGGGGCGTCCGGATCGTACACGGCGTAGAGCTTGGTGTAGCCCTTCGATTCGAACACGCCGCTCCAGCCCTTGGGGAGCGTAACGGCATCGCCCGGGCCGGCTTCGACCACGGTGCCGTCGCGCGACGTGAACCGGGCGCCGCCCGAGAGGAAGACGAGCAGTTCGGTGTATGGATACCCGGGCGTGGCGCGAACCTCCTCGCGCACCGGCCCCGACTGGAACACACCCGTCTGGAAGACCCGGTCGCCGGAGGTGTAGGACGTGACGTCCACGGTGTCGTTGCCGTCTTCGCTGTCGTGCACGGCGTCTTCCCGTTCGAAGATCGGGCCCACGAGTGCCTGCCGGCTCAGTTTGACGGGATGCAGCGGCTCGGCGCCGGCAGGGGGTGTCAATACCGAGCACAGCGCCAACATGGACAGCGCGGCAGCGCTCAGGCGCGCCGCTTTACGGGTACTGCGTTGCAACATAGGGTTGTCTCTCTTGTTTCTCTTGTTTCTCTTGTCTGTCGAAGTCCCGGCGACGCGGGCCGGGCGAGAGCTTATCAATCGGGCGGCGCGACAGGCAAGGGCTGTTTGGCGAGCGCTTGCGTGCGCGCTTCGGATGGGGGGCGTGGCGCCGGTGCCGGGGGCGGATCGACCCTGGGTTTCAGGCGCCGAATTGGGCGATCATCCGCTGCTTCGTATACGCCACGAAGGCCGTCGCCAGTTGCGACGGCGGGTGCTGGTTCGACGTGACGAGCGAGAAGCTCGAGTGCACCGTCGGCTCGAACGGCTTGACGACTACGCGCTGCGCCGCATAAGTGGCGGTGATCTGGTCGATGATCGCCACGCCGGCGCCGTGCTCCACAAGCACGCAGATCGCCGCCGACAACTGCGACTCCGCCGTCATGATCCGGTCGATCTGGCGCTCGGCGAAGATCCGGTCGATGTACATGCGCCCGTCGAACTCCTTCGGATAGGACACGAACGACTCGTTGAGCAGGTCTTCCGGGTAAATCACATCGCGAGAGGCCAACCGGTGCCCGCGCGGCAGGATGCAGCGCATGGGCGCGCGATGCAGCGGTTCGATGTCCACGCCCGCGTGCGTGAGCGGATGGGCGATGAAGCCCACGTCGCACCGCCGCCCGACCACCATGTCCACCACGATGCTCGACGCATGGATGAGCAGCGTGGTGCTGATGCCGGGGTGCTCGCGCATGAACCCGGTGAGCGCGGTCGGCAGAAACTCGAGCGCGAGCGCGGGCGCTCCGGCGATGTGCAGCGAGCCGCGCCGCAACGATTTGATTTGCTCGGCCGTCTGCGCAATGCGATCGATCCCGGCGAACGAACGCTCCACCTCTTCGAATAGCACCATCGCCTCGGGTGTTGGGTTCAACCGGCCGTTGATCCGATCGAATAAGGAAAACCCTACGTCGGTCTCCAGGTCGTTGATCAGGCGCGTGACCGCCGGCTGCGAGATATGAAGCATGTCCGCCGCGCGCGTGACCGTCTGGCGCAGGATCAGCGCACGAAATGCCTCCAGTTGCCGAATCTTCATCGAATCCTCGCAACGCACCCCCATAACATTTGCGTATGGATGGGTAAAAAAATGTGATTTGACCGTGGGCGAGTCGAAAACGACCCTACGAAAACAACGCAATAGTTCGAGTTTTTTTGTAATGCCGGCCCATAACATCACATAACACCGCTTCACGCAAGGAGCCTCTCGATGAAGACTGTCGTTCCCCAAACCCTTCGCAAACTCGGTCGCGCCGCCGCCCTGTCGGCTGGCGTGGCTGCATTCATGTTCGGCGCTTGCCCCGCCCAGGCCGACACCACGCTTTATGTCGGCGCCTACGGCGGCTCGTTCGAGCAGATGCTCAAGAAAGACGTCATTCCGGGCTTTGAAAAGGCGAACCCCGGCACGAAGGTGGTGATCGTGCCCGGCGATTCGACCACGACGCTCGCGAAGCTTCAGGCACAGAAGGGCAAGGCCGGCATGGACGTGGTTTTCCTCGATGACGGCCCGATGTACCAGGCGATCCAGATGGGGTTCTGCGGCAAGCTCGCCGACGCGCCCGTCTATCACGATCTGTACGACATCGCGAAGTTCAAGAGCGGCAACGCGGTGGCCGCGGGGCTGATCGCCACGGGCATCGCCTACAACACGCGTCTGTTCCAGGCCAAGGGCTGGCCCGCGCCGACCTCGTGGAAGGAACTGTCGGACCCGAAGTACAAGGGCAAGCTCGTGATGCCGAGCATCAAGAACACCTATGGCCTTCATGCGCTGATCGTCGAGTCGAAGCTCAACGGCGGCAGCGATGCCAACGTCGAGCCGGGCTTCCGCGAGATGGAAAAGATCGCACCGAACGTGCTGTCGTTCGATCCGTCGCCGGGCAAGATCGCCGAGCTGTTCCAGTCTGACGAGGTTGCGATCGCCGTATGGGGCAACGGCCGCGTCCAGGCCTTGCGCCAGCAGGGCATTCCGGTGGAGTTCGTCTACCCGAAGGAGGGCGCCGTTGCGCTCGCCATGGGCATGTGCGTGGTGGACAAGTCGGCCAACGACGCGCTCGCGCAGAAGTTCGTGCAGATGATTCTCACCCCGCAGACCCAGGCGCTGCTCGCCGAGAGCCAGGGCGTGGCGCCGTCCAACAAGAAGACGCAGTTGTCGATGGCGGTGGCCGCGCGCGTGCCTTCGCCGGCGCAGATCGACAAGCTCGTGCGCGTCGACTGGGACGTCGTGAACGCCAAGCGCGCGGAATGGACGCAGCGCTGGAACCGCCAGATCGAGCGCTGAGCGCAAGGAGACCCCAGGCGTCATGAGCACCCGCACCCCATATTTGCGTCTCGAGCAACTCGGCAAGCGTTACGCTGAAACGACGGCGGTCGAAGGCGTCGACCTGTCGATCGCGCAGGGGGAGTTCGTCTCCCTGCTCGGTCCGTCCGGCTGTGGCAAGACGACCACCCTGCAGATGATCGCCGGCTTCGTGGCACCGAGCACCGGTCGCATTCTGCTCGAAGGTCGCGATCTCACGCCGGTGCCGCCGGAAAAGCGCGGGCTCGGCATCGTGTTTCAGAGCTACGCGCTGTTCCCGCACATGACCGTGGCGCAGAACGTGGCGTTCGGTCTGGACATGCGCCGCGTGGATCCGGGCGAGAAGCGGCGTCGCGTGCAGGACGCGCTGGAGCTGGTGCATCTCGGTGCGCACGCTGGCCGCTACCCGCGCGAGCTCTCGGGTGGGCAGCGTCAGCGTGTGGCGCTGGCTCGGGCGCTGGTCATCGCACCACCGGTGCTGCTGCTCGACGAGCCCCTGTCCAACCTCGACGCGAAGTTGCGCGAGCAGATGCAGGACGAGTTGCGCGCGATTCAGCGCCAGGTCGGCACGACGACCATCATGGTCACGCACGATCAGGCCGAGGCGCTCGCGATCAGCGATCGGGTGGTGTTGCTCAATGCCGGCCGGGTGGTTCGCATCGACACGCCGCATGAGGTCTACGAAGACCCGCGCGCCACGTTTGCCGCGCATTTCATCGGGCAGACCAATCTCATCACCGGTCAACTCGACGTGCGCGGCGACGTGGCGGTGCTCGACGCTCAGGGGCATCGACTCGCCATCCCGGCCGCGCATGTGACGGCAGCGGGCGGACCGGCCACGTTCAGCCTGCGGCCCGAGCGCATCCGTCTCACGCCGGCGACGGCGGGTCGGGTGGCCGGGCGGGTGGGGCAGCGCAGCTTCCATGGCAATCACTGGGTAATCACGGTGTCGACGGCGCTTGGTGAGTTGCGTGTGCTCGTGTCCAACGACGGCGTGGCGGCCGCCAACGATGGCGACGCCGTCGGGCTCGACTGGGCCGACGACGCGCTGCGTCTCGTGCGGGAGGGCGCATGAACGCCGCAACCTCCACGCCTCCGGGCACGCCCGCCGTGCGCCAAGGAAAGGCGACGCCGACGGTCTCGCCCGAGGCTGCCGGCCAGCGTCGCGCCGCATGGGCACTGGTCATGCCCGCCACCCTGTACTTTCTCGTGCTGCTGGCGGTGCCGCTGGTGCTCACGTTCGTGCTGAGCCTGCACGGCTTCGATCCGAACAGCGGCGGCATCCTGCCCACGGTGTCGCTGCAGCATTACGTCGACATTCTCACCGACAGCTACTTTTACGAAATCTTCCTGCGCACGTTGCTCCTTTCGGCAGGCGTGACGCTGCTTTGCGTGCTGATCGGCGTGCCGGAGGCGTACTTCCTCTTTCGCATGCGCGATCCGTGGCGCTCGCTGTGCCTCGTGCTGGTGCTCGGGCCGCTGCTGATCTCCGTCGTGGTGCGCACGCTGGGCTGGTCGATCCTGCTGGGCCGCGAGGGGTTGGTGAACCTGGTACTCACCAAGCTCGGACTGACCGCGCATCCCATGCAGATGCTGTTCACGATGGGCGCGGTCACGGTGGCACTCGTGCATGTGCTCGTGCCGCTCATGGTGTTGTCGGTGTGGACCTCGCTCACGCGGCTCGACCCCGCGGTCTCGCACGCGGCGCGCTCGCTGGGCGCGGGGCGGGCGACCGTGATGTGGCGCGTCGTGTTGCCGCAGATCACGCCGGGCATCCTGTCGGGCAGTCTCATCGTGTTCGCCCTGACGGCCAGCGCGTTTGCCACGCCGGCACTTATCGGTGGCCGCCGCCTGAAGGTCGTGGCGACCACGGCGTACGACGAGTTCCTCGGCACGCTGAACTGGCCGCTTGGGGCCGCCATCGCCATCGTGCTGCTGATTGTCAATGTGGCGATCATCAGCGGGTACAACCGTGCGCTCGAAAAGCGCTTCACGCGCCGGCTCGGCTGAGGGAGGGACGATGAGCCGACAAGATCCTCAGTACGACCGCAATGGTCTCGGGGCCATGGTGTTCCATGGACTCTTCCTGCTATTCATCCTGGCGCCGCTGGTCGTGGTCTGCCTGGTCGCCTTCACGCCCGACAACTTCCTGTCGATCCCGACACATCGTTTCTCGCTGCGCTGGTTCGCTTCGCTCATGGACGACGAGGACTTCCAGTCGGCGTTGCGCACCAGCCTGTGGCTCGGGGTGGCGTCGGCGAGCGTGTCGACCGCGCTGGCCGTACCTGCGGCGATGGGGCTTGCGCGCTACCGCTTCCCGGGGCGCGACGCGATCAATTCGTTCCTGCTCTCGCCGCTGATGATTCCGCCGGTGGTGCTGGGCATTGCGTTCCTGCGACTGTTCACTTTGCTCGACATGGGCGGATCGTTCGCGAGTCTGGTGGCGTGCCATGCGTTGCTGATCTTCCCTTACGCGTTGCGCCTGGTCATGGCGGCGCTGGTGGGGCAGGCGGACGAAGCCGAACGCGCGGCGCGCTCGCTCGGGGCGGGGCGCTGGACCACATTTCGTCGCATCACGCTGCCGGCGATCCTGCCGGGGGTCGCGGGCGGGTGGGTACTGGCGTTCATCAACAGCTTCGACGAGTTGACGGCCACGATCTTCGTGACATCGCCCACGACGATCACGCTGCCGGTGCGCATCTACATGAACATGAGCGAGACGGTCGATCCGAGCGTGGCGGCGATCTCCACGTTGCTCATCGGGTTGACGCTGGCGGTGATGCTGGTGCTCGACCGCATCTACGGATTGAACAAGGTTCTGGTTGGAAATCACTAAAACATGCAAAAGACATACGATATCGCCGTCATTGGCGGCGGCCTCGTCGGCATGGCGATTGCCTACGGGCTCGCCAAGCGCGGACAACGCGTGATCGTGTGCGATGGCGAAGACAATTCGCTGCGCGCCGCGCGAGGCAACTTCGGGCTTGTCTGGGTGCAGGGCAAGGGTGCCACGTGCACCGATTACGCCCGCTGGTCGCTGCACTCGGCCAACACCTGGCAGGGGTTCGCCGACGAGTTGTTCGCCCGCACCGGCGTGTCCGTCGGGTTCGAGCGGCCCGGCGGCTTCAATATCGCGCAAACGCCCGAAGAACTGGCGATCAAGGTCGAGAGCATGCGCAAGCTGCAGGAGGCGGAGCCCGCGCTCGCGTACGACGTGCTCGATCACGATGCGCTGGCCGAGCGGCTTCCGGCGATCGGCGCCGACGTGGCCGGCGCCATCTATTCGCCCAACGACGGCCATGTAAGCCCGCTCTATACGCTGCGAGCACTGTTCGACGCATTCGAGCGGGCCGGCGGCGAGTATGCGCCGAACGTGCGCGTGACCGACATTCGTCAGATCGGCAGTGCGTTTCGCGTGAGCATGGGCGACATGTCGCTCGAGGCCGGGCGTGTGGTGCTCGCCGCCGGCCTCGGCAATCGCGAGCTCGCCCCGATGGTGGGGCTCTCGGCGCCCGTCAAGCCGCTGCGCGGACAGATTCTCGTCACCGAACGGGTCAGGCGATTTCTCGACTACCCCACGATCTATGTGCGGCAGACGGTCGAGGGTTCGGTCATGTTGGGCGACTCGGCCGAAGACGTCGGCTTCAACGACGGCGTAACACCGGATGTGCTCGCCGATATCGCCCGTCGCGGCATTGCGCCCTTTCCGATTCTCAAGAACGTGCGCGTGGTGCGCGCGTGGGGAGCCCTGCGTGTGATGACGGCCGACGGTCTGCCGATCTACGAGGCATCCGAGGCTTGCCCCGGTGCCTATCTCGCGACCTGCCATAGCGGCGTGACGCTTGCCGCCGCGCACTGTGAAACCATCGCGCCCTGGATTCTCGGCGCCGAGCGTCCCGCGCTTCTGGATCATTTCTATGCCAAACGTTTCGCTGCTTAAGTCGCTGGCGCGCAAGGATCGCGCGACCGTGCGAATGTATATCGAAGGCACGCCGATCGACGTGCCGGCCGATTTGAACGTGGCCGCCGCATTGCTGTTCTCCGGCGTGACGGCGTGCCGGACCACCCCGGTGAGCGGTAGCGATCGTGCACCGTTCTGCATGATGGGCGTGTGCTTCGACTGTCTCGTCGAGATCGATGGCGTGCCGAACCGGCAGGGTTGCATGACGCCCGTGCGTGAAGGCATGCAGGTGCGCCGCATGGATGGCGCGAGGAGCGTGGCATGAGCGTGAAACCTGTGGATTTGTTGGTAATCGGGGCCGGACCGGCAGGGTTGGCGGCTGCGCTCGAGGCGAAGCGTCACGGACTCTCGCCGCTCGTCGTCGATGAGAACGCGCTGCCCGGTGGGCAGATCTACCGCAGCGTCAGCCGCTCGCCGCTGGCCGACCCCGGGGTGCTCGGGCCCGACTATCTGCATGGGCGTGCGCTCGTCGATGCGTTCACGTCGGCAGGCATCGACTATTGGCCGCAGACGCTCGCCTGGCAGATCGGCGCCGACAAGCGCGTGTCAGTCACGCGACAGAGCGCGGGCGGCGGCACGTTGCAGATCCAGGCGGGTGCCATTGTGCTCGCCGGTGGCGCCCAGGAGCGGCCGTTCCCGATTCCCGGCTGGACGCTGCCCGGCGTGATGGGGGTGGGGGCGGCGCAAACGCTGCTCAAGGCATCGGCACTTGTGCCGGACACGCCTGCCGTGCTGGCGGGATGCGGGCCGCTCCTTTACCTGTTCGCATGGCAACTGATCAACGCGGGCGTGCCCGTGCGGGCCATTCTCGACACGGCGCAGGCCGGCGGCCGACGCGAGGCCTTGCGTCATGCCGGCGGGGCGCTCAAGGCGCCGTCGTACCTCATGAAAGGATTCAAACTGCTGCGCGCGATCCGTGCGGCGGGCGTGCAGCACGTGAAGCACGTCGAGTCGCTGCGCGTGAACGGAACGCAGCGGGCCGAGAGCATCGAGTATGTCGCGGGCGGGCGAACGCTGCGAATCGAGACGTCACTGGTGCTGTTGCATCAGGGCGTGATCCCGAACACGCAGGTCACACGCTCCATCGGTTGCGAGCACCTGTGGGACGAAGCGCAGTTGTGCTGGCGACCGATGACGGACGCCTGGGGCGAGACCAGCCTGCCGGGCATATTCGTGGCGGGCGACGGCGCGGGCATCTCGGGGGCGCTGGCTGCGGAACCGTCCGGGCGACTGGCCGCGATCCAGGCCGCTGTGAAGCTCGGCAGGCTCGACGGGGCAAAGCGCGACTCGCGGGCGCTCACCTTGCGTCGTGAACTGGCCTCGCACACTGCCATTCGCCCGTTCCTCGATGCACTCTATCGTCCGGCGGACACCTTCCGCGCCCCGCCCGACGACAGCACGATCGTGTGCCGATGCGAGGAGGTGACGGCGGGCGACGTGCGGCGGATGGCGAAGCTCGGTTGCGTTGGTCCGAATCAGACGAAGATATTCTCGCGGTGCGGCATGGGGCCATGCCAGGGCCGCTTCTGCGGGCTGACAGTGGCAGAATTGCTGGCGCAGTCGCAGGGACGTGCGGTGCCCGACGTGGGCTATTACCGCATTCGTCCACCGATCAAGCCGGTCACGCTCGGCGAGCTCGCCGTGGCGGTCGACGCGCCCGAACTGCTGAGCGAGCGGGCAGGTTTCCCCAAGTGAGCGAGGCGGCGTGGCCGCCGCGCGCTTACGCTTTTCATTCCTTTTGGAGATGTGGTCAATGAGCGATATTCAGCGCCATCATACGAACGCACGGATGAGCCGTGTCGTGGTGCATAACGGTACGGTATACATCGGCGGCCAGACGGCGGACGATCGCAGCCAGGACATCACGGGCCAGACGCAACAGGTGCTGGCGAAGATCGACGGCTATCTCAAGGATGCGGGCATCGACAAGTCGCGTCTGCTCTCGGCGCAGGTCTGGCTCAAGGACATCGAATCGGACTTCGCGGGCATGAACGCCGTGTGGGATGCGTGGACCAGCCCCGGCAATGCGCCCACGCGTGCGACAGTGGAGTCGCGTCTCGCAGCACCGGACCTGCTGGTCGAGATTGCCGTGATCGCCGCGGCGAAGTAATGGCGCAGACGCATCTTCGATGCGTTGCCGGGCCCGCAGCGTGCTGCGGGCTTTTTTTCGCCTAATGGGTCTGCATGGGGCTGCATGGCGCCGGGACGAGCCCACCGTCGACTCCGCCGGAGGGAGGCGAGAAGCGGCAGGGGCGTGGAGGGCGTGGGGGGGCGGAGAGGGCATCGAGGGCGCGCCCGCTACATCCCGAATTCACGAAGTCCTTCGAGGTCGAGAATCGTCAGGACACCGTAATCCACCTTCACGAGTCCGGCCTGCTCCAGTACCTTGAGCGCGAGGTTCACCCGCTGGCGCGACACCCCCGCCAGATAGCTCAGTTCCTCCTGTGAAATCTGGACCGTGTTGTCGTCGGACGGATAGAGGTTCGGGTTGAACATCGACGACAGTGAGCGCGCGACGCGCGCGTCGGTATCGAGCAGGCGCTCGTGTTCCACGGCCGCGATGAACTGGCCGAGGCGCTCGTTGAGTTGAAGCGTCAGGAACCGGTTGAACGGGATGCTCGTGTCGAGCAGCCAGTCGAACGTGGCAATCGGCATGTGCGCGACGACCGAGTCGCGTAACGCCATCACGTCGTACTTGCGATTCTCGCGCTTGAGCACGGATCCCTCACCGAACCACGCGCCGGCCGGCACGCCGGTAAACGTCACGGACTTGCCGCTCGCCGAGGCCGTCGCAATCTTCACCAGTCCTTCGATGACACCGAACCAGGCGTGCGACGGGTCACCCTTGCGACACACATACGCACCGCTCTCCACCGGCCGCACCTGAATTTCGGCGACCACGCGACGGCGCTGCTCCGGTGTCAGTCCTTGCGCCCATGCGCTGCGCTGCAGCAGGGTTTCGAGTGACATATAGGGACTTTCCCTTGATTGTCGTCCTGGTGACAAATCCGCCGTGGGTCATGAGGTATCTTCGCCTTGCCTGACGACGGCCGGGCCCACTCTCAAGGCGCTGCCGCACGGCGCCGAAGCACCAGTATAGAAGCTGCCCGCGGCCGGGCAAAGCCGTCGCCGAATCGCAGTCTGCGTCAGATCAATTCGAATCGAAGAGGCGTCGACCACAGACGCCCATAGCGTTAGGGATGCGTGCCGGAAAGCCTCACGTGCACGCGCGCCGACCGAGCCACGCCACTCCCCCTCGACAAGCGTCGAATGGTGGCGAGACACAGGAGACAGGCATGCAGGAGCGGACCACCTTCCCGCGGTTGTTGCTGGCGCACGCCGCAACGCGCGGCACCCGCACGGCGTATCGGGAGAAAGATCTGGGGATCTGGCAGTGCTGGAGCTGGCAGGAAGCCGCACAGGAAGTTCGCATGCTGGCGTGCGCGCTGGCCGCCGCCGGCTTTCGGCGGGGTGACAATCTCGCCATCGTGGGCAACAATCGTGTGCGTTTGTACTGGGCCATGACAGCCGCGCAAGCGCTTGGCGGCGTGGCCGTGCCGTTGTACCAGGATGCGGTCGCCGCGGAAATGGCGCACGTGCTCCAGGATGCCGAAATCGATTTCGCCGTCGTGGAAGACCAGGAGCAGGTCGACAAGTTGCTGGAACTGCGCGATCAGTTGCCGCGACTGTCGAACATCATCTACGAAGATCCGCGAGGCCTGCGCGGCTACGACGCCCCGGGTCTGCGCGCTTACGAAGCCGCGCTCGAGCAGGGGCGCGAGTTCAACGCCCGGCATCCCCGCTTTTTCGACGATGCGGTGGCCGCCGGCGACCCCGACGATACCGCCACCATCCTTTACACCTCGGGCACGACGGGCAAGCCCAAGGGGGTGTGCCATTCGCATGCCGGGCTTATCGGCGCGGCGTATCACGGCAGCACCTTCGATCGGCTTGGCCCGGGCGACGAAGTGTTGTCCTATCTGCCGATGGCATGGGTCGGGGACCATCTCTTCTCTTACGCGCAGGCGCTCGTGGCGGGTTTCACGGTCAATTGCCCGGAGTCGCCCGACACCATCGCCACCGACATGCGCGAGATTGGCCCGACCTACTACTTCGCGCCGCCGCGGGTCTATGAGAACGTGCTCACGCAAGTGATGATCCGCATGGAGGACGCGAGTCGCCTCAAGCGAAAGATGTTCTTGCACTTCATGGACGTGGCCAACCGTTGCGGCGCGGCAGTGCTCGACCGCCGTCCGGTCGCGCTGCTTGATCGCATGCAGTACGCGATCGGCAATCTCTGCGTGTACGGCCCGCTTCGCAACACGCTCGGCATGAGCCGGATTCGCACCGCCTACACGGCGGGCGAGGCCATCGGCCCCGACCTGTTTCGCTTCTATCGCGCCATCGGCGTGAACCTCAAGCAGTTCTACGGGCAGACGGAGACGTGCGCTTACGTTTGCCTGCAGCCGGATCGCCAGGTGCGATTCGATAGCGTCGGGCCGGTTGCCCCGGGCATGGAAATCAAGATCGGGGAAAGCGGCGAGGTGCTGGTGCGCGGCGTGGGACTGCTCAAGGAGTACTACAAGCGCCCCGACGCCACGCGCGAGGCCCTGGACGACGCAGGCTACTTCCGCACGGGCGACGCCGGCATCATCGATGACGACGGCCACCTGCGCATCATCGATCGCGCGAAGGACGTCGGCAGGCTCGCCTGCGGCTCGCTCTTCGCACCGAAGTACATCGAGAACAAGCTCAAGTTCTTCTCCTACATCAAGGAGGCGGTGGCGTTCGGCGACGGACGCGACGGCGTGTGTGCCTTCATCAATATCGACTTTGACGCCGTGGGCAACTGGGCGGAGCGGCAGAACCTCGCTTATGCCGGCTACATCGACCTGGCCACCCATGCCCGCGTGGCCGAATTGATCCTCGGTTGCGTGGAATCCGTGAACGCGGATCTTGCCCGGGAAGCCGCCTTTTCGTCCGCGCAGATTCGGCGCTTCGTGATCCTGCACAAGGAACTCGATCCCGATGACGACGAGCTCACTCGCACGCGCAAGGTGCGACGCGCATTCATCGCCCAGAAGTACGAGGTATTGGTCGATGCGTTCTATTCCGGCAAGTCGACGCAGTTCATCGAAACGCGCGTGAAGTTCGAGGACGGGCGCGAGGGCAGCGTGAGCGCCACGCTGGCGATTCATCCGGCGCGCGTGATCGGCGCCCGAGCCCCCGCCGACGATCCTGCGCCTGAGAAGTTGCGCTGCGCGGCCTGACGCTCTCGCGCGTCGCCCCGACCGAACCCGCTCCGGTTTCATCCCGGCACACTGCAGGAGATGGCATGAATGACAACCGCAAGACCGGCGACGTACTGCTTGATTTGCAGCACATCAGCCTGTCGTTTGGTGGCGTCAAGGCGCTCACGGACATTTCGTTCGACGTTCGCGAGCACGAGATCCGCGCGATCATCGGCCCGAACGGCGCAGGCAAGAGTTCCATGCTCAATGTGATCAACGGCGTGTATCACCCGCAACAAGGCGCGATCGTCTTTCGCGGACAGCCGCGCCAGCGCATGCATCCGACCTCGGCGGCCCGCCACGGCGTGGCCCGCACGTTCCAGAACATCGCCTTGTTCAAGGGCATGACGGTGCTCGACAACATCATGACGGGGCGAAACACCCGCATGCGCGCCGGGTTGCTCGCCAGCGCCATCTGGTGGGGCAAGGCGCGCGAGGAAGAAATGGCGAACCGCGCCAAGGTCGAGGAGATCATCGACTTCCTCGAGATTCAGCACATCCGCAAGACCCCGGTGGGACGTTTGCCGTACGGCCTGCAAAAGCGTGTCGAACTGGCGCGCGCGTTGGCCGCCGAGCCCGAGTTGCTTCTGCTCGACGAGCCCATGGCGGGCATGAACCTCGAGGAGAAGCGCGACATGTGCCGCTTCATTCTGGAAGTCAATGAAGAGTTCGGCACCACCATCGTGCTGATCGAGCACGACATGGGCGTAGTGATGGATATCTCCGATCGCGTGGTGGTGCTCGACTACGGGAAGAAGATCGGCGACGGCTCGCCCGACGAGGTGCGGTCCGATCCGGAAGTCGTTCGCGCCTATCTCGGCGCCGCGCATGGCCTGCCGGCCGCGGCCTGAGACGGATCGGGAAACGTGTCGGCCCGCGCAAGCAGATCGAATCCGGGCGAAACAACGCAGAAGCCGAGCGGAAGCCAGGCGGGTAGCCCACGCATTGGATGACGGCGCCGGGCGTGGGTAAATGGGGAGACATCGATGCAGTTCTTTCTGGAAATTCTGATCGGCGGGTTGCTCTCCGGGGTGATGTACTCCCTGGTGGCGCTCGGCTTCGTGCTGATCTTCAAGGCGTCGGGCGTATTCAACTTCGCGCAGGGCGCGATGGTGTACTTCGCGGCGCTGTCCGTGGTCGGCCTAATGGAGCACGGGCTGCCGCTGTGGGCCGCGGCCGTCGGGGCGTTCGCGGTGATGGTTCTGATGAGCGTTGCGACAGAGCGCTTCGTGCTGCGCAAGCTGGTGAACCAGTCGCCCATCACGCTCTTCATGGCCACCATTGGCCTGTCGTTCTTCCTCGAGGGGCTCGCACCGCTGCTGTGGGGCAACGAGGTGCGTCCGCTCTCGCTGGGCATCGTGGACGAGCCGATCGCGTCGATCCTGGATTCGACCGGCATCCTCGTGAGCCGCTTCGATCTGGCGGCCGCCGCGATCGCGGCGGTGCTGGTGGCGCTACTCGCACTGTTTTTCCGGGCCACCAGCATTGGCCGGGCGCTGCGCGCGGTGGCCGACGATCACCAGGCGGCGCTCTCGCTCGGCATTCCGCTGCAACGCATCTGGGTCGTGGTGTGGAGCGTGTCGGGTTTCGTCGCACTGGTCGCCGGCATGCTCTGGGGGTCGCGCAACGGCGTGCAGTTCGCGCTTACGATGACGGCGCTCAAGGCCCTGCCTGTCCTGATTCTTGGCGGATTCACGTCGATTCCGGGCGCGATTGTCGGCGGGTTGATCATCGGTGCGGCCGAGAAGCTTGCCGAGATTTACGTGCCGCAACTGCTGCAGAGCCAGTTCGGCGGGAACTTCGGCGGCATCGAAGGCTGGTTCCCGTACGTCTTCGCGCTGCTGTTCCTGCTCGTTCGCCCGGAAGGGTTGTTCGGGGAGCGGCACATCGATCGCGTTTGATTGTCGACATCGACCACGCATCAACCAACATCGCAGGGGCCAGACATGTTTTATCGCGAAGCGGGGCAGTTCAAGACCACATACGAGGCGGACAGCCAGATCTTCCCGATCCGCCAGGACCGGCTGACAATTGGCGCGGTGCTGGCCGTGGCGTTCGGCGTGCTGCCGTGGATCGCCTCGGAATATTGGCTCACGGCCATTCTCGTGCCCTTCCTCGTGTTCTCGCTCGCGGCGCTGGGGCTGAACATCCTCACCGGGTATGCGGGACAGTTGTCGCTCGGTACGGCGGCGTTCATGGCGGTGGGGGCCTACGCGTCGTATAACTTCCAGTTGCGCATCGAGGGCATGCCGATCCTGGGGTCGTTCGCGCTCGGCGGGGTCTGCGCGGCGCTGGTGGGCATTGCGTTCGGTCTGCCGTCGCTGCGCATCAAGGGTTTCTATCTTGCCGTCGCCACGCTCGCCGCGCAGTTCTTCGTGCTCTGGGTGCTGACGAAATTCCCCTGGCTTTCCAACAACAGCTCGTCGGGGGTGATCACCGCGCAGAAGATCTCGATGTTCGGGTTCGACGTCGACACGCCGGTGCGCAAATACCTCTTCGTGCTGGGCGTGGTCACGCTCATGGCGCTCGTGGCGAAGAATCTGGTGCGCTCGCACATCGGCCGCGCCTGGATGGCGGTGCGCGACATGGACGTGGCGGCCGAGGTCATTGGCATTCCGCTCATGCGGGTGAAGCTGCTCGCGTTCGCCGTGAGCTCGTTCTACTGCGGTGTGGCCGGTGCGCTCTACGCCTATTGCTATCTGGGCTCGGTCGAACCGGATGGCTTTTCGCTCGACCTGTCGTTTCGCATCCTGTTCATGATCATCATCGGCGGGGTGGGGAGCATTCTCGGCAGCTTTCTTGGCGCGGCCTTCATTCTGCTGCTGCCCATTCTGCTCGACAGCACCTTGCCTCCCGTTGCCGCTTTCCTGCACTTGCCCTTTACCAACGCCACCGTCTCGCACATTCAGTTGATGGTGTTCGGCGGTCTCATCATCTTTTTCCTGATCGTCGAGCCGCACGGGCTGGCGCGGCTTTGGCAAATCGCCAAGGAGAAGCTGCGCATCTGGCCTTTTCCGCACTGAAGTCCGCCCGGACGGCGCGCGAGACATCGCGCGTTGCCGGCGCACGTTTTGCCACAGATAAAACCACAGACGGAGACACAGCATGAACACGAAACAGTTGACGGCATCGTTGGGCATGGCGCTCGTGCTCGGCATGGGCGCGGCGGGGACGTCGTTTGCCCAGTCAAATGACCAGTTCATTGCACTCGCGGATTACCGCGTCGGTCCTTATGGCGCAAACGGTCAGTCGTTCTACGGAGGGTTCATCGACTATTTGCAGTACGTGAACATGAAGAACGGCGGTGTGAACGGTGTGAAGCTCACGTGGGAAGAGTGCGAGACCGAGTACAACAACGCCAAGGGCGTGGAGTGCTACGAGCGCCTCAAGGGCAAGAATCCGGTGACCAAGGGGACCGCCTATCACACGATGGCCACCGGGATCTCGTATGCGCTGATCGACAAGACGGCCACCGACCAGGTGCCGCTCGTGATGATGGGCTACGGCCGTACCGACGCCGTGGACGGCTCCGTGTTTCCGTGGGCTTTCCCGCTGGTCACGACCTATCAGATGCAGGCGTCGGCCATCATCAAGTTCCTCGCCGACAAGAATGGCGGCTCGCTCGCCGGCAAGAAGATTGTCTACCTCTATCACGACTCGGCTTACGGCAAGGAGCCGATCGTGGCGATGCAGGCCGAATCGAAGATTCATAAATTTACATTGGTGGAGATTCCGGTGGCGCATCCGGGCAACGAGCAGGGGGCGCAGTGGCTGCGCATTCGTCAGGAGAACCCCGACTACGTGGTCTTTTGGGGGTGGGGTGTGATGAACCAGACGGCGCTCAAGGCCGCGCAGAAGGTTGGCTATCCGCGCGAGAAGATCATCGGCAGCTGGTGGGCCGGCTCGGAGGAAGACACGATTCCCGCCGGTCCGGCCGCCAAGGGCTACATGAGCGCCACGTGGAACGTGGCGGGCAAGCAGGTGCCGTTGATCGCCGACATCGAGAAGGTGGTCTACGGCGCGGGCAAGGGCAACATGCAGGACCCGTCGAAGGTCGGCTCGGTACTCTATAACCGGGGCGTGTCCGCCGCGGTTGCCACCGTCGAGGCGCTGAACACTGCGCAGAACAAGTTCGGCAAAGGCAAGGTGATGACGCCCGTTCAAGTGCGCTGGGCATTCGAAAACCTGAATATCGACGCCACCCGGCTCAAGGCGATCGGCGCGACCGGCCTGCTGCCCGACATCAAGACGAGCTGCGAGGATCACGAGGGGTCCGGCAAGGTTCGTATCCAGCAATGGGACGGCGCCAAGTGGGTCATGGTGTCCGACTGGATCGAGGGCAATCGCCGTCTGATTCACCCGCTGTTCGAGGCGTCGGCCAAGCAATATGCCAAGGAGAAGGGCATTACGCCGGCCTGCTACAAGATGTGACCGACGCCGTCGCCCGCACCGGCAGCGGGGCCGAGCACCACGGCGTGGGCGACGTGCGCGCGACAGGCAGGGTCGCCATCATCGGGACCCGGTGGCAACGATTTCGGAGTCAGGCATGGAAGCGAGTTTGCGCGTCAACAATATCGAAGTCATCTACGACCACGTGATTCTGGTGCTCAAGGGCGTGTCGCTGACCGTGCCCGAGGGCAAGATCGTGGCGCTGCTCGGCGCCAACGGCGCGGGCAAAAGCACGACGCTCAAGGCGATTTCCAACCTGCTGCATGCCGAGCGCGGCGAGGTGACGAAGGGCACCATCGACTATCGCGGTGAACGGGTCGAGAAGCTCTCGCCCAACGGGCTGGTCAAGCGCGGCGTGATTCAGGTGATGGAGGGGCGTCACTGCTTCGGGCATTTGACGATCGAGGAAAACCTGCTCACGGGCGCCTATGTCAGGCACGCGTCGCGCGGTGCGCAGCAACAGGCGCTGGAGCGCATCTACGCGTACTTTCCGCGTCTCAAGACGCGCCGCAAGTCGCAGGCCGGTTACACGTCGGGCGGGGAACAGCAGATGTGCGCGATCGGGCGCGCCATGATGGCTCAGCCGTCGATGATTCTGCTCGATGAGCCATCGATGGGACTCGCGCCGCAGATCGTGGAAGAGATCTTCACGATCGTGCGCGACCTGAATCAGCGCGAACGCGTGAGCTTCCTGTTGGCCGAGCAGAACACCATGGCGGCGCTGCGTTATGCGGACTACGGATACATCCTCGAGAACGGGCGCGTGGTGATGGACGGCGACGCAGCGTCGCTGCGCGACAACGAAGACGTGAAGGAATTCTATCTGGGCATTGCCAAGGACGGCGCCAGCAGCGCGGGCAGCTTCCGCAACGTCAAGAGCTACCGTCGACGCAAGCGCTGGATTGCCTAGGCGCCCTGGCAAGCGGCGCGATGCACACGACAGACCGTTAATCCCCAACGAATTTCCGTCTCTATGAACGACTACTTCGACACGCTGGAAACCCGTGCGCCGGAGGTTCGCGAGAAGGCGCTGCTGGCGGCGTTGCCCGCACAGGTCTCGCACGCGCGCGCGCACGCGGCCTATTTTTCGCAAGTGCTCGGCGATGTCGATCCGGCGGCGGTCGTCTCTCGCGCCGCGCTCGCCGCGCTGCCCGTCACACGTAAATCGGATTTGTCGGCGTTCCAGCGACGTCATCCGCCGCTGGGTGGACTGAATGCGACCCCGATCGGCGCGCTCGCGCACGTCTACCAATCGCCGGGCCCGATCTACGAACCGGACGGTCGGGGCAGCGACTGGTGGCGCTTCGCGCGTGCCATGTTTGCTGCGGGGCTGCGCCCGGGGGATCTCGTCTACAACACCTATTCCTATCACTTCACCCCTGCGGGCATGATGATCGAGACGGGGGCGGCGAGGCTGGGATGCTGTGTATTTCCGGCCGGCGTAGGGCAGACGGAGTTGCAGCTCGAGGCGATACGCCATCTGATGCCGGTGGCCTATGCGGGCACACCGTCGTTCCTGAAGATCCTGATCGAGAAGAGCGAGGCTGCCGGCGTCGACATCGGTTGCATCCGTCGCGCGACCCTCTCGGGCGAGGCATTGCCGCCGTCGTTGCGCGCGTGGTTCAACGGCCGCGGCATTACCGCGCGTCAGTTGTACGGCACGGCGGATCTGGGGCTGATCGCTTTCGAGAGTGACGCGCAGGCGGGGTTGATCGTCGACGAGAACGTGTTGGTAGAGCTGGTCGAGCCGGGCGGAACGACGCCGGTGCCGGATGGCGAGATCGGCGAAGTGGTCGTGACGAACTTCAATCCCGACTACCCGCTGATCCGGTTTGCCACCGGCGATCTCTCGGCGATAGCGCCTGGTGTCAGCCCGTGTGGGCGCACGAATATGCGTTTGAAGGGATGGTTGGGACGGGCCGACCAGACGGTCAAGGTGCGAGGCATGTTCGTGCACCCCGGCCAGATCGGCGAGATCGGGAAGCGGTACCCGGAGCTGGCGCGCGTTCGCTTGCGCGTGGAGGGACGCGTCGGCGAGGATCGCATGCGGCTGCTGTGCGAGATGAGCGAGGCCCCGCCGGATGGGTTGGCGGCGCGCGTTCAGGAGACGCTGCGCGACGTGACCCGCCTGCGCGGCGAAGTCGACTTCGTGGCGTTGGGCTCGCTGCCGGCCGACGGCAAGCTCGTGGAGGACGCCCGAGCCTACGATTGACTCGCCCCCCGGTGGGCCGCCGAATGATACTCGGGCGCTCGCGCGGGATCCGTTAGGGCGGCGTTTCGTGGATCCGCATGATTGGCTGTGCGCCGGAGGGGATTTCGTTAGAATCTGCTTTCGATGTTCGTATTCGCCAATTATCGGAGGCTGATGTGCCAGGACTACTTCCCGATGTCGACCGCGAGGGACTCCTCGAATATTCCGTCGTGTACACCGACCGGTCGATCAACCACATGTCGCAGCGCTTTCAGGGCGTCATGCGCGACATTTCCGATGGCCTGAAACGGGTCTACAACGCGAATTCGGTCATCGTCGTGCCGGGCAGTGGGACTTTCGGCATGGAGGCCGTTGCCCGCCAATTTGCGACGAACAAGAAGTGCCTCGTCATTCGAAACGGCTGGTTCAGCTTCCGCTGGTCGCAGATTTTCGACATGGGCGGTATTCCGTCCGAGACCGTCGTGCTCAAGGCGCGGCCGGTCGAGTCGGGCAGGCAGGCGGCCTATGCGCCCGCGCCGATCGACGAGGTCGTGGCCGCGATCAAGGCGAACAAGCCGGACCTGGTGTTCGCCCCGCACGTGGAAACCGCCTCGGGCATGATGTTGCCCGACGACTATCTGCGCGCCGTCGCCGATGCCGTGCATGCCGTTGGCGGCATGTTCGTCCTCGATTGCATTGCATCGGGCACCGTGTGGGTCGACATGAAAGCGGTTGGTGTGGACGTGCTGATCAGTGCGCCGCAAAAGGGGTGGAGTGCTTCGCCCTGTTGCGCGCTGGTGATGCTCGGTGCCCTGGCGCGCGAGCGCATCGAGGGCACGACGAGCACGAGTTTCGCCTGCGATCTTCGCCAGTGGCTGCAGATCATGGAAGCCTACGAGAAGGGCGGCTTCGCCTATCACGCCACCATGCCCACGGACAGCCTCGCGGTATTGCGCGACGTCATCAAGGAAACCGAAGCTTACGGACTGGAGAAGGTGCGGGCCGAGCAGTTGGAACTCGGCAAGCGCATTCGCGCATTGCTCGCGGCCAGGGGGTTCCGCAGCGTGGCCGCCGAAGGTTTTCAGGCGCCGGGGGTCGTGGTGAGCTACACCGACGACGATGGCATCCGCACCGGCAAGAAATTCGCCGACGCCGGCTTGCAGATTGCAGCGGGCGTACCGCTTCGCGTCGACGAGCCGGAGGACTTCAAGACGTTCCGCATCGGCCTGTTCGGTCTGGACAAGCTCCATGACGTGGAGGGCGCGGTGGCGCGATTCGCCAAGGCATTGGACAGCGTCGCCTAATTGCCGCCGGACGCGCAAATCCTTGAGCTTGCGCGGCCGGTCCATGGTTGCTCTTCCCGTGAAAGGGATGTCCGCCAAACCGACGGCGGGCATCCCTTTTTTCATGTCTCGGCCCTTTTTGGCAAGCGAACCGGGGCGACGGTCGTGCAGGCGCTGCCGCGCAAGCGGGAAGACGACGACCTTCGTGACGGTGTTCACGACGTCTCGGGCGCCCCCTGGTGGATCGCTTCGCAGGCATGACAGCACTGCCTTCGAGCGCCCCCCCCCGATCCCTTTGTCCAGCTCCTACCATGCCCGCCGATTGGCGGGCATTTTCATTGGCGCGGCGCTGACGCATTATTTTTTTCCTTTGACACTTTATTTTCGTTTACATAGTTTACTGAAACATAAGTTCCAAAAAAGCAGGATGCCCTCGTGAAACGCGCGACGCAAACAGCGCAAGCGGCGCAGACGATGGCAGCATGCTGGGACCCGCAACTTTGCGCCCGCCGGAAACGGATGGGCCGATTGGAAAACACCATGAACGGCACGCTTCAAGACCGCATCCTGCAACTGCAAGACGACTTCACGCCAAGCGAGAAACGTCTTGCGGATGTGACGCTGGCGCACTTGTCGCAATTGGCGTCGTATTCCGCGACCGAGCTCGCGGAGATGGCGGAAGTCTCGAAGGCCTCGGCGGCGCGCTTCTTCAAGCGCTTGGGCTACGAGACGTTCAACGAATTGCGCACCCGCATGCGCGAGGACGCCGACCACGGGTCGCCGCTCTTCGCGCTGGCGGGCATCTCCACGCCCGAGACGGCGGGCGATACGCCGGAAGGCGCCATGGGCGCGCATCTGGCGGCCGACCTTCAGAACCTTGCGCATACGTTCGAGCGCATTGCCGCGACCGACCTGGACCGTGCCGTGGAGATCGGCGCGAATGCCCGGCGCGTATTCATCGCGGGCTTTCGCAACGGCCGCGTGCTCGCCCAGTACATGTGGGCATTGCTCACGCAGGTGCGAGACGGCGTGCTGCTGGTGCCCGGCGCTGGCCTGAACCTGGCGGAAGACCTGGCCGACATGTGCGCCGATGACGTGCTCGTCGTCATGGATTTCCGTCGCCGCGTCACGCTGCTGCGTCCCATGGTCGAACACGCCAATCGCATCGGCGCCCGCGTGGTGATCCTCACCGATCCGACTGCCACCGAACTGCCGGCGCGCAGCGACATCGTGCTGCGCTGCGTGAACCGCACCTCGGGCATGTTCGATTCCTACGTTGCGGCGATGAGCGTCATCAACCACTTTTGCACACGCCTTGGGCTGGCCCTTGGCGATGCGGCGCGCGAGCGGCTTGCCCACATCGAGCGCCTGCACGACGACTACGGCGACTTGCGCCGCTAGCCGGTATCGATACCGACAGATCCACTCAGAAACCGAGGAGCACGTATGACCCACCCCCTTCCCGATCTGCGCCTGCAGTGTTTCGCGAACCCGGCCGTTGAGCCCGGGGCGCGCTATGACGACGCGCGTCGCGCCATTCTGGGCGGCGACGCGTTTGCCACCGCCGCGCGTGAAATCACTCGCTGGCCGGGCTATGCCGAGACGCCGCTCGTCGCACTCGACGGGCTGGCGCGCGCGGCGGGCGTGGCGCAGATTCGTTACAAGGACGAGGCGGGACGCTTCGGCCTGGGAAGCTTCAAGGCGCTGGGTGGGGCATATGCCGTGAGTCGCCTGCTGATCCGCGAAATCGAAGCCCGCACGGGGCAACAGGGCGTGAGCGTGGCCGACCTGCTCTCGGGACGCTTCGCCGATCTGACCGGCACGCTGTGCGTGACGTGCGCCACCGATGGAAACCACGGGCGCTCGGTGGCATGGGGGGCGCAGCGCTTCGGCTGCCAGTGCGTGATCTACGTGCATGCGACCGTCAGCCAGGGGCGCGTCGATGCCATTGCGCATTACGGTGCCGAGGTCGTGCGCACGACGGGCAACTACGACGATGCGGTGCGCCAGGCCGCCGACGATGCTTCGCGCCTGGGCCGCTTCGTGGTGTCGGACACGTCGTACCCCGGCTACATGGAGGTACCCAAGGACGTGATGCAGGGCTACGCCGTCATGGCTGACGAAGCGCTGCGTCAATTCCGCGACGCGACGGGGCAACTGCCGACGCACGTATTTCTGCAAGGCGGCGTGGGCGGCCTGGCTGCTGCCGTGCTCGCCCATTTCTGGGAAACGCTCGAAGCGCGCGGCGAGGCGCGTCCGCGATTCGTTGTGGTCGAGCCGGACAAGGCTGCATGTCTTTACGAGAGCGCGCGCGCCGGGGAGCCGGTGGCGGTGCACGGCGAGCTCGATACCGTGATGGCCGGGTTGGCCTGTGGCGAGGTGTCGTTGCTGGCGTGGGAGATCCTGCGTCCGGGCGCGCACGCGTTTCTGACCATCGACGATGCCTCTGCGCTCGAGACGATGCGCATGCTCGCGCAAGGCCGCTTTGGCGACGCGCCGATGGTCGCCGGCGAATCGGCCGTGGCCGGGCTGGCCGGGTGCCTGGGCGCTGCCGCCGACGCGCACGCGCGGGCCGAACTGGGTCTCGATGCCTCGAGCCGCGTGCTGGTCTTCGGCAGCGAAGGCGCCACGGATCCGGTGTTGTTCGAGACGATCGTCGGCATGCCTGCCGAAGCCGTGACGGCCGCGGCCGTCAAGCGGGCCGCGTAAGCGATCAAGCGATCAAGCGATCACGCGCACCAACGCACGAATGCATTAGCGAATTCAGGGCACGAACGCATCATGAGCATGCTTTTCAACACTTCCGGGGCCGGCGCAGTGGCGGTGGACCCGAATACGGCGCCGGTCCCCCGTATCGACTTGCCGCGCCTGCTCGGGCGTATCGCCGCGCTGGCGCAAGTCGGCGCGATCGATGGAGGCGGTTGCTGCCGCCTGGCGCTGAGCGATGCCGACGGCGAAGGTCGCCGTCTCGTCGAGGGCTGGATGCGCGAGCTCGGGCTCGCGGTGAGCGTGGACGCCATCGGCAATGTCGTGGGTGTGCGCGCGGGAAGCGAGGCCGGCCCGCCTGTGATGACCGGCTCGCACATCGACACGGTTCGAACCGGCGGGCGATACGACGGCAACCTCGGCGTGCTCGCCGGCCTGGAGGTCATTGCGGCGCTCAACGATGCAGGCATCGTCACGCGTCGCCCGCTCGCGGTGGCCTTCTTCACGAACGAGGAGGGTGCCCGCTTCTCGCCGGACATGATGGGCAGTCTCGTCTACGTGGGCGGCATGCCGCTCAACGAAGCGCTCGATACGGTGGGGATCGACGGCACGTCCGTGCGCGAGAACCTCACGCGCATCGGGTTCGACGGCACGCATCCGGTCGGTGCTCCCGACGTCCACGCGTTCGTCGAACTGCATGTGGAACAGGGGCCGGTGCTGGAGCATGAGGGCATCACGATCGGCGCGGTCACGGGCGTGCAGGGCATTCACTGGACCGAGTTCACGGTCGAGGGCGTCTCGAATCATGCCGGTACCACGCCCATGCGCATGCGTCATGACGCGGGCCATGCCGCCTACGCGATCGCCGCGTACGCACGCGACGTGGCGCGCGAACTGGGGGGCGCACAGTTGGCGACCGTTGGCCATGTCTCGGTATCGCCCAATCTGGTGAACGTGATTCCGAACCGCGCCGTCTTCACCGTCGACCTGCGCAACACCGACGCCGACGCGCTCGCCGAGGCCGTGCGCCGTGTCTTCGCGAAGGCCGACGCGGTGGCCGAGGCCGAGGGCGTTCGCATCAAACGACGCTCGCTCGCCGATTTCGCCCCGGTGCGGTTCGACGAGCGCATCGTCGACCGGGTGGAGGCGCTCGCGCGCGAGCGCGGGCACTCGGTGCGCCGCATGCCCAGTGGCGCGGGGCACGACGCGCAGATGCTCGCGCGGGTTTGCCCGGCCGGGATGATTTTCGTGCCGAGCGTGAAGGGCCTGTCGCACAACGTTGCCGAATTCACCCACGACGCCGATATCGACGCCGGGGCCAATCTGCTGCTTGCGCTCATGACGGAACTCGCCGCCTGAACCCGTCGCAGTCGCAACACCCCTGGAGGAGGCGTCCGGAGCGCCGGACGCACAGGGTTTCAATGAGATTCATCAAGGAGATAACGTCATGTCCCGTATCGTCAACGTCGCCGCCGCGCAGCTCGGACCGATCCAGCGCGCCGATTCCCGCGCCGACGTGATGGAGCGCTTGCTCGCTCACCTGCACAACGCACACGCGATGGGCTGCCATCTCGTCGTTTTCCCCGAACTGGCGCTCACGACCTTCTTTCCGCGCTGGTACATGGAAGATCCGGCCGAGATCGATGCCTTTTACGAGCGCGAGATGCCCGGCCCGCAGACGCAGGTGCTGTTCGACACGGCCAGACGCCTGGGCATCGGGTTCTATCTCGGCTATGCGGAAATCGCGCTCGACGACGCCGGTTGTCCGCATCGCTTCAATACCTCGATTCTGGTCGGCGCCGACGGTGGCATCATCGGCAAGTATCGCAAGGTGCACCTGCCGGGCCATGCGGAAAACGAACCATGGCGCGCGTTCCAGCACCTGGAGAAGTACTACTTCGAACCTGGCGATGCGTTCGGCGTGTGGCGCGGCTTCGGCGGCGTGATGGGCATGGCCCTGTGCAATGACCGTCGCTGGTCGGAGACCTATCGCGTGATGGGCCTGCAGGGCGTCGAGATGATCCTGCTCGGCTACAACACGCCGGTTCACAATCCGCCCGCGCCGGAGCACGACGATCTGTCGATGTTCCACAACCAGTTGGTCATGCAGGCCGGGGCGTACCAGAACGGCACGTGGGTGGTCGGTGTGGCCAAGGCGGGCAAGGAAGAGGGCTGCGAGATGATCGGCGGGAGCTGCATCATCGCGCCGTCAGGCGAAGTGGTGGCCGCCTGTTCGACCAAGGGCGACGAGCTCGCCATCGCGCGCTGCGACCTCGATCTGTGCAACTCGTACAAGAGCACGACCTTCAATTTTGCAAAACACCGCCGTCCGGAGGCGTATCGCATGATCGTCGAACGACGCGGCGCCGTGGTTCCGCAGGCGTGAGCGCCCGCGCCCAGGGCGCAGGACGCGCAGGCGTCTGAGACGGAGGCACGCGGCAGGCACCGCGCGGCCTCCCGGTTCATCCCAACCCCCATCACAGCCATGCAGGCCGCGAGGCCCGCAGGGGAACGTGTTGCCCGAAGCTTATGCCGAAGTCTTCGTGCGCATCACGTCTGGCCAACAGTTCGTCACGATATTCTTTCGCGCTGGAGCCTATGATGAAAAACGCACCGTCCCCTGCATCACTTGCGGGCAACTCGCCCGGCCAACCCATGCAAGCCGATTCCCGTGTCCTGAGCGACGCCGCCGACACTGCCCTGTACCGCCGCGTGGCATGGCGGCTGGTGCCGTTCCTGATGCTCTGCTACGTCGCCGCGTTCCTCGACCGGGTCAACGTCGGCTTCGCCAAGCTGCAGATGCTCGACGATCTCGGCTTCTCCGAGACGGTGTACGGCCTCGGCGCCGGCATCTTCTTCATCGGCTACTTCCTGTTCGAAGTGCCGAGCAACGTGCTGATGCATCGCATCGGCGCCAAGAAGACCCTTGCACGCATCATGATCCTGTGGGGCCTCATTTCCGCGGCCATGGCTTTCACGCAGACGCCGACCCAGTTCTACGTGCTGCGCTTCCTGCTCGGCGCGGCCGAAGCGGGCTTCTATCCCGGCATCATCCTGTACCTCACGTACTGGTTTCCGTCGGCCCGTCGCGGCCAGATCGTGGCGATCTTCATGACTGCCGTGCCGTTCGCGGGCATTCTCGGCGGGCCGCTCTCGGGCTGGATCATGCAGTCGTTCCATATGGGCCATGGCTTTGCGGGCTGGCAGTGGATGTTCGTCATCGAAGCCGTGCCCTCCATGGTGCTGGGCGCCGCGGTCTTGTTCTACCTGGATGACCGCATTGCCGATGCACGTTGGCTCACCGACGCGGAGAAAGCGCGCCTGGCGCACAACGTTGCCGCAGAGACGCGCGAGAAGACCGAACACGTGTCGCTGTGGAAGCTGCTGCAGGATCGTCGCGTGCTGCACATGGCGCTGATCTGCTACTGCACGGTGTCGAGCCTGTCGGGCCTGGCATTCTGGATTCCCTCGGTGATCAAGTCGACCGGCGTGAAGTCTCTGCTCGAAATCGGTCTTCTGACCGCGGTGCCCAACGCGTGCGCGGTTGTGTCGATGGTGCTGGTGTGCCGTCATTCGGACAAGACGCGCGAGCGCCGCTGGCACATGGTGATTCCGTTCGTCGTGGGCGGCGTCGGGCTCATCCTGTCGACACTGTTCGGCCATAACCCGCCGGTCGCCGTGGCGATGCTCTCGGTGGCCGCGGCCGGTTGCATGGTCTGCTCGCCGCTCTTCTGGAGTCTGCCGACGGCCTTCCTCGAGGGGCGCAGTGCGGCCGCGGGCATTGCCGGCATCAACGCCTTCGCCGGACTGGCCGCCTTTGTCAGCCCTTACGTCATCGGGTGGATCAAGGACACGACCGGCTCGACCGACTGGGGCATGTACTTCCTTGCGAGCTTCGCCTTCATCGGCGCCATTCTGGTGCTGCGCGTGCCGGCCCGTCTGGTCAATCGCTGAGCCGAAGGAGAGGCAACGTCATGACGATCGATGTCATTGCGCTGACGCAGGAAATGGTGCGCACGCCGAGTCTCTCGGGCGACGAGGCTGGCATGGCGGCGCTGGTCGAAGCGCGCATGCGCGAGCTCGGCTTCGACGAGATACATCGCGACGGGAACGGGTCGGTGCTGGGCCTGATCGGGCCGGCGGGCACGGATGTCGCCGTGCTCTTCGACGGCCACATGGACGTGGTGCCGGTGGTCGGCGACTGGTCGGTCTCGCCGTTCGGCGGCGAGATCCGCGATGGCCGCCTTCATGGGCGCGGCAGCACCGACATGAAGGGTGGCATCGCGGCCGCCATGTGCGGCGCGGCGCAAGCGGCGGCGACCGGGCGGCTCACCCGCCGCGTGGCGGTGTCGGCGAGTGTGATGGAGGAGGTGATCGAAGGCTTCGCGCTGGCGCCGGTGCTCGACCGGTGCGCGCCTGCCGCCGTGATCATTTGCGAGCCGTCGAAGCTCCAGATCAAGTCGGGGCAGAAGGGGCGCATGGAGATGCTTCTGACGTTCGAGGGCACGCCCGCACATGCGGCGTCGCCCGAGGTCGGCGTCAATCCGTTGCACGCGGCGGCACGCGCCCTGATCGCCTTGCAGGATCTGCCGTTGCCAACGCACGCGTCGCTGGGCGACGCCCTGCTGGTGCCCACGGACATCGTTTCCACGCCGTACCCGTCGATATCGATGATACCGACGGCGACGACGATTCGCTTCGACCGCCGCACGCTCCCGGGCGAAACGTCGCAGGACGTGATCTCGGCGATCGAGGCGCGCTTGCGCGCTGAAGGCCTGACGCGCTTCACGCTCGCGGTCACGGGCGACAAGGTGAGGACGTTCACGGGGTGCTGCGCGAGACCATTTCGCTGGTTGCCGGCGTGGCAGATCGCCGACGACCATGCGTTGGTCTCGGCGGCCGGGCGCGCGGCGCAGGCGGCGGGGCGAGTGGCAACACTCGGGACGTGGCGCTTTTGTACCAACGGATCGGAATCGGCCGGGCGACGCGGTATTCCCACCATCGGGCTCGGGCCGGGCAACGAGGAGGATGCGCACACCATCGACGAGTCGATCGCCCTGGAGCAACTCGAAGGGGCGCGCGACATTTACCGAGAGCTCGTGCTCGAGCTGGCGACGGGGTGAGGTCGCGCTAATGTGTGACGTCGGTTCCGCCGGCAGGCGGACCGGATTGCCGCCACGAACACAGGCTGAAACGAAAATGGCGCCGCGAACAGAACGTTCGCGGCGCCATTTGCTTTGGCTACGGGGTGGCAGCGGCCTGACGCGACGGCGTGGAACCCACGCCGCGCCTCAGCCGGGTGCTCAGGCCTGCACCGTGTCGGCGACGGCCTTGAAGTCCTCGATCTGATCGAAGTTCATGTACTTGTAAATCTTGTCGCCGTTGGTGTTGATCACGCCGATGTCCGCCATGTACTCCTCCTTGGACGGGATCTTGCCAAGTCGCGAGCAGATCGCCGCCAGTTCCGCCGAGCCGAGATACACATTCGTGTTCTTGCCCAGACGGTTGGGGAAGTTACGGGTCGACGTCGACATGACGGTCGCGCCTTCGCGCACTTGAGCCTGGTTACCCATGCACAGCGAGCAGCCCGGCATTTCCGTGCGGGCACCAGCCGTACCGAACACACCGTAGTGACCTTCTTCCGTCAGTTGCTTCTGGTCCATCTTCGTCGGCGGCGCGACCCAGAGCTTGACCGGAATGTCGCGCTTGCCTTCGAGCAGCTTCGACGCGGCCCGGAAGTGACCAATGTTGGTCATGCACGAGCCAATGAACACTTCGTCGATCTTGGCGCCAGCGACGTCGGACAACGTCTTCACGTCGTCCGGGTCGTTCGGGCAGGCCACGATCGGCTCATGGATGTCGGCCAGATCGATCTCGATCACGGCAGCATACTCGGCGTCGGCATCCGGCGAGAGCAGCTTCGGATCGGCCAGCCACTGCTCCATTGCCGTGATACGGCGTTGCAGGCTGCGCGGATCCTGGTAGCCCTGCGCGATCATCCACTTCAGCAGCGTGACGTTGCTGTTGAGGTACTCGATGATCGGCTCCTTGTTCAGATGCACCGTGCAACCGGCGGCCGAGCGCTCTGCCGAGGCATCCGACAGCTCGAACGCTTGCTCGACCTTCAGGTCGGGCAGGCCCTCGATCTCGAGGATGCGGCCCGAGAAGATGTTCTTCTTGCCTTGCTTGGCAACGGTCAGCAGCCCCTGCTTGATGGCATACAGCGGAATCGCGTTGACGAGATCGCGCAGCGTGACGCCCGGCTGCATCTTGCCCTTGAAGCGCACCAGTACCGATTCCGGCATGTCCAGCGGCATGGTGCCGGTGGCGGCCGCGAAGGCAACCAGGCCCGAACCGGCCGGGAAGCTGATGCCGATCGGGAAGCGGGTGTGCGAGTCGCCGCCCGTGCCGACGGTGTCGGGCAGCAGCATGCGGTTCAGCCACGAGTGAATCACGCCATCGCCCGGGCGCAGCGCGATACCGCCGCGCGTGGCAATGAAGTTCGGCAGCGTCTGATGCGTCTTCACGTCGACCGGCTTCGGATACGCGGCGGTGTGGCAGAACGACTGCATCACGAGGTCGGCCGAGAAGCCGAGGCACGCCAGATCCTTGAGTTCGTCGCGGGTCATCGGACCCGTGGTGTCCTGCGAGCCCACCGACGTCATCTTCGGCTCACAATAGGTCCCCGGACGGACCCCTTGTCCTTCGGGCAGACCGCAGGCACGGCCGACCATCTTTTGCGCGAGCGAGAAACCCTTGCCGCTATCGGCCGGTTGCTGCGCCAGGCGGAACAGCGTGGACGGCGGCAGACCCAGCGCTTCGCGGGCCTTGGCCGTCAGGCCGCGACCGATGATCAGCGGGATACGGCCGCCGGCGCGCACTTCGTCGAACAGCACGTCGGACTTGACCTGGAATTCGGCGATCACTTCGCCGTTCTTCAGGGCCTTGCCCTCGTACGGACGCAGCTCGACCACATCGCCCATTTCCATCTTCGACACGTCGAGCTCGATCGGCAGCGCGCCGGCGTCTTCCATCGTGTTGTAGAAGATCGGAGCGATCTTGCTGCCCAGGCACACACCACCGAAGCGCTTGTTCGGAATGAACGGGATGTCCTGGCCCGTGAACCACAGCACCGAGTTGGTGGCGGACTTGCGCGAGGAACCCGTGCCCACCACATCACCCACATAGGCGACGAGATGGCCCTTTTCCTTGAGCGATTCGATGAACTTGACCGGGCCGCGCTTGCCGTCTTCTTCCGGGGTGATGCCCGGACGCGCGTTCTTGAGCATGGCGAGCGCGTGCAGCGGGATGTCCGGGCGGGTCGTGGCGTCCGGGGCCGGCGAGAGGTCGTCGGTGTTGGTTTCGCCCGGCACCTTGAACACGGTGATGGTCAGGCTTTGCGGCACTTCCGGGCGGCTCGTGAACCACTCGGCGTCGGCCCAGCTTTGCAGCACGGCGCGGGCGTTGGCATTGCCCTTGTCAGCCAGTTCCTTCACGTCGTGGAACTGATCGAACATCAGCAGGGTGTTCTTCAGCGCGTCGGCCGCGACCGTGCCGACTTCGGCATCGGACAGCAGTTCGATCAGCGGCTGGATGTTGTAGCCGCCCAGCATGGTGCCGAGCAGTTCGGTGGCGCGGGCGCGCGAGATGAGCGAGCAGGCGGTTTCGCCCTTGGCCACGGCGGCCAGGAAACCGGCCTTCACGCGGGCGGCTTCGTCCACGCCCGCGGGCACGCGATGCGTGATGAGGTCGAGCAGCGTTTGCGCTTCGCCGGCAGGCGGGTTGATCAGCAACTCGACCAGTTCAGCGGTCTGCTGCGCCGTCAGCGGCAGGGGGGGAATACCAAGCGCGGCGCGGGCGGCCACGTGAGCACGATAGTTTTCGAGCATGAGAAGACCTGCAGGTGGTGCGTTTCGGGGGAGGGTGTCAGACCTCCAAGGCTTTTTCCAATACTGCTTTTGCCCGAGATTTTAGTCCCTATGCCAGGTGCGGTCAAATGTCTTATGTCTTATATAAGAGTTGAGGCTGTAGTGGAAGGCGCGATGAGCTGTGACAGAAACCGCTCGCATCGGGCGATTTCGGCCAGCGCCACGAATTCGTCGGGCTGATGAGCCTGTTCGATGCTGCCGGGGCCGCAGACCACCGTCGGGATGCCGGCGCGCTGGAAGAAGCCGGCCTCCGTGCCGTAGGAGACCTTGCGGGCGGCGGTGTCGCGCGTGAGGGCGTGCATCAACTGCACGAAGGGTGCCGACGCGGTCGCCTGCATCGACGGCGGAGCGGCGATCTTCGTGAACCGGATGGTGGCGTGCGGGTGCGCGCGTGCCATTTCCGGAATGAGGGTCTGCGCGGCGAACGCCTCGATCCGGGCGAACACGGCGTCGGCATCGACACCGGGCAGGTTCCGGTATTCGAAGACAAATTCGCACGCGGCGGGAATCGTGTTCAGGGCGATCCCCCCTGAGATCGTGCCGGTCTGCGCCGTGCTGAACGGGACATCGAAACCGTCGTCGTAGGGGCCGCTGGCCGCAAAGGCGTCCGCAATATCGCGAATATAGCAAATCAGGCGCGCCGCATACTCGATGGCATTGACCCCGCGCGGCGTGAGCGACGAATGCGCCGCATGCCCGTGAACGCAGCAACGGTAGATGTTGATGCCCTTGTGCGCGACGATCACGCGCATGTCGGTCGGTTCGCCGACGACGCAGCCCTGCGGCCGGATATCGCGGCGCGCCATGGCGGCGAGCATGGGGGAGACCCCGAGGCACCCGACTTCCTCGTCGTAAGAGAAGGCGAGATGGACCGGTACCCCGGGCGGCGTGGCGCACCACGTCGGCACCCGACTCATGACCGTGCCGATGAATCCCTTCATGTCGCACGCCCCGCGCCCATACAGGCGGCCGTCTCGTACCGTCGGCGCGAACGGCGGACTCTGCCAGTCCTGGCCATCGACCGGCACCACGTCGGTATGCCCGGACAGCACGATGCCGCCTTGCGTGCGGCCGTCGCTCGCCGGCAGGGTGGCGAAGAGGTTGGCCTTGGCGCCGCTCGCGTCGTAGTCGAGCCAGGCATGCACCCCGTGGGAGCGGAGGTCGTCGCGAAGCACTTCGATCAGGCCGAGATTTGACCGGCGGCTTGTCGTATCGATCGCGATGAGGCGCGAGATCCATTCGACGGCGGCGCTCGACGCCGGTTGCGCCCGTTCGTCGCGACGCGGAGCGGTGTCGGTGTCGGCGAAAGGTGGGATGGGTCTGGACGATGGCATGGGGTGTTCCCTTGGCGGGCCTCAGATCAATGCCGAGTGCGCTGTCTCGCGCGAGAGCCGCGATGCGACGAAGCTTGCGAGCGCCCCGGCGGCGATGTACCAGGTGAGCGAGAGCACGTTGCCCGTGGTTCCGATGAGCCATGTCGCGACGAAAGGGGCGAAGCCGCCGAAGATCGTGACGGAAACGTTGTAACTCAGCGAGATGGAGGTGGTGCGCACCGCGGCGGGATACAGCTCGACCTGCCAGGCAGGGGCGGGTCCCGTCATCATGGCCATGAAGGTGGCGAGCAGGCAGAGCGCACCGAGTACCGGCAGCGTGTGCGGATAAGCGGACATGAGGGCGAACAGCGGATACGTGCCGACGAGAACGCACAGTGCACCGGCGCTCATGAGCGGACGACGGCCCCAGCGATCGGACAGTCGCCCCATCACCGGTGACAGAACCATGAAGCAGGCGATCTGCAGGCTTACGGCGGCGAGCGCCTCGCTCGCGGGCAGCCCCAACGTGCGCGTCAGGTAGATCGGCATGTACAACAGGTAGAGATAGTTGGTGACGGTCCAGCCGACCGTGAAGAGGCTGCCGATGCCAAGGGCGCGGCGCTGCTCGCGCAGTGCGGTGCGAATGGGCGACGACGGAGGCGTCCTGGCTCGCGCGTCGCCGCGAGGCGGCTCTTCGACGTTGCGCCGCAGCCAGAAACCGAAGGTGCCGATGACGACTGCACCCAGCACGAACGGCATGCGCCATCCCCAGTCGTTCAGGGCTTGCGTCGACATGAACCAGGTCATGACGCCGGCGGTGAGCGAGCCCAGCAGCAGCGCGACGGCAAGGCTGGCCTGCTGCCAGCTGCCGTACAGTCCGCGGCGGTTTGCGGGCGCGTATTCGACGATGAAACTCGTGGCACCTCCCCATTCGCCGCCGGACGCGAAGCCCTGCAATACGCGCGCGATCACGATCGATATCGATGCGTACACGCCCGCCGTGTCGAACGCGGGCGTCAGGCCGATCATCGCCGTGCCGATCGCCATGAGCAGGATCACGACGAGCAGGGCGGCCTTGCGGCCCGCACGATCGCCGTATGCGCCGAGAACGGCCGCTCCCACGGGGCGCGCAACGAAGCCCACGCCGAACGTGGCGATCGCGACGAGAAACGACGTCGATTCGCTGGCCGCCGGGAAAAAGTGATGGGCGATTTGCGGCGAGAAGTAGGCATAGAGCACGAAGTCGTACCACTCGAGGATGTTGCCGAGCGAGGCGGCCACGACCGCCCGTCTGGCCTGTGCGCGCGTTGCGCGGCGTGTATCCGTCGGGCATGGCATATCGGCGGCGCCGGCGTGGCCCGCGATGTCGGCGATACCGGCGGGAGGAGGGGGGTCGGCCGGCGCGGCGCCGTGTGGCCAGTTGTCATGCGCATGCGAAGGGTTCGAGTTCATGAGGCAACCTGATGAGTGGACAGGGAGGTACGCCCGTGAAGGGACAGGCCGTCTCCGAGGCTCGGACCGGCGCTGGCGATACGGGTAGGGGAATTCGGCCGGCGTTTTCGCCTGCTCTGCCGCGCGAGGGGCCCAAGGCTCAATGGCGGCCGACGGCTGCCGATGGCAACGGATGGCGCGCGACGACCTCGGCGGTGCTAATGGCGCATCGATCGGAACGCGTCGACGACCCGGTCGAGATCGGCGTCGGTCAGCGCGAGGGACGCCTGCAGCCGCAAACGGGCCTGCCCCTCGGGAACGACCGGGTACGAGAACGCCTGCGCCAGAATGCCGCGCTGCGCGAGCGCCGACGCGGCTGCCTGGGCACGTGCCGAAGTGCCGAAGCGAACCGGCACGATCGGATGGTCGCCAGGGATGACATCGAAGCCCGCCGCTGTCAGGCGCTCGCGCAAATGGACGCTCATCGCGCGCAGGCGCGCGAAGTCGATCTGACCTCGTTCGATCAGCTCCAGGGCGCGAAGCGCGGCGGCGGCGATCGCCGGCATCAAGGCATTGGAGAACAGGTAGGGGCGTCCGAACTGGCGCAGCGTGTCGATCACGGCATTCGGGCCCGCCACGAATCCGCCTGCCGCGCCACCCAGCGCCTTGCCGAGCGTACCGACGAAAACGTCGACGGCGGTGGTTTGCGCCTGCGCCTGGGCGGTTCCGCGGCCTGTCTCGCCGATGACGCCGATGCCGTGCGAGTCGTCCACGACGAAGAGCGCCTGGCGTTCGCGACACAGCGCGGCCAGGGCCTGGAGCGGTGCCTGCGTGCCGTCCATGGAGAACACGCCGTCGCTCACCAGCAGCCGCGCGCTGGCGTCGTTCGCGTCGTCGAAGGCTTGCGTGGCGCTGTCGATGTCGCGATGCGCGTAACGAAAGCGGGCGGCCCGGCTCAGGCGTATGCCGTCGATGATGCTCGCATGATTGAGCGCGTCGGAGAGCACGGCGTCCTCATCGCACAACAGCGCCTCGAACAGCGCGCCGTTGGCGTCGAAGGCCGAAGGGAACAGCGCGCACGCCTGGGTGCCGAGAAAGTCTGCCAGCCGTTGCTCCAGTTCCCAATGGAGCGCATGCGTGCCGCTGATGAAGCGAACCGAGGCCATGCCCAGGCCAAAGCGCGAGACGGCTTCCTTCGCTGCCTCGACAATGCGGGCGTCGCCAGCCAACCCGAGGTAATTGTTGGCGCACAGATTGAGATACCCGCGCGGTGCCTCGGCGGCGCTCGTGTGCGCGGTGATGCGACCGCCCTGCGGCGAGCCGATCGCGATCTCGCGCTTGAGGGCGTGCCGCTCGACGAGCGCTTGCCGGCGTGCTTCGAGACGGGAGCGCAGCGCCTCAGCGAACACGATCCGCCCCGTCGTAGTCGACCGCCAGCGTCCAGGCCGGATCGTCGTGCCAATCCCAGTAGGTGCGAAAGATCTTCCGGGTCAGCTCGCCCGGCATGCCATCGCCGACGGCGACGTCGTTCAGGCGCGTGACCGGCATGATGCCGCCTGCGGTCGACGTAATGAAGATCTCGTCGGCGTGACGCAGTTGCGCTTCGCTCACGTTGCCCGCGTGCACTTCGATACCGAGTCGTTCGGCAATGTCGAACACCGTGCGGCGGGTGATGCCATGCAGAACGCCGCGCTCGGGCGTATACAGGGCGCCTTCCTTGACTGCGAAGATGTTGAAGCCCGGGCCTTCGGCAACATTGCCGTCCATGTCCTTGATGACGACGGTCTCCGCGCCGGCGTCGAACCCCTGGAATTGGGCGGTGACCAGATCGAGCCAGTGGTAGTTCTTGATCTGCGGGTCCACCGACTCCGGCGGGATCCGACGTACGGTATCGATCAGGTGCAGATGCAATCCTTCCTTGAGTTGCCGGGCGTTGGCCACCGAACCGTAGGGCACGGCGAACGCGACGAACTGGTTCGCGGCGTCGCGCGGGTCGCGGCTGAATGTCGGCGACAGGCCGCGCGTGCACAGCATCTCGACATAGGCGTTACGCAGCCCCGAGCGCCGGACGCACTCGACGAGGATGTCGCGCAGCGCGTCGTCGTCGTACGCCACTCGCAAGCGCAGCTTCTCGAGCGAGCGCCGGAATCTCGCAATATGCAAATCCAGTCGGAAGAACCTGCCATTCCATACGTGCACGGTGTCGTAGGTCACGTCGGAGTGCAGCAACCCCCAGTCGAGCACGGAGATGCGGGCCTCGGACATGGGAAGGTACTGGCCGGCCATGAAAGCCGTGCCGGCGGGGTAGGTCAGACCGTCGATGCGGCCAACGTCGGGGCGGGTCATCACGTCTCTCACAGAGGTTGAGGAAAGTAGTCGACCTGTGCGGCGAAGGCCGCGCGGTGCGACTCGAAGACCGTGCGGTGCACGACGGCGTTTTCGCCGACGGCGCGATCGAACGAGAGCTTGCCGTCGAGATGGTCGATCTCGTGTTGCAGCAGTTCGGATTCCGGGCGGCCGAGCGCCTCCCGGAGATGCCGCTCGCCACGCATGTCCAGAAAGCGAACGGAGATCGACGCGAAGCGCGCCACCCGCACGAGCATGTCCGGAAAGCACATGCAGTCGTCCCAGAGCGTCATGCGTTCGCTGCTGGTCCACACGATCTCCGGGTTGACGATGACCTCGGGCCATCCCGGCATGGCCAGTCCGATCATGCGTTTGCGGATGCCGATTTGCGGCGCGGCAATGGCGCGACCGAAACCGTGTTCGGCCCGGAACGCCCGGATCGCCTCGCCCAGCGCGCTCGCTTCGCGTACCACGACGGGGTCGTCGAGACAGGTGACCTCGGCGGCCACTTCGCGTAGCGCGGGCGATCCGACGCGCAGAATGTCGAGACTCATTTCGATACCTCGGTCAAAGCCATTTTCTTGCCTTCCTTGTAAGTGGAGATGGTCGCGGCCGGCTGGCGCAGATCGCCGTGCTCGTCAAATGCGATCTGACCCGTGACACCGCTGAACGACACGTGGTGCAGCGCTTGCACGATTTTGTCGGGGGCCGTCGATTGCGCGGCGACGGCGGCGCGATAAATCGCGGTCATGGCGTCGTAGGCGTAGGGAGCATAGAGCTGGACCGGTTCGCCGTACTTCTGGCGGAACTTCGCGGCGAACGCCGCGCCGCCCGGCATCTTGGCGAGGCTGCGTCCCCCGTCGGCACAGAAGAGATTGCCGTCGAGCGCGGGGCCCGCCAGCCGGATCATCTCGGCGGTGCAAAGTCCGTCGCCGCCGACCAGTGGCGCGGCAATCGAATATTGACGCATTTGCTTGAGCATCGGCCCGCCCTGGGCATCCATGCCGCCGAAGAAAATGGCGTCCGGGTTTTCACGTTTGACGCGGGTCAGCACGGCCGAGAAGTCGAACGCCTTGTCGGTGGAGTACTCGCGCGCCACGATCTTCGCCCCGGCCTTTTCCGCCTGGCGGGCAAAGACTTCGGCGATGCCCTGTCCGTAGGCGGTACGGTCGTCGATGACGGCGATGCGCCGCGCACGCAACTGCGTGGCGACGTATTGCGAGAGGGCCTGCCCAAGGTAATCGTCATTGGCCAGCATGCGGAACGTGGTGTCGAAACCCAGGCGCGTGAATTCGGGGTTGGTGGCGGACGGCGTGAGCTCGGCGATGTGTTGCTGAGCGTAGATGCGTGCCACCGCGATGGAGGTACCGGAGTTCTGATGGCCGATCACGGCACTCACGCGGTTGTCGGCGAAGCGCTGCGCCACGGTGGTGGCGATGCGCGGGTCGGCGCCGTCGTCCTGCGCGTCGAGCGCGAACTGGACCGGCTTGCCGCCGATGACGGGGTGCGTGGCATTGATCTCGTCCATCGCCAGGCGAATGCCGCGCTCGCTGTCCTTGCCGAAGTGCGCCTGAGCGCCCGTGAGCGCGCCGGCATAGCCGATGGTCACCACCGTTTGCGCGTGGGCGCTCAGGGTGCAAAGCATGGCCGCGGCGGCGGCAGCAAGGGCTTTCGGGAACATGATTTTCTCCATGGAATCGATCGGGTGGCGATGCTACGATTCTAGGGACCGGTCACGAAATTCAATTTTCGCGCGGACCATGTTTGCTTAACCGGATTTCTTTTTTCAGGGTGTTTGCGAAATATGAGCCAGAACCCCGCCACGCCACTCGACGAGTACGACCTGCGCATTCTTTCGCTGCTGCAAGTCGATAACCAGATCAGCAATCAGGCGCTGGCCGCCGAGGTGAATCTGAGTCCGCCAGCCTGCCTGAGGCGGGTGAGGCGGCTGCGCGAAGAGAAGTACATCCAGAAGGACATTTCGGTCGTGGATCCCAACAAGGTGGGGCTGCCTATCATGATGTGGGTGTTGGTCCAGGTCGAGCGCGAGCGGATCGACCTGCTCGATGATTTCAAGCGGTTCCTTCAGTCCGTGCCGGAAGTGATGCAGTGTTATGTCGTCACGGGGCGCGCGGATTTCGCGATGATGATCGCCGTGCGCGACATCGACCATTACGAAGCCTTTGCGACGCGCGTCTTTCGTCAGAATCCGAATATTCGGCACTTCGAGACAATGGTCGTGATGTCACGCGTGAAGTTCGGCATGTCGCTGCCGCTTGACGAAGCGCGCGAGTGAGCGGCACGTCGGGCCACGCTCGGGCGTGTGTCGATCGCGGCCTGCGCGGGGCGGGCGTGGATTAGTACGGTTTTCTGGATGATCCATCCAGATTCACGTTGTTTATGCCGGAACACCGAGTGTCTACATTGGAGTCTCCCCTTTATCAAGGAGCATTTCATGGCAGACCACGCAATTCAGGGCAAGGTGGTATTGATCGCCGGTGGCGCGAAGAATCTCGGTGGGCTGATCGCCCGCGATCTGGCACGGCACGGCGCCAAGGCCATTGCGATCCATTACAACAGCGCGGCGAGCGCGGCGTCGGCACAGGAGACGGTTGCCGCGGTCCAGGCCCTGGGGGCCAGGGCGGTGGCGTTTCAGGCGGATTTGAGTGCGGCGTCGGCCGTCGAGGCCCTCTTTCGCGATGCCACCGATGCGGTCGGACGTCCGGATATCGCGATCAACACCGTGGGCAAGGTGCTCAAGAAGCCCCTTGTTGAGATCACCGAAGCGGAATACGACGAGATGAGCGCGGTCAACGCGAAGGCCGCCTTCTTCTTCCTGAAGGAAGCGGGCAAGCATGTGAACGATCATGGCAAGATCGTCACGTTGGTGACCTCGCTGCTCGGCGCATTCACGCCGTTCTATGCGTCGTATGCCGGAACCAAGGCGCCGGTGGAGCATTTCACCCGCGCGGCGGCCAAGGAGTTCGGTGCGCGCGGCATCTCGGTGACTGCCGTGGGACCGGGGCCGATGGACACGCCGTTCTTCTACCCCGCCGAGGGCGAGGATGCCGTGGCGTATCACAAGACGGCAGCCGCGTTGTCACCGTTCAGCAAGACAGGACTGACCGACATCGAGGACGTCGTGCCGTTCATTCGCCACCTGGTAAGCGATGGATGGTGGATCACCGGTCAGACGATCCTCATCAATGGCGGCTACACGACCAAGTGAGTGCGTGCCCGGTCCGTGATCGCGGGACGCACACGACGGCGGCGCGAACTGAGGTTCGGGCACGGGCCGTCGTGCCGGCGCTCATTCGGGGCCGGGGCGGATCGATTGGGGCGTGATAAAAGGCGGACATGGATAGATTCGATCGATACCGGATCTTCGTGAAAGTGGCGGAGATGGGCAGCTTCATCAAGGCGGCGCACGCATTGGAGGTGCCGCGCGCGTCCGTGTCCGCCGCGATTGCGCAGTTGGAAGCGCAGGTCGGCACACGCGTGCTGCATCGAACCACTCGGCGGGTCACGCTCACCGCCGACGGCACGCAACTGCTCGAGCGCGTACGGGGATTGCTGGCCGACGCCGAGGAAATCGACCTGTTGTTTCACGCCAGCCAGCGCCAGGTATCCGGCCAGTTGCAGATCGACGTTCCCAGCCGGATCGCGCGTCGGCTCATCGCGCCGGCGCTGCCGACGCTGCTGCGCCGGCATCCGCGCCTGCGCCTGATGCTGCGATCGAGCGATCGTGCCGTCGATCTGGTCCAGGAGGGCGTGGACTGTGCGGTACGCGTGGGCCTGTTGCACGACAGCAGTCTGGTCGTGCGGGCGCTGGGCGCGATTTCGCTGATCAACTGTGCAAGTCCCGGCTATCTCGAGGAATTCGGCACCCCCCGTCGCCCGGAGGACCTGCTCGCCGGGCATTGGGCCGTCGGGTACGCGTCGCCGACAACCGGGCGCGAGTTGCCCTGGGAGTATCGCGACGAAGGCGGCGTGGCGCGTGCCCTCGACGTTCCCAGCCAGGTGGTGACCAACAATGCCGAAAACTACATCGCATGTTGTCGCGCGGGCCTGGGGCTGATCCAGATTCCGCGTTTCGATGTGCAATATCTGCTCGATTCCGGCGAACTGGTCGAGGTCATGCCCGAAGCTCGCGCGGCGCCCATGCCGGTCTCGTTGCTTTACCCGCACCGCCGCCAACGCTCGCGGCGCCTGACCGTCTTTCTCGACTGGTTCGAGGCGCTGATGCAGCCGCATCTGGAGGCGTGACTTTCTCGCCCGTCAAGGGGGCGGCGAGCCCGGCGAACCCGGGCGAACGAGGGTGGCGAATTACCTTCCTTTGTATTACATTCGGTGTCCGATGCGCCCGACTATGCGGTCGCGTCGTCCCAGCGCTCGACAATTTCAATTCGAACGGCATCTCAGAGCACTGGTGTTCGAGAACTGCCGTACTGCGGGGGAAAGGCCGAATCTTCTCGGTCGCCGGTCGCCATGCACGGCGCGAAACGAGAGGATACCCGTGGTCTCACGCAAGCTCAGGCGCGCATCGCGCCGTGTCAACTCCGTCCAGCCCCCGTCCCCGACGCCCGCACCGCATGACATCCGCCATCCATTGCCGTGGCCGACGTGGCATCCCATGGGGGCCCGAATCGTTCGCACTGCAACCAGTACGGCGGTCGCACTGGCGCTCGCGGGGACCGCGCCGTCCCTATGGGCCGCCGGGACTTGTACCGTCAGCGACATCAGCGGCTGTGGTGCGGCGGGCGGCGACGGTGCCTCGGGGCGCGGCGGTCCGGGCGGCGCCGGCAACGGCCAGGGCGGCGGTTCAAGTACGCTTGATTCGAGCAGCGTGACGGTGCAGGTCCCCGGGGGGTGGGCGACACAGGGTACCGGCGGCACCGGGGCGGCCGGCGACGGCGGCGCGTCATCGGGCGCAGCGCCTGCGCTGGTCGAGGTCTCCGACAACGTTGGGATCAACGCGCCGCTTCTCGGCACCGCCGGCGCCGCCGGGGCCGGCGGCACCAATTTTGCGTCCGGCGGGAACGGCGGCAACGCAGGACTCTATTACACGGGCAACAACATCACCGTCTCGTCGGGAGGCGGGATCTTCGGCGGCGCGGGTGGGCAGGGCGGTAACGCCTCGGCAGGCGTCGGCAACGGCGGCGGCGGCGGCGGTGGCGGGGCCGGGATGATCTCTGCCGGTGTCGTGGCATCGATCAGCAATTCGGGGACGATTTCTGGCGGCGATGGCGGTACCGGAGGCTCGGGCGGCTTCAGCGGCGGCGGTGGCGCTGGCGGGGATGGGATATTGTCGCTCGGGGGATACGCCAACATTGTCAACGTCGGCACGATCTCGGGCGGTGCCGGAGGTGCGGCCGGTAGCGCGACTCTCGCTGGTGGCACGGCTGGCAGCGGTGGCATCGGCGTCAATCTCGCAGGAACACACAACTCGGTCGCCAACGTCGGGACGATCTCGGGCGGTGCGGGTCTGGTGGGCGGCGTTGGCGTGCGCACGCGCGGCATGGACTTCATCACCAACGCCGGCCTGATCACCGGTGGGGCCTCCACCGGCGGCGCGCCGCGAGCCGCGGCGATCGAGTTCGGCGGCCTGAACAACGGCCTGAATCTGCTTACCGGCTCGGCGATTCTCGGCGACCTGCTGTTCGATGCGGGTGCGAGCGCGACCATCAGCGCCAGAAACGCGGGGCTGACGTTGAACAATGCCGTCGTGCTCAGCGACGCGGCGTCGAATGTGATCTTCTCCACCGCGACGAACAGCCTGACGATGTCGGGCGTGGTCTCCGGCGCGGGCGCGCTGACGCTCGGGGGGATCGCCTCGACGACGTTGACGCTCACGTCGGCCAACACTTACACCGGCGCCACCACGATCAACAGCGGCACGCTGGCCCTGTCGGGCAGCGGCAGTGTCGCCGCTTCGTCCGGGGTCACCGTCGTCGGCGTGGGCGGCGTGGGGGGCGTGTTCGACATTTCGGGCGTGAGCGCCGGTGCGTCGATCCAGGCGCTTTCCGGGGGTGGCGCCGTGCAGCTCGGCAGCCAGACGCTATCGCTTACCAACGCGGCTGGAACCTTCGACGGTGTCATCGGCGGCACCGGTGGCATACGTCTTGCCGGCGGCACACAGACGCTCACTGGCGTGAACACCTACTCGGGTGCCACCATGATCAACAACGGGGCGGTGCTGGCACTGAGCGGTGGCGCGAGCATCGCGTCGTCGAGCGGTGTGGCGAACAGCGGCACGCTCGATATTTCCGCCACGACGAATGGCGCCTCGCTGACGGCGCTGACCGGGCCTGGCTCGGTCGCGCTCGGGGCGCGCACGCTGACGCTCACGAATGCGTCGGGTGTATTCTCCGGCGCGATCGGCGGCACGGGCGGTTTGACGCTGAACGGCGGCACGCAGACGCTGGCCGGCGCCAACAGCTACACCGGCGCGACCACGATCAACGGCGGCACGCTGGCACTGGCGGCGGGCGGACAGTTGTCGTCGGCCACGACCCTCTCCCTGGTCGGCAGCGGCGCGACATTCGATGCGTCCGGCGCGGGCGCGCAGACGCTCTCCGGCCTGTCCGGAGGGGCAGGCACAAGCGTCGCCATTGGCACGAGCACCCTGACGCTCGATACAGGCACCAATACAACGTATGCCGGCGCACTCACCGGCAGCGGCGCCTTCGTCAAACAGGGGGCCGGCATGCTCGTGCTCAATGGCGCGAGCAATGGATTCACCGGGGCGACCACCGTGGGTGCGGGCACGCTCGAGGTCGGCGATGCCGGTCACGAGAGCGCGGTGCTGGGCGGCAACGTGGCAGTCGGTTCGCAGGGCACGCTGCGCGGTCACGGCACGATTCTGGGCAGCGTGACCAACGGCGGGATCGTGGCGCCGGGCGGTTCCATCGGTACGCTGAGTGTTGGCGGCAACTACACGCAGGCGTCGAACGCGACGCTGGCCATCGAGGTGAGTCCGACAGTGGCGTCGTTGCTCAAGGTGTCGGGCAGCGCGACGTTGAATGGCGTGCTCGCCATCACATACGATCCGGGCACCTACCGGTCGACGCGCTACACCGTGCTGAGCGCCGCGAACGGTGTGAGCGGACGCTTCTCTTCGGTAACCGAAGCGTTGTCCGCCGGTGCCGACCTCGGCAATCTGCGTTCCGCCCTGAGCTACGGCGCGAACGACGTGACGCTCGCGCTCAACGCGCCGGGGACAGCGGATCCCGGGGCCATCGACCCGTCCGGAGGCGTTGTCATCGCGCCGAAGAACACCAGCATTTTCACGGCCTTGGGGACCGCTTCGCTGATGAACGCCCAGTCGGCGACGGCGGCGGTCCTCGACCAGGCCACGCGACGCACTGTGGGGACTGGACTGGCTACCGGCGACGCAGCCTCTGGCGGCCCTTCGGTCTGGGCGAGTGCGACGGGACTTCACGGCCGTCTGTCAGGTTCCGACGGTCAGCCCGGTTTTCAGGAGAACCGTTACGGCTTCCTTGCGGGCGCGCAAAAGCGCGTGGAGCGCAACACGTTCGGGCTGGCCGGCGGCTATTCTCACGCCGATCTCTCGGAGACCGGCACGGCGAACTCGGGCACGATCGACACGCTGCGGCTAGCCGCGTACGCCAGTCGCGAAATGGGGCCGATCGACGTTGCGGCAACGGTAGGCTACGGGCTCGATTTCCTGTCGCAAAAACGCCCCTTCGCGGGCATCGGAACCGCGCAAGGGGATCATGTCGGACAGGAGTTCACGGCGGCGGCGCAGATGAGCGCGCCGATGTCGATTGCCGGGATGGTCGTCACGCCGCGCGCCGGCCTGCGCTACGCCTATTTTCATGCGAACGGTTTCGACGAAAGCGATGCGGGCGGGCAGAATCTTCGCGTAGGCACGGACAATACCCGCAGCCTTCAGCCGTTCGTGGGCGTGACGCTCGACAAGGCGTTCGGAGATGCGCTGCGGCCGATGCACGTGCAGGTTCGCGCGGCCTATGCACATGAGTTGCTCGATGCCGGACGGGCTATTACCGTCGCGTCGCAGGACGGCACGATCTTCGTTGCACCGGGTACGCATCTGGCGCGCGGCTATCTGACGCTCGGTGCCAGCTTCGGTATAACGCTCGCCAGGCACCTGGACGTCTCGCTCGCGTACGACGCCCTCGTCAACACCGCACGGGCGTCAGCGCAGGCGGGAAGCCTGAAGGTGACCTACCGGTTCTGAGCGCAACCGGTCGGTCAAGGGGCGGCGAACCCACGGCCGGTGTCGCCCCGGTGTCGCGGCTCAGAGCGACAGACTTTCCATGATCGGCGGGAAGATCGCCTTGCCGGCGGCGTCGTCGTTGGCATGTTGCATCTGCGCAATCAGCCGGCGCTTGTTTTCCTTGCTCCGGTACGTGTGTTCAAGCACCAGCGCCGACGCGCGCGCCGCTTCGCGGCGCTTGATGGCGGTACAGATGTCCTCGTGGTCGGCCTGCGCGCGCACGACCAAGGCGGTTTCCACCGCCGAGCGCTCCGGCGGCAGAATCACGGACCCGGGACCGACGAACGGCGTCGCATTGTTCTTGTCCATCGCATTCGACAACGCACGGCTGCCAGCGCCCTCGGCAATCGCTTCATGAAACCGGCGGTTGACCTCCGCCCACGCGTGCGCATCGATCGAAGTGCACCCGTCGCGGCCATCAGGCGCCTGCGCGCCAAGTCCGGCGTCTATCAATCTACGACCGTCCTCGACGATCGCTTCGAGCGCGCGCACCCGTGCTTCCGACCAGTGGCGCTCGATCAATAACCGAACCGCCATCGCCTCCAGCGTGCCGCGCACCTCTACGGCGTCGAGAATTTCCTCCAACGAGAACCCGCGTACGCGAAACCCGCGCGATGGCAACCGTTCCAGGATGCCCTCACGCTCGAGTTCGGCCAGCGCCAGACGCAGCGGCGTGCGCGAGACATTCAGCCGCTCGGTGAACTGCAATTCGACGATGCGCTCTCCCGCGCGTAACTCGCCGGACAGAATCAGATCCCGCATTTGCGAGATCACGCGGTCGATCTGGGTGCTCATGTTGGCATCTGGAATCAGGTTATCCGCATTCTAATGCATGCAATCAGGCTGTGTCATTGCATGCATTAAGGTAAACACCAAGCCTAAAACTGCAATATTTTGCTTATATTGCATGCAAAGAGGTTTTCAACAGCATGCAATGCCGCGTGGCGACGCAGGCACGTCGAGAAGCCGCCCGCGGGGCGACACCGCATGCCGGACCCGTCGGTCAAGCTCGGGACGCACTGAAGCGCCGTACTCGCGGCGACACGGGGCGACGGCAGTCAAGACAACAGAATGGGACAGGAGATACGTCATGCAACAGCTCAGCACGCTCGCCACCGAAGCTGCGCGCCCCGTGGGTGGGCCCGCCGGGAAGGCCCGAAGGCGGGCGTTGGTCGCCGGTATCGCGGGTAACGTACTCGAGTGGTACGACTTCGGTGTCTACGGATTTCTTGCCGCCACGCTGGGCAGGCATTTCTTCCCGTCGACCGATCAATACGCCGCGCTGCTAGCGACGTTCGGCGTGTTTGGCGTGGGTTTCGTCGCGCGTCCGGTCGGAAGTGTGGTGCTCGGCCGCATTGCGGACATCAAAGGCCGCAAATCCGTGCTCACGCTTACGGTGATGCTCATGGCGATGAGTACCGTCGCCATCGGATTGCTGCCGTCGTATGCGTCCATTGGACTTTGGGCGCCGGTAATGCTGGTGGTGGCGCGATTCGTGCAGGGCTTCTCGGCCGGCGGGGAGTGGGGCAGTGCGTCGACGTTTCTGTATGAATGGGCCGGCAAGGGCCGTCAGGGATTCGTGGGCGCGTTTCAGCAATCGACCATCGGCGCGGGGCTGTTGCTTGCCGCTGCCGTGGCCGGACTGCTGAGCGTTGTGCTCTCGCCTACGGACATGAGCAATTGGGGCTGGCGCATTCCTTTCCTGCTGGGGGCGATACTGGGACCCGTGGGTGCGTTCATGCGTCGCAATGTCGATGAATCGCCCGACTTCGAGAAGTCGGGCGCGAGCGAAGCGCCCGCCATGCCGACGGCCACCTTCGTGCGTCGCGTGATCCAGACGTTCGCCTTCGGCGTGTTCTGGGGGGGCGGTGCTTACATGGTGCTCGTCTACATGGCGTCGTTCGCGCACACCTATGCGTCGATCGGCCATGTCCAGGCGCTGTGGAGCAGTTCGCTGGCGCTATTCATTTTTGCCGTGTTCTCGCCGGTGATGGGGGCGGTGTCCGATCGCATCGGGCGCAAGCCGCTTGTCATCGTCAGTTGTCTTCTGTTCGCGTTTGCCGCCTATCCGGCGTATGGGTTGCTGCTTGGCCGGCCGTCCCTCGTCAGCCTGATGCTGGTGCAGGGGTTGATGGCGCTGGCCTACACGTTGTTCACCGGGCCGGGCCCTGCGCTGGTCTCCGAAATGTTCCCAACGCGCGTGCGGGCGACCGGCGTATCGATCGGCATCGGACTCTCCGCGGTCATGGGTGGTTTTGCACCGATGATCGCGACCTGGCTGATCCGGAACACCGGCAATCCGCAAAGCGCCGGGTGGTTGCTTTCCGGCTTTGCGGCGATCTCCTTCGTCGCGATTCTCACGATACCCGCGTCGCGTCGCGCCTGACGTCGACGCCGGCCGAATTCCTCATTGGAGCCTTCATGACCGACTTTTCCGATCTCCGTCATTCCGTACCCGACGGTGTTCCTCACTATGACCAACCGCCGCTCAAACAAACGCGACCGCCTCGTTGCCCGCCCTTCGTGGACGTGACCCAAAGCGATCAGTTGCTGCCTTACCTGGAGCACGTGGCGCGCCGCCCGTACAACCACGGACTGAACGCGTGCTGGGACCTGAAGGCGGGCGAACGCGTCTTGCTGCGTGTCGACAACTGGCACAGCGAACTGACGATCCAGGCGTGTCAGAAGATTCTCGAGAAGTACAAGGTCAAGTACGAAATTCAGAAGATCGACCGCGGCCCCATCAAGGAATGGGTGGGCGCGGACGAGGTCGAGTATTACCTGTTCCGCACCCGGGAGCTGGCCGAATGGATGGACATGTGGGAGACGGAGGAGAAGAACCAGAAGTACGACAAGATCCTCATGGGTTACGGCGGGCCGGTGCTCGCGGAACGGCTGATCAAGATTCAGCGCATGCCGTTCATCACGCCCGAGATTCTCGCGTCGCCGGCGCATGCGATGCCGATCGAAGTCATCAACGCCATCGATCGATGGACCTGGGAGCGCATTCGATCGGCGCGGCGTGCGCGCATCACGGACCCGGAAGGCACCGACATCTCCTTCACGAACCACGACGAGTACTGGGACAGGAACCGCGAGTTCTACTCGCCGGAGCTGACGGCGCGCACATGGCAGGGCAACGAGCACTTCGGCAAGACGTACCTGCCGGGTCACATTTGCGGGCGTCCGTGGATGTTTCATCCGTTCAAGGAAGACGGCACGGGGGTGATTGCCGGTACCACCAATCACATCGCGCCGTGCGACTGGACGCAACTCATCGTGGAGCGCTCCAGGATCGTGCAGATCAATGCCGGCGGGCAGTTCGGCGACAAGTTACGCGACGTGATGGAGCGCACGAAGGATATTCAGTATCCCGGCTTTCCCGACAAGGGAATCATGCATTGGTGGGAAGCGTCGATCGGCACCAATCCGCACGTGCATCGTCCGCGCAAGGACTTTCCGTCCGGCTTCGTCAATTGTCTGTACGAGCGCGTTCGCTCCGGCGTGATTCACATGGGGTTCGGCACGATCATCTCGTCGATGACGGAGCGTGAGGCCGCGCGCATGGGGCATCTGGTTGGACACTGGCATTTGCATCTCTATTTCCCGACGTACACCACCGAGCGCTCGGGCGATAACGAGACGATCATCGAGAACGGACGCCTTCTGGCACTCGACGACCCGAAGATTCGCGCGTTGTGTTCGAAGTATGGCGATCCGGACCTGTGGCTCGACGAGAGCTGGAATCCGGCGGTACCCGGCATCAACATGCGGGGTGACTTTTGGCAGCACTACGCCAGGGCCCCGTTGCATTGGGTGAAGACGGAGCTCGAGGTATGTCGTCACTACCATCCGCAGTTCATGGCGATGGTGGAGGCCGACGGGAAGTACTGCCAGGGCGAAGGCGCCCGCTGGTGGAAGGGGGGCTGCTGCGAACACAGCGGCGTTTCGGCACCGGTGCTGCCGGGCAATTGCTGCGATACCGGGCTTGTCACGCAACCGGATGCGGGGGCGCATGGGGCACGGGCACGTGAGGCTGTTGCGCTCGAGACGGCCACCTCGTCGCATGGCTGCTGTGGCGGGCACGATTGAGACCGAGCGACGCGCGAGGGGCGGTCGGCGGGGGCTGTTCGTCGTATCCCGGGCCACGCTGACACTCGTGACAGTGGCGCTCTGTGCCGCGGAATTGCGGGGCGTCGGCGCGGCGCTTTATCTCGCGCAGTGCCCGCACGACGTTCCCACGAATGCGGTCGGGTGGTTGGCGATCTGGCTCGACCACTGGCGGGCATTGCCGGTGGGCATGTCGGCCATGGCGGTGCAGTGTCTGTGCCACGCGGTGTGGCACCGTCGCGAAGGTGCGTGGCTCGCGGGTCTGCGTACGGTGGCGATGTTGATCCCGATGCCGCTGGTGTGCGAGGTCGCCGCGGCCGTTATGGGGGGCGGTTCGTCGTGGCCCGGCACGCTCGGTTATGTGCTGTCGATGCAGATCGCCATGCTGGCAAGCGATGCCGCCATCGGCATGGCCCGTGCTGACGCGTGAGGACCGTGCGACGTCGCTCTCACGATGCGCACAGCCCGGATCACATGAATCGCCGGGAGGGTAAACGGGGCTGGAAGGGCCGGCTCAATCGACGATGAATAGCCTTGCGCCCGATTTCGTATAAGACTGATGCGCTTCCGCCCCGTCTCCTACCTGGTAGCTCATGCCTGGCGTCAGGACGAACTTGCGCCCGTCCTCGAGCGTGGTTTCCAGTTCGCCCTCGAGGCAAAAGAGAATGTGACCCTTGTGGCACCAATGATCCGCCAGATAGCCGGGCGAGTATTCCACCATCCGCACGCGGATTTGATTCGGCGCCTCACCAAAATGACGGGTGCGCCAGTAGGCGACGCCGGTTTCCCCACGGTGTTCGGTTTTCTCGACGTCCGCCCATTGCGTCGTGCCGAACGCAAATGCATCCATTTTCATTCTGTAGCCTCCGGTTGATATCGCGAGCGCGTGCGTTCGTGCCTGAGCGAACGCGTCGCGCGGACGTCACGCTGCGTTTCATTCGATCGATTCGCGACGACAGAGATTACTACACGAATGCTGCGCCGGCTCTCGGCCGGTCGGAGAATACGCACGATCTTGCGAGATGACGATGTTGCGTTGTCCGTCGGTCTTGCCAATGGGCGAATGTCGTAGCGCGTAGTCGGTGAGTGCCCGCCGAGGATGTCGTCGAACGGCGGGCGCTCACGCAAACTCAGACGTACGGTGCCAGGCCGTTGCCGAGCGACCAATTGGCTTTTTCCACCTCGATCAGACTGACGAAAACGTCCTCCGGCCGAATGCCGGGGCTTTGGCTGAGCAACTCCGCGGTCCGTTTGAACAGCGCCAACTTCTGGTCGAGGGTTCTCGTGTTGTTGGCGGTGATCTGGATGAAGACGAGATCGTCGCTTCGGGCGATGCCGAGATACGATGGGCTGTAGCGGAAGTTTGCGGCATCGTGCTCAGTGATCGTCATGAATTGATCGTCTTCGGGCACGTTGAACGTTTCGTGCATTGCGCGACAAACGTTGTCGAGGATGGCCTGTCTGTAGGCTTCCGACTTTCCGGCGCGTAATGCGACATGGGCGAGTGGCATCGGGGGCTCCTTTTTGCGTGAGGGGTCAGCGGGAAGCCAAAGATTAAGGGCTATCTGTTATATTGAAAATCTATTAATATGAATTTCAAAGATAAGAATTTGAAATGATTCAACGTCCTCTCGATCTTGATGCCGTCCAGGCTTTTGTTCACATTGCGGAGCTCGGCAGCTTTACGCGTGCGGCGGAAGCGATGGGGGCGACGCAGGCCGCTGTCAGTTTGAAGCTGCAACGACTGGAGGAAAGGCTCGGCTGCCGGTTGGTCGAGCGCACGCCGCGGCATGTCGAGTTGTCGTCGCAGGGGCTTTCGTTCCTCGAAAATGCCCGAGAACTGCTGGAGGTTCACAATCGCGCGCTTGCCGGGTTTGCGCAGCGTCGGCAGCGTCTTGTTATCGGGATCAGCGACCATGTCGCGGGGCCGGATCTTCCGTCGTTGATCGCGCGCATGAATGCGCAGAATCCGCAGTTGCTGATTGAGATTCGGATTGGTTCGTCCGGTGATTTGCTTCAACGGTTCGACCGGCGGGAGCTCGACGCGGTGATCGTTCGTTTTCACGCGGATCGAAGCGACGGAGAAACGTTGGCGGACGAGACATTCGGATGGTTCGCTGCGCCGACGTGGGAGCCTCGTGCAGGCGAGCCCTTGCCGCTCGTCACGCTGGCCGAGCCGTGCGGCGTGCGCGCGATGGCAGGTCAGGCGCTCGATGCGGCGGGGGTGCCGTGGACCGAGGCGTTCGTTGGCGGCGGCGTTGCAGCCGCTGCGGCGGCCGTCGTGGCCGGGCTTGGCGTTGCGGCATTGGCGCCTCGGATGTTGCCTATGGGCGCCGTGGACGTTGGCGCGAGGCTTGGGCTTCCGGATCTGCCGCGGTTGCCGGTGGTGCTTCACTCCCGGGTGAGCGACAGCCGACAGCGCGACGCCCTCGCCACGCTCGCCGCGGCGTTCAGGAGCGTGGTGCGGAGGTGAGGGACGGGGCGGCGCGCACGCCGTTCGGACCGAAACCGGTGGTGGCGCAAACGTATGCGACGATCAATGACCGCGAATGCCAGTGAGGGCTACCGAGAAAACCTGGCGGAGGCGGTGTCCGTCCGGAAGCCGTCTGCTGCTATCTCACTGAATAATTTGTACTTTAACTTCGCGGAAGTTTGCTACGGCTCATCGATTCGCAACAAATTTGGATAACCAATTGATTGCCGAATTGATAAAACGGGGGGATGCTGATCTCTGGTTGTGATGCGCTCGTCACGCGCAATCAGAATTGGGCGGTCAGCGAGAATCCGACCGTAGTTCGAGCGGTCTGAAAGTGCGTTGGCTTATAGATTGGGGTGCCGGCAAAGATTTCGCCGGCGACGAAACCGAAGGGGAGCTTGGTATTGCCGCGAACGCCAATAACTGCGCCCGCAAGCTGTGTCCCTGCCAAGTATTGCGCGTTGGGGCCGCTGACACGCCCATAATCCGCACCGACGAAGAGCGATACGCCGGACGCCGCAAGCGCCCACTGTAATTCGTTGCGCCAGTAAAAGCCCTTTTCCGCAGCAAGAGACGATTCACCGTCAAACCCGCGAACGGTATAGCGGCTGCCGATACTCATGTCGTCAATGTAATGCAGCACATCGCTAGTGAATTGCCCGTGAAATGTCGTGACGTAGCGAAGTGGCAATTGACCGAGCGGAAGTGACAGGTTGGCATCGAGTACGGCCATGTTAAAGCGGTACGTCGGCATGCCGGGCAAGGCAAAGTCCGGTGCTGCGCCCAGCCCTGCGACGCTTTGTCGATATGAAATGCTGCCGTCGAATTGCCCGACACCGATGTAGTGCCGGTCCACGAGTGCGAACTCGATGAACGTATTGTTCCGGTACTGCTGTTCGATTTCAGTGTCTTCGAGAAAACTTCGTCCAAAGCGCTTGCTAAGGCGGACTTGCGCGCTCAACACGTTGCTTTGGCTACGCTGAATCACGCGGGACAGTTTGAAGTCGAGGTTCTGCGACTGTCCGCGAGTTAAGAAGATGTCGTTCACGCCGGAGATCTGCTGGCTGTACCGGTTGGCATATGCTGCCAGCGTGGCAGTCCAATATCCCCACGGTATCGAGTAGAAGGCACTCCACCCATTCGAGCCGAAGCGCTTGTCGGCGAAGGCAAGGTCGTGCGTTGCTCCCAGGCTCAGGATGTCGTTTAGTCCCAGCGGATTGTCGATGCCGAGTGCCAGGCTTCCTTGCAGTTTACCGGTATCGCGAGAGCCCGAATTGTCGATCGATGCCACTACGCTCCATCGCTTCGAACGTTTCACCTCAATGACGACGTCGCTTTCACCGGGTGACTCCGTCGGCACGATCTGCATGGTCACGTCCTGACTGGCGACGCGTTTCATTTGCTCGAGTCCCTGTTCGAGATCGCGCAGTTCGAGGAGATCGCCGGGGCGTGCCGGGAACGCCGATCGCCAGGTGCCATATTGCGACGCATCGGAAAACCGAATGCCTCCGATGGTGCCGGGAACGAGCACGAGCTGAAACTCGCCGCTTGTCAGGTCCTGCTCGGGGACGAGAACGCGCGTTGTCACATAGCCCTTGGCCAAGATCGCTTTGGTAAGACCTGCGGTTATCGCAGCGACGCCTTCGCGGCCAACACACTCACCCCGGTAGTGCGCGAGCCAGTTCGTCGCGAAGGCAAACGGATCGAGTGGAAGTGATGACGCGCCGGCGGTTTTTGCACGCTGCGGGAGCGTCTCTGGAACGTGCAGAGAAAACGTCTTCACCGGGAAGCAAGGGGACTCCACAGGAAGTGCCGGAAATCCGTCTGTCGCGGGGAGCGCCGAGCGCACCGTTGGTGTGTTGACTGCCGCAGCGCGCTCCTGCGCCTGACGTTGCTGCTCGAGAAGTTGTTGCTGGCGCGCATTCGAAGCAGCCGCATCGATGGCCGGCGCAGGCGGTGTTTGTGCCGGTGCTTCGAAAGACAGCGGGAGGTAAAGCAGAGCCAAAGCCAGACGACAGAGCTTTGCGGGCGACCAACGTGATGCGAAGTTCATTAGCAGGCAGCTGAAGAGGAATCACTGACACAAGACGAGCGTCGACCCGACCCGAAGTTGTGGGACGAACATCGATATCAGAGGCAGGGGAGGGTGTGTCCAACCGGTCGACCTTGGATCAGGTGTCGATGTGCATTGGATTCCCCGGCGAAACTAGTTCGAATTATTAGTTTTTTCCGATTCTACCGATATTGGGTAATTTTCGAAAGATAGTTTTGCATAACGAAATAATATCGAAAAATTTAGTAATATTCGGCATGCGAAGTTTGTAACGATAGAAGTGGGACACCGGGCAAAGACCCTAACAAAAAGCAGTCGTACAAAGATCAGATGGAAATTCACGCGAATCGGCGCGCGAGGGGCGCGCTTCGGGGAAACTCATTCGAATTTGGGCTTCAGCATAGCCTGGTACGTGCGCTGGTGCTTGCGCAAATCATTGCTCCGATTTCGGTTCGAGCGCAGGTTGTCGCGGCACCGGGTGGCCCGAATGTTTTGCAAACCTCTAATGGTCTGCAGCAGATCAATATCACCACGCCCACCGCTGCGGGCGTATCAAAAAACGTCTATTCGCAGTTCGATGTGCCGCGTCAGGGCGTTATCCTGAACAACTCGCCGACAATTGTGAACACGCAGCAGGCGGGCTACGTCAACGGCAACCCCAATCTCGCTCGCGATCAGGCGGCGCGTGTGATTCTGAATCAGGTCAACAGTAATTCGCCGAGTCAACTGCGTGGTTATCTCGAGGTCGCCGGCAAGGCGGCGCAGGTCGTTGTGGCCAACAGCGCTGGCATCATGGTGGACGGCGGGGGCTTCATTAACACCACACGAGCAGTGCTCACGACCGGCGCTCCGATCATGGGCGCTGACGGCAACCTCTCCGGGTATCAGGTCAACGGCGGTCGATTGACGATTCAAGGTGACGGGTTGAATGCAGGCAATGTCGATCAGGTAGATCTCATCGCACGTGCCGTGCAGGTCAACGCAGCCTTACACGCGAAGCAACTCAATGTGGTGACGGGCACGAATCGCGTCGATCACGAAAGTCTTGCCGTCCAGAAGATAGCGGGCGACGGTGCGGCTCCGGACGTTTCCATTGACGTCGGCCAGTTGGGCGGCATGTATGCGCAACGCATTTTCCTTGTCGGGACAGAGAACGGCGTCGGCGTTTCGAACAAGGGCGTGATCGCGGCACAAGCCGGTGATTTGACGCTGACGACGCAGGGCAAACTCGTCAATAGCGGCAAGACTGAGACCAGTGGCAGTCTCTCCATCGACGCTCGGGACGGTGTCGATAACCCCGGCACCTTGTATGCTGCTGGGAATGCCGAGTTGCGCACGGGTGGAGCGCTCCAGAACGGCGGTCAGTTGAGCGCCGCAGGCAACGTTTCGGCGCAGGCCGCGAGCGTCGCGTCGAATGGCACGTTGGGTGCCGGTATCGACGCGAATGGTCAGGCGACGCTCGCGGGCAGTCTGAGCGTCACCGCCTCCGGCAAGGTGGTGGCAACGGGCCGTAATGTCGCCCGAGGGGATCTGATCGTGACCGGTGGTGCGCTGGATCTGTCGGGCAGCCGGACAGACGCCACCGGGGGGCTCACGCTCCTGTCGCAGGCGGGGGATGTCGACATTCAACGCGCCATCGTCTCGGCGGCGACGGCGTTGAAGATCACCTCCGCACAGCATCTGCTGAACGCGATTGGCAATCTGAGCGCTGACACCATCACGCTGGCGGCGATCGGTCGGATCGACAACCGCGACGCGCAGTCAGTCGCTACATCCCGACTCGATGTCACGGGCACGGATATCGACAACGCTCGCGGATTGTTGCAATCGGGCGGGAAGCTGAAGATCAAGGGCACCTCGCTGGACAACTCGGCGGGTCGGGTTGTTTCGCTGGCGGGCGATGACTCGAGCATCGAGGTCGACGGCGAACTTCGCAATGGAGGCGGCACCACAGCGAACGGCAATACGGGCGGCGTGATCGGGGGCAACGGCGATCTCAGAATCCATGCCGATTCGATGGTCAATTCGGCACAGATCGTCGCAGGCAAAGCACTGAGCCTGACCGGACGACAGTTGGACAACACAGGAGGGACCGTTTCCGGTGAGCGCATGGACGCTACGCTGAGCGGCGCGCTGATCAACCGTCAAGGGACGGTTTCGGCGGCGACATCCACGCTCCAGGTCGGCAGCCTGAACAATAAGGACGGGCTGGTTGAAGCCGATACGCTATCGCTCACGGCCACGGGCAACGTCTCGAATGCCGGTGGTCAGATCAAGCAGTATGGTCAGACAGGGCAGACGATAAAGGTCGGCGGCATCTTCGATAACACCGCTGGCAACGTGGTGTCGAATGCAGGCAACCTGACGCTCGACGTCGTCGATCTGACAAACGATGGCGGCAAGGTCAGTCATCTCGGGAATGGTGCGCTGAACGTCCTCGCGAGCGGCGGGTTCACCAACGCTTCGGGCATTCTCGGCAGCCTCGGCGCGCTGACCATGGCGGCGGCGCGCATCGACAACACGGCTGGCGAGCTGAGTGCAGTCGACACCGCGACGCTCACGTCGTCGTCAGACATCCGCAACCGGGACGGTGCAAAGATCTACGGAGCGAAGGGCCTGACTGTCACGGCGACGCGCGACGTCGACAACGCGGCAGGTTCAATGCAAGCCGCGGGCAATGTGAAGGTAGACACCAAGGGAACGCTGACGAACACCGGCGGGCGCGTCAGTGCCAATGGCGCACACGACACGCTGACCGTGACAGCGGGTAGCGTCGCCAACGCTTCAGGGCAGATCACGAACGCTGGCGACGGAGACACTACGCTCACCGCCGTGGGCAGCGTCGGCAACGCTGGCGGAACGCTGGGTGGCAATGGCGGGCTGGCGGTAACGGCGGCGTCGCTGAGCAACGTGTCCGGCGGGAAGGTGATTGGTGGCGGTGCGCTGATGCTCGGTGTTAGCGGCTTGATCGACAACACGGGTGGACGTGTGTTCGGCGGTGCGTCGCTGACGGTGACGAAGGCGAGCGCCAGCGTGGTCAATACGGGCGGTACCCTCGAGAGTGCGGGCGACGTCGCCCTTCAGGTCGCATCGTTGAGCAATGCCGGTGGCGTCATCCGTTCGAATCAAGATGTCGGTTTGAGCGGCGTGATGAGCGGCGCGGGCCAGATGACGGCCGGACGTAACCTGACGCTGGCGGCGATTGGCGATTATGTGAACTCGTCGGCCAACCTTTTGCGTGCCGATGGCGTGCTAACGCTGACGTCCACGGGCCGATTGACCAACACCGGTGCATTCAGCGCCCCCGGAACACTGGACATTCACGCGGCCGAGATCGTCAACGCAGCAGGCGGCGGCTTCAATGCGACGACGACGCGCCTGAGTGCAGACGGCCTGTTCTCCAATTTGGGCAGCATTAGTGGAGACACGGTTCGGCTTCAGGCGGGCAGCTTCGTCAACACCAATGCGGTGCTGGGCAACGACGTACAGATCAATGCGGCCGATATAGAGAACAACGGCGTGGCCGCCGTCATGGGCGGCGCGCGGCGACTCGCGCTGTATGCGACGAACACCGTATCGAACTACGATGGCGCAATGCTGTACAGCATGGGTGATATCGAAATCGGGCGCGACGGCACACGCGACGGCGCCGGTCTGCTTGCCAATCAAATTGCGGTGCTGAACAACCGTTCGGCGAACATCATCGCCGACGGCAATCTCGACATTGCGGCGCGTGCAGTGAACAACATGCGTACGAGCATCGTGACGCAGCCGGGAACGCCGGAAACCACCACGAAGAGTTACAGCTTGTACACCGCGGGGCTGATCGGCGGAACAGAAACGCAATCGCACACCAGCCTGACCTTCAAAGAGTGGAACTGGGGGGCGGGCGCAGCCCCTATCTCATCGGCGCTCCTGCAACACCTTGCCGTGCCAATCACGGTCGACGTGCCGAAGTCGCAAGTGACGAACCTGAACGCGACCGCTCAGACGTTTAGTTTGACAACGCCGCTCGAAGAGTCGTACCAGGACCTCACGACTGCGGGTCAGGGGCCTTGCGATGACCACGGTCAATGCCAGTCGACGACCAAAACGCGGGAAGTGGGTAAGAATCCCACGCAGTACTACAACAATATCGTCGACAACGGGGCGACATATCGCATCACGTTCTGGCCGGACTGGGATCCGAATACGATGATCCGTCCGGATCAGGCGATCTCGCGTGGCGATCTGGGCATCGATCAGCGTGACTACAACGAGATCGTGCGCAACGTGACCACGACGCGCACGCGGGATCAGCTTATCAGTGCGTCGCCGGAAGCCAAGTTGCAGGCGCAAGGCGCGATTCGGATCAATGCCGATGGCGGCGCTATCAATAACCAATCGTCGACGATGACGGCTGGCCGTGATCTGATTCGCCGTGCGCAGGGTGGCACGGTCAACGATGTGGGCATTCTTCTGCAGGAGACGGTGACGCAAACTCAGACGTCGACCTTCTACTGGCATCAAAAGTCCGGCGGAGACAGCGAACAGCTTGACGTCGCGTACCCGGTCACGCCGCTGCCGCCGATCACGCTGGCATCGTTGCCAGCGATTGCGCTCGGCGGGCAGTCGGTACAGTCGTCGGGGCAGAGCATCACCGTTTCGAGCGTCGATCGCTCAGGCAACACCGTCGGCAGTGCGGGCGTGACGGGTGGTAACGCCACGGGCACACAGCTCGGCAATTTGTCGGGCGGTGTGGTGAACCGCCAGACGCTGGGTTCGTCTGCGCAGGCGATTCCCGGCCTGACGCTCCCTCGTAACGGACTCTTCCAGTTGCACACGACGCCGGGGCAGACCTTCCTGGTCGCGACGGATCCTCGCTTCACCAACTACGGAAAGTTCATCTCCAGCGACTACATGCTCACTGGACTGAATCTCGATCCTCAGACAACGCAAAAGCGCATCGGTGATGGATTCTACGAAACGCAGCTGGTGCGCGATCAGATCACGGCGTTGACCGGCAAGACGCTGCTGGCTGGCTACACCAACTATCTCGACGAGTACACCGCACTACTCAACAACGGCGTGACCTACGGCAAGCAGTTTGGGTTGAGCGTGGGCGTAGGGCTGTCAGATGCGCAAATGAAGCAACTGACCAGCGACATGGTGTGGCTGGTCTCTCAGGACGTCACGTTACCCGACGGCTCGGTGCAATCCGTGCTCGTGCCGCAGGTGTATCTGGCGCAGGCCAATACCATCGATCTCACGAACACGGGTGCGTTGGTCTCGGGCGGCAGCGTGAAGCTCGCTGCGACTGGCGACATCAAGAACAGTGGCCAGATCGTCAGCGACACGGCGACGACGATTCTTGGTGATGCCATCGTCAACCTCGGCGTCATTGGCAGCGGTGGCACGACGGCGCTGTCGTCGCTCGGTGATATCCGCAACACCGGTGGGCGCATCGGCGGCAAGGACGTCGTGGTGCAGGCCGGTCGTGACCTCATCAACGAGTCCACCACGTTGACCCAGAAGGCAGGGACGGACAACGGCGGTAGTTTTACATCGTCGGCGTCGGCCACAGGTATCGGTGCGGTGGGCATTATCTCCGGATCGAACAGCGTCACGGCAGTGGCTGCGCGCGACGTCACCCTCAATGCGGGCGCGATCGCCAGCGATGGCGGTGTGGTGGTCGCGGCGGGGCGCGACATCAACGTCAACACGTTGACGGTCGGCCAGTCGCAGACCGTCGGCACGACCGACGGACAGAACGGAGGGAACGACGTCATCGTGCAGAACGTCGGAAGTGCGATCTCCGCTGGCGGCAATCTGACGACGGTGTCAGGGCGCGACACCAAGTTGAGCGGGACGACTGTTGCCGCAGGCGGCAATGCGACGGTACTCGCGGGCAATGATGTCACGGTAACGGCAGTCAAAGACTCGCACACGCACGACGAGCGCTCCTTCGGAGGTTCGTTGCAGTACACCAAATCATCGCTGGACGAGGCAGTCAATGGTGCCAGCGTGAGCGCGGGTAACCACTTGCTGATCGGCGCGGGGCAGACGAGCGCGGTCGGTGGCGTACTTGGTGCGTATCAGATCAGTCCGGTCGCGGCCTCGTCGGGCACCGGAAATCTGTCGGTGTTGGGCTCATCTGTGTCGTCGCAGGGGAATGGAACCGTCGCATTGGCGGCGACGGGCGACGTCAACATCGGCACGGTGACGGAGACGCACGACAGTCAGAAATGGCAGCACGACAGCAGTTCGGGATTCCTCTCCAAAACAGAGGAGACATCGTCATCAAGCTCACATCAAACGATTGCGGTGGGCTCGACGGTGTCGGGCGATGCGGTCGGGGTGTCGGCCGGACGCGACCTCATCGTGAGTGGTTCAACGGTCGTCGGCACGCAGGACGTCGCCTTGCAGGCCGGACGCGACGTGCGCATCGAGTCTGCGCAGAACGAGAGCCAGAGCAGTTCGTTTTACGAGAAGAAGAGTTCTGGCCTGGGTTCGTCGGGCGGTGTGGGTATTTCGTACGGCAAGAACGAGCAACGTGACCAGACTAACGACAGCAGCGTGACGCAGACGGGCAGCATGGTGGGCAGCCTGAACGGCAATGTCAGCGTGGTGGCGGGCAACGACCTGCTGGTCAGAGGCAGCGACATCATGGCGGCTGGCGATATTACCGGCATCGGTCAGAATGTCACGATCGAATCTGCGCTCAATCAGCAGCATCATGACGAGACGCATGAGTTCAAGAGCTCGGGTTTTACGCTGGCAGTGAAGTCGCCGGTCATTGATGCGATTCAAAACGTCACCAATCAGGTCAAATCCGCAGTGGATTCGGGAGGCGATGCGCGTGTCTCGGCGTTACGTGGGTACGCTGCCGCTAGTGGCGCTTATGGTGCTTACAACGAGGCCACGCGAGCGGTTGATATGCTTGCTGACCCGAAATCGGCGGCGAAGCCTGAAGCCAAGGTGGAACTGAGCTGGGGTTCGTCGAGCAGCAAGTCGACGTCGTCGTTCGATAGCACGGAAAACGTCGCAAGCAACATCAAGGCTGGCGGCACCGCCGCATTCATTGCCACAGGAGATGCGGCTTCTGGTAAGGGCAACGTCAACATCATCGGATCGAACATCGATGCGAAGGATGTCCTCCTGCAAGCCACCAACCAGGTCAATGTGCTTAGCAGCAAGGACACGGAGTCGACGCGCAGCGACAACGAGTCGAAGGGCGGCAGCTTTGGTGTGTCGTTCGGCACTAGTGGCTGGGGTGTATCGGCATCGCTCTCGAAGTCAAACGGTGACGCCAACTCGGATTCGACGTTCCAGAACAACTCTCACATCAATGCCAGCAATACGGCGGTGATCGTGAGCGGCGGCGATGCGAATATCGTCGGCGGCAATGTGAATGCGGACAAGGTGATTGCGCGTGTGGGCGGCGATCTGAACATCGCCAGCGTGCAGGACACGAGCGAGAGTTCGGCACATCAGGAGAGTATGGGTGGTGGTTTCAGCGCGAGCATGGGCGGCGCGTCGGGCAGCTTCAGCTATTCTCGCGGTAACGCGAGCGGCAACTACGCGGGTGTGGTTGAGCAAGCGGGGATTCAGGCGGGCTCTGGCGGATTCGACATCAATGTCGCGGGGAATACGGATCTGAAGGGCTCGTATATCGCCAGCACGGCAGACCCGTGGAAGAACCAACTCACGACGGGAACGTTGACGTTCTCCGACATCCAGAACCATTCCGACTACAGCGCGAACAGCTTTGGCTTTGGCGGCGGGGGCACGTTCGGCAATGGCGGTGCAAATGAGCGTACGACGGGACCGAGTTCAGGCAAGAACACCGGCGGCATTGCACCGATGCTGCCGCAGTCCGAGAGCGGCAGCGAGCGTGGCACGACGCGCAGCGGCGTGAGCGAAGGCACGATCACGCTGACGAACGGCGCGAACCAGACGCAGGATCTGGCGAGCCTGAATCGCGATACGTCGAATCTGAACGAAACGGTGAACCGAATGCCGGATTTGCAGAACCTGCTTAACGATCAGTCGCGCCTGATGGCGGCGGCGACGGCGGCTGGGGAAGCGGTGGCGCGGGATATTGGGACGTATGCGGATAAGAAGCGAGAGGCGGCGCAAAAGCTGGCCGATGCCACGACCGACCCGGAGTTGAAGGCGCAGTATCAGAAGGAAGCGGACGACTGGAAGGAGGGCGGCGACTACCGTGCGGCAATGCACGCGGCTGGCGGCGCAATCATCGCAGGCTTAGGAGGCGGGAATGCGCTCGGTGGTGCGCTAGGCGCAGGGTTGACATCGAAGCTCGGCGGGACACTTAACGAACTGAGCGAGAGCATTCAGAAGGCACATCCGACAGGCAACGCCGACATCGATCAGGCATTAGCGCAGATTGTGGCGACGGGCGTTGGTACTGCTGTGGGGGCAGCGGTTGGTGGAAGCTCGGGGGCGTTCAACGGGTACAACGTTGATCGGTTTAACCGGCAGTTGCATCCAGACGAATACGCGATGGCGAAGAAGAATGCGAAAGTCGTTGCTAAGCAGCTCGGTATCAGTGAGCAGGATGCGGAAGGTCGAATCGTTGCGGAACTGCTACGCAATTCGGACAAGCAGACATCCGACGCAGCGGGCGGCGTGCATGACTACGAAGTTCGCGCGATCATCGGCTGTCAGAACCTGAACTGCGATGGCTACAAGTCCGACCCGCAATATGCAAACAACAGCTACAACAGCCAGTACATCGCGAGTAATCAGCAAGCATATGACGCTGGACAGGGAAAACTTACCCAGGGCCTCACCCACAACGACCTCGTGAAATACAATGTCAAGAACAACCCGATCAGCACGGCAATCGCAGGCGCGGGCATGATCGCGTTGGGTGGTGCAGTCGCTGGCGGCGTTCCTTCGGCAATAGCGATGATTACGGGCGGAGGAATAGGCGCTGGCGTGAATACGGGGGCCCAGTACGTGCTCAACAATGGGCAAATCAGTCTCGTTGACACGGCTATGGCTGGCGTGACCGGAGCTCTGACCTTCGGAACTGGATTGCTACCTGGCTTCTTGATAAACACAGGCGGAGCGCTCGCTGGCTCCGCGATTAAAGGTGACAATCCGAATATGAGTATGGCAGGCGCTGCAGCTGGAACGGTCGCAGGCTACGGCTTTGGCGGAAAGGTGGAGAGCGCTATAGGCAATCGTGTGAACCCTTGGTACAGAGCAGAATGGGTTGATATCGGCCTCGGCATTTCGAAGTACGTTCCGCCAAGTGCAATCCCTTCGGTTGCCGGAACAACGGTGGGTGCAGTCGCATCGGAATCGACTAACGCCGGAGTAAATGCTGGTCCCAACTTAATGCCGAAGAACAAATGAGCACACGTCTTTCGCGAAGCCTCAGAGCCTTTATCAGCTATCTGCTTGTGTTTCTAATTACCTATTCGTTCTGCGGATTGGTTATCGAGCTCATTTGGCTTCCAATTGTTGCATGGATGCACAATTACGACGGTTACCTTTGGCCGTCAAAGTCGCGCATCTACGCCTGGTGCAAGCTGGTTCCTTTCGCGACCATCGTCTCCGGTGTCGGAGTTTGGATCTACGATCGCAAGCGCATCGGCTGGTAATTGAACCGCACGACATTCCTCGGCTATGAAAATTCAAAAGAGGTCTACGGCTCTAGCAGTGCGAATTTACCTGCCCATGACAAACAGGGCCAAGTTTAGTTTGCGATAGATCTGACCTCGTCAGGTGGGGGCGGCATCAGCCGGCGCATCGAATGATGTTTCACGCCGATAGCCGTGACGTTCGACGCTAGGTGCGATTGGTCGCGGTTAGCGCGATATTTGGGAGTGTGGCGACGCTGGCTCATTACGGTACACCGTAATGAGCTAACCACTTGTGTAATGACCCAGCAGAACCTGCTCAGGTCAGGCGGCTAAAGCAAAAGCCTCGGCCGGGGTCATCATCTTCAGCGCTTGGTGCGGCCGTCGATGGTTGTAGAACTGAATCCAGTCGCCGATGACACGGCTGGCGTGTTGCAGCGTCTCGAAGCGATGGCGGTGTGCACATTGCTCCTTGAGCGTCCGGATGACGCGCTCGACCATGCCGTTCTGCTGTGGACAATGCGGGGTGATGAATTCCTGGCGCAGGCCGTAGCTGCGCGCCAGCGCGGTGTAACTGCGACTGGTAAAGACCAATCCGTTGTCGCTGCGTAACAGGAATGGCGCTGGCACTCGACCCAACGTACCGAAGCGAGCGATCAGCGCTTGTTCCAGCGCACTGCCAGCCGTCGTCGCACGGCCGCTGCGTGACAGGTGCCAGCCGAGCAATTCCCGCGTGTGGCAGTCGATCACCAGCGCCAACGTCGCCCAGCCATCTCTGCCTGACCTGCCCCCGGTTTTAGTCCGAACTGCAGTTAGAGTCCGAGGTTAAAAACTGCTGCTTCGCGCCGTGCGCCCGGGCGAACTGCGCAGGCGTCAGATAGCCGAGCGAGCTATGAGGCCGCTCGGTGTTGTACTCGATACGCCATTCCTCAATCAGCCGCTTGGCGTGGCGCATCGAGACGAACCAGTGCTCGTTCAGGCATTCGTCGCGGAACCGCCCGTTGAAGCTTTCGATATAGGCATTCTCCACCGGCTTGCCAGGCCGAATGAACGACAGCGTGACGCCGGCTTCGTAGGCCCATGCATCCAGCACCTTACCAGCGAACTCCGGCCCGTTGTCGACCGTGATGGATGCGGGTAAGCCTCGCATCTCCTTGAGCCACTCGAGCACTTGCTGCACTCGTAGGCCCGGCAGCGAAGTATCGACCTCGATGGCCAAGCACTCGCGCGTGTAGTCGTCGACCACGTTCAGGCATCGAAACCGCCGACCATAGGCCAACCCGTCAGAAACGAAGTCCATCGACCAGCTCTGATTCGGGCCTGTTGGTAACGGCAGCGGCGTGCGCTCGACAGCCGCAATACGCTTGCGTCGCCGCTTGCGCACGCTCAGCCCCGCCTTGCTGTAAAGGCGCCAGATGCGCTTGTGGTTGGCGAAGCAGCCATCCCGCTGCAACAGCACGTGAATCCGGCGATAGCCGTAGCGGCGCTTCTGCGCGGCGATGGCCATCATCCGGCCAGTCAGCGCTTCGTCATCAACTCGGCGGCGTGATTCGTAGTGGAACAGCGAGCGCGAAATCCCTACCAGCCCGCAGGCCCGGGTAACACCCATGGCACGTTCGGTCATCAATATCCGGACCGCTTCGCGCTTGGCCTGCGGGCTTGCTACTTTCGAGCCAGCAGGTCCTTCAGCGCGGCGTTGTCGAGCATCGATTCGGCCAACAGACGCTTGAGCTTGCTGTTCTCCTGCTCCAGTTCCTTCAGGCGCTGCGCTTCGGAGACCGTCATCCCGCCAAACTTCGCTTTCCAGTTGTAGTAGGTCGCTTCCGAGATACCGTACTTGCGACACAGCTCCGCCGGCTTCAGGCCAGCCTCGGCTTCCTTCAAGATGCCGATGATCTGTTCTTCGGTGAATCGCTTTTTCATTGCCGTTCCTCTCTGGAACGGACTCTACACCGGCACCGTACTAAACGCGGGGAGCAGGTCAAGTTGCAATCGGGCCAAATGTCGGTCTCGGATCCGAGGTTAAATTTAATATTATAGAGTTCAGCTACAAGGGGAGATGATTAATCTATGATGAATTCAGGAATTGAGAGATTTAATGTTGTTAGGCGTTTTATAATTGCCGTAGTATTTTTTGGATTTTTTGGGTTTTTTGGATTTAAGTTATTGCCAAGATCATTGGAATATATGGCGATGCTTTATGTTGTGTTTTTTGTGTTTATTTTGTTTTTGTTGATTTTTAAATTTTATAGATGCCCATATTGTAATTCTATACCGCGAGGGCATCCGATTCCGTATGTAGATTTGGCTCCAGAAAGCTGCAGGGCATGCGGTCGATCCTTGAAGAAGGACAATCGTGAAGATTCTTCGAGTTGATAATGGTAAGTTATGGGGTGCTGATGACCTGTGTAATGACCCACTGAAAACCTGCTCAGGTGTTAACCTTCGAGGACAAACTGCCATACAACATTGGATTTGCAGATGGAGTTAATCGGTCAAAGTCGATATTTGGCGTCACAACGTCAAAATTGGATAACCCAATGCTAAATCCTTTGACCAAACAGCAGTTGCCGTCATACGTGGGGCAAGGAATTTTTACGTACGGAATTGGTTCGAAGGGCGTAAAGATATTCAATGACAGTCAAGAATCTAAAAAATGAACCTTAACCGCATAGTCGCCTCGATCCGCTTGCTACTTATAGTTGGTGGAGCATTTCTATCTTCAAGTGTCTTCTGGGGGGCAATCGTCGTTATCGTGGCGCGTAAAGTGTTCGACATAAATAACGAATATATGCTTCTCGGCATGTTTGTCTTGACATCCGCAATTTGCTTGCATTTTTGCATTGCGATTTTCTCGCGGCGCGGGCAAGGGAGGACGTGAACCTAAGTCAGACTAAGGTGAGGTGAAGCATGAATGACGAATTTTCTCGTGAAAATTTACACGGACACGAAGCGTCAAAACAAAGCTTATGTAATGACCCACTGAAAACCTGCTCAGGTGTTAACCTTCGAGGACAAACACATGAGCATGAAGATGGAAGACGAGATCAAGCGGTGGACGGCCAAGCGCAAGAGCGCGTTGGTGCTCGACATTATTCAAGGCAAAACGACGGTATCTGAGGCGAGCCGGTCGTTTGACCTCACACCCTCGGAAGTCGAATC
>NZ_CABPSD010000008.1:0-263791 GCF_902459575.1 Pandoraea morbifera
CGGTTGTCCGCCACCGTCACCTTCGAGGCGAACGTCGCCTGCGGCAGCCTCGCCAGCGCCGCAAGCATCTGCCCGGTTTGATTGGAATCGTCGTCGATCGCCTGCTTGCCCAGAATCACCAGTTGCGGCTGCTCCTTGTCCACCACCGCCTTGAGCAACTTGGCCACCGCCAGTGGCTGAAGCTCGTCGTCCGACTCGATCAGGATCGCGCGGTCCGCGCCGATCGCCAGCGCCGTGCGCAGCGTCTCCTGCGATTGCGACACCCCCGCCGACACCGCGATCACTTCCGTCGCCACGCCCGCTTCCTTCAGACGCACCGCCTCCTCAACCGCGATTTCGTCGAACGGATTCATCGACATCTTCACGTTCGCAATGTCGACGCCACTGCCGTCGCTCTTCACGCGAACCTTTACGTTGTAATCCACTACCCGTTTGACCGGTACCAGGATCTTCATGTGAACTCGCTCCAAGTTTACGTTTACGTCAATCCGCTGCCATTATAACCACACGGCGCATGACGCATTTATTGCGAATTTGAGGCATTTTGCGGCAAAACCCTTGGCGACGGACTCCGATGCCTTCTCGACTTGCCGAGCTTGCCGGGTCTTCTCGACAGCAGCGTCCCCCCTCGATGAACAAGCGCGCCGCGACGAGGCCCCAGCCCCGAACGATCGTGCTATTTTTATGCAAATCGTGACGTACAGCCAGTGTCGGCGTGGTGCATTTCCTCTAGAGAAAACACCCCGCCGCGCCCACGTCTATGATCGAATGGCGCACCCGATCATCGCCGCGCCGGCGGCGGGCCGCTGCGGTCGTCGTCAACGTCACGGCGTCCGGGCGACGGCGGCCACGCCAGCGCGTCAGGAGGAGACATGACCACGCCGAATTCGACGGTTTCGTATCAGGAATCGCGCCTGCAGGCCAGTGACGGCCTTTTGCTGCACATGCACACCTGGCGGCCCGCCGACACGCACGCCCCGCTGCGCGCCGTCGTCGCCATCGTGCACGGCATGGGTGAACATGGCGCCCGCTATGCGTCGCTGGCCGGACACTTCGCATCGCTGGGCATCGCCACGGTCGCCTACGATCTGCGCGGACACGGCCGCTCCGGCGGCAGCCGCGTCTTCGTCAAGCATTTCGACGAATATCTCGACGACACCGAAATCTTTCTCACCCAGGTGCGCACGACCTTCGGCCCGACCCCGCTCTTTCTGCTCGGCCACAGCATGGGGGGCGCAATCGCGGCCTTGTATGTAATTACGCGCGCGCCGGCGAACGTGCGTGGCCTGATGCTCAGCAGCCCGGCGCTCGGCCCCGGCGAACCCGTGGCACCGTGGATGATGACCGCCGGCCGCTGGGCGTCGCGCTGGCTGCCGAAAGTGCCTGTCTTCAAGATCGATCCGGCGCTCATCTCTCGCGACAAGCGCGTCGTCGAGGCCGCCAAACAGGACCCGCTCAACGCCTACCGTGGCACCCCGGCGCGCACCGCCGCCGAACTGATCGACGCGATGGCGCGCATCCATGCCAACGCCGACGCCCTGCAATTGCCGCTCTACGTGTTTCACGGCACCGCCGACCGGCTCACCGCGCCCTGGGCGAGCGAGCAGTTTCACGGCAACGCCGGCTCGAAAGACAAGACACTGCGCCTCTACCCCGGACGCTTTCATGAAACGCTCAACGATCTCGACAGGCAGACGGTCATCGACGAGCTGACGCAGTGGCTGCAGCTGCATCTGGGCGATGCGCCATCGGCAACGACCGCGCCGCCGTCGGCCTACCGGCAGGCCGCGCTGGGCACCCACGACCACGGCTGAACGCGAGTCCGCCGGTTCTCGCCCCCCCCCGGAACCCCGCATGCGAGGAGGGTCTCGCCACGGCCCTTCCCCCCGCGCGTTACACTGAAGCCGTGTGGAATCGCGAGGAGCCCCCGGCATGCAATCGCAGACGAAGTACTCGCCGCAAACCGTCACCGGCATGCATTTCTGGACACCGACGATCTTCAGCATCAAGACGACGCGCCCGGCCGGCCTGAGCTTCACGCCGGGCCAGTTCGTCCGACTGGGACTGCCGGGCGACGACGGACAACTGATCTGGCGAGCGTTCTCCTTCGTGAATTCGCCCGCCGAAGATACATTGGAGTTCTATGCAATCACTGTGCCCGGCGGACAACTCTCGCCGCGCCTGTCCCAACTCGAGGTCGGCGACGAACTCTTCGTCGATCACACCGCCTATGGCTTCCTGACGCTCGACCGCTTCACGGGCGGCGACGATCTCTGGCTGCTCGCCACGGGCACCGGCCTTGCACCGTTCGTATCGATACTGCGGGACCCTGCCGTATGGCAGCGTTTCGAGCGCATCTTCCTCGTGCATAGCGTGCGATGGGAGCGCGACCTCGCCTACTACGAGGAACTGAAGCACTTCTCGCATCCCGACGTCGATCCGTCACTCGTGAGCAAGCTGCATTTCGCCGTCAGCGTCACGCGCGAGCAAGCGCCCGGCGCGCTGTCGGGACGCATTACGTCGTTGCTGGACTCCGGGGAACTGGAAAAGGCGATGGGGGCGACGCTCGACCCGGCCACATCGCGCATCATGGTGTGTGGCAACCCGGACATGATCAAGGAATTGCGTACCTGGTTCACACAACGCGGCTACGCCGTAAGCCGTACCGCCACGCCCGGGCCGCTCGTGCTCGAAAAGCAGTGGTGACGCACAGGCGCCAGCGGCTCAGGTCGTTGTCGGCGTTGCCCAATCGGGCGGGCGTTTTTCGATGAATGCCTGCACGCCTTCGAGCGCGCACGCGTCCATCATGTTGCAAGCCATCGTCTGCCCGGCCAGCTGATAGGCTGCCTCGATACCGGTTTCGACTTGCCGATAGAACAATCCCTTGCCTGCCGCAACCGCTGCCGCGGGCTTGGCGAGAATCGAGCGGCACAGCGCCGCGACCTCCGCATCGAGCCGCTCCATCGCCACCACGCGATTGACCAGCCCTCGCTCGCGCGCCGTGTCCGCGTCGATGAAGTCGCCGGTGAGCAGCATTTCCATGGCCTGCTTGCGGGAGAGGTTGCGCGAGAGCGCCACGCCCGGCGTGGCGCAGAACAGGCCGACGTTGATGCCCGAGACGGCGAACCGCGCCACCGAGGTGGCGACCGCCAAGTCGCACATCGCGACCAGTTGGCAGCCTGCGGCGGTCGCAATGCCATGCACACGTGCGATGACCGGCTGCGGCATGCGCTGCATCGTGAGCATCACGCGGGTGCACTGATCGAACAGCTTGCGGTAGTAGTCGAGCGACGGCTCGGCGCGCATCTCCTTGAGATCATGTCCTGCGCAGAATGCGGCGCCCGCGGCACCCAGCACCACCACGCGTGCGCTTGCGTCGCTCGCCACTGCGTCGAGGGCACGCCCGAGCGAATCGAGCATCGCCTCCGACAATGCATTGAACTGACGCGGCCGATTGAGCGTGAGCGTCACCACGCCGGCCAGGTCGCCCTCGCCGCGCGTCACCAGTACGAGAGGCTCGGGCGTCGCCGAGGTGTCGGTTGCCGTCATGGTTGTCTCCTGAGGCGCGTGCGCGCGGGGCAACGAAGGATGGCCGGCGCGAAACTTCAGACGTCGGCGAGCACCTTCAGATGAGCGACGACGCTGCGTCCGAGCGCCGAGAGGTTGTAGCCGCCTTCCAGGCAGCTCACGATGCGCCCCTTCGCATGCCGGTCGGCAACGGCCTTCACCCGCTCCGTAATCCAGGTGAAGTCGGCTTCGGTCAGGCCGAGCCCGCCGAGATCGTCTTCGCGATGCGCGTCGAATCCCGCAGAGATGAAGACCATTTCCGGGCGGAACGCGTCGAGTTGCCCCAGCCAGCCATAGTCGATCGCCTCGCGCGCCTGCATGCCGGAAGTGCGCGCGGCAAGCGGGATGTTGAGCATGTTCGGCGCCGGATCGAGCGCGCCGGAGAACGGATAGAACGGATGCTGGAAGATGCCGCACATCAGCACCCGCTCGTCGTTGGCGAACGCCGCTTCCGTGCCGTTGCCGTGGTGCACGTCGAAATCGATGATCGCCACGCGCGAGAGCCCGTGCACTTCGAGCGCGTGCGCGGCGGCGATCGCCACGTTGTTGAACAGGCAGAACCCCATGGCCCGCGTCGGCGTGGCATGGTGCCCCGGCGGACGCACGCTGCAGAACGCATTGTCGAGTTCGCCGCGAATGACGGCATCGGTCGCCGCGACGGCCGCGCCCGCCGCGCGTGTGGCAGCACGCCACGAATACGGATTGAGCAGCGTGTCGGGGTCGATCGGGAAATAGCCCGACTCGGGAATGTTGTCGCGAATGAAGTCGATGTGGTCCTGCGTGTGCACGAGCCGCAGGCTGGCCTCGTCGGCCGCCGGCGCTTCTCGGCGTTCGAGCAGGCCGTCGATGCGCCCGGCGATCAACTGGTCCTCGATGGCGCGCAGTCGTTCGGGGCATTCGGGATGCCACTCGCCCATTTCGTGACGGACGCAATCGGGATGCGTATAAAACCCGGTAGCCATGCCTTGTGTCGCCTATCGCTTCGAATCGTTATCGTGGGACGGGCGGGGAATGCCCGCCGCGCCGTGGTTTCGCAAGTCCGGTAGCGGCCGGACGCAGCCCCTGGCAAGCGCGGCGCGCAAGCATGAACATCACTCGCACACGCTTGCCGATGGCCGGCATTCCCCATGAGCACTGTCACCGACAGCGCACAGGCCTTAAGGTATCACAGGTGCACTCGGTTATACTGCCAAGCAGTCTCCCAGCAGACCCGTGTCAGCCGGCAACGGCCGTTCTCCCGAAATTCGGGACGGCAGTAACTGGCATGAATGGTCGATGCCCTGGTCAAAACCGCGCGTCACGCGACATCGATGCGCACCGATCCCGGCATCGACGCGACTAACGCGGCGACCATCGTTCCCCGGCGGCGCCGCATTCGGACTTCATACAGGCCTGACAGACAGCATGACATCACCGGTACGGATGTACGATTCACTTTCGCCGGCGCACTCGCGCCTCGCACCTCGACCGGAAATGGCCGGCACCCCCTGCCGCGCGACCGACGCCTCCGGCGCGCCCCGGCAAGCACCTCGCGCTGCGCTCGCGCGTACGGCACGCACCCTCGGCATCGCCCTGTCGCTGTGCCTCGGTACGTTCGCGCTCACGACCGCCGCCGCGCACGCGCAGACACGCGGCAAGCAGGTTGCGCAGAGCGAGTTCGAGGAGGAAGTCGTGCCGCAGCGTTACGCGGCCAATCCCGAAGTCGACGCGTTCATCAACGACATCGTGGCGCGCGACGGCTTCGATCGCGCCGAGTTGCAGCGGGTGTTCTCGCGCGTGGTCTTCTCGCAAACGGCCGCTCGCCTGGCCGCGCCGCCCGCCACGCCCGGCCAGAAAAACTGGACCCGCTACGAGAAGAATTTCCTCGACAACACGCGCATCAATGGCGGCGTGCGCTTCTGGAATCAGAATGCGGCCGCGCTGTCGCGAGCGGCCCAGCAATTCGGCGTGCCCGAAGAAATCATCGTCGCCATCATCGGTGTCGAGACGATCTACGGGCGCCACATGGGCAACTTCCGCACCATCGACGCGCTCACCACGCTCGCGTTCGACTACCCGCCCGCGCGCAACCGGTCCGAGCGCATGGCGCTGTTCCGCACCGAGCTGGAGAACTTGCTGCTGTATGCCCGCGAGCGCGGCGTCGACCCCTTCAGCGTCTACGGCTCATATGCAGGCGCCATCGGCATTCCGCAATTCATGCCATCGTCGATTCGCAACTACGCGGTCGACTTCTCCGGTGACGGCAAGATCAATCTGACAACGGACGTGGCCGACGCCATCGGTAGCGTTGCGAACTTCCTCAAGCAACATGGCTGGCAAGCCGGTCAACCGGTTGTCTGGAACATTGCCAGCGATCGGGGCAGCCAGGGGTTGGCAGAGGCCGGCGCGGACGGACAACCCGAGCCGCACTGGAAACTCGGCGACTTCATCAAGGCCGGCATGTTGATGAACGAGCCGCGGCTCGACGTGGGGGCAAAGCTCGACACGCCGGTGCTCATTGTCGACCTGCCCACGCCGGGCCAGCCGACGCAATATCGCATGGGCCTGAACAACTTCTACGTGCTCACGCGTTACAACCGGAGCTTCTTCTACGCGATGTCGGTGTACGACCTCGCCGACGCGATCAAGGCGGCACGCGCCCCCTGAGCATGTCGTTCGTCGGACGACAAAACGGGACCCGAGGGTCCCGTTTTTCATGACGCGGCGCCGACATCGCTCCGGCAACGTCCCCGCATCACGCCGGGAACACCCCCGTCGACAGGTAGCGATCGCCGCGATCGCACACCACGAACACGATGGTCGCATTCTCGACCTCGTGCGCCAGATTCAATGCGATCTGGCAGGCGCCAGCGGCCGAAATGCCGCAGAAGATCCCCTCTTCCGCCGCGAGCCGGCGCGCCATGATTTCGGCATCCGCCTGCGTGACGGAAACGGTACGATCCACGCGAGCGCGATCGAAAATCTTCGGCAGATAGGCTTCCGGCCACTTGCGGATACCGGGAATGCGGGAGCCGTCCGCCGGCTCCGCGCCGATGATCTGCACGGCGTCGTTCTGCTCCTTCAGGTATTGCGACACGCCCATGATGGTGCCCGTCGTGCCCATCGCAGAGACGAAGTGCGTGATGCGGCCTTCCGTGTCACGCCAGATTTCCGGACCCGTCGTCTCGTAATGCGCCAGCGGGTTGTCGGGATTGGCGAACTGATCGAGGATGATGCCGCGCCCGTCGCGCTGCATCTGCTCGGCGAGATCGCGCGCATACTCCATGCCGCCCTTGACCGGCGTGAGGATGATCTGAGCGCCATAAGCCCCCATGCTCTGACGGCGCTCGATGGAGAGGTCCTCCGGCATGATGAGGATCATCTTGTAGCCGCGAATGGCCGCAGCCATTGCCAGCGCAATGCCGGTGTTGCCCGAGGTCGCTTCGATGAGCGTGTCGCCCGGTTTGATGCGTCCGCGCAACTCGGCGTGCTTGATCATCGACAGCGCCGGACGGTCCTTCACCGACCCCGCCGGATTATTGCCCTCGAGCTTGCCGAGAATCACGTTGTTGCGGCGGCGAATTTCGTCGTCGGGCAAACGCACCAATTGCACCAGCGGCGTATTGCCGATGGTGTCTTCGATAGTCTTGTAGGCCATTGCGCTGAGCTTTTTCGGTCGGGAATCGAAACATTCTAATCCACCGGCCATGACCGCGCTCGAAGCGGGGTGATGGCCGGGCGTCGCCAGTGCGACCGCCCGGCGCCCCGACGGGCCTCAGACCTTCGGCGCACTCGCGGCCGACGGCGCTTTCTCCTTCTTCGACTTGGACGACTTCGCCGGCGCCGCACCGGTCGCCGTCGGCGCGGATCCCGCCGAGGCCGCGGCCTTGTCCGTCTTGTCCGTCTTGTCCGTCTTGTCCGTCTTGGACTTCTTCGACTTCGAGCCACCGGCCGGTGCCGCAGGCGATGCGGGCGCGGCTGCAGGCGCGGACGCGGCACCTGGCGCGACACCCCCGGCCTTGTCGGCCCTGGACTTCTTCGATTTGCCACCCTTCGCATCGGCGGCGGCAGGTCCCGACGCGGCGCCCGGCAAGGCCGTTGCGCCCGGGGACGCCGGCTTGGCCGTCGAACCGGCGGCGGGCACCGGCGTGGGCGTATGCTGGGTGGCGCTCGGCGGCATTGCGGGCGTGGCGGGCGTGGCGGGCGTGGCGGCAGGCGTGGCCGGCTTGCCCGGCGCTGCCGGGGTCTGCTGCATGGCTGGCGGCGCCGGACGGCCCGTCGCGGCAGGGACCTGAGCGGCAGGCGCCGTCGCCGCAGGGGGCTTCGTCGCGGGGACCGGCGCGGCAGGTGCCGTCGTCGCAGGGGTCTTCGCCGCAGGGGCCGGTACGGCAGGCGCCGCGCCCTGACCATTGATCGTCATGCCTTCGCTCTGGAGCGTGGCGACGGACTTGGTGCCGAGGCCCTTCACGCGCCTGGCGACGTCCGCGGCATCCTTGTACGGTCCGTGAGCGTTGCGTTCTTCGATGATGGCTTTGGACTTGACCGGCCCGATGCCCTTGAGCGATTCGAGCTGCGCCTGATCGGCGGTATTGATGTCGACAGCGGCCATGGCCAGGCCGCAGAGGGTGAAAAAGGCAACCACCGCCAGCAAGAGTTTGCGAAGCATGATGTATTCCCTATAAGGTCACTCGGGACAATATCCCCACCTCGAGACACCCCCGATACTCCCTTAACGCCCGAGACCGCCCACGGATGACATCTCCCTGCACGCCAAACGAAACGGGGAGCCATGCGGCTCCCCGTCGAGACGTCGGCCCCGTTCTCGCCAGGCACGGCATCGGGCCCTTGCCTGCTGGCCCGTTGGTCTATTGGGCCAACAGCCAGCGCACGTAGCGCGAGACGCCTTCGCCGACCGTATAGAACGGCTGCTGGTACCCGCCCGCCTGGCGCAGATGTTCGACGCTCGCCTGGGTGAAGCACTGATACTTGCCGCGTAGCGCGTCGGGGAACGGAATGTACTCGACGAGCCCTTGCCGCACCATCTCGTCGAGTGAGAGCGGCGCCTCGCCGGCCTCTTCGCGCAACGTGTTGATCACGGCGACCGCAATGTCGTTGAACGGCTGTGCGCGGCCCGTGCCGAGGTTGAAGATGCCGCTTCGCTCGGGATGTTCGAAGAAGTGCAGATTCACCTTGACGACGTCCTCGACGGACACGAAGTCGCGACTTTGCGTGCCCGCCGCATAGCCGTTGTACTCGCCGAAGAGCTTCACGCGACCGTTGGCACGGAATTCGTTGAAGTTGTGGAACGCCACCGAAGCCATGCGCCCCTTGTGCGCTTCGCGCGGGCCGTACACGTTGAAGTATCGAAACCCCGCCACCTGGCTCGGCAGTTTGCCGCCCGCCTCGCGCATGGCGCGACGCACGATCTGGTCGAAGAGGAATTTCGAGTACCCATAGACGTTGAGGGGCTTCTCGTACTCGCGCGATTCCACGAACGTTTCAGAGGCGCCATACGTCGCCGCGGAAGACGCGTAGAGAAACGGCACGGTCTGCGCCTGGCACGCCTCGAACAACGCGCGCGTGTAGCGGAAGTTGTTCTCCATCATGTAGCGGCCGTCGGTCTCCATCGTGTCGGAGCAGGCGCCTTCATGGAAAATCGCGCGCACGCGACCGAACTCGCGGCGCTGGAAACGCGCGACGAAATCGGTCTTGTCGAGGTAATCGCTGATTTCGCAATCGACCAGATTGCGGAATTTGTCGGCACGTGTGAGGTTGTCGACCGCCACGATGTCGGTCTCGCCGCGCTCGTTGAGGGCTTTGACGAGGTTCGCGCCGATGAATCCGGCGGCGCCGGTGACGATGATGGTCATGTCAGATCGGAAAAGAGTTCGGTGTAATCCACGGTCGCGGTGCCCAGCTTGCCCACGACGATACTGCCCGCGCGATTGGCGAGCACCACCGCCTGCGCAAGCGGCAGACCGGCGGCGAGCGAGGCAGCGAGCGTGGCAATCACGGTGTCGCCCGCGCCCGAGACATCATACACTTCGCGTGCCTGCGCCGGGACGTGCAGCGCGCCGTTCTGGGTGAAGAGCGTCATGCCCTCTTCCGAACGCGTGAGCAACAACGCTTCGAGCCCCAGCGATTCGCGCAGATTCTGTGCGCGAACCGTCAAATCGTCTTCCGAATGCCATTCGCCCACGACCTGCTGCAATTCGGAGCGGTTCGGCGTAAGGATGGTGGCCCCCCGATAACGCTCGTAATCGCTGCCCTTCGGATCGACGAGCACGGGCTTGCCCGCCTTGCGCGCCGCTTCGATCATCGGCTGGACATGCGTCAGGCCGCCCTTCGCATAATCGGAGAGCAGCACGACGTCGTAGTTCACCAGCAACTGACGATACTGATCGAGCACGGCGAGCAGCACTTCGCGCGCCGGCTGATTCTCGAAGTCGATGCGCAGCAATTGCTGTTGACGCGACACGATGCGCAGCTTGATCGTGGTCGACAGATCGGCATCGCGCGTGACGAACGCCGTCACGCCGCTCGCGTCGAGCAGATCGACCACCCGCTCGCCGGGCTCGTCCTCGCCGAGCACGCAGAGCAGCCCTGCCTGCGCCCCCAGCGACGTGGCGTTGAGAGCCACGTTCGCCGCGCCGCCCAAACGCTCCTCGTTGCGCTTGACGTGCACCACGGGCACCGGCGCCTCCGGCGAAATGCGATTGACGTCGCCGAACCAATAGCGATCAAGCATCACGTCGCCGACGATCAGCACGCGCGCGCGGTTGAACGCCTCACGCGGCACCGTGGGCACGCCGGGCGCCTGCACCGTACGAGAGAGCGAAGTTGCCGTCAAAGTCATTCGTCGATCCTCGCGATTCAGACGGTGTCGTGCTGGCCGCGGCCGATGCCGTGGTACTCGATGCCCAGCTCCTGCATGGTCTGCGGCTCATACAGGTTGCGACCGTCGAAGATCAGCGCAAGCGACAACGCCGACTTCACCTTGGCGAAGTCCGGGCTGCGGAAGGCCTTCCACTCCGTGACGATCACGAGCGCGTCGGCGCCCGTCAGCGTGTCGTCTTCCGTCGCGCAGAATTCAATGCGGGCGTGCCCGGCGGGATCATCGGCAAAATCGAGCGCGATCACACGACGCGCCTCTTCCAGGGCCACCGGATCGTAGGCGCGCACGCGGGCGCCCCGACGCACCAGCTCGGCGATCACGCGACGGCTCGGCGCCTCACGCATGTCGTCGGTGTTCGGCTTGAACGCCAGCCCCCAAAGGGCAAACGTCTTGTCCGACAGGTCGTTGCCGAGACGCGCGACGATCTTGTCGATGAGCACCGCCTTCTGCGTTTCGTTGACCGCCTCGACGGCATTCAGGATGCGCAGCGGCAGGCCGTAGTCCTCGGCTGTCCGCACGAGTGCCTGCACGTCCTTCGGGAAGCATGACCCGCCATAGCCGCAGCCGGCATAAAGGAAGTGATAGCCGATACGCGGGTCCGATCCGATGCCCTGACGCACGTCCTCGATATCCACGCCCACGCGATCGGCCAGATTCGCGAGCTCGTTCATGAACGAGATCCGCGTCGCCAGCATGGCGTTGGCCGCGTACTTGGTGAACTCGGCCGAGCGCACGTCCATGTACAGCGTGCGTTCGTGGTTGCGGTTGAACGGCGAGTACAGACGCTTCATCATGGCGCGCGCCTGCTGGCCCTGCGCGTCGTCGTCCACGCCGATCACGATGCGGTCCGGACGCATGAAATCCTCGACGGCCGCCCCTTCCTTCAGGAACTCGGGATTCGAGACGACCGAGAACGAGACGTCCTCGCCGCGCTTGGCAAGCTCGTCGGCGACCGCCGCGCGCACCTTGTCCGCAGTGCCGACCGGCACGGTCGACTTGTCGACGATCACCTTGAAGTTCCTGGCGTAGCGTCCGATGTTGCGCGCCGCCGCAACGACATATTGCAAATCGGCGGAGCCGTCCTCGTCCGGGGGCGTACCCACCGCGATGAACTGCACGTCGCCGTGCGCGACCGAGGCTTCGACATCCGTCGAGAATTGCAGACGGCCGGCCTTGCGGTTGCGGGCAATGATTTCCTGCAGCCCCGGCTCGTGAATCGGCACGCCGCCGTTGTTCAGGATTTCGATCTTGCGCGGATCGACGTCGAGACAGAACACGTCGTTGCCGACGTCTGCCAGACAGGCGCCCGTAACGAGGCCGACGTAACCGGAGCCGATGATGGTGACTTTCATGATTGCGCGAACTTGAGAAAATTAGGAGGCCGCCGGCACGTCGGCACGTCGCGGCGTATACGTCTCCCAGCCGTTACAGCCGGGGCACTGCCAATAGAACAATCGCGCGCGGAAGCCGCACTGGTCGCAGACGTAGCGCGGCAGCGACTTGGTGCGCTGCGTGATGAGCTTGCCCATGAGCTGCAGATCCGACTGCGTGTCGCCATGGGCGGTTGCGGCGTGCGCTTCGAGCAGGCGAGCCATGCCTGGCGCGCTCGGCGCCCTGTGCATCTGCTCGCGCATCAGCGCGAGGGCGGCTTCCGGCCCCTCGAGCGCCACCGTCTTCTCGTACACGATCTCGAGCAGATCGTCCGACGGATTCCTGTTGAGCGCGTCGCGCAGCACCGCCAGTCCTTCCGGGGCACGACCCAGGGCTTCGTAGGCGCGCATCAGCCGCTTGGCCGCCAGCCCCAGATACACCGGGTTCTGTTGCTCGATGGTGCTCAGCACACGCAACGCACCTTCGGCGTCGCCAGCGGAGAGCAGCATGTCGCCACGCAGCAGCGGCGCACGCACGTTCGCGGGATTCACGGCGAGGGCGGCGTCGAGCTCGCGCACCACGGCGTCTACCTCCTTGCGCTGCAGCGCTTCTTGCGCCAGCTCGCAATGGAACTGCGCGATCTCCTTGCGATACGACACTGCGGGGTCGAGCTCGCTCAGGGTTTCGGCCTCGCTCAGCGCCTTGTGCCACTCCTTCTCGATCTGGTAGATCGTGAGCTTGGCGTGTTGAGCCGCCTTCGCAAAGGGCCCCGTGTGCAGGCGACCGAAGGCGTCTTCGGCGCGGTCGAGCAGACCCGCCTTGAGGAAGTCGTGACCGAGCTCGTAGAGCGCGTGTTCCTGATCGGCTTGCGGCAGATCGTCGCGAGAGAGCAGATTCTGATGCACGCGAATGGCGCGCTCCGTCTCGCCCCGACGGCGAAACAGGCTACCCAGCGCGAAGTGCAGCTCCGTCGTCTCGGGGTCGAGCTTGGCCACCTCGATGAACGCGTCGATGGCCTTGTCTGGTTGCTCGTTGAGCAGGAAATTCAGCCCGCGGAAGTACGACGCCGGCAAATTGCGGCTCTCCGAGAGCAGGCTGCGCAGATCCAGGCGCGCGGCTACCCAGCCGCAGCCGAAGATCACGGGGATGGCCAATAGCCACCAGACCTCGAATTCCATGAATGCGTGTTGTCGTTGAAACAGTCGATGTGAGGGGGAGCGCCGTCGGCTTAGACCGGGGGCAGCATCGGCGGCTGATCGCTCGCCTCGGGGTCACGTTGCGCACGGGCCAGGTCGCGCCGGGCGCGGCGCAGTTCCAGACGCTGCCGCATCAGGCTCGGCAAGGTCGCGAGCACGCCGATCACGCCGCCCACCACGAAGAACGCCAGTCCGATCATGATGAGCGGTGCCGTCCAGGTGTGGCCCAGGAACAGGTTCAACGTGACTTCGCCCGTGTTGGCGAGCGCGAGACACAGCAACACCACGAACACGATGAGACGAATGATCCAAACAATCAGCTTCATGCCGAAAGGCTCCTGCGGCAGGATTGCCGTATGTTTTGCGACTTGAGCGGCTCGCGCACGCCGGATCGTGACCCGCCGTCGCGCCGTGCCGACACGTGGGCGTATTGTACCGGATGTGCCCCGCGAGGCGTCGTTACTGCATGCCGCTTCGCATTTGCGTCGATTGTGCGCAAGTGGCATCGACACGCGCGCACGGCACGACCGCCAGACGCAAAAAAAGCGCCCGAAGGCGCTTTTCTTGCGTAGTAGATCCCAAAGGGCCTTATTGGTCCGACGCCTTGTGATCAACCCGCTCTCGCAACTCCTTGCCGGGCTTGAAGTGCGGCACGAACTTCTCCGGCACCATCACTTTCTCGCCCGACTTCGGGTTGCGGCCGACGCGCGGCGGCCGACGGTTGAGCCCGAAGCTGCCGAATCCGCGGATTTCGATTCGATGACCACGCGCAAGCGCATCGGCCATCGCGTCGAGAATCGTCTTCACCGCGAAATCGGCGTCCTTGAGCACCAACTGGGGAAACCGCGCCGCCAACTGGTTGACCAATTCAGACTTGGTCATAGGCCTTGGACCTTACTGATTCTGGCTGTCCAGCTTGGCCTTGAGCAGGGCACCCAGGTTCGTGGTGCCGCTCGCTGCCGAGCTATCCGACGACAGCTTGCTCATTGCCTCTTGCTGTTCAGCCGAATCCTTGGCCTTGATCGACAGGTTGATGTTGCGCGACTTGCGATCGATGTTGACGATCATTGCATTGACGGCATCACCTTCCTTGAGCACGTTGCGGGCATCTTCCACACGGTCGTGCGAGATTTCCGAAGCGCGCAGGTAACCTTCGACGTCATCGCCCAGCGACACAACGGCACCCTTCGGATCGACAGCCTTGACGGTACCGTCGACGATCGAGCCCTTGTCGTGGATCGCCACGAAGGTGTTGAAAGGATCGCCTTCGAGCTGTTTGATACCCAGCGAGATGCGTTCCTTCTCGACGTCGATGCCCAGAACCACGGCTTCGACTTCGTCGCCCTTCTTGTACTTGCGAACGGCTTCTTCGCCGGCTTCGCTCCACGACAGGTCCGACAGGTGGACCAGGCCGTCGATGCCGCCCGGCAGACCGATGAACACGCCGAAGTCGGTGATCGACTTGATGGCGCCCTTGATCTTGTCGCCCTTCTTGAAGTTGCGCGAGAAGTCATCCCACGGGTTCGGCTTGCACTGCTTCATGCCGAGGCTGATACGACGACGGTCTTCGTCGATCTCGAGCACCATGACTTCGACTTCGTCGCCCAGCTGGACAACCTTGGTCGGGGCAACGTTCTTGTTGGTCCAGTCCATTTCCGACACGTGGACCAGGCCTTCGATGCCCGATTCCACTTCGACGAACGCGCCGTAGTCGGTGATGTTGGTGACCTTGCCGAACAGGCGGGTGCCTTGCGGGTAACGGCGAGCAATGCCTTCCCACGGATCTTCGCCGAGTTGCTTGACGCCCAGCGAGACGCGGCCCTTCTCCTGATCGAACTTGAGGATCTTGGCGGTGACTTCCTGGCCAACCGACAGGACTTCGCTCGGGTGACGCACACGACGCCATGCGATGTCGGTGATGTGCAGCAGGCCGTCGATGCCGCCGAGGTCGACGAACGCACCGTAATCGGTGATGTTCTTGACCACGCCCTTGACGATCGCGCCTTCCTTGAGCGTCTCGAGCAGCTTGGCGCGCTCTTCGCCCTGGGTGGCTTCGATCACGGCACGGCGCGAGAGCACAACGTTGTTGCGCTTGCGGTCGAGCTTGATGACCTTGAATTCGAGGGTCTTGCCTTCGTACGGGGTCGTGTCCTTGACCGGACGCGTGTCAACCAGCGAACCCGGCAGGAATGCACGGATGCCGTTGACCATCACGGTCAGACCGCCCTTGACCTTGCCGGTGATCGTACCGGTCACGAGGTCGCCCGATTCGAGGGCCTTTTCCAGTTGCAGCCACGAGGCCAGACGCTTGGCCTTGTCGCGCGACAGCACGGTGTCGCCGTAGCCGTTTTCCAGGGCGTCGATCGCCACGGAAACGAAATCGCCGGCCTGAACCTCGACCTCGCCCTGATCATTCAGGAATTCTTCGATGGGGATGTACGCTTCGGACTTGAGCCCGGCGTTGACGACCACGAAGTTGTGGTCAACCCGAACGACTTCTGCGCTGATGACTTCACCAGCACGCATGTCTTGACGGGAGAGCGACTCTTCGAAAAGCGCCGCGAAAGATTCGTTGGTCGAGGTTTGCAGGTCGGACATAAAAGTGGATTACGCCGCTGACGTCCGTCTCCCGAGGGGGCGACGCTAACGTACAACGGTTGGGTTAAAGGTTAAACAAAGCCGGGCCGGATGACTGCATGAAACACCCGGTCAAGCGCCTTGCGGGTACTGCACCTGCGCGAACCATTCGAGCACCTGAGCCACCGCCTGATCGACGTTGAGCTCCGACGTGTCGAGCACCCGCGCACCCTCTGCCGGTCGCAGCGGCGCCTCTGCGCGGGTACGGTCCCGCGCGTCGCGCGCCTCAAGATCCAGCATGAGACTGTCTATGTTAGCAGAAAATCCTTTTTCTATCAATTGCTTATACCGCCTCTCGGCACGAGCCTGCGGGGTGGCCGTCAAAAACACCTTCAACTCGGCCTCCGGGAAGATCACCGTCCCCATGTCGCGGCCGTCCGCCACGAGTCCCGGGGCGGTCTTGAATGCCCGCTGGAGCGACGTGAGCGCCTGACGAACCGCCTTGTGCACGGCGATCCCCGACGCCCGGTTGCCGATCGCCTCTGCGCGAATGGCGTCGGTCACATCTTCACCCGCCAGCCAGATTCGCTCGTCCTTGAAGCGCACGTCGAGCGTCTCTGCCAACACCGCCAGCGCCCCCACGTCGTCCGTGTCGATGCCGTGACGCGCGCTCGCCAGCGCGGTGAGCCGGTACAGGGCACCGCTGTCGAGGTAGTGAAAGCCCAGCGCATCCGCCACACGGTGTGCCACCGTGCCCTTGCCGGATGCCGTCGGGCCATCCACCGTAATGACCGGAATCGAATCGTCCACCACCGTCAAATCAGGCATCCCTTCGTCTCTGTCTAACCAACACATTGAAAAATAAGACCACGCACACAAATGATAATGATCATCATTTAAGCAAAGGCGCTTCGGGCGCCGTTCGGATCGTTGACTGCCATGCAGAGCCGCGATTATCCCTTACTCAGTCCCGCATGGGGCTACCGCCCGACCCGCGAGACCTCACGCCGCGTCGCGCGCAGCGGTGGATGGGATTCGCCGGGGCGGGCACACGGGTCGCCGCTGGCAATAAGGATCCGGGCAATTGGGCCACGGCCATTGCCGAGGGAGCCCGATATGGGTTCACGCTGCTTAGCGTCGTACGGCGCTCGAGCGTGATGGCATTGTTGCTGCGGCGGCTCGCGGCGCGCGTCGGGCGGGTCGCCGGGCGCGATCTCGCGCAACGCTCACGTAGTCAGTATAGCCGTCGGACTTCGCTGGCGTTGTGGGGGTTGTGCGAGACGGCGATCATCGCGCGCAGTTCGCCGAGGTCGTCGGCAGCGCGGTCGCGCTACGCTGTAGATCGTGGCGAGGCGCATCGCGAGCGCGATTGTCGTGCTCAACGGCCCGTTGCTGTGGCAGCGGCGGGTCAGGGGTAATTCGACCCCTGGTTCGCCTGCTCGCTCGCGACGAATCGTGACGAATCGCGCTAAACGGCGACAAACCACGCCAAACCACGAGGCGCCGCGACAAACCGCGGCACAGCCAAGCGCCGCCGGACGGCTGCCAGAGGCCCCGAACTGTAGCGGGAGGTCTCGAGATGCGACGTGGCTATAGCACGAATACGACGCGGATGCGACGCGATCACGAAGCGATCACGAGGCGATTACGAGGCGATCCGGGTGAACTCGGCGAAATACGTCGGGAACGTCTTGCCCACGCACTTCGGGTCGTTGATCGTCACCGGCACACCGCCCAGGCTCACGAGCGAGAAACACATGGCCATGCGGTGATCGTCATACGTATCGATGACAGCATTCGGCGTCAACGCGGCGGGAGGCGTCACACGCAGATAATCGGCGCCCTCTTCGACCGTCGCGCCAACCTTGCGCAGCTCCGTGGCCATTGCCGTGAGACGATCCGTCTCTTTGACACGCCAGCTTGCGATGTTGCGCAGCGTGGTCGTGCCATCGGCGAAAAGCGCCGCCACCGCGATCGTCATCGCCGCATCGGGAATGTGATTGAAGTCCATGTCGAGCGCGCGCAGCTTGCCGCTCGGCGTGTCAATGCCGTTCACTTCGATGGCATCGTCGTGCAACGTCACGCGCGCCCCCATCGCCTCCAGCGCTTCGACGAAGCGCACGTCGCCCTGAATGCTGTCGCGTCCCACGCCCTCCACACGCATCGGCCCACCGCCAATGGCGCCGGCCGCGAGAAAATACGATGCCGACGAGGCGTCGCCTTCGACGCGGATGTCTCCCGGACTGCGATACTTCGCGCCGTCCGCGCTCGCCGCAGGGAGCGTGAAGCGGGACCAGCCGTCCTGCCGGACATCGATCCCGAAACGCCGTAGCAGCCGCAGGGTGATGTCGATGTAGGGCTTCGAGATGAGCTCACCCTCGACCTCCACGACGATCTCACCGGTTGCCGAAACGAGCAGCGGCAACGTAAGCAGCAGCGCCGTCAGGAACTGGCTCGACACGTCGCCCCGCACGCGAATCGGCGATTGCGGCGCGAGCACGTCGGCAGGCTTGATATGCAACGGCGGAAAACCGGCATTGCCGACGTAATCGATCTGCGCGCCCAGTTGACGCAGGCCATCGACCAGATCGCCAATCGGCCGCTCGTGCATCCGTGCCACGCCCGACACTTCATAGTCGCCATGACTGAGCGAGAGCGCCGCCGTGAGGGGGCGAATCGCCGTCCCCGCATTCCCCATGAACAGTTTCGCGGCCTTGACGGGAAACGCACCGCCACATCCCTCGACGATGAAGTCGCGCGAATCGCCAACCTGCGTGCACTTGACGCCGAGCGCGGCGAGCGCATCGAGCATCACTTGCGTGTCGTCGGACGCGAGCAGCTCCCGCACGCGGGTCGTGCCCCGCGAGAGCGCGGCGAGCAGCAGCACGCGGTTCGAGATGCTTTTCGAGCCGGGCAGGCGGAGTGTGCCTTCGGCGTGGCCGAAAGGGCCGAGATCGAGCGTTTCCATTACTTTTCCTGTTGCCTGGCCCAGTCCGTGCGTGCCTGGCTGGCGCGCGCGAATACGGCCTCGAGACCGGCGCCATCGCCGGCATCGATCAATTGTCGCAGCGCGCCGAGCGTGGCGAGGTAACCGTCGAGTTCGGCCAGCAACGCATCACGATTGGCCACGCAGATATCGCGCCACATTTCGGGGTTCGACGCCGCGATGCGGGTGAAGTCGCGAAATCCCCCGCCGGCGAAGCCGAACTTCAACGACGCATCCGGTGCGTCGAGAATCTGGGCGATCAACGCGTACGAGAGAACGTGTGGCAAATGACTGACCGACGCGAACACATGATCGTGCTGCGTTTCGGACATTTCCGATACGCGTGCGCCCGTCGCCTCCCACATGGTACGAATGCGCGCCACGTCCTCGGCGCGGTTGCCCGGTTGCGGACACAGCACCACGCGGCGATCCCGGTACAGGTCCACCTTTGCGGCCTCGACGCCGGAGCGCTCCGCGCCGGCAATCGGATGACCAGGCACGAACCGCCAGGCGTCGTTCCCGAGCGTCGCGCGGGCGGCAGCCACCGCGTCCGACTTGGTGCTTCCGGCGTCGGTGACGATCGTATTCCCGCCGAGACAGGGCCGAATTTCGCTTAGCAGTGCGGGCGTTTGCGCCACCGGCGCCGCGAGCACCACGACATCGGCCCCTGTCACGGCATCCGCCATCGACGTAGCCGCGCGATCGATTACGCCAAGCTCGCACGCGCGGCGAAGCGACGCCTCACTGCGCCCGACGCCGACCACTTCCTTCACGGCGCCTTCCGACTTCAGCGCTCGCGCGAGCGAGCCGCCGATCAGGCCCACGCCGCAAATGACGAGTTTGTTCAGGACCATCGTCCCGTCGCCGCCGCTCATGCGGAACGCGGGTAGGACCCGAGCACTTTGCAATAAGCCGCGTTCTGACGCAGCGATTCGAGCGCCTTGGCGACATTCGGATCGTCGCGGTGCCCTTCGAAGTCGATGTAGAAGTAGTACTCCCACGCGCCGCTCTTGGCGGGGCGCGACTCGAAGCGCGTCATCGACACACCGTTGTTCGCGAGGGGCTCGAGCAATGCCACTACAGCGCCGGCACGATTGGGCACCGACAGAATGAGCGAGGTCTGGTCTCGCCCGCTCGGTGCAGGGTCCTGCGTACCGACAACGACGAAGCGGGTGCGGTTGTGCGGATCGTCCTGCACATGCGAAAACGCGATTTGCAGACCGTACTGGGTGGCGGCGGATTCCCCGGCAATCGCGGCAACGCTCGGATCCGCGGCGGCCATGCGAGCCGCCTCCGCGTTGCTCGACACGGCCTGACGCTCCAACTTCGGGAAATGCGCTGTCAACCAGTGCTGGCATTGCGCGAGCGATTGCGCATGCGAGCAGATTCGGGTCACGCCGTCGAGCGTCCCGGATTGCGACATCAGGTTGTGATGAATCGGCAGCGCCACTTCGCCACTGATCGTCAGCGGGCTTTGCAGAAGCAGATCGAGCGTGCGCGACACCACGCCCTCGGTGGAATTCTCGACAGGCACCACGCCAAAGTCCGCGCTGCCGGCTTCGACCGCACGAAATACCTCGTCGAGCGACGGGCACGGCAGGCCCTTCACACTCTGACCAAAATACGAGAAGGCCGCCTGCTCACTGTAGGTGCCGGCCGGCCCCAGATAGGCAACGGTCAGCACCTTCTCCAGTGCACGGCTCGCCGACATGATTTCACGCCAGATCGAGGCCAGGTTGTCGCCGTACAACGGCCCATCGTTGGCCTGCTGCAAGCGTGAAATCACCTGCAGTTCGCGCTCGGGTCGAAACACCGGCGCACCGAAACGCTTCTTGACCTCGCCCACTTCCAGGGCGACGGCCGCACGTTGATTGAGCAGCTTGAGGAGCTGTGCGTCGATGGCATCGATTTTCTCGCGCAAGGGGCGCAGCGATGCGTTCAGATCTTCATCCATGGAACGTATTGTCTTCTTGCGATGGGACATGGTCGGACGGCCCCCGGTGCGAAGTCCCGCAGGACGTTCAAAGCATTGAAAGCGTTCAAATGCACCGGTCGCGCGTCCCCGTCAGCCGTGGCTGCGCTCGAATTCGCGCAGATAGTCGACCAGCGCCCGGACGCCGTCGAGCGGCATCGCGTTGTAGATCGAGGCGCGCATACCCCCCACGGACTTGTGGCCCTTGAGTTGCAGCAGGCCGCGCTCGCGAGCGCCGGCCAGGAAGGTCTCGTTCAATGCGTCGTCGCGCAGGAAAAACGGCACGTTCATGCGCGAACGGCAGTCCGGCGCCACCGGCGTTCGGTAAAAGTCGCTGCCGTCCAGGAAGCCGTACAGGAGGTCCGCCTTTGCCTTGTTCTGCGCTTCCATGGCGGCCAGCCCGCCCTGGCGCTTGAGCCACTGGAACACCAGACCCGCGATATAGATCGCATAGGTCGGTGGCGTGTTGAACATCGAATCGTTCTCGGCCACGATCTTCCAGTCGAACGCACTCGGCGTGAACGGCAAAGCTCGGCCGAGCAGGTCGTCGCGCACAATCACGACGGTCAGCCCCGACGGCCCGATGTTCTTCTGCGCCCCACCATACATCACGCCGAACTTCGACACATCCATCGGGCGCGACAGAATGTGCGACGAGACATCTGCGACGAGCGGCACGTCGGCCAGCCCCACGGTCGCCAGATCAGGTGTCCAGAAATACTCCACGCCGTGAATGGTTTCGTTCGTGCAGATGTGGACGTAGGCCGGATCCTTCGAAAGCCGCCACTCTTCCATGCCCGGCAACCGGGTGAAGTTCTCCGCTTCGGTGCTCGCGGCGATATTGACGTCGCAATACTTGCGCGCCTCCTTCTGCGACTTCACCGACCAGGAGCCGGTCACGACATAGTCCGCCGTCTGGCGCTGCGCCGCGCGCGCGCCACCGAGCAGATTCATCGGGATGATCGCATTCTCGGCAAGCGCCCCGCCCTGCATGAAAAGAATACGGTAGTTGGCGGGCACCGCGAGCAGTTCGCGCAGATCGGCTTGCGCGTCGGCCAGGATGCTCATGAACTCACGGCCGCGATGGCTCATTTCCATCACGCCCATACCGGCACCGTGCCAGTCGAGCATCTCTTCGGCCGCCTGGGTCAGCACCTCGGCAGGGAGCGCCGCCGGACCGGCGGAAAAGTTGAAAGCGCGCGTCATGATCGTTTTGCAGCAGTAAAAGTGAAACGCAAGCCGGCGGACATTGACCCGTGCGGCTTGCGTTTCACGTCTGACGATGGATCGCGGCGGTTCGGTCGCGAGCTGCCCCCCCAAACGATAGCCCGGGATGGCCCGGCGACGGTTCGACGACGCTCCGAAGCCAGAGAAATGACAGAAAGGCGTAAGAAAAGCGGCGGCAAGGCCCAACTATACCGCCAGTTGGGCACGACGTGCGGGTGTCAGCCGCAAATCCGGCGCCGGATGACGAAAATCTGGAAAATTCCGAGAGGAATCTGCCGTTTTTCCTCGTCAAAGCAAAATGGCCGTTTGCGATCGCTCGCAAACGGCCATTATCGATCGAATCCCGCGGGATCCGCCGACGTTACTTCTTGGCCGGACCCTTCGGTGCCGACTTGGCGGCCGCGGCGATTTCGGCGTCAGCTTGCTTGCTGGTCGCGTCGATCGATTGCGGCATGTACTTTTGCATCAGGCCGCCAACGACTTCCTGGCCGACCTGATCCTGCACCTTGATGTACTTCTGGCCGACCGGGCTCTTGTAGAACGCCGTGAGACCCTTGATTTCTTCGGTGGTGTAGAACTTGCCATAAGCGTTGTACTGCGCTTGCACGGCGTCGTTCTTGAAGCTGTCCGAAGTGAAGACCTTGCCTGCACCGTCGACGAGCTTCTGAACCGAATTTTGTTGCAGCGTCGGCACGATGGCCTGCTTCTGCGCGTCAGTCAGCGTCTTGTTCTCGACCAGTTGGCGCTCGAGCACTTGCGGCGCCAGTTGCTTCGCCTGCTGCTGCGCGCCTTCGCCGATGGCGGTCACGAGCTTGGACGAATCGATGGCGTCGAGCAGTTCCTTGATGGCCGCCTTCTTGTCAGCGTCGAGCGGGGCGCTCTGCTGAGCCATTGCCATTGCCGGTGCTGCCAGCAGCAGCCACATCCACTTCTTGACGTTGTGTTGCATAGTAATAGTCACTCCAAAGTTCGCCGGCTATCACCGACGATAAATAGATGCATCCTCGCCTGGGCATTTCACTGCATCGGGCCAGATTCTACTGGCTTTTCAGGGCAATGCACCCGTAGCTTACATCGAGTTACGCCCGTATTACTCCGTGACATCCGTCTCGGGCGCCTCGTCGTCGCCCTGCGCGTCGCCATTTTCGGCCACTTCGGCGTCGGACTCGACGATCCGCTGCAAGCCCGACAGCGTCGTGCCCTCGTCAAGGCTGATCAGCGTCACCCCCTGCGTCGCCCGACCCATTTCGCGAATTTCCGACACACGCGTACGGATCAACACGCCGCCCGTCGTGATCAGCATGATCTCGTCATCCGGCTCGACCAGCGTTGCCGCGACCACCCGGCCGTTACGCTCGCTCGTCTGGATCGCAATCATACCCTTAGTGCCACGGCCGTGGCGGGTATATTCCGTGATCGACGTGCGCTTGCCGTAACCATTCACAGTCGCCGTGAGCACGGACTGCTGCTCGTTCTCGGCAACCAGCAGCGCGATGACGTTCTGGCCCTCTTCCAGCTGCATGCCGCGAACGCCGCGCGCCTCGCGACCCATCGGACGCACATCGTTCTCGTCGAAGCGCACCGCCTTGCCGGCGTCGGAGAACAGCATCACGTCGTGGGCGCCATCGGTGATGGCCGCGCCGATCAGCACGTCGCCGTCATCGAGATTCACGGCGATGATGCCCTTCTTGAGCGGACGGCTGAAGGCTGCCAGCGGCGTCTTCTTGACCGTGCCCAAGCTCGTTGCCATGAACACGAAGCGATCTTCCGTGTACTCCTTGACCGGCAGCACCACGTTGATCTTCTCGCCTTCCTGCAACGGGAACATATTGACGATCGGACGGCCACGCGAGTTCCGCGAACCCTGCGGCACTTCGTACACCTTGATCCAGTACACGCGACCACGGTTCGAGAAGCACAGGATCGTGTCGTGCGTGTTGGCGATGAACAGCGTGTCGATCCAATCGTCATCCTTCGTGGCGGCCGCCTGCTTGCCGCGACCGCCGCGCTTCTGCGCCCGGTACTCGGATAATGGCATCGACTTGATGTAACCGGAGTGAGACAGCGTCACCACCATGTCCTGCGGCGTGATGAGGTCTTCCGTATCCAGTTCGGTCGCATTGTGTTCGATGGTCGAGCGACGGGCGTCGCCGAACTCGGCGCGCACCGAGGTCAACTCCTCGCTGATGATCGTCGTCACGCGGATGGGACGCGCCAGGATGTCGAGCAGGTCGGCGATCTGCGCCATCACTTCCTTGTACTCGGAGACGATCTTGTCCTGCTCGAGGCCGGTCAGGCGCTGCAGACGCATTTGCAGAATTTCCTGCGCCTGCGTCTCCGACAAACGGTACAGGCCATCGGCCTGCATGCCGACGTCGGCGTCGAGCCCTTCGGGGCGATAGGCGGCACGTCCGCCCTGGGTTTCCGTTTCGGCACGTGCGAGCATTTCGCGCACCACCGACGAATCCCACGATTTTTCCATCAGCGCGGACTTTGCGATCGGCGGCGTAGGCGCAGCCTTAATGATCGCGATGAAGTCGTCGATGTTCGCGAGCGCAACTGCCAGACCCTCGAGCACGTGGCCGCGCTCACGCGCGCGACGCAATTCGTACACCGTGCGGCGAGTAATCACTTCGCGGCGATGCGCGAGGAAGTGCACCAGCATCTCGCGCAGGTTCAGCAGCTTGGGCTGGCCGTCGACCAGCGCCACCATGTTCATGCCGAACGTGTCCTGCAGTTGCGTGTGCTTGTAGAGATTGTTCAGCACCACCTCGGGCACTTCGCCGCGCTTGAGTTCGATCACCACGCGCATGCCGCTCTTGTCGGACTCGTCGCGAATGTCGGAGATGCCCTCGAGACGCTTCTCGTTGACCAGCTCCGCAATGCGCTCGAGCAGTGAGCGCTTGTTCACCTGATACGGCAGTTCGTCCACGATGATCGCCACGCGCTGACCGCGATCGATATCCTCGAAGTGAGTCTTCGCTCGCATCACCACGCGGCCACGACCGGTGCGGTAGCCTTCACGCACCCCGGAAATGCCGTAGATGATGCCGGCCGTCGGGAAATCCGGTGCCGGGATGATCTCGATCAGTTCGTCGACGGTGGCATCCGGATGCTTCAACAGATGCAGACACCCCTCGACCACTTCGTTGAGGTTGTGCGGCGGAATGTTGGTGGCCATGCCCACCGCGATCCCCGACGAGCCGTTGAGCAGCAGGTTCGGGATACGGGCGGGCAGGATCAGGGGCTCTTTCTCGCTGCCGTCGTAGTTCGGACCGAAGTCGACCGTTTCCTTGTCGATGTCCGCGAGCAGTTCGTGGCCGATCTTGGCCATGCGCACTTCGGTGTAGCGCATTGCGGCGGCGTTGTCCCCGTCGACCGAACCGAAGTTGCCCTGGCCGTCGACGAGCATGTAGCGCAGCGAGAACGGCTGCGCCATCCGCACGATGGTGTCGTATACAGAGGCGTCGCCGTGCGGGTGGTACTTACCGATGACGTCACCGACGATACGCGCCGATTTCTTGTACGCCCGGTTCCAGTCGTTGTTCAGCTCATGCATGGCGAACAACGCGCGGCGATGCACGGGCTTGAGGCCGTCGCGCACGTCCGGCAAGGCGCGGCCGACGATCACGCTCATGGCGTAATCGAGGTACGACCGCCGCATTTCTTCTTCGAGCGAAATCGGGAGAGTTTCTTTGGCGAACTGATCCATTATTCTCGTCTATCAAACTCTAATCGCGATAGGCGGCTGCCGGCGATATGATCCCGTGATTCTAACATGCCCGTCATGGGCATCCGAATCGGGCGTGATGCAACGCACAAGAGATCGGCGGCACACCAAAACGACGAACATCGACGAGAAATGAAACGGTTGGCGAGGGGCCTCAAAAGGTGTTGCGCTCAAACCACAACTGCGCCACGACGGGCGGCAAACTTGGGGTTTTACTCGCGGGCGGCGGAACCGCTATGGCAAAATGCCGTGGCATAAGTTAGACATTATTCGAAGTGCATGGGCCACGCTTTCGCGCGCTTGCCGATGTTATACTTCGAGCGATGTAAGACTTTGGTTCTGTCGTCTAGGCTCGCAGTAAACCTGCGGAATCTCATTTCGAGAGGAGAAATATGAATAAATTCGCTAAGCTCGCGATCGTTGCAGCTACCGCAGTGATGGCTGCTTCGGCCATGGCTCAAAACTACGTCGGAACGGTTTCGGGTCCGGTCGCGGCCTCGAAGCAAGCTGTCAACGACAACTGGGTGAACGGCAGCGGCGAGTGGGTTTGGAAGAACGGTTCGGACGAGCTCTGCTGGCGCGATGCCTACTGGACCCCGGCCACGGCCAACGCCAAGTGCGACGGCTCGATCATCGCCCAGGCTCCGGCCCCGGCACCGGCACCGACCCCGGTCGCTCCGGTCTCGCAAAAGGTCACGTACCAGGCTGACGCCCTGTTCGACTTCGACAAGGCCATCCTGAAGCCGGCCGGCAAGCAGAAGCTGGACGACCTGGCCAGCAAGATTCAGGCGCTGAACCTGGAAGTTGTGGTTGCTACGGGCCACACCGACCGTATCGGTACCGACAAGTACAACGACCGTCTGTCGATGCGTCGTGCGCAAGCTGTCAAGGCATACCTGGTCAGCAAGGGCGTCGAAGCCAACCGCGTCTACACGGAAGGCAAGGGCAAGCGTAACCCGGTCACCACGGGTTGCAACCAGAAGAACCGCAAGGCCCTCATCGAATGCCTCGCACCGGATCGTCGCGTGGAAGTCGAAGTCGTCGGCACGAACAAGTAATACGGTTCGCCGACTACGAAAAAACCCCGCCAAGGCGGGGTTTTTTTTCGTCTGATGGCCTCGCGCCGGCCTTGACTCGCCCTGCCGCGAACGCCTACCGCCGGGCCAAAGCGCAAACCGGCATGCCGCGGGATCGACGTCAGGCCCTTCCCACCCGCCGCATCGCTATCTCCGGCGCCTTCGCGCCCCCGTCGGCCATCAGGCCTCGCTGCCAAGCTGCGGATACTGACGCCGCACCATGAACGCCATGAGCGCCTTGACCGGACGATCCCGCCACCAGGACCCGGTCTCGAGCGGCTTGAACATCATGCGCGTCGCGGCCTCCACCGGCATGTACTGCTTCATGACGTCGCCGGACATTTCGAGGAATGTGTCCCACGTCATCAGCTCGAACGGCGGGTCAGTTCGCCAGAAGCGGTTGAGCGGCTCGAAGGCGAAGGCAATGTCCTCATCTCGCACGAGTTCGCTGCGTGCCACCATGGTGCGCAACCGGCTGATCACCCCATGTTGCTCCACGGCGTTGTACCGGTCGAAAGTCTTGCGGAAATAGCGGTAATGGCCCACCTCTTCGGTACTCAGCTTGTGCATCATCCGCTTGAGCTCCTCGACCGGCATGTAGGATTCGAGGCACCGATAGATCATGGCGGTCTGCGTCTCCGTGACGCACCGCGACAATGCCTCGAGCGCCAGCGACGGCCGCATGTACTGCACATCGCACCGCGGCTTGTAGCGCGCCATGAAGGCGTCGTAGGCATTCTCCCAATCAAACTCGGGCCACACGCGCGCGATGTAATCCTTGGCGAGGCGTCCGTGCTCGACCTCCTCGGGCAACCAGGTGTCGCGCAGCCACGCGGTCACTTCGGCGTCGTCGCCGTACATCTGGTTCAGGGTGGAGACGAACTCGGGCACACTGGTCTCGATGAACGACACCGTGGCAAGGGAGTAGAAGATAAATGCGTTATTTCGAACAGACGGCTCTGCTGCCATGACACACTCTCCTATCGGCGTAGGGGGTTGAGCGCAGGCGCGACGAACGGCATGCCATTCGCCACATGAAACGTCACACGAAGATCACAAAGGCATAGTATAGGAATTGGCCTAATATCGCAGCGCGGCAAATCATTGATGACAAATGCACGGCCTTCGGGCGCGTTTGCGCGATGTTTGTTCCCGTTGCGCCCACTTACTCATCAAAAAGACATGACGCAACGCTATTGGTTGATGAAGTCGGAACCCGAAGAGGCAAGCATCGACGACCTCGCCAACGCCCGGAATCAGACCTTGCCATGGACCGGCGTGCGCAATTACCAGGCGCGCAATTTCATGCGGGACGACATGCGCGTCGGCGACGGCGTGCTCTTCTATCACTCGAGCTGCGCCGTGCCCGGCATTGCCGGCCTGGCAACGGTCGCCTCGACACCCTATCCCGACCCGACGCAGTTCGACCCGAAAAGCCCCTACTTCGATCCCAAGTCGACACCCGAATCGCCGCGCTGGTTGCTCGTCGACGTCAAGCTCGATCGCAAGACGCGACTGGTGCCGCTCACGGAAATGCGACAGACACCCGAACTCGACGGCATGCTGGTTCTCGCCCGGGGCAACCGCCTCTCGATCACGCCGGTGTCTCCCGCGCACTGGAAATTTATCAGCAAGCACTTACTTAGCGCCTGACGCTGGAGGAGGGAACCAATATTGCTGCGATAGCGTCTGTATAACGTCATCGACACACGCATAGCACGTACCTGGGCGCGGCGCCGTTCGTTTTGCGCACCTCGTATCGCTATCGACGTCGACGACCGGTCAAACGTTCGCCGCCAAGATGCGAACTTACATACGAAAAAGGACAAAACCTATGCGCAAATCTCTCGCCGCGGCACTTCTGATCGCGACCGCCGCCAATGCGGCCTACGCTCAATCGGGTGACGACATGAATCGACAGGTCTCGGGTGTCCTGGGTCTCGAAGCGCACGCCACGAAGGAAGTTGAACAGGACACCGTTCACATCACGATGTCGGCGCAGGAACAGGGGCCCGATGCGGCCACTGTCTCGCGCAATCTCACGCAGAAGGCCAACAGCGCGATGTCGATCGCCAAGAGTCAGAGCGGCGTGCAGGTGCAGACCGGCAACGTGTCCCTCTATCCGACGACGAACCGTGACGGCAAGATCACCGCATGGCGCGGGCGAACCGAATTGCAGATGACGTCGAAGGATTTCGGCGCCGCATCGCGCCTGGCCAGCCAGATTTCGACGCAGATGCAGATGGACGGCGTGTCGTTCTCGCTCTCGCGCGAAGCGCAGGAGAAGACGCAGGCCGAGTTGACCAACCAGGCGATCCAGGCGTTCCGCGATCAGGCGCAGAGCAACACCAAGGCCTTTGGCTACAGCAGCTACACGATCCGTCAGGTGCAGGTCGGGGCAAACGCACCGGTCATGCCGCGTCCGTATGCGATGAAGGCCATGGCGATGAGCGCCAGTGCCGACGCCGCACCGCCGATGCAACTCGAAGGCGGCAAGACGCAAGTCACCGTGACCGTGTCGGGTACCGTGCAGATGCGCTGAGTCTGCAGCGCGACGATGAGGCGACGTCCGCTCGCAGGCCGCTGCCGGCAAGAGACCGCCCTGTGCTCCAGGGCGGTTTTTTTATGCCGAACGCCGCCATGTCGCGAGACACATCGTCGCAGGCAGCGCAACGTGTTTGCGCCGACTGCGGCACCGTGCCGCAACGCACTTACTTGAATTGCTCGCGCAGCAGATTCTTCTGCACCTTCCCCATTGTATTGCGCGGCAACTCGCTGACGAAATGCACGCGCTTGGGCACCTTGAAGTTGGCAATGCGCTGCTTTAGCGCGTCGATGACGGTACGTTCGTCGGGCGTCGGCTCACCGCCGCGTGGCACGATGACGGCCACCACGGCCTCGCCGAAATCGGGATGCGGCACCCCGATCACGGCCGACTCCGCCACGCCGGCCATCTCGTCGATGAATCCCTCGATCTCTTTCGGATAGACGTTGTAGCCGCCGGAGATGATGAGATCTTTCGAGCGGCCGACGATATGCACGTAGCCGTCCTCGTCGACCTTGCCGACGTCGCCGGTCTTGAAGAACCCGTCATGCGTGAATTCCTCCGCGGTCTTCTCAGGCATGCGCCAGTAGCCGGCGAACACGTTCGGCCCCTTGACCTGGATGTGGCCGATCTCGCCTTGCGCGACTGGCGCGCCGTCGTCGCCGACGATACGCACGGTCACCTCCGGCAGCGGCACGCCGACGGTCCCCGCTCGACGCACGCTCGCCGGATCCCCGTGATACGGATTCGACACGAGCATCACCGTCTCGGACATGCCGTAGCGCTCGAGGATGGTGTGCCCCGTTCGCTCCCGGAACGCTTCGAACGTCTCGCGCAGCAGCGGCGCGGAACCGGAAATGAACAGGCGGATATTGCGACATACGTCGCGATCGAGTCCCGGCTCGGCGAGCAGGCGCACGTAGAACGTCGGCACGCCCATGAAGACGGTGGCACGCGGAAGCTGATGCAGCACTTCGCGGGCGTCGAACTTCGTCAGCCAGATCATCTTGCTGCCGGAGTAAAGCGCCGCGTGGCTCGCAACGAACAGTCCATGCACGTGGAAGATGGGCAGTGCGTGCAGCAGAACGTCGCCGCCTTCGCGCTCGCCCCATCCCCAGAACTGGTGCAACACGCGCGTATTGCTCGCGAGGTTGCCGTGCGAGAGCATCGCACCCTTGCTGCGCCCGGTGGTTCCCGAGGTGTAGAGGATGGCGGCGAGATCGTCGGGCGAGCGCGGCACGGTGTCGAACGTGTCGCCGAACCAGGCCGCGCGCTCGAGCAGCGAGCCGGTACGATCGTCGCCCAGCGTGAAGACGTGCCTTGCGCCGTTGGTGAACGCGATCTTCGAGACCCAGCCGAAATTCGCCGGGCTGCACACGACCACGTCCGGCTCGGCGTTGCCGACGAAGTAGGTGATCTCGCTTTCCCGATAGGCCGTGTTGAGCGGCAGGTAGACAAAGCCGGCGCGCAGCGTGGCAAGGTACAGCAACAAGGCCTCGGGCGACTTCTCGACCTGCACGGCAACGCGCGCGCCCGGCGCGAGATCGAGGCTCGCGAGCAGATTGGCGATGCGTGCGCTCGCGTGCTCGATGTCGTCCCAGCTGTAATACAACCCTTCTGGCGTTTCGATCGCGCATGCCGATCTGTCGGCGGGGAAACGTTCGGCGAAGAGTCGATAGAGGTTGGCGTCTTGCGTCATAAGGAGAACCGGAGAATAGCCTGGGTGAAAGCCGGGGGAGATCCCCCTTGGAAAAGCCAATGAAAAAGAAACACGGGATCGAGTCGCGCCGGGACCCGCCTATCGCCCCTGGAAATCGGGCCGGCGTTTTTCGAGGAAGGCGGCGACACCTTCACGGTGATCGTGGGAGTCCCAATACGAAAACGCCTGCTGCCATTCGGCTTCGGACAACGGCGGCACGGGCGGCGACAATCGCGCGATGAGCCATTTGTTCAATTGCGCGGCGAGCGGCGCCCCGGCGACAAGGCGCCGGGCGCTGGCATAGGCCGCTTCCTCGACGGCGTCATCGGCCACCACACGCGTGAGCAAACCCTTCTCGCGGGCTTCCGCGGCGTCGAATACACGCCCTTCGAGCAGAATCTCCAGCGCCGCCGCACGCCCGGCAAGCGCCAGCACACCGCGCAATTCGCCGGGTGCCATCGGAAAGCCGAGCTTGTTGATCGGCACACCGAATCGCGCACTTTGCCCGGCAATGCGCAGATCGCAGTGTGTGGCGATCTCGAGTCCGCCGCCCACGCAAACGCCTTCGATCAGCGCCACGCTCGGATGACGGCAATGCGCCAGCGCATCGAGCGTGGGCCCGATGATCTCGCCGTGGTAACGCCGCAGCGCGTCGTAGCTGCCGCGCTCCGCCGGGAACTCCTCGATGTCGGCACCCGCGGCGAAGTTGCCCTGGGCGCCACGAATCACGATGGCCCGCACGCGCGCGTCCTCGTCCAGCGTCTGCACGTGCGCGCGCAACGCGCGCCACATCGCGACCGAAATCGCGTTGAGCTTGCCGGGATTCGACAGCGTGAGCGTGACCCATCCCTTGTCCAGCGAACTGTCGTCGCGCAGCACTTCACTCACGGGAGGCTCCATTGTGCCGATGCCGGCATCGATAAGTCGTCATGATCAAAGCAAACGGGCGACGGCGCGTCCGAGCGCGGGCTCGCCGTCGATCAGGCGCTGCAGATTGGCGTCGAGCTCGTCGGGCTCGTAGAGATAATTGACCATCATGCCGCACGACTGCTTCGCGCCTTTCTTCGACAGATCGGCGTGCCAATTGATACGTTCCACGCGCGCGCCATTGCCCAGATGGAACCGGGCGACGGGGTCGCGCGGCTGCCCGCGCACCTGCTCGCGCGCGAGGTAGTGCGCCGCCAGCGATTCCCCGAGCGTGCGCTGCAGTGTCTGCCCGCCCTTTCGTTCCGGCGTCGATTGCAGCCATGCCATCAGTTGCGCGCCCGAGACGTCGCCGGCCAGCGCGTCGTCCTGCGCGAGCAGCTTGCATCGCTTCGGGCCGAGCACATCCGCGAGCGCAGGCGCACTCAATTGCCGGAGCCAGTCGTTGAATCCGGGAATCGGCGAGAGCGTGGCAAAGTTGCGCAGCTTGGGGAAGTCCACCTGCAGCTCGTCGATCACACGCTTGAGCAGGAAATTGCCGAAGCTCACGCCGCGCAGTCCCGGCTGGGTGTTCGAGATCGAATAGAAGATCGCCCAGCGAATCCGGCGCAGGTCTTCGAGCGGTGCCTTTTCGTCGAGCAGCGAATGCACGTCGGCCGCCATGTCGGGCACAAAGGCCACCTCCACGAAAATCAGCGGCTCGCGCGGCATGCGCGGGTGGAAAAACGCGTAGCAGCGTCGATCCGAATCGAGCCGGTTGCGCAAATCGGCCCACGACGAAATCTCGTGCACCGCCTCGTAGCGCATGAGCTTTTCCAGCAGCGACGCGGGCGAATCCCACGTGATCGGGTGCAGCTCCAGCAGGCCGACGTCGAACCAGGTCGAAAAGAGACTGCCCAGATCCTCTTCGAGCGAGGCAAGACCGGGCAATGCCGCCCGGTGGCGAAGCATGTCCGCGCGCCAGCGCACGAGAAAGGGAAGGCCGTCCGGCAAGGCGTTGAAGCGCTTGAGGAAACGCACGCGCGCGCTGCCCAGCGCCCCCGCCAGCCCGCCGGCGGTACGTTTGGCACTCGCGCCCTCGCCCTCCTTGCCGCCTTCCTTGCTTGCGTCGGCGCCGGCATGCCCGTCGCTCGCGCAACTGTCGGCAACGACGCCGAGCAACGCCAACTGCTCCTCGGGCGACGCCGCGTCGTAGCGCGTCATGAAGTCGCGCGCAGCCTCATTCGCGGCCGAGTCGGTCAGGCGTGCCGAGAGGCACTGCGACAGCTGGCGCCGCAGTGCATTTTCGGCTCGCGGCGAAAGCCGGGCAGCCACGATCTTGCCGTCCTTGCCGTCTTTCGGCGCACCGCCCTGTCCGCCGGACTTGCCGCCGCGTCCGAACCATTGGCCCAGCCGCTCGCCCAGCGAGGGCTTGGGCGACGGCACCGGGGCGCTCACCTCCGACACGCTCTCGGGCGACGAGCGGCCCGGGCCGGACGACGGCGCCTCGGACGCCATGGCGCCGGAGGCGCCCGACGAGGCAGGCGCGGACAAGGCCGACGTGGCGAATACAGCGGACATGGCAGACATCAGCGGCGCATCCTTCATGACGTTTCCTCACATGGCAAGACACTTCACCCCATCAGCTGATCGGGCAGCCACAGCGACAGACCAGGCACCAGACAGATGAGAACGACGGCGAGCACCATCAGCACCACGAACGGCAGCACCCCCCAGACGATGTCTCGCAAGGCGATATCGGGCGCCGTGTTCTTGATGACGAATATGTTGAGCCCCACGGGCGGATGGATCAACCCCAGTTCCATCACGATCGTCATGACCACGCCGAACCACACGAGGTCGAAGCCGGCGTCGCGCAGCGGCGGCAGGATGATCGGTGCGGTCATGAGGATGATGCTCACCGGCGGCAGAAAGAAGCCGAGCACCACGACCATCAGCAAAATCGCCGTGAGCAGGACCCAGCGCGACAGATGCAGTCCCACGATCCATTGCGCCGCGGACTGACTGATGTGCAGATAGCTCATCACATACGAGTAGAGCAGCGACATGCCGATGATGAACATGAGCATGGTCGACTCGCGCAACGTGCCGGTCAGGATCGGTGCGATCTGGCGCGGCGTCCACATCCGATAGATCACCGCGATGAGGGCGAGCGCGAGCAGGCCGCCGAGTCCGGCCGTCTCCGAAGGCGTGGCATAGCCGCCGTACAGTGCCGCCATCACCCCGATGAGCAGCGTGACGAACGGCAGCACGCGCGGCAGCAGCGCCAGCTTCTCGCGCATGGTTGCCGGCGGTTCGACCGGAAACGGGGACGGCGTGCCATCGCGCTCGAGTGCCGCCTGTGCCGCCCCATACTCGCGCCGGTAGCGCCACGCCGCGTAGCAGGAGAACAACCCCACGAGCAGCAGCGCGGGCACGATCCCCGCCAGGAACAGGCGTCCCAGCGACTGCTCCGCGGCCACGGCGTACAGGATCATCGTGATCGACGGAGGCAGCAGAATGCCCAGCGTGCCGCCCGCGGCGATGATCCCGGCGGCAAAGCCTGGCGAGTAGCCGCGCTGGCGCATCTCCGGAATGCCGGCGCTGCCGATCGCCGAACACGTCGCCGGGCTCGAGCCCGCCATGGCCGCGAACAGCCCGCAGGCGAACACGTTGGCAATGCCCAGCCCCCCGGGAATTCGACGCATCCACGCGTGCAGCGCGAGATACAGATCTTGTCCGGCACGCGACTTGCCGATGGCCGCGCCCTTCAGGATGAACAGCGGAATCGACAGCAGCGTGATGCTGGCCATCTCCTCGTAGACGTTCTGCGTGATCGTGTCGAGCGACGACGCGGGCATGAACCCGAACATGAACGCCACGGCGACCGCCCCGAGTGCGAACGCAATGGGCATCCCGGAGAACATGACGACCAGCGTTGCGCCACCGTACAGCAATCCGATACCGAGCTCGCTCATGCGTGGCCTCCCGTCCGATCCGTCGCCGCCGCGGCGGCGTCCACGCCATGTGCGCGCACTCCGTCATGCCGGCCCAGCTCGCAAGCGCCGATGGCCACTTGCAGCAGCAACTGCACCGAGAGCAGGCTCATGCCGAAAGCCATCAAGCCGTAGGGGATCGACAGGGGCGGCCCCCACGTCGAACTGCTGGTCTGGCCGTCGACATAGGCTTCCCAGAACAGCGTCCAGGATTTCCACGCGAAAAAGGCGCAAAACGCGAGGGTGACGATGTCCACCACCCAGCGCCGCACGCGATTCACGCGCGCCGAGAGCAGCGTGGTGATCGCCTCGATGCCGATATGCCCTCGCAGGTGCTGCACGTGAGCGGCGGAAACGAAGGTGGCCCCCACCAGCAGGAAGACCGCGGCTTCGTCCTGCCAGTCGGTGGCGAGCTTGAGCACGTGGCGGGCGAACACGCTATAGCTCAGCACCAGCGCGGCGCCCACGAGCGCCACCATGCACACGACCATCAGCAAACGGCTCACGCCCTGAAGCCAGGCGTCGAGCCGCCGCAGCATGCGCGTGCGGGCCACCGCCGGTTCCGCGCTCACGGCAGCCCCGCTCATGCAGGCACCTTCTTGGCGAGTTCGAGCAGCTTCGCGCAGGTGTCCGACTTGCTCGCGTAATCCTTCCACGCGGTGCGCTCGGCAATCTCGCGCCACTTCATTACCGTGGCCTCGTCGAGGTCATAGACCTTGGCGCCGGCCTTCGTGTAGACGCTGGCGATCTGCGCATCGTCGGCCTTCGCGGCTTGCGTGCCGAACGCCTCGAGCTCCGCGCCCACTTGCAGGATCACCTGCTGCTGATCCTTGGGCAGCTTGTCGAAGACCTGCTTGGACATGAGCAGCGGCTCGAGCATGAACCAGTACGACTTGTTGCGTCCCGTGGTCAGATGCTTCGAGACCTCTTCCAGACGGAACGACATCAGGCTCGTCGACGAGGTCATTGCCGCATCCATCGCGCCCGTCTGCATGGCCGCGTAGAGTTCGTTGGACGGCAACGAAATCACGGCCGCCCCCGCCTCCTTGAGCATCATGTCCATCTCGCGGCTGCCGCCCCGCACCTTGAGCCCCTTGGCGTCGTCAGGCGTCACGAGCGGCCTGGCGCGGCTGGCCACGCCACCCGCCTGCCAGACCCAACTGACGATCACGACATTCTTCTCGGCCAGCACACCGGTCAGCACCTTGCCGATCTCGCCGTTGCGCCAGGCGGCGCCCTGCGCGTACGAGGTCACCAGGCCGGGCATCAGACCGATATTGAGCTCGCGAACCTCGCCGCCCGCGTAGGGCAGCGGGTAAAGCGAAAGATCGAGCGCGCCGCGCCGCAGCGCGGAGAACTGCGCGTTGGTCTTCATGAGCGAGCTGCCCGGATAGATCTGGAATTTCAGCGCACCGTTGGTGCGCTTCTCGACTTCCTGCGCGAACTTGCGGCAGAGCCTGTCGCGGAAGTCGCCTTCCGTGAGCGTGCCGCCGGGGAACTGATGGGAAATCTTGAGCGGGCCGGACTGCGCGAATGCACTACCCCACGGACCGGCCATCGCGCCGGTCGCCAGCGCCGAAGCGGCACCGAGCATGAGTTGCCGCCGAAGCGGGGAATGGTTTGTCTCCATGGCGTCTCCTGTCACTTGTGTCAGTGATGAACCGGCGAAGCCAGGTGCTGACATCTCCCGACGCGAGTCGCAAAACCCGCCTCGGGTGCATCACCGGCCCACCGGCACTGCATGTACGGATGACTGCTTGTTTTTTGACGTTTCGAGGGCGCGAGTTGCCGCTCTCGGAATGAAATCGTATAGTTAAACGAAAATCGTGTATACAAATTGGCCGATCAAAAAATACATTTTTCGCGTAAACCCCGATCTTCAAGCCGGGGCATGCGCGTTACTTTGACAGCCATGCATTTCTTGTCCCCCCTATCGACGGGGCCGAATCCGGACCGAGCGAGAGCGTCATGACGGTAAAACCGAAGCGATCCGAAGCGCTGCGACAGGCGATCGAGGAGAAGATCGCCGTGGGCGAGTATCCCCCCGGCATGCGCCTCGACGAGGTCGAACTCGCCACCGCCTTCGGCGTGTCGCGCACGCCCCTGCGCGAGGCGCTGATTCAGTTGGCGTCGTCAGGCGTGATCGAGATCCGGCCTCGCCGGGGCGCGGTCGTCGCCCAGATCGACCCACAGCGCCTGTGCGAAATGTTCGAAGTGATGGCGGAACTCGAGTCGATGTGCGGACGGCTCGCCGCGCGCCGCATCACCGATGAGGAACTCGCCGAGCTGCGCGCCACGCACGAGGCCAGCCGCGCGGCCGCCGAGGCGCGCGACATCGACACCTATTACGAGGTCAATGCGCACTTCCATGCGCTCATCTATCAGGCAAGCCACAACGCCTATCTGCAGGAAACCGCATTGCAACTGCACCGGCGTCTGCGCGTCTATCGTCGCCTGCAACTCCGCGTGCGCGATCGGCCACACCAATCCTTCTCCGAACACGACGCCGTGTTTCGCGCCATCGAAGCGGGCGACGCCGACGCCGCGTCCGAGCATCTGCGCGGGCACGTCACCGTGCAGGGCGAACGATTCGCGGATCTGATGGCCTCGTTGCGCGCACTGGAGCGCAAGGCGAGCTAGCGCCTGGCGGGGTGCCGACGTCGCGTCATGCCCGCAAAGCCAAGGGCCGCCGGAGCGAAACTCCGGCGGCCCTTGGTTCGTGTTCGATGCGCGACGGGGGCGTGTCAGGCGGGCGACCCCACCGGACGGCGGCGATACGACCATACCAGCATGGCGATGCCCGCCACGATCATCGGCATCGACAGCCACTGTCCCATCGACAGGCCGAACGAGAGCAGACCGAGGAAGGCATCCGGCTCACGCGTGAATTCGGCGAGGAAACGGAACGTCCCGTAGCCGACGAGGAACATACCCGAGACCGCACCGATCGGACGCGCACGACGCGCGAAGATCCACAGCAGCAGGAACAGCGCCACGCCTTCGAGCGCGAACTCGAACAACTGCGAGGGATAGCGGGGCAGGCCGTGGAACTGGGCGAAGACGGTGGCCATGGCCTGATCGGCCATCGCCTGCGGATGCGCGAACACCCACTGGGCGTCTTCCGCGGCGGCTTGCGGGAACAGCATGGCGAAGCGCGAGTCGGGCGACGTCACGCGGCCCCACAGCTCGCCGTTGATGAAGTTGCCCAGACGACCGGCGGCGAGGCCGAGCGGAATCATCGGCGCGATGAGATCGGTGCCCGCGAGCAGCGATTGACCGCGACGGCGCGTGAACAGCCACATCGCGACGAGCACGCCGAGAAAGCCGCCGTGAAACGACATGCCGCCTTCCCACACCCTGAAGATGTCGAGCGGATTCGCCAGGTAGAACGCTGGCTTGTAGAAGAGCACATAGCCCAGCCGTCCACCAAGAATGACGCCGAGTACGCCGTAGAACAGCATGTCGTCGAGATCCTGCGCCTTCCAGCCTTGCGCGGCAATGGAAGGCTGGCGCACGCGCAGCCGGCCCACGAGCAGGAAAAGGATGAAGCCGACCAGATACATCAGGCCGTACCAGCGGATGGCGAGCGGGCCGAGATGAATCGCGACCGGGTCGAATTGAGGATGAATCAGCATGGATCAGAAGAATCGATTCGTGAACAAAAGTTCCGCCTGACGACGAACGGGCGGCGCGTCGTCTGTTACGACATATTGTCGAGCTCGCATGAAGCACCGGCGCCCGCGAGCCGGTGCACGTGCACGGGATGGCCAGCACAATACCACGAGCCCGTGCCATCGCGGCAGGCCGATCGAGGCGCCGGGGCGAGACCGAGGCTCAGGCGAACAGGGTCGCGTCCGGGGGCGTGTGCGCCACGGCGCGCGCCGTCTCGAGAAAGCCGTGGAGTACCGGCGAGACCTCCGCGGTGCGCCAGAGCAGTCCTGTCTCGATGAGCGTGCTGGACTCGCGCAGCGCGCGATAGGTCACGCCGGTGCGGCGCAGATGGCAAAGCGACTGCGGCACCAACGCCACGCCCATGCCGGCCGATACAAGGCTGACGATGGTCTGCATCTGGATCGCTTCCTGTCCCACGCGGGGCGTGAGCCCGAGCGTCGCGTAGCAGCCCATGATGATGTCGTGGAACGCCGGCGCCACGCGACGCGGGAAGATCACGAGCGGCTCGTCGGCGTAATCGGCCAGACTCACCACCTCGCCCGATGCCGTGGCGTCGGCATTGCCGTCCGGTCCGGCAGGCAACGCCAGCATCAGCGGCTCGCGCACGATCGGCAGGTACGACAGTTCGTTGGCGTAGCGCGCCGGCACGGGCGGGATGAACAGCCCAGCATCGATCCGCCCGTCCATGAGCGCCTCGACCTGGACGTCGCTCGTCGCCTCGAGCAGTTGCAGGCGCACGCGCGGGTAGCGCTGGCCGAACTCGCGCAACAGCGGCGGCAGGATGCCGTAATCGGCCGTCGAGACGAAACCCAGCGAGAGCGTGCCCACCTCGCCATGCGCCAGGCCCTGCGCCAGCGCGGGCAAGGCATCGGCGTCCGCCAGAATGCGCCGCACCTCGGGCAGCAGTTGACGCCCCACGGCGGTGAGTTCCACCGAGCGATTGGTGCGCACGAAGAGCGGTGCGCCGAGCGACGCTTCGAGCGCCCGAATCTGCTGCGAGAGTGGCGGCTGCGTCATCGACAGCCGCTGTGCGGCGCGCCCGAAATGCCGCTCCTCGGCCACCGCCACGAAATATCGAAGTTGACGTAAATCCATGATATTTTTACCGACTCAATCCGAGTCAAATAATATATTTGACAAGCATTCGAGGAAAGCCGAATCTTGACGTCCGATGGCGATCCGGCGCGGCGCCGGTTTGACGTTTTCGTATCGCTTTTTCGATACGACGCGTTGAAATCGGGCCAATCGGGCCAATCGGGCCAATCGCGCCAGCATGCGGCCGATGCCAGGCCCCGGATCCCTCCCGAACAGAGCCTTGACGGCCCCGACCCACAAGCCCAGCGTTACAGAGACGACCATGCCTGAATACCGTTCCCGCACCTCCACCCACGGCCGCAACATGGCCGGCGCCCGCGCCCTGTGGCGCGCCACCGGCATGAAAGACGGCGACTTCGGCAAGCCGATCATCGCCGTGGTGAACTCCTTCACGCAGTTCGTGCCGGGTCACGTGCACCTGCGCGATCTGGGCGCCATCGTCGCCAAGGAGATCGAGGCGGCAGGCGGCGTGGCCAAGGAATTCAACACGATCGCCGTGGATGACGGCATCGCCATGGGTCACGGCGGCATGCTGTACTCGCTGCCCTCGCGCGAGCTGATCGCCGACTCGGTGGAATACATGGTCAACGCGCACTGCGCCGACGCCATGGTCTGCATTTCCAACTGCGACAAGATCACCCCGGGCATGCTCATGGCCGCCATGCGCCTGAACATCCCGGTCGTGTTCGTCTCGGGCGGCCCGATGGAGGCCGGCAAGGTCAAGTCGGGCGACGGACAGGTGATCGCCAAGATCGACCTGATCGACGCCATGATCAAGGCCGCCGATCCGAAGGTCAGCGACGCCGAAGTCGCCGAAGTCGAGCGCAGCGCCTGCCCGACGTGCGGCTCGTGCTCGGGCATGTTTACCGCCAACTCGATGAACTGCCTGACCGAAGCCATCGGCCTGGCCCTGCCGGGCAACGGCACGATCGTGGCCACGCACGCCTGGCGTCGCGGCCTGTTCGAGCAGGCCGGCCGCCTCGTGGTCGACCTGTGCCGTCGCTATTACCAGGAAGACGACGCCTCGGTGCTGCCGCGCAACATCGCCACCAAGGCCGCGTTCGAGAACGCCATGGCGCTCGACGTCGCCATGGGCGGCTCCACCAACACGGTGCTGCACCTGCTCGCCGCCGCGCAGGAAGCGGGCGTGGACTTCAAGATGGCGGACATCGACCGCATCTCGCGCAACGTGCCTTGCCTGTGCAAGGCCGCGCCGGCGACCGACAAGTACCACATCGAAGACGTGCACCGTGCAGGCGGCATCATCGGCATTCTGGCCGAGCTCGCCCGCGGCGGCCTGCTCGACACGTCGTGCGGCAACGTGCACAGCGGCACGCTCGGCAACGCCATCGACGCCTGGGACGTGAAGAACAGCGCCAACGATCGCGCACAGACGTTCTACAGCGCCGCGCCGGGCGGCGTACCCACAACCATCGCATTCAGCCAGTCGTCGACCTATCCGGCGCTCGACCTCAACCGTGAAACGGGGTGCATTCGCGACAAGGAACATGCCTACACCAAGGACGGCGGCCTGGCCGTGCTGTACGGCAACCTCGCCGAGAAGGGGTGCATCGTGAAGACGGCCGGCGTGGACGAATCGCAATGGGTCTTCACGGGTCGCGCCCGCGTGTTCGAGAGCCAGGACGACGCCGTCGAAGGGATTCTTGGCGACAAGGTCCAGCCGGGCGACGTGGTCGTCATTCGCTATGAAGGCCCGAAAGGCGGCCCGGGCATGCAGGAAATGCTCTACCCGACCTCGTATCTGAAATCGAAGGGCCTGGGCAAGACCTGCGCCCTGTTCACCGACGGCCGCTTCTCGGGTGGCTCGTCGGGGCTGGTGATCGGCCACGCGTCGCCGGAAGCGGCCGAGGGTGGCACCATCGGCCTGGTCGAGGACGGGGACGTGATCGAGATCGACATCACGCAGCGCAAGATGCATCTGGCCGTGTCCGACGACGAACTGGCGCGCCGCCGCGCCGCCATGGAAGCCCGCGGCGACAAGGCGTGGCAGCCGGCGAACCGCGAGCGCGTGGTGTCGCAGGCCCTGCAGGCCTACGCCGCGCTGGCCACCTCGGCGGACCGCGGCGCCGTGCGCGACCTGTCGCAGCTGAAGACGGCCAAGCGCGGCTGACGCCGCGCGGCGGCGCCCCCGGTGAACCCGGGGGTGCTGCCAAAACGGCAGCGTGATACAACAACGCCTATGCGCAACGCTGCGGCAGTCGAGGGTGGCCAAGCGCATCCCCACAGGAGACCGTCATGGCATTCAACCGTCGTTCGCGAAACGTCACGCAAGGCGTGGCACGCTCGCCCAACCGCTCGATGTACTACGCGCTGGGCTACCAGGAAGAAGACTTCGACAATCCGATGATCGGCGTGGCCAACGGCCATTCCACGATCACCCCGTGCAACGCGGGGCTGCAACGACTGGCGGACGCCGCCGTCGATGCCATCAAGCGCCATCAGGCCAATCCTCAGATATTCGGCACCCCGACCATTTCCGACGGCATGTCGATGGGCACGGAGGGCATGAAGTACTCGCTCGTCTCGCGCGAAGTCATCGCCGACTGCATCGAGACCGCCGTGCAGGGCCAGTGGATGGACGGCGTGGTCGTGATTGGCGGCTGCGACAAGAACATGCCCGGCGGGATGATCGCCCTCGCCCGCATCAACGTGCCCGGCATCTACGTCTACGGCGGCACCATCAAGCCGGGCAACTGGAAGGGCAAGGATCTCACCATCGTCTCCTCGTTCGAGGCCGTGGGCGAGTTCACGGCCGGACGCATGACCGAGGCGGATTTCAAGGGCATCGAGAAGAACGCCTGCCCGTCGACCGGTTCGTGCGGCGGCATGTACACGGCCAACACGATGAGCTCCTCGTTCGAGGCGCTGGGCATGTCGCTGCTGTATTCGTCGACCATGGCCAACCCCGATCAGGAGAAGGTCGACTCGGCCGCCGAATCGGCCCGCGTACTCGTCGAAGCCGTCAAGCAGGACCTCAAGCCGCGCGACATCATCACGCGCAAATCCATCGAAAACGCCGTGGCGCTCATCATGGCGACCGGCGGGTCGACGAACGCCGTGCTTCACTATCTGGCCATCGCGCATGCGGCGGACGTCGAGTGGCGCATCGAGGACTTCGAGCGCATTCGCGCGCGCGTGCCGGTCATCTGCGATCTGAAGCCCTCGGGCAAGTACGTGGCGACTGACCTGCACAAGGCGGGCGGCATTCCTCAGGTGCTGAAGATCCTGCTCGACGCCGGGCTGCTGCATGGCGACTGCATGACGATCACCGGCCGCACGATCGCCGAGGAACTCAAAGACGTGCCATCGGTACCGCGCGCCGACCAGCACGTGATCTTCCCGATCGACAAGGCACTCTATAAGGAGGGCCACCTCGCCATTCTCAAGGGCAACCTGGCCGAAGACGGCGCCGTCGCCAAGATCACCGGCCTGAAAAACCCTGTGATCACGGGCCCGGCGCGCGTGTTCGACGACGAACAAAGCGCAATGGACGCGATCCTCGGCGACAAGATCCGGGCAGGCGACATTCTCGTGCTGCGCTATCTCGGCCCGAAGGGCGGCCCCGGCATGCCCGAGATGCTGGCGCCGACGTCGGCCATCATCGGCAAGGGGCTCGGCGAGTCGGTCGGTTTCATCACCGACGGGCGGTTCTCCGGCGGCACGTGGGGCATGGTCGTCGGGCATGTGGCGCCGGAGGCGTTCGTGGGGGGCACCATCGCGCTGGTGCACGAAGGCGACTCGATCACCATCGATGCGCACCAGTTGCTGCTGCAGCTGAACGTGCCCGACGATGAACTCGCGCGACGTCGCGCGGCATGGAAAGCGCCGGCGCCGCGCTACACGCGTGGTGTGCTGGCCAAATATGCCGCGCTCGCGCAACCGGCCAACAAGGGTGGCGCGACGGGTTGAGCCTCGCGCTCGCGGGGACGGTTCGCGTCCCCTGCCCCGTTGGCTCGCCCCGCGGCACGCTCGTCGACAGCGACGACCGTGCCGCTTTTTTGTCGTACCGGCCGGGCAACGACAAGTGCTATATTCCAGCCAGACGTTTCGAGACCGGCAGATTAAAAAAGACGAAAGGCTGCCGGGCGGGCGGTGCCATGCCGCCCCGGCCCGGCTGCCCCAGGGGCCTGCCGGCGACTTTCCGGACATACGTAACGAATGAGAGCCACTACCGGTAAGGGTGCGGGAGCGATGGTCGGTGCCTGGTTGATGGTCGCGGCAAGCGCCGCGTTCGCACAGACCGGCGCGACGCCCGCCATCGATGATGTGCAGGACAAGTCCGACGCCCGTGCGATCGAATCGCTTGCGCGCACCCGCAACTGCATGACGTGTCACGCCACCGACCGCACACTGCTCGCGCCGTCGTACCGGGACATTGCCAAACGTTACGCGGGCAAGCCGGGCGCCGCCGAGGAACTCGCGCGCTCCATCGCCGACGGCAGCCGGGGAAAATGGGGCAGCCTGCCGATGCCCGCCGGTTTGCAACTCGCGCCGGGCGAGGCAAACCGCCTGGCGCGCTGGATTCTGGGCATGTCGCGCTAGCCGTCTCGGCTTAGCCCTGCGAGCGCACCTGCTTCGCGACTTCTTCGATGACCGCCTGCCGGATCCGGTCGGGCAACTGCGCCTGAAGCGCGTCGGCCACCTGCTTGCCGATCAACTGGACCAGCCATGACGTCTGGTCGATCAGCGCGTCGTGACAACGGCGCTCCACCATCGTCGTGATCTCGTCGGCCAGTTGCAACGTGAGCCGCGCGCTGACGCGCTCGGCAAAAACGGCGACGTCGGCGGGCACGCCCTGCTCCGGGGCGGAAGTCGCCGCGGACGTCTGCCTCGGAGGCGAGGGCGCCGCCTCGCCGGGCGCGAGCACTTCGGTCAGCGTGGGGATGCCGGGGTCGGTGCGCTCGGGCTCGTTCGTCACGGTCAGCCTCGTTGGTCGTAGTTGTTCAGGGTGTAGCCGCGATCGCGATAGAAGCGGTACCGCTCGCGTGCGCCGGCGAGCTCGTCGGGCGCGTCGCCGACGATTTCCACCACGCGCTCGAAGCGCGCGAAGTGCGTGGGCACCACGCCCGCGAGATTGAGCAGCACCTGATGATGCTGCGCGGGCTCATCGGGCGCGGCGAGTACCACGGGCGTTTGCGCGGCGAGCGGGTCCTGGGTGAAGCAATGCGGCACGAACTCGAGCGGCGAGAAGGTCCACAGCGTCTGGTCGAACGCCTTGAGCACGTCCGGCTCGCCGACGACCACGAGGGTCTGACCGGCGCCGTAGACCTTGCGCGCGAACCGGCACGCATACTCGACCCGGTTCGGCACGTGGGTGTGAAAGTCGACGCGCGTCACCGGGCTTCGCGATCGATCAGGAACTGTGTAAGCAACGGCACCGGACGGCCCGTCGCGCCCTTGGCTGCCCCACTCTTCCAGGCCGTACCCGCGATGTCCAGGTGAGCCCACTCGTATTTCTCGGCGAAGCGGGCCAGGAAGCAGGCCGCCGTCACGCTGCCGGCCGGGCGCCCGCCGATGTTCGCCACGTCGGCGAAGTTCGACTTGAGCTGCTCCTGGTACTCCTCCTCGACCGGCAGACGCCAGGCCGTGTCGCCCGTGGCCCGGCCGGCGGCCAGCAGTTCGTCGGCCAGCGCGTCGCTCTTGGAGAACAGGCCCGAATTCACGTGACCGAGTGCGATGATGCACGCGCCCGTGAGCGTGGCGACATCGATCACGGCCGCCGGCTTGAAACGCTCGGCGTAGGTCAGCGCGTCGCATAGGATCAGACGGCCCTCGGCGTCGGTATTGAGCACTTCGATGGTCTGGCCCGACATGCTGGTGACCACGTCGCCCGGTTTCGTCGCCTTTCCGCCCGGCATGTTCTCCGTGGCCGGCACGACCGCGATGACGTTGAGCTTCAGGCCCATCTCGGCGACCGCACGGATCGTGCCGAGCACGGAACCCGCGCCGCACATGTCGTATTTCATCTCGTCCATGGCCTCGCCCGGCTTGAGCGAGATGCCGCCCGTGTCGAACGTCACGCCCTTGCCGACCAGCACGATCGGCGCCTGCCTGGCCGGTCCGCCCTCGTACTTGAGCACGATGAACTGGGGCGGCTGAACCGAACCGCGCGCCACCGACAGGAACGACCCCATCTTGAGCGCTTCGATCTGCTTCGGCCCGAGTATCTCGGCCTTGAGCTTGAACTCGCGCGCGAGCTTGCGGGCGGTGTCGGCCAGATACGTGGGCGTGCAGACGTTGCCTGGCAGATTGCCCAGGTCCTTGGTGAGCGCCATGCCGTTGGCGATCGCCTCGCCATGGCGGGCAGCGACCCTGGCGGCCTTGAGCTCGTCGGGCGCGACGGCGAAGACGACCTTGCGCAGCACCGTGCTCGACGGTTCGGCCTTGCTCTTCATCTGCGTGAAACGATAGGTGGCGTCGCGCAGCGCGATCACCGAGGCGCGCACCGCCCAGGCGGCGTTCTGGGCGGTGACCGTCGCCTGGGGCAGCGTCCACAGGGCGTCGACGGCGCGCGAGGCGAGCACGGCGCGCGCGGCGGCGCGCGTGGCTTCGTTGAACGCCTTTTGCGAAAGCTTGTCTTCACGACCGAGGCCGACGAACAGCACACGTGCCGGGCTCCAGCCGGCGACCTCGTGCAGCATCAGCGTGCTGCCGAGCTTGCCATCGAGTTCGCCGCGCTTGACCATGCGCGCGAGCAGACCCTTGCTAGCGGCGTCGAGCGCCTTGGCAAGGCCGGCGAGCGGTTGCTGCTCGAACACGCCCACCACCAGACACTCGGTCTTTGCGTTGGCAAGACCGGCCTGGCCCGCCTTGGTCGAATCGAAGGCTTTTGTGCTAAAGTCCATCGCGCTTTCCTCGGGTAAAATTCGTACGAGCCGCAATTATCCGCTTTTTTCCCCGCTCGCCCAACCGCGAGAGCACCCCTATCGTCATCACATGATTTTTCAGCGTTCCCTGCAGCGCGAGCTGAACTACACCGCCGGGGCCGTCTTCATGGTGCTGATCACCGTCATGCTCACCACCATGATGATCCGCATCCTGGGTTTCGCCGCGTCGGGGAAAGCCGACCCGCGCGACGTGCTCGTGCTCATCGGCCTGGCCGTGATCGGCTACCTTGCCGTCATTCTGATCGTGACGCTGTTCGTCTCGATCCTCTTCGTCCTCACCCGCTGGTACCGCGATTCCGAAATGGTCGTGTGGTTCGCCTCAGGGTTGTCCATCACCGATTTCATCAAGCCGGTGCTGCGCTTCGCCGCGCCTTATCTGGCGGTCATCACGTTCTGCGCCCTCGTCGCGTGGCCGTGGGCGAACCAGCAGATCGCTGCGCTCGAGGCGCGCTTCGCACAGCGCGACGACGTCTCGATGATCTCGCCGGGGCAATTCCGCGAGAGCGCGTCAAGCCATCGCGTGTTCTTCGTGGAGACCGTCTCGCCGGACGCGACCAAGGTGCACAACGTCTTCGTCTCGGGAACCGAGAATGGCAAGGTGAACGTGGTCGTCTCGAAAGACGGCCATATCGAGACCGCCAAGGACGGCAACCGCTACATCGTGCTGGAAAAAGGTCGCCGCTACGACGGCGTGCCCGGCCAGCCCGATTACCGGGTAATGGAGTTCGAGCGCTACGGCGTGAAGATCGACAATCCGAGCGCCACCACCACCGACAACACCCCGACCAAGGGCGTGCCGACGGCCCGTTTGTTCCGCGAGATCCAGAATCCGATCTTCCGCGGGGAAATCGTCTGGCGCATCGGCCTGCCGCTGCTCGCGCTGTCGCTGGTACTGCTCGCGGTGCCGCTGGCCTACCAGAATCCGCGACACGGCCGCACCATCAACCTCGTCATGGCCGTACTCATCTATCTGGGCTACACCAACCTGCTGAGCCTGTCGCAGGCGTACGTCGCGCAAGAGCGGCTGCCGCTCGCCATCGGCGTGTGGCTGCTGCACGCGCTCGCTTTGCTCGTCATCGTGCTGCTGTACGTGCGCCGTGTGCGCTTCCGCGGGTTGCTGGGTCGCCGCCGAGGCACCATGCGCGCCGCCGGAGGCGCCCGATGATGCGCGTCTACGAGAAGTACCTTGCGCGTCAGATTTACCTGGCGTTTCTGTTCGTCCTGCTCGCGTTCGTCGGCCTGTTCGTCTTCTTCGACCTCGTGAGCGAGCTTGGCGACGTGGGCCGGGGCGGTTATCGTTTCCAGCACGCGCTGGCCTACGTGCTGCTGTTCGCGCCGCAGCGCATGTACGAAATCATTCCGGTGGCCTCGCTCATCGCCGCCATCTATGTCTGCGCGCAACTGGCCGGCAACTCGGAATTCACGATTTTCCGTGTCTCGGGCCTCTCGACCGGACAGGCGCTGCGTTCGTTGCTCAAGATCGGGTTCCCGATCGTGCTCGTCACGTTCGTGATCGGCGAGTACGTCGCGCCCAATGCCGAGCAGCTCGCGCAGAAGATTCGTCTCGAGGCGTTGGGCAGCTCGGTGTCGTCGGGCTTCCGCTCGGGCGTCTGGGTCAAGGACACGGTCGATCAGAACGGCTCGCGCGTGACCCGCTTCATCAACGTCGGCACGCTCAACCCGGACAACACGATTGCCAACGTGCGCATCTACGAGTTCGACGACAAGCTCCGGCTCGACAGCGTGCGCCTGGCCAGGCTGGGCCAGTTCCAGGCGCCGAACTTCTGGAAGCTCACCGACGTCTCCGAGACGGTATTCACCGCCACCGACACCGCGACGAGCAGCACCGATCCGCTGCGCGCCCTCGTGCAAAGCAAGCAGGTCCATATCGACACGGTGCAGATGCGCTCGGAGCTCACGCCGCAGATCCTGTCGGTACTGATGGTCTCGCCCGACAACATGGCCATCGGCAGCCTGTACAAGTACATCGGCCACCTGAAGGAAAACCAGCAGAACACCGACCGTTACAGCCTGGCGCTGTGGCAGAAACTGCTCTATCCGTTCGCGGTCTTCGTGATGATGGCGCTGGCCCTGCCGTTCGCTTATCTGCACGCTCGCGCGGGGGCCATCGGCCTGAAGGTGTTCGGCGGGATCATGCTCGGCATGAGCTTCCAGTTGCTCAACAACCTGTTCTCGCATCTGGGGCTGCTCAACACGTGGCCGTCGTGGTTCACGGCGGCATTGCCGTCATTGCTCTATCTGGTGCTCGCCATTGGGGCGTTGCGCTGGGTGGACAAGCACTAGGAACGTCGTCATGTCAGACAAGGCCGGCCTCGTGCTGTTTGCGCACGGCTCGCGCGATCCGCGCTGGGCCGAACCTTTCGAGCGACTGCGCGGGATGCTGCACGCGCAGCGACCCGACGTCGACGTCCGGCTTGCGTTTCTCGAACTCATGACGCCGAGCCTGGCGCAGGTCGTCGACGATCTCGCCGCCGCCGGCAGCCGCGAGATCACCGTGGTACCGATCTTCCTCGGGCAAGGCGCTCACGCGCGGCGCGATCTGCCGGCGCTCGTCGAGACTTGCCGCACCACGCATCCAACGCTGTCGATTCGCCTGTGCGCCGCGGCAGGCGAAAGCGACACCGTGCTGCTCGCCCTCGCCGCCTACTGCACGGACGCGCTCGATCTCGCGTGAGCGGCACGGGCCTTCGCCTCGGCCGATCGTCCTTCGCCCGCCCCCCCCCCCGCCCTCCCGATCCTGCACCAACGGGGGCCGCGATCCGCCCCTGCTGACGCGCACCCGCCGATACGCCGGATCCTCCTGTCTCCGCCTTCGCGCAAGCCCCACATCGCAAGCGAAATCTGCAAGTCGTCGCCGCGGCTCCTCGGCAAGACTAACGCCACGCGATCTGCGCCGACACGCCGTCCGACTTGTCTTGCGCCCGTCCCGTCGTCCGCCCCTCGCCTGCCGTTGCGTGAGTCGGCTTTGGGCACGACAGCGGCACCATCAGGGCCTGCCCCTGCGACGCTGCCGTCGCGGTCATGCCCCCCTAGGCATCTTCGTCATCGACTGGAGCGCAAGCCATGCATCCGATCTCCGCAGCCCCTTCGTTTGCCTCGATCATCGCGCCGGCATCCGACGCGGTGCCGCCGATTCCCCTGCCTGCCGGCTTCGCGACGGAGGTGGCGCATTTCGAACGCCTGAGCGACATCGGTCGCGCCGTGTTCGACGCCCCGCCGCAGGCGGGTGCCGCGCTCGGCCTGCTGCTCACGCTGGCACAGGAGGCGGTGCCGTTTGATGATCTGGAAGATCTCGACCCGCACAACGTGGACCGTCTCGCGGATCTCTTCGACGAACGGCCTGCGCTCGCGCCGTACGTGCTGGCGGCACTTCCGGCAAAGATCGTGAACAGCCCGCCCTGGGAACACGTGGACACGATCATCGAGCGCGCCGTGAGTGCGAGCGCGCTGCGCGACCTCGAGCGTTCGCTGCACCGTGCCAACGTGCCCCTGCCGGACTTCGCGCAATACGGCGGCGGATGGCGCGCCGACTTCAACGCATGGCGAGACGAAATCGTCGATTGGGCCACTTATTTTCGATGGCTCGGGTCGGGGCATGACCCGTTCTCGGGAACACGCTCGGCCGAGCGCTTCGACAACGCCTCAGCGCATACCTCCCTCGCAGGCACGCCACTGCGCACCAGCCGAACCGGCTTCGAACTTGCGTTGATCTACGCCGCCGAGCTCGAGTTCGATTCGGCGGAAGACCTGCTCGCGCTGCTGGCACAGCCGATCCCGCGCGATGATTCGCGCATGCCGTCGCATCGTCGCCGCTTGTCAACCTGACGGGGCGAACCAACGCATGCATGCCGTCACCGCTTGCCCCAGCCCCTGCGCCGCCACCCGCCCTTCAATCGGCGCACCCGCCGGCGGCGCATCGGCCAATTCGCACGCCGCTTCCCGGGCGACCTTCCGCCAGGCGTTGCTGGCATGCACGCAAGGCTCCGGATTCGTCGGCATGCCATACGCCCCTTCGTCGGTGGGCGGCATGGCTTGGGCGGTACGGCGATTGCTGACCGACGCCGGTGTCGCCGCGCACGAGATCGACCTTCTCACCCAGGTCGTGACCGGTCATGTCGAGCCATATGTGGACGAGATGCCCTTCTTTCTGGTACTTCAGGCCGTGCGCATGGCGGGACAAAAATTGCGCGACCGCGTCCCCTGGGAATCTCCCGACGATATCTGCCAGCGCGCGCTGAGCCAGTCATCATGGCGCAGTCTCGCGCGCTCGCTGAATCGTTCCGTTGCCATCGTGCCGGAGGTGGGGCGTTGGGGCGACTGGCAACGTGTCTCGTCCAACTGGCGCCACCGGGTGTGCGACACGATCGTTCACGCCGCACAAATGGGTGCGGGTGCCGCTCCGTCGCGCCCGCTCGCGCTCCGGGGTGCGGGCCACGACAGCGACTTCACCTTGCCGACGCCATCGCTCGACTTCACCTGCGCGGGCAAGACCGGCTACCTGCTCGGGGCACTGTACGCGTCGTCGCTGCTGCCGCAGCAGCGTTGCGTGGCCAGGGCCAGACATGCCGCACCGGCAAACGGGACCGCCCTCGCGAGCGCGCCTGCCACCCTCGCGCGCGGTGAGCCCGTGCCAGCCCCGACGCCGCTACGAGCGCGCACGCAATCCGGCTGCGCGGCATGCGAAGCGAGCCAGGCGCCGGCAACAGGCACATCGTCGCCCCCGGGCAGCCCCCAGCCGCATTGCGTCACGCCGGGGCAGGCGCGGCCGACCGCGGTCGATGATGCGCAGACGCGACTGACGAATTTCGTGAGGGACATCGGTGCCGCCATCGCTTCGCTTGCCACACTCGGGCTACCGGCGGCCGAAGCGGCCGGGGCGGGGGCATTCCGCACGCCGGGCATCGTGCTTCGCTCGGCCGCATGGTCTGCGCCGCCACGCAGAGACGAAATCAACTTTCTGACGAGCTCGCCCGCGGTCCGGCAACTGGTGGACTCGGCCAATGCGTGGCGTCACCGCAATGCCGTGCAAAGCGAATTGCACACGACATTCGCGCCATCGATGGCACTTGCCATGCCGGCCGACAAGGATCAGTTGCTCGAAGATCTGCTCGAAGCGCAGGCCAGTCTCGTGGGGGTCGACCTGAGTACGCTCAGACTGCGGCGGCACCGCTCGATCCCCGGCGGGCAACGACACAAGGCGGTCAAATACTGGCGGCTGTACGACGCCGCCGAACGGATTCTGAGCGGCGAGCTGAACATCACGGCCCATGGGGCCGACGTGACCTTCGATGTCAGTCAGGAAACACCGGCGGGCGCCGTCTACGAGGCGCCCACGTTGCTCACCGCCTCGCGCTGGATGATGATCGTGACGCAATGGGACATCCGGTGCCAGGCGCGGGCGAACATGACCTGGATCATGCCCGCGCGGCTGGCGGACGATGCGAACAGCGAGCTCACGCAGGCGCTGCAAACCGCGCTCGCGCTGAGCGACCTCGCGATGACCAACGCCTACGGTCTGATATCTCGCACAGCGTTGCAGACGGCTCGACATGCCCTCGTCGCCGCGCTCATTCCGGGCAATGAGGACACCGTCAATCACGCGCATGCGTTACAGCTGTCGCTCGACGGGAGCGACTCGACGCACCCTGCCACGCCTGCGGGCACATTCGTGATCACGCAGCATGCCCGCGACGGCGTCGCGCTGCTCTATCTCATGGGTGAGCCGCTGGCGTGGCGCGCCTTCGATTCGCCGGATGCGTTGCACGACGCCATCGCCCGAAACCTCGACGGCTTACGCGACACGCTGCTCGCGCGTGCCCCCGAGGCGTTCCGCCGGTCCGCACGGACAGGCGGGCTCACGTCGGCCCTCGGCGACGGCCCGCCCACACCGCCGATGCAAATCGCACGACAGGCCACGCTGGCGGTCATGGATGCCGAGGCGCCGCTCGTGCTCGTGGCGCCCGCGACACCCGCGCGCGTCGACGCCTATTGCCGATGGCTGAGCGGCGAGACCAATGCCGCAATCGAGCAGGCGCTGGAGCGCACGTACGCCACACGCAAGGCCGACGGACTGCCCGTCGCCTCGCGGGCTCCACTCGTCCCCCTGCAGGACATCCACTACATCGAGCGCATGCAGCGCCTGCGCGCCTCGCTGTCGATGGCGATCCCCACGCCAGTGGCCCTGGCACGCCGGCTTGCGCAGGGCGCGCTCGCACGGCGCGGGTTGACCGATGTCGATCCCGACGATGTGTATGTCATGTTGTCCGAGCCGCCGGTCACGGTCTCGCTCACGAACGCGACAATCACGAAGATGACGTCGCCGCAGACCACCGCCTCCGGCCAGCTGTTGCAACGTCCAGCACGCACGGCAACCGCCACCGAGCCCTTGCGACGAGACGACGGTGAAACCCCATCGCCCGGTGCCCGTGAGCTGCTCGCGGACATGACGCCGCAAGGTTACGCCCAACAGGCGATCGAAGCGTTCGGTGCGTTCTGGCATGCGCATCGGCGCGAGGTGCGTAGCGTGCTCAAGAGCGAGTTCATTGCACAAGTCCGGCTGCAACGCGCGGCCAGAACGCTTTCGGTCGAGCAGGCCAACATCGCGGCTCGCATTGCCGGGCCAATCGAACTGTCACGCCTCGACGCCTCACAACTCGGCCAACGCATTCCCGCGCCCAATGTCCGGCGCGAGTGGCTTACCGTGCAGGGGCGCGCGTCGACGTTGCTCATGATCGGCGCGCCGCAACGCAACGCGAAACTATTGCTGGCCGCCTATCCGGACGGTCTGCAGGTGCACGGCTTCGAGAGCCGACAGGCACTCGACGCGTGGTTCCTGTCGCAGACCCGGGATGACGAGACCCGTCGCAAGCTGGCCCGTACGTTTGCCTCGCCCGCCTCCTCGCCCGCCCCATCACCTGCCACGTCGGCCATCGTTACCGACAACTGGCTTGCCGGTCGCGGCCCCGACACGCTAGGGACTGCCGTGACGCAGCCGGAGGACACCTTCGCGCTCTTGACCGATGCCTACCAGCGGCTGTCCACCCACGCGCTGGGGGACGACGCAGACTCCGGTAGCGACACACGCTGGGTGAACGTCATGCGCGCCATCGCGAACGCCGATCTGGCGTTCGGCGTGGGAAGCTGGGTTCTGCCCACGACGCGCCCCGTTGGTATTGGAATCTCGATGCTGGATCTGGCGCTGGGCACCGTGGGCGAAATCGTGGGCGTTGCCACCGACCGCGACGATCTGCGCAGTCAAGGATGGCGCTCGATGCTCTCGGCGGTCGGCAGCCAGGGCATCGCCTTGGCGAGATTCAGGGCGCTGGGCTTCCTGACCGGCGACGCGAAGTTCCGGTATTTCATCGAGGAAGCGCCAAACCGCCACGAGCGGCTGATCCCGGGCCTTTATCGAAGCGGCGGGCGCCTATACGCCTCGGTCGACATGGCGACGCGCGCCTATACCGAGTTCGACCCGGCATCGGGCTTCTTCCGGCTGGTCCCCGCCGAACGCGCCACCGGCGTCGCCGCCGACGGCCCGCTTGCGCGGCTGTCTTCCGGGGGGCATTGGCACACCATCTCGCCGGGCGACGGCGCCGCACCGCCACTCGACGACCCGCTCATCGCGTGGCGCATCGAACAGGGATTTCGCCGACGGCTCGACGCCGTGACATCGCTTCGGGACCGCCGCTTCGACGACGCCCGGCGTGCCGTGACGACGGCGCAGGCGCTCGAGGGCCAGCGTCTGACGGCAGCGGGCATTCGCTGGCAGCTCCGCCTGCTCAAGCTGGAATTTCTGGATCCCGCCATAGACGACGTCGAGACACTCGGCACGCTTGCCGGGCGTATCGGCGAGTTGCAAAACCTGTTCGATTCCAGCGCGGTGATCGCCGTCGGGTCTCTCGAGCAACGTGCGCAAGCCGTCGGCGCGGGCTATATTCAGATCTCGCAATCCCCGCGGGTGTTTCTCAGCCATATCCGGGCCGGGCTGGTGCGAGCGACCGCCGTTGCCGGGCTGCGGGGCAACCCGCATCTCGTCGTGCAACGCTTCAACGTGCTCGCGCGCCTGCCGCCGCAGGCATCGGAACCGCTGATGGGGGATTTGAGCTGGATCGGCAGCATCGAGAGCAAATTTCGCGAAGTCCCCGCCGCGCCGGGCGCCCCGGGCCCCGAATTCGCCACATTGTTCGAGCGTGCCCCCGACACGTCGTTGGCTTACCAACTGAACATCGGCGCACGTCGCTATCTGTTGGGCAGGAGCGTCAACGCACGCGGTGCCGCGAGCTACTACTTCCTCGATCCCGACACGGGCATGGTCATCCATCACGACCCGGAGGCGCTGCTCGATCTGGCACGCGAACATCTGAACGACGCAGCGCATGCATATGGGCTTCCCACCGACGGCACACCGCCGCTGGTCGATATTCTTGAAGTGGACGCCGAGCGCCTCAGTCGGACGGACATCTACCGCGACCCTTTTCGCGTCCTGTCGGTACGCGAGGCGCTCGAGGTCTGAGCCCGAAAACGGAATGCCGGTGTTTCGGCAATCAGCCGGCGTCGTTCACCGGGGTTGGATCACGGCCAGGCGTTCGCGTGCCGGGCCACGCGTGCCCGGCCCTGGCACGGGGTCAGGCGGCGGCGCGAGACAGACCCGCGACCGGCGAGGCAATATCGTCCGCCCGCGCATCGGCGAAGACGTCGCCGATGAGCAACACGCTCGGCTGCGAGGCGTCGAACCACGGCGCGGCATGGCCATCGGCCAACGCGCCGAGCGAGAGTCGCGCTCGGCGCTCCCGCGCCGTGGTGGCCGCTTCGACAATAGCCACCGGCGTCGAGCGCGGCTTGCCCAGCCCGATCAATTCGGCGGCAATGCGTTGCGCGGCGTCGCGCCCCATGTAGTAGACGAGGGAGTCCGCACTCGCCTGCGCCGAGATCTGCGCGGAATCGGCGGCGCGGCTCTGCGTGGCGAATGCAACGCTGCGGGCCACGCCGCGCAGGGTGAGGGAGCGTCCGAGCGTTGCCGCACTGGCCAGCGCCGCCGTGATGCCCGGCACCACCTCGACATCGATACCCGCCGCTTCCAGCGCGCGCAGTTCCTCGTCGGCGCGCCCGAACAGCATGGGGTCGCCGCCCTTGAGGCGCACCACGAGTGCATGCGTGCGCGCATGGTCGATCAATTGCTTGTTGATGAAGTGCTGGGCGCTCGAGTGCCTGCCGCAGCGCTTGCCCACGGGCACGCGTTTCGCCTGCGGGCAAAGCGCCAGCATCTCAGGCTCGACCAGTGCGTCGTGCAGCACGACGTCGGCCTGCGCGAGCAGGCGGGCGCCGCGCACGGTGATGAGGTCGGCCGCGCCGGGACCGGCGCCCACCAGGTAGACCTTGCCCGGCACAGCGGTGGAGGAGGATGGCGTCGTCGTCATGATGCGATTCGTGTCAGGGCGGAGCGTGCGTAGCGCAACCGGGCGCGACTGGGCGCGACTGGTCGAGATGCCCGGCGAGGCATGCGCCGGGCGTCAGGCGGCGAGTTCGCGGATCATGCCCGCGGCCACGGTGTGATGGGTGGCTTCGTCGATCAGCACGAAGGCGCCCGTCGCAGGGTTGACGTCGTACGTGTCGGCCGCCACCGGCTTTTGCAGGCTGAGCTGGACACGGCCGATGTCGTTCATCGCAAGCGTCGACTTATCCGTGCCGTGCGAGAGCGTGCTGACGTCGAGCACCGTGTCCACGCTGCCGATCTTCACGTACACCGTACTCGTGGCTTGCTTGAGCAGGTACTTGCGCTGCGGCGCCAGCGCGTCTTCATCGAACCAGCACACGTCCGCCGACAATTTGCGCGACGGGGTGAGTGCCGACTCGGCGCTCACGAACGTATCGCCGCGCGACACGTCGACATCTTCCGTCAGACGAATCGTGACGCACTGGCCGGCGAACGCTTCGTCGAGCAGGCCGCGCGGACCGACGATTTCACCGACCGTGGCCGTGCGCCCGGCGGGCAGCACGCGCAGCGTCTGGCCCACGCGCACCGAGCCCGATTCCACCCGGCCCATGTAGCCGCGGAAGTCGTCGGCGTGCGAGCCGTCCTGACGCGCCACCAGTTGCACCGGGAAACGCAGCTCGCCACCCGTTTGCGCGACCGGCAGCGATTCGAGCACGTCGAGCAACGGTTCGTCCTGATACCAGGGCATGCGCTCGCTCGCGTACACGATGTTGTCGCCCTTGAGCGCGGAGACCGGCACAAAGCGCACATCCTGCAGGCCGAGCCGGTGCGCGAGCTCCAGATACGCGGCGCGAATGGCGTCGAACGTCGTTTCGCTGTAGTCGACCAGATCCATCTTGTTGATGGCGACGATGACGTGCTGAAGGCCGAGCAGCTTCACGATGGCGCTGTGGCGCTTGGTCTGTGCGAGCAGTTCGGTACGCCCGTCGACTTCGGTCACGCGCGTGGCATCGACCAGAATGATGGCGGCGTGCGCGGTCGACGCGCCGGTGACCATGTTGCGCGTGTATTGTTCGTGTCCCGGCGTGTCGGCGATGATGAACTTGCGGCGCGCCGTGGTGAAGTAGCGATAGGCCACATCGATGGTGATGCCCTGCTCGCGCTCGGCTTCGAGGCCGTCGGTGAGCAGGGAGAAGTCGATGTCCTCGCCGGCGGTGCGCTTGTGCTTGGCGCGCGCCAGCGCCGAGAGCTGGTCGGTCAGCACCGACTTGCTGTCGTACAGCAGGCGGCCGATCAGCGTGCTCTTGCCGTCGTCGACGCTGCCTGCCGTGATGAAACGCAGCACGCCGAGGTCTTCCTGATGCGGGGTAAGGCTCATGATCTCTTCAACTCGATTGCGAGGCCCCCGGCGCCCTTTCGCGGCGCACCCGGCGGGCCGGTGTCTCTGATGTGGGAACTGACGACGGCAATGCACCGCCTCAGAAATACCCCTGCTTCTTGCGCTGCTCCATGGCCGCCTCGGACGCCTGGTCGTCCATGCGGGTGGCGCCGCGCTCGGTGATGTCGGTCACGGCCGTCTCGGCGATGATCTCCACCGGGCTCGACGCGACGCTCGACACCGGGCACGTGCAGCTGATGTCACCGACCGTGCGAAAGCGCACCGACGCCAGTTCGCTCGTTTCGCCGTCCTGCTTCGGCGTGAGCGGCGTGACGGGCACGAGCAGGCCGTTGCGACGCACGATCTCGCGCTCGTGGGCGTAGTAGATCGACGGCAGATCGAGCTTCTCGCGGGCGATGTACTGCCACACGTCCAGCTCGGTCCAGTTGGAGATCGGGAATACGCGCAGGTGCTCGTCCCTGTGCAGACGCGCGTTGAACAGATGCCACAGCTCCGGGCGCTGAGCTTTCGGGTCCCACTGGCCGAACTCGTCGCGGAACGAGAAGATGCGCTCCTTCGCGCGGGCCTTTTCCTCATCGCGACGCGCGCCGCCAATCATCGCATCGAAGCCGTGCTCGGCGATCGTCTCGAGCAGCGTCACCGCCTGCGCCGCGTTGCGCGAATCGTTCTCGCGACGCAGACGCACCGTGCCTCGGGCGATCGAGTCTTCCACGTGCCCCACGACCAGCTCCGCGCCGAGCGCCTTCGCGTGGCGGTCGCGGAACTCGATCACTTCGGGGTAGTTGTGCCCCGTGTCGATGTGCACCAGAGGGAACGGCAACACCGTCTTGCGGTTCGGACCGAGACCAAAGGCCTTGAGCGCCAGATGCAGCACCACGACCGAATCCTTGCCGCCCGAGAACAACAGCGCGGGCTTGCGGCACTCCGCCACGACCTCGCGCAGGATGTACATCGATTCGGCTTCGAGCCAGTCCAGATGATCCATACGCGAGCCGTTGGCCTGCGCGACTTCGTGCATCGCACCCATAGTGTTCCCTTCCTTGACGATTCCGAGTTTGCCGAGATTCGATTCGGACGATGCGCCGCCGCGCGGCGCCGCATCGTCATGTGTTCTTCGTGTCTGTCGTGTCCTGCCTGCGCCGAGCGTGCTCAGCCCTGCTGCACCGACACGGGTATCTTGCTCAGGTTGCCCGCGTGCAGCCCGCATTCCTTGCTGTCGCGCGACTCCCACCACCAGCGCCCTGCCCGGCTGTCCTCGCCCGGGCGAATCGCGCGCGTGCACGGCTCACACCCGATGCTCGGATAGCCGCGCGCGTGCAGCGGGTTGACCGGCACGTCGCGCGCGGTGAGGTACGCCCACACCTGCGCTTCCGTCCAGTCGAAAATCGGGTTGTACTTAGCGATGCCGCGCGCTTCGTCGTGCTCGGCGAACGCCAGCTCGCCACGCGTGACCGACTGCTCGCGACGCTGTCCGGTCAGCCAGGCGTCGGCGTCGGCAAGCGCGCGGCCGAGCGGCTCGACCTTGCGAATCTGGCAGCACGCCTTGCGCAGATCCACGCTTTCGTAAAAGGCGTTCGCGCCATGCGCGCTCACGTACTCTTCGACCGCCTTGGCGCTCGGCGTGTACTGCGCCACGTCATAGCCGTAGCGCGCCCTGATCGTGTCGATCATGCCGAGGGTCTCGTCGTGCAGACGCCCCGTGTTGAGCGTGAACACTGTGATCGGCAGTTGCTGGCGCAGGATCACGTGCGTGATCAGCATGTCCTCGGCGGCCAGACTGCTGGCGAATTTCACGTTGCGATGCGCCCCCGCGATACGGGCCAGGCGCTCGGCCAGCACGGCCTCCATTTCGTCGAGCAGCGCCATGTCCTGGTGCTCGGCATCGGATGCCGCCAGCGTCACGGTTGCCGGAGTGGGTTCCCAGCGGGATTCGTTTCGCATCTCGCGAACTCCTTGTTGTCTGTGGGGTTCTCAGCCGACCAGCTTGACCGCCGCGAGCGTGAGCGTTGCCGCCAGCGCCCCGCGCACGACGCGCTCGGGCAGGTGGCGGGTGAGCTTCGCGCCCAGCCAGATCCCGGGCAGCGAGCCGATCAACAGACTGCCGAGCAGTGCCCAGTGCACCGTCTCCAGCCAGATATGGCCGAGCGCGGCAATGGCAGTAAGGGGCACGGCGTAGGCAATGTCCGTACCGGCGACTTCGGCCGGTTCCAACCGCGGGTACAGCATCAGGATCAGCGTCGCGCCCACGGCACCGGCGCCAATCGAGGAAATCGTCACGAGCGCGCCGATCACGCCGCCCACCAGCACCGTTGCAACCGCCTGCGCCCGCCCCGTCAACTGCCAGTTGGGATGCGCGCGCAACGCACCGAGCAGCTTCGCGCGGAACAACAGCGAAAGCACGGTCAGCAGAACCGACGCGGCAATCGTGAGCTTGATGACGTGCAGGGCGCCGTCGTCGATCCCGCCGAGCCGTTTCAGGAAAACGATGGTGACCAGCGCCGCCGGCAGCGCGCCGAGCGTGAGGCGCCGCACGATGTGCCACTTCACGTGACCATGCGAGCGGTGCGCCACCGTGCCGAAACTCTTGGTGATCGCCGCGAACGCCAGATCGGTCCCCACCGCCACCGGCGCCGCGTAACCGAGCAGCAGCGTGAGCAGGGGCGTCATCAGCGATCCGCCTCCCACGCCGGTCAGGCCGACCAGCAGGCCGACGCCAAATCCGGAGAGGGGTTCGAGCCACAGCGACATGGATGACGTTCCTGGTGGGTGCTAAATGCCTGACGGGAATAACGTTATCGAAACAGTGGCACCCACTGTAATGAAAAGGCTATATACTTCAAACGAATTAAAAATTGTTTGTATATTTTCGAAAGTTATACAAATGAACTTGCATCAGTTCCGTTTCGTGCGCGAGGCCGTGCGTCAGAATTTCAACCTGACCGAGGCTGCCAAGGCGCTGTTCACCTCGCAGCCGGGGGTGTCGAAGGCGATCATCGAGCTGGAAGAAGAGCTTGGCGTGGACATCTTTGCGCGACACGGCAAGCGCATCCGCAACCTCACGGAGCCCGGGCGCATCATCTTCGAGTCGGTCGAGCGCATCCTGCTGGAGGTCGAGAGCCTCAAGCGCATCGGCAAGGACTATGCGGCGCAGGATCAGGGCAGCCTGACCATCGCCACCACCCATACGCAGGCGCGCTATTCGTTGCCGCACGCGGTGGCCGAATTCAAGAAGCGTTATCCCAAGGTGCGCCTCTCGATCCTTCAGGGCAGCCCGACGCAGATTGCCGAAATGGTGTTGCACGACCAGGCGGACCTGGCCATTGCCACCGAGGCGATCGCCGGCTACAAGGATCTGGTCTCGCTGCCGTGCTATCAGTGGCAGCACGTGGCCGTGGTGCCACCGGATCATCCGCTGCTTCAGTTGCCGTCAGTGGGTATCGAGGATCTGGCCAAATTCCCCCTGATCACTTATGACCCGCAGTTCGCCGGTCGCGCCAAGATCGATCAGGCGTTTGCGCTGCGTCACGTGCAGCCGGACATCGTGCTCGAAGCAATCGATGCCGACGTCATCAAGACGTATGTCGAGCTGGGGCTGGGCGTGGGCATTCTGGCGGGCGTGGCGTTCGACCCGGAGCGCGACCGCAATCTCCGGGCGATTCAGGTGGGGCATCTGTTCGGCACGAATGTGACCCGGGTCGCCCTCAAGCAGGGCGCCTACCTGCGCGGCTACGTCTTCACGATGGTCGAACTGCTCTCACCGATTCTGACCCGCAAGCTCGTCGAGCAGGCGCTGCGCGGCGAGCACGAAAGCTACGAGCTGTAACAGGGCGCCGCCGGACACCGGCGGCATTCTTGCCTGTCTGCCTCCCACGCAACACGCACCCGGCCTTTCAAGTCCTCCCGGATGCCCTTCTGGCGGCCCTCTCCCCGGGATCTTCCCGTTCCGAATCGCCGCGTTGCACCGAACGGTTTCGTCCGGCGGCCGGCAATTCGCGTCCAGGGCGGGGCAAGCGTTTGCACCGGGCCCGGCTCGCCGGGCGTCCGAACGAGCCCGGTCGGCTCGCGCGCCATTTTTTCTCCGCTGGCCGAACGCAACCGGTGCGGTATGCTTACGCGATTCGACCCAAAGGAGACCCCATGCGCTCAACTCTTCGCGGCATCCGCCTGTCGGGCGTGGTGCTTGCCATGACCCTGGCCGGCATCGCAACGGCCGCCCGTGCCGACATCACGGTCGGTATCGATCTGTCGTCCACCGGGCCGGCAGCGGCCATCGGTATTGCCAGCAAGAACGCCATGCAGCTCTGGCCGGCACAGATCGGCGGACAGAAGGCGCATTACATTTTCCTGGACGACGCCTCCGACCCCGGCACCGCCGTGAAGAACACCCGCAAGCTCATCAGCGAGGACAAGGTCGACGTCATCGTCGGTCCGAACATCACGCCCAGCGCGCTCGCGATGCTTGACCCGGTATCCGAGGCGCAAACGCCGATGATCACGCTGATCGGCTCGGCAGTCGTCGTCGAGCCGCAGGACGCCAAGCGTCGCTGGGCGTTCAAGATGGCCGCGAACGACTCCGCCATGGCCGACGTCATGACCCGTTACATGGCCAATCATGGCATCAAGACCGTCGGTTTCATCGGTTTCGCGGATGCCTACGGCGAGAGTTGGCTCAAGGAATTCTCGAAGTTCGCCGAGTTGCGCAAGCTCAAGCTCGTGGCGCAGGAGCGATTCAATCGCACCGATACGAGTGTGACCGGGCAGGTGCTGAAGGTCATGGCCGCCAAGCCAGACGCAGTTCTGGTCGCCGGTTCGGGCACGCCGGCGGCGTTGCCCCAGCGCACGTTGCAGGAGCGCGGATACACCGGGAAGATCTATCAGACGCATGGCATCGCCACGTACGACTTCGTTCGCGTCGGCGGCAAGGATGTCGAGGGCACGCTGTTCCCGACGCAGCCGGGCGTCGTTGCAAAATCGCTGCCGGCCGGGCATCCGGCGCGCGCGGCTGCGCTGGCGTTCACGAAGCAATACGAGGCGAAATACGGCGCGGATACCGTTACACAGTTCGCCGCGGACGCCTATGGCGTGTGGGATCTGCTCAATGACGCCGTGCCACGCGCCGTCAAGGTGGCTGCACCGGGCACGCCGGCGTTCCGGGTGGCGCTGCGCGACGCGCTCGAGTCCACGCACAACCTGGCGATCCCGAACGGCATCATGAACCTGAGCCCGAAGGACCACGTCGGCCTGGATCAACGTGCCAGCGTGATGGGCCAGATCAAGAACGGCAAGTTCGTCTACGTCTCGGACTGAGCGCGGCATGACGACTTACACGGTAGCGTTTATTGGCCTGGGGGCGATGGGCGGTCAGATGGTGCGCCATCTGATCGCGGCCGGCCATCGGTTGCATGTCTACGCGCGTCGGCCGGAAGCGGCGGCGCCCTATGAGGCGTTGGGCGCGAAGCGGTTCGAAACACCGGCCCAGGCTGCCGTCGACGCCGACTTCGTGATCACGAACGTTACGACCACGCAGGACGTGGAGGACGTGCTGCTGGGCACCGACGGGGTGGTTCACGGCGCTCGGGCGGGCACGATCTGCGTGGATCACAGCACGATTTCGGCGGAGGCGACGCGGCGCATGGCGGCCCGGTTGGCGCGCCATGAGATTCAGCTTGTGGACGCGCCGGTGTCGGGCGGGCCGTCGCGTGCCGCCGATGCGTCGCTGTCGATCATGGTGGGCGCGCCGGACGTGGTTTTCGCGCGGGTGCGGCCATTGCTGTCGGTGCTGGGTTCGACCATCACGCATGTGGGCGATGTCGGCGCCGGGCAGGTGGCGAAAGCGTGCAACCAGATCGTTCAGGTGATCAATATCCAGGGCATTGCGGAGGCGATGTTGTTCGCGGCGCGCAACGGCGTGGATCAGGACAAGGTCATCGAGGCGATTTCGCAGGGTCTGGCGGGCAGCCGCATGCTCGACATGATGGGTCCCAAGATGGCGCATCGCGACTTCTCGGCGGGCATCGAGGCCCGATTGCACGACAAGGATTTCTCGATGATCCTGGAAGCGGTGGCCGACGCCGGCCTGTCGTTGCCGGCGCTGTCGCTGGTCAAGAGGCAACTGAGCGCGCTGATGGAAAACGGCTGGGGGCGCGACGATACGTCGTCATTACTGCGTGTCCTGGAAGGCCAGCAGCAGGTCCACTGACGGCGGACGAGGCGGGCTTGTGGCCGGCAGGAATTTCGGTCATAATCTCGCCTTCGTCCGGTGAGCCGTCAAAGGTGCCGAGCGAATCACGCTGCGACACCATTCGGTGAACGCACACCCGCCCAGGTGGTGAAATTGGTAGACGCAGGGGACTCAAAATCCCCCGCCGCAAGGCGTGCCGGTTCGATTCCGGCCCTGGGCACCACAAGAAATTCCCTCAGCATTTTCAAGTAGTTCTGGAGCACGAAGCAATTTCCAGCTCAAAACTATTAGCTCGCGAGATTTTTACTGTGTACAGAACCGTACACAGAATCGCCGGGGATTGAAATCGCTGAGAGGATAGTTGGCATTTTCGACGCGAGTGAAAAGCTCAAGCCGAACCCCTATCGAATTCTCTCAATCGATAGATAAATGTCATCGAAATTCACCCAATCATCCCCCTCCAATCTCGCTATACGACATCAGACGTAAAAGTACGTCACCGGACCTCGATGGAGCGACCCACTTCGTCGAACGAGGCATATTGAGATATCGAGGACACATTGTAATGACCCATCGAAACCTGCACAGGTTTCGCGGCTAATACGAATGCCTCAGCCTGGGTTTTCATCCTCTTCACCCGCTTGCATTACACCGTGCGGCGACGTCGCACGTCGAACCAGAGGCTCAGTTCTCAGATCGACACGGTGATTCCGTCAGCTTCCAGTCCCTAACGGATCACCTCGATTACGTGTCGCCTTCGCCCGGCGGAGACTGCAAATTTTTTGCGCGCGTAGCTCCGGGATCGCTTTGCCGTATTCCTTGAGCAGTCCGCCGTGCCCTTTAGCGCTGCCCCCCCCGCCCAGAGTGACGATAGGGACGAAAATCGGCGAGGCCTTCAGACGAACGCAAACTGCGGAATGGTCTAGCCCAATCCGAATGGCAATCATCAATATTGATGATGTCGAGGCGAGTTTTCTCCCTCAGGATGGTTAGGCGCACAGTTCGGCTGGCCTGCCAACCCGGGCGTCAAAAGTGTCCACCGGACGTCAGTCGACCCAGACGGTTCTGGGGCGCTCGTTGCCACACGTCCGGCGTCTGCTCATCGGAATCGATCGCCATCCGTGCCATCGACCGGGGCGGTAGCTCAATGAACCCGGTGTTTGCGCATAACGTGCTCGCGGAACTACGACGGTAATCCCATGCGCCCCAGGCAAATTGAGGCGCATCCGGTGAATAAAAAAGAAGAAAGAAATAAGGATGGCAGCATGAATCGTGTCGAACCCACGCTCCGAATCGCTAACGGCAAACGCATGCCGGCGATATCAACGGCCGGCGCAAACAAGAAATATGGGATGTCGCCAAGACTCCGCGTTATCTCAGCAGTTGCCATTACCGTGGTGACCGGCGCGGGCTCCGGACCGATATTTGCCCAAAGCGTTGGGGGCGCAGGCGGCTACGGCTGGAATAGTGCAGACGGCGGCGCCACTTTTAGCGCGGTCAATAGCGGCAAAGGCGGCGAACAAGGCGCCAGCGGGGCTTATGGAGCAGTTGGATTCGCCGCTGACGGCGGCGCAGGGGGCGCAGGTACAACCGTCCAGCCGAACGGTGATGTCATCGGAAACGCTGGAGTGGATGCGCCAAATACCGACGTTGGAACTTACATCGGTGGCGGCGGCGGCGGCGGCGGTGCCGCCGCATTTTCGGGGTCTGGCACGCAATTGTCGGCGGTCGGCGGCAACCTCATCGGCGGGAGCGGCGGACGCGGAAGCAGTACCTACGACGCCACCACCGGAGCTGGATATAACGTCGGTGGCGGCGGTGGCGGCGCGGGAGGGGATGGTGCCGACATCGCTTCCGGCAACGCCGTTGTCAATCCGGGGGCGCGTATTGCCGGCGGCACGGGAGGATCCGGGGGCAACGCTGCGTTTATTGACTATCAGGGCCACCCTTGGGGCGGTTACGGTGGCAACGGTGGCGATGGTGGCGTTGGCGTACATCTGCCGGGAGGCTCGTCGCTCTTTAACGAAGGTACCGTATCGGGTGGCCAGGGTGGACTGGGCGGCACGACATTCGACAAATCCACCGGAGCCGTCGTCCGCACCCAGCCAGCGGGTGCCGGTGGCGTCGGCATTCTCGCCGAGAGTGGCAGCTCGATCGTCAACGCGGGAACGATTGTCGGCGGCATGAGCGGAGACACAACAAACGCCACCCAAGCCCCGGCTATCCGATTCCTCGGCGGCGCCAGTTCGCTGGAACTTCGTGCAGGCTCAGTCATTTCCGGCAATGTCGATGCGACAGCCGGCGCGAACAACGCCCTTATCCTTGGCGGCACCGCGGATTCGGGTTTCGATCTCTCGCAAATCGGTTCCGCTGCGCAGTATCGTGGCTTCAGCATTTTCCGTAAAACCGGCACCGGCCTCTGGACGCTCACCGGAAGGAGCGCCTAGACAACCCCGTGGAGCGTTGAAGCCGGGACGCTGGAAGTCGGCAATGCCAGCAGCCCGGCCAGCGTGCTCACTGGCGATGTGCAGGTCTACGCGGCCGGTACGTTGCGCGGCCACGGCACGATTGTCGGCAGCGTCACCAACGACGGGATCGTACGCCCCGGCGGCTCCGTCGGCACGCTCACCATCAATGGAAACTACACCCAAAACGCGAACGCGACCCTGCTCATCGACGTTGCGGACGGAGCAGGCACCGCGGGCCGGACGAGCGATACCGGCTACAGCCGACTGGTTGTCACCGGCAACGTCACGCTCAATCCTGGTGCCAGCATCAATCTGACAAGCACCGGCGCTACTTACCGCTTTGCCAACGGGCAACGCTTCGTGGTGATTCAGGCGACAACGGCCGCCACGGTGAACTACAAGGCCAGTCTGCTGACCTATGGCATCGTCGGTTCGGGGTACGCGCTCACCGGCGCAGATGTGACAGACGCCACCGCCGGCACCCACAATCTGGTCGTCACGGTCGGCTCACAGGCCCCTGCCGGAACGACACCGAGTGGCGTCAGCACCGGGGCTGCAACGACGACGATCCGTCCGACCACCCGCAACGCCATTGCCTCCCTTGGGGGACTGCAAAGCTACACAGGGATCAGCGATCCCGCGCTGCTCAACCTTTACAACGCGTCGCTTGCCATTGGCAGTGCGGGTGAAGCGAGCCACGCGGGGGCACAGCTGTCGCCCGCGCAGCAGCTTGCCGCGTCACGCGCTGCCGCCATGCCAACGCTTGACGCACTGAATCTCGTCGGTACTCGCGCCGACACGTTGCGCACCGCACAGACGGGGAGCAGCGGTGTGGCTACCGGCGACAATACGCCGGCGCTCGGTCTATGGGGGCAAGCCTTCGGCGGTCATGCCAGTCAGGGCCTGGTGGACGATGTGTCCGGTTACAGCGCCAATTACGGCGGCATGATGATCGGTGTCGACCGGGTCATCGGTAAACGGTGGATCGCTGGCGGCGCGTTTGCTTACAGCCACACGCGCGTCAACGGCTCCGATGACAATACGGGCAGTTCGACGCAGGTCAACGGCTACGGACTGTTTGGTTATGCGAGTTATGCCGGATCGCCGTGGTATGTGAACCTCTCCGGCGGCATCGTGCAACAGCGTTACAACACCACGCGGGTGGTGGACTTCACGGGCTTTTCCGGCACGGCCAACGGCGCGTTCTCCGGCCAGCAATACGTCGCCCGCACGGAGTTGGGTTATCCGTTGGCGCTCGGAAGCAGCACGATCACACCGCTTGCGAGCCTCACCTACAGCTATCTGCATCAGGGGGCATATACCGAGACGGGCGGTAATGGCGCTGCGCTGTCCGTCGGCACTGCACACACCAGCTCGCTGCGAAGCGCGTTGGGCGCACGGCTGGAAAAAGCGTTCTCGACGCGCTACGGCGATATCGTGCCGTTCGCTCAGGTGCAGTGGATCCACGAGTTCGTGAACACGCGCGCCGTCACCGGGGCAAGCTACGCGGGCGACTTCACCGGCGAGACAGCCTTCACGACGGTCGGGCCGTCACCAGTGCGCGATCTGGCCGACATCACGCTCGGCGCAACGCTCATGCGCAGAAACAACCTGTCGCTCACGGCTCGCTATGAGCTTCAGGTGGGATCGCGGTTCGTATCGCAAACGGGAAGCCTGCGCTTGCAACAACGGTTCTGAAAACCGCCAGGACGTGCGCTCGGTTCGAAACATCTGCGGGCGGGCCGACGAAACACTGTCATGCGGCTCACGAACCGCGTCCCGCGCGCAGCAGCCCACGCATCAGGTCACAGGCGCCGGATTGAACAGCACCAGGGCATTGTGCAGTTTCAACTTTTCCGCCGCCGTCTGCTTCTCGCCACTCGCGACGGCAAGCATCGTCCGGAAGAGCTCCCAGCCCACCTCCTCGATCGTGGCAGCGCCCGTCGCAATTGTGCCGGCGTCGATGTCCATCAGGTCGTGCCAGCGACGCGCCAGGTCCGAGCGCGTCGCGACTTTGATGACGGGCACTTCGGCGAGACTGTACGGCGTGCCTCGCCCGGTCGTGAAGACGTGCAGATTGATGCCCGCGGCAACTTGCAGCGTGCCGCAAATGAAATCGCTCGCCGGTGTCGCCGCGTATATCAACCCCTTTTGCCGTGCCTTTTCGCCCGGCGAAAGCACGCCTGAGATCGCCGCGCTTCCCGACTTGACGATGGACCCCATCGCCTTCTCCACGATGTTGGAGAGCCCCCCCTTCTTGTTGCCGGGCGTGGTGTTGGCGCTGCGGTCGGCGCCCCCCCGCTTGAGATAGTTGTCGTACCAATCCATCTCGCGGATGATGGCCGCAGCGACTTCCGGCGTCGCCGCACGCCCCGTGAGCTGTCCCACACCGTCACGCACCTCCGTGACTTCCGAGAACATCACCGTGGCCCCTGCCCGGACCAGAAGATCCGAGGCAAAGCCCACCGCAGGGTTGGCAGTGAGTCCGGAGAACGCATCGCTGCCGCCACACTGCACGCCGACGACCAGATCGGACGCGGGACAGGTCTCCCGCCGCCGACGATTCAACCGCGCCAAGTGCCCTTCGGCCGTTCGCATGATCGATTGAATCATCGACTCGAAGCCCACATGCGACTCGTCCTGCAACACGACCACGTCGCCGTTGTCGGCACCAGATTCACCGCCCGGCGCCGAAACGCTCGAGATGGGTATGGTGCCCGCCGGCATGAGGCGCTCCGGTTGCAGCTTTTCGCACCCCAGGGACACCATCATCACCTCGCCACCGAAGTTCGGGTTCAGGGCAATATTGCGCACCGTACGGATGGGCACCATGGCGTCGGGCGCGTCGATGGCCACGCCACATCCGTAGGTGTGACCAAGACCGACGACATCGTCGACATTCGGAAATTTCGGCAGCAAATCGCGCTTGATACGCGCCACGGCATGCTCGACGACATCGGCGACGCACTGCACCGTCGTTGTGATAGCGAGGATATTGCGCGTACCCACCGAGCCGTCGGCGTTCCGATACCCCTGGAACGTGAAATTCCCGAGCGGCGGCATCTCCGGCGCCGGAATCGTCGCCATCGGCAAGTCGTCCAGCGCGGGAGGCGTCGGCATGCGAATGACATGCTCGTTGACCCAGCTTCCCCTGGGTAATGCCTTCGTCGCGTAGCCGATGACGACGTTGTACCGGATAACCTCGTCACCCTCGGCCAGATCCCGCAACGCGACTTTGTGCCCCTGGGGCACGCGCTCGAGAAGCGTCAACCCATCCGCGAACGTCGCCCCCTCCCCCAGCCCCCCGTCGTTCACGACAATCGCGACGTTGTCGTTGGGGTGCACACGTATATAAAGCGGAGCCAGTTCCATTTGCTTCTTCCTTTCCGGGCCATAGCCCAACCACCCAAAATTTACATCATCATACAACGTATGACTCGTTTTCTCATACGCGTTAACCCTCTAACAATGACGTTTTAAGGCTCTTGACGTTGCGATTCGAGCCATCACGTTGTACGATGACGTATAAGAAATAAATCGATGCATCGAAAGACGCTCGGCGGCCGACAAGCGCCGCTTGAGGAGACGAGCGAGGCGCGCCCCATCCCCCCTCTCGGGAACAGGAATCGTCGCCTCGCGGGCAAGCATTAGAGGAAGAACGTCATGGCAATCAGCCGAACCGTGAGCGCCGCGCAAGCGCTCAAACGCACCAATGTCCGCTACATCATCCTGGCGCTCGTTTTTTTTATCACGACGCTGAACTACGCCGACCGCGCCACGCTTTCGGTCACCGGCTCGGCGATGCGCGGTGAGTTTGGTTTCGACGCGATCGAGATGGGCTACATCTTCTCCGCGTTCAGTTGGTCGTATGTCCTGTGTCAGGTTCCGGCCGGTTGGCTGCTGGACCGCTTCGGCGCTCGCCGCGTTTACGCCGCGAGTATTTTGCTTTGGTCGATCTTCACGCTCCTGCAAAGCACCATTGGATGGACCGGCAGCGCGGCGGCGGCCGTGACGGGCCTGTTCATCCTGCGCTTTGCCATGGGCGCGGCGGAAGCCCCCGCGTTTCCTGCAAACGCCAAGGTTGTCGCGAGTTGGTTCCCCGCCAAGGAGCGGGGCACCGCATCGGCCATCTTCAACTCGGCGCAATACTTTGCCGCCGTCGTGTTCACCCCCCTGATGGCATGGATCACACACGCGTTCGGCTGGCACGAAGTGTACGTCGTGATGGGTGTCGTCGGCTTCGTCCTGTCGGGCGTCTGGCTCAAGTTCATGAAGAACCCTGCCGACCATCCTGGCGTCAGCCCGCGAGAGCTCGAATATATCGAGCAAGGTGGCGGGTTCATTCGCGGCCACCAAGCGGCTGGCGCCCCTGCCCCTCGAAATAACGACAGTTGGCGCGTCGTACGCCAACTGCTGGGCAACCGCATGCTCCTGGGCGTTTATCTCGCCCAGTTCTGCATCAACGTGCTCACATACTTCTTCCTCACCTGGTTCCCCATCTATCTGGTCCAGGCACGGCACATGACCATTCTTCAGGCCGGCCTTGTCGCATCCTTGCCGGCCATCTGCGGGTTCGGTGGCGGTGTGCTCGGCGGACTCCTGTCGGACACGCTCATCCGTCGCGGCCGCTCGCTCACCGTTGCCCGCAAGGTCCCCATCGTCGGCGGCATGCTACTGTCGTGCTGCATCGTCGGGTGCAACTACGTCACCACCGACTGGATTGTCGTCGCACTCATGTCGCTCGCGTTCTTTGGCAAAGGCATCGGCGCGCTGGGCTGGGCCGTCGTCGCCGATACGTCACCGCGAGAGGCGATCGGCCTTTCCGGCTCCCTGTTCAACATGTGCGGCAACGTCGCCGGCATCGTGACACCGATCGTTATCGGCTATCTGGTCACGCAATCCGGCGGCGCCTTTAACGGCGCGCTGGCATTCGTCGGCCTGAACGCACTGTTGACGGTGTTTTGTTACCTCGTCATCGTCAAGGACATCGAGCGCGTGACGCTTCGCCCTGTCTAGTCCAGACGATTCCGCAACGCACCAAGGGCGCATGACACGTATCGCCCTCAGCGGGTGCGCCATCTCCCGATAGGGCGAGTCCGAATCCGACAGCGCATCGTCCAATATCCGCACGCAGCGTGCAGTTTCGCCCGTTGGACAGGCATGGCGCGGATTCTCCCGATACGCCGCATTTGCGAAACACACCGCTGCTTTCGGCACGGGACGCCCATCCGGGCGATTCGGATGTTGCTGAAACTCAAGTGACTTCACTGCTGCCATGATGAAAACGTTCCCTCGATATGGCAATGGGGATACTTCATGGAGGATCTATGAGCAATCCGAAAGATGACGCCGGCAAATCCCTGTGCGGCGACACGAGGCCGTTGGAGACGAGCGACAAGGCGTCCCGCACCGTCGACACAACATCCGGCGACGACGACGCGAGGAAAGCCGGAGGCGCGCCTCGACGCGCGTGCCCGAAATTTCGACGGGAGGCGACCAAAGCCGCCGGCGCGGGCGACACGTCCACGCTTCAGGTCGAGCCACACCGGGAGCCGGCGAAATCCGGACGAGCGCCGGCGAGAAATCCCGGCGCCGACCGAAACGTGACGCCTGCGGCCGTACCGGCCCTGAAGCTGCCGAGAGCGCTGGCGCGGGAGGGCTTCGTCGTGTGGTTCCACGATCACGGCCAATACCTCGGACTGGCGTGGAACGATGCAGTATCGGAGATCGAAAAGGCACACGTCGACGACGCGGATCACGCGATTTATTTCGACACCTTTGCGCAAGCCGCCGTCGCGTGCGAGAGATACATCAGCCCGTGCCGCGTGCTGCACTCGCCCGGCGCCGGCAAGCGCCCGAAGCTCATGGGCTAGTCCGCAACGACGGTTCACGTCGGGGAAACGCGCGCCCTGGCGCCGCGCCCGCAGACGCCGCACCGCCGGCCCCGCGATCGTCCGGTCGCGGGGGCGCGAATGCCTCATCCGGCGCCGCCGTTGATGACGCTCACGTCTCCCCGTTCGGGGTGACCGCAACCCCTTGCGCGCCAAGATACGCCACCACCTCCTGCGCCGTGGCGCGAGCGCTTCGCATCACGCCGATCAGCGTGGCCGAGGCGTACCCGGTCCATTCTCCGTAGCCGACGAGCCACAATCGAGGTTCGTCGACGGCACGCGTGCCGCTTACGCGAATCGTGCCGTCGTCGCCGACGATCGACAAGGCGTTCAAGTGCGCCAGCGCGGGCCGAAACCCAGTGCACCAGATGACGACGTCGACCGGCGAATGCCTGCCGTCGGGCCAGATCACGCCGTCTTCGACGAAGCGTTCGAACGGGCGTACCGCGTGCAGGACGCCTCGCTCGCGCGCCGCACGCACCGAAGGCACCATGACGATATTCGCCAGACCGCTGTCCGGATAGGGGTCGGGCAAGCCGCGTTGGGCGGCCTGCCAGCGCGCGGTCGCTCGCTCGAACAGCACGCGGCCGTCGACATCGTCGGGCAAGAACGTCGGCGGCTCGGGGGTAACCCAGACCGATGCGGCGACGGCGGAAACTTCCGCATGAATCTGTGCCCCCGAGTTGCCGCCGCCGACCACCAGAACACGCAGGCCGCGCAGCGCCTGCGGACCGTGATAGTTCGCCGAATGCCATTGGCGACCGCGAAACGACGATTGGCCGGGGTACGACGGCACATGCGGCGCGTGCCACGACCCGGTGGCGCTGATCACCGCACGCGCCCGCCAGTCGCCGCGATTGGTGTGCACGCGCAGCCCGTCGACCTGCGCCATGACCGACACGACCTCGACCGGACGCTCCACCGGTACGGCATAACGCGTTTCGTACTCCCGCAAATACGCCACGACTTCGTCGCGCGACGGATAGTGCTCCGCGCCGCCTCGCATCGGCCATCCCGGCAGCGAACTCCATTGCGCCGGCGAAAAGAGCTGCAACGACGGCCAGGCGCGCTGCCAGGCACCGCCTGGCCCGGGCTGGTCGTCGAGCACAACGTAATCCACCTGCCAGCGACGCAGAAAATACGACGTCGCCAACGCCGACTGCCCGCCGCCAACGACCAGGGCATCCACGGTGCGCAACGGCACCTCGTCATGCTGGGTCATGCCACGCCCTCCTCGTCTTCAACGTCCCACCGCGTCTGCGGCCCCACCTGTCGGAAATAGCGTCCGGGCGACTCGCCGAAGGCGCGACGGAACATCGCAATGAAGTTGCTCGGCGTGGAATAGCCGAGCGAATCGGCAACCGCGCCGACGGCCTCGCCATTGGCGAGTCGATCCAGCGCACTCACCAGCCTCGCCTGCTGACGCCACTGCGTGAAGCCCATGCCCGTCTCCGTCACGAAAAGTCGTCTTGCCGTGCGCGCCGACACCCCCGCGCGCCGGGCGAGCGAATCGAGCGACGTGTGCGCCCCAAGATCGTCGAGCACCGCGCGCGCCACGCGTATCGCCCGGGCATCGATCGGCATCGGCAACCCGAGCGCCTGCTCGGGCGCGCGTTGAATCTCGTCGACGAGCACCTGCGCAAGACGCATTTCCGCATCCGTAAGCGAATCTCGCGTCGCCCACGACACCGCCCGTTTGACCAGCGCCGCCAGCAGTTCCGAAACGCCGACCACGCACGGCGTCCGCGGCAGGCCGGTCGCCGCGCTGGGCGCCACCAGGACGATCCATCCACTGACCACGCCGGTGAGCGATACGCGGTGCGTCATGCCCGGCGGTATCCATCCGGCGCGATACGGTGGCAATACCCAGGCCCCGAGCGGCGTGTGAACGTGCACCAGGCCGGAGTGGATGCAGAACAGCTGCCCCCGCAAATGCGAATGCCAGTCCAGCTCCCGCGTGCCGATCCTGAACAGACTCCGCTCGTTGTCGTGGCCACCGAACGCCCAGATCGGTGGCCCGTCCGGCCGGTCGTTCGGCTGGTATTTGGCGAACGGAGATTCCGACAGCGACATCAGGGGGGGGATTTGACGAGCCTCCATTACTTTGTCCGAAAATCATTGTTTTATGACCAAACAATGTTATCAGGTCGACAGTGCACGCGCCGACAATGAACGCATCGTCACAGCCGGCCCGCGCCATCGGGGCCTATTCACCTCATGTCAGCCTTGCATGTCAACATTATCGGCGCGGGCCTTGGCGGCCTGTGCCTTGCCCAGGGCCTGCGCCGGGCAGGAATTGCCTTCGACGTCTATGAGCGCGACGCTTCGCCCGACGCCCGTTTCCAGGGGTATCGTCTGCGCATCGACGCCGACGGCCTCGACGCCCTCGGCGAATGCCTGCCCGACGACGCCCTGGCGCGCATCCGCGAGCGTGCCGCCGTGGCGCGGTCCGGCGGCCGCTTCGTCACGCCGCAGCTCGACGATGCCGATGTCGTTCTGCCACCCAGCTGGCACGAGGCCCGGGCGAATGCCGGCCCGCCCCCGCCGAGCGACCAGGACCGATACCGCCGCGGTGCCCCAGGCAAGGCGGCGCGGCCCACCGCCGCGACCGACCCCATTCCGGGAGACCTCAGTGTGCATCGCCAGACGCTGCGGGAAATCCTGCTCGACGGCATTCGCGAGCGCGTCCATTTCGGGAAATCGTTTGCGCACACGACGTCGACGCCGGACGGCCACCGTATCGCGCATTTCGACGACGGTTCTCGCAGCCGCCCCGGTCTCGTGGTCGCTGCCGACGGCAGCCATTCCCGTGTACGCGAATATGTGCTGCCCGGCATGGCGCCTCGCGACACGGGCAACGTGTGCTGTTACGGCCTGACGCCGCTCACGACCGAGATGCTCGTGCTCATGGATCGTCACGGCGAGGCGACGGTGATGGAGGGAAGCACCGTGGTGTTTGCCGACGGCTTCGCCGTCGTGATCGAGGCGATGCTGTTTCGCCGCCCCGACAGCGAACGTTCGGCGGCGCCGCTCGCCGCTGGCGAACACATGCCGCTCTCGCCCGTGCCCGACTATCTGTACTGGGCCTTCATCGGTCCGGCGTCGACGCTGCTCGGCGAGCGGCGCGCGAACGGCGCGAGCGTCCAGCCCGAGCGTGCGCTCACGCATGCGCGCATCGAAGCCCTGACCGATGCGTGGCATCCGCATCTGCGTTCGCTGTTCACGTACGCCTCGCCCGACACCATCCGGACCCTGCCGGTACGCAGCACGACGAGCCCACTGCCATGGCAGATCGACGGCGTGACGGGGCTGGGCGATGCCGTCCACACGATGAGTCCGGCAGGCGGCCTCGGAGCAAATACGGCGCTGCGCGACGCCGCCCGGCTCGCGGCACGGTTGCACGACGTTGCGAAAGACGGTACCTCGCTGTCGCGCGCCATTTCGATGTACGAGCGCGACATGTGCGAGCGCGCGCAGGAGGCCGTACGACTGGCCGACGCGGGTGCCGCCTTGCTCAACAGTCGCCGTCATCCCCCGCAGGCAACCCGGCCAGCCCCGGCCGACGCGATCCATCTGTGAACCTGGCGCGCTCCCGTGTTACAAATACGGCAACGTGACTGCGCGCTAGGAGTAACCATGTACACCGTAATGGGTATCACGGGACGAGTCGGCGGTGTCATCGGACACGATCTGCTGGGGGCCGGCCTGCCGCTGCGGGCCATTGTTCAGGACCCCGTCAAATCCAGTCGATGGGCGACGTTGGGTGGCGAGATCGCGGTGGCCGAGCATGGCGACGTCGACGCGCTCACGAACGCGTTTCGCGGCAGCGAAGCAGTGTTCGTGATGCTGCCGCCGAACGCCGATCCGGAGCCAGACTTCTCTCATGCACGACATCTGATCGACGCCGTCCGCCAGGCACTCGCCGCGACGCGCCCCAGGCGGGTGGTTTGCCTCTCGAGCATCGGGGCGGACAGCGAGGCACCGAGCCTGCTCTCGGCGCTGCACATGTTCGAGACAGCCATGGTGTCGCTGCACCTGCCCGTCACCTTCCTGCGTCCCGCCTGGCTGATGGAGAACTTCGCCTGGGACATCGCACCCGCGCGAGCGCGTGGCGAGCTGCCGAGCTATCTGGCGCCGGTGGATCGGGTGATGCCGATGGTGTCGACGACTGACGTGGGCCATTTCGCCGCCCGCGCCATGCAAGAGGATTTCGACGACGAACGCGTTTGGGAGATCGAGGGGCCGCAGCGATACTCGCCCGACGACATTGCCGCGGCACTGGCCCGAGTGCTGGTGCGCGACGTAAGCGCCGAGGCCGTGCCGCGCGCCGGTTGGGATCCGCTCTTCCGTGCGCAGGGCATGCGCAATCCGCTGCCGCGCATCCAAATGCTCGACGGCTTCAACAACGGCACCTTTCGGTTTCGCGACGACGGCAAACACACGTTGCGCGGCGAGGTGACGCTTCTCGAAGCGATCACCGCGCTGGTGCGGGAGGCCTGAGCCCGGGCACGCCACCGAGCGCCACGAACGCCACGAGTGCCCCGCGCGCGACCACGCACCTGCGCGGCGACACCGCTTCAGTCGCGCAACGTCAAGCAGCTCAGGGCAATACCGTGCATGCGGGCGTCCGCGCGAGCAACGCCGGCCAGCGCGCCGCCCAGTCGCCGTCGTGCGTCACCCCGTTGACCACCCACGTGCGAGCGCACCTGCCGCCAACCGCGGCGGTGAAGCGCCTCGCGACTTCGGACGGCACGACCGTGTCCTGTGCGCTGCTGAAATGCACCTGTGCGACGCCCGTCAGGCGTGCAGCCTCGTCGATCGGATTGAGCGACGCCGGCATCGGCGAGACGCCGTGAATGCGATTGACATATGCCACATCGAGATTGCCCGCCACCGTGCGCAGCGAGGTGACGTCATGGCGGCGCGCAGCAATCAGTGCGGCAATCGCACCGCCGCCTGAATAGCCAACGAGGCTCAGACGTTGCCCGGGCACGCGCGCGGCGATGCGCCCGACGGCGTCGTTCATCGCGTCGACCACTTCCGGCGCAAACCGCTTGCCGGTCCAGTACGCCACGTTGCACGCCGGGTTTCGAGCCATTGGCGTGAACTGACAGGGGCGAGCGAGATAGACCACGTTCGGCGCCGTGTCCGAGGCCGCCAGGGCGAGTCCGGTTGCCGCGACCGGCGTTGGGTCGGGCGACGGCTCGGTGCGCGACAACCAGGCCAGGCCGTCCCCCTCGATATAGATGCGCACCGGCGCGTCGGCGCGCGAGATACGCACAAACGCGGTCAGCACGAATGCTCCGCCCTGCACCGTTTCCCGATGCAGCCCGGCGGGGCCGGCCAGCGCCTGCGCATGCGCGTCCCGATCGAGACTGGCGCAGCCCGAAAGCAGGGCCGCCGCCACGGCGCACGCGCCGATCCAGGCTTCAGCGCGCATGGTTGTCGTGCGCCGTCTCGCGCGACGCGGCCACGAAGGCATCGAGCGCACGCGCCGCCTTCTCGACGACGGGCGTCCAATCGGCACGCGCCGTCTGGCGAAACAGGCGCATCCCTGGATACCAGGGCGAATCGTCGCGCCCTTCCAGCCATCGCCAGTCGGGCACGAACGGCAGCAGCACCCATACGGGGCGTCCCATCGCACCGGCCAGATGCACGGGCGACGAATCGACGGAGATCAGCAGATCGGCCAACTGGAGAATGGCGGCGGTGTCCTCGAAATCGCGAATCTCGTCGCCGAGCGCAACGACCTGCATGCCGTCGGGTGGCGCACTGGCCTGCGCGCTCGCCGGTCCCTTCTGAATCGAGAGAAAGGACACGCCAGACGCGCCCAACGGCGCCAGTTGCGCGAGCGTCATCGAGCGATTGTGGTCGTTCACATGCTCGGGACGCCCGGCCCAGACGAGGGCGACCCACGGTCTGGGCACATCGGCGAGACGCTCGCGCCAGAAGGCCACGCGCGCCGGATCGGCGCTCAGATACGGCATCTCGCCCGGCAGATCGTCAAGCCGAAGCCCCATTGCCATGGGCAGGCTCATCAGCTCGCAATGCAGATCGAACGCTTCGGTCAGCGAGCCACGCGCGACGATATCCTCGTCACCCCACATCCGCTTCGCAATGGACAGCGCCTCGGCATTGACTTCGAAAATCACGCGCGCCTGGCTGCGCTCGCGCGCCCAGCGCGCCATGCGCATGAACTGGAAGGTATCCCCGTATCCCTGTTCGTCGTGAATGAGGAGCGTCTTGCCGGGAATCGGCTGTCCGTCCCATCGAGGCCGCTGCACCTTGCGCTCGATCGACTGCGTGTGTTCGAGACTGTAGCGATACCGATACTCGCGCCAGCCGCGCTCGAAGTCGCCGAGCAGCAATAACGCTTCGGCAAGATCGAACCGGTTCGACAAATCGCCCGGCACCTGGCGCGCGAGCATGTCGAGCACGTCGCAACCTTCGCGCGTTTTCCCTTGCGCTCGCAGCACCATCGCCAGCAGGCGCCAGACCGACATGGGCGCAACGCCTTCGCCCACGGCTTCGCGCAGCAAGGGCTCCGCGCCTTCGTAATCCTGCGCCGCGACCAACGACGCGATGGCGCTCTGACGCTCGGTCTGGGCTTGCGTCGGCGCCGGCGCGTCGATTGCGGACGTGGCCGCGCCAGCGTCGGCGTGCCCCTGATCGCGCCTGGCGACGTCGGCCTCGACGGCGGCGAGCGCCGCGCGGGCGCCGACATTCTCGGGCACGATTCGCACGGCCTCGCGTGCCGATGCGAGTGCTTCATCGAGACGTCCCAGGAGTCGCAGAATGCACGCGCGCGCGACGAGTGTGGACGGATGCTGCATGGCGAAGGCCGACATCACTTCCACGATCTGCCATGCGCCGCCCAGATTGCCGCGCGCGAGTTCGATATCGGCGAGATTGCGGTAGGCGTCGACGAATTGCGGGTCGATTTCAATGGCGCGCCGCGCCATCGCGGCCGCTTCGTCATGACGGTGCTGCGCGCGCAACAGCGCCGCCAGGTTGCTGTGCACGTCGGCGCGCTGTCCGTCGAGTTCGAGCGCACGCCGGTAATGCCGCTCCGCTTGTTCGGTCCGGCCCAGCAGACGCGCCGTGTTCCCGAGATTGTTCCACGCGTCGGCAGACCCGGGTTGCAGTTCGCCCAGGCGCTCGAGACTCGCCAGACTCTGCGCCAACTGACCGGCTTCCTGCTGCGCGATCCCCAGGTTGTTCCATCCCGCAGCGAACGCCGGATCCACCTCGACCGCTCGCTGCGCGGCGCTCAGCGCCTCGTCGAGACGTCCGGCCTGACGGTTCATCTCGGCCAGATCCGACCAGCAGGCAGCCGGTGCGCCCGGCACCTTGCATACCTCGCGCAGGTGCTCGATGGCCAAGTCCAGTTTTCCGTACGCGTGTGCCATCAGGCCCAGCAGATAATGCGCGTCCGGATGCCCGGGGGACGCCTCGAGCACGCGTCGGCACAGGATTTCCGCTTGCGGCGCCTGTCCGGCCTGCCAGTGAGTGCGCGCACGCGCCATGGCCTCGGCGAAAGTGATCGTTTCCGTGGCGGGCACGGTCGAGGCGTTTGGCGAAACCGGAAGGGCGGGGCTGGAAGACATCGGAACGATGGGCGGGCGGTGGCGGACCGCAAGATACTTCCACGGCGCTCACCATCGTGTCAACGATGGCGAGCGCCCGTGTCGGGTCACGGCACCAAGCCGTCAGAAGCGTTGCTGGATGCGCACGATGCCCGTGTGCGATACGAAGCCAGAGCCGGCCTGCAGGTTATAGCGGATCGATGCACTCATGTTGCTCGCGCGCATGAGCGTGAGGCCCAGCGAAATATCGGCAAGATCCGACACCGGCGTCGCGCCCACGGTCGTGAACGCCGTCTGCCCCGACGGATCGGCGGCGAAGCTCGCCCCCGTCGACAAGCGCGTGCGATTGTACTCGTGCACCCAGCGCACGCTCAGCTCCGGCATCCACGTGCCCGACGACGTCTCGAACGGGACACCGAGCTTCGCCCCCAGCGCACTGCGCACCGAGCTGGCGCTCGCGCTGCCCACCGAGAGCGCCGCACCGTTGCCGCCGCTTTCCGTGTAGCCGGGCTGATTCAGGTGGCTGTAGGTCAGGCCAACCAGCGGTGTCACGATCGCACGCCCCAGCGCCAGCGGCCAGCCAAACTCCGCGCTGCCGACGTACTGCTGCCCGTTGAAGCTGCCGCCCGCCGCGCCGTTGAAGCCCTGCATCGACACCAGGCGCGTGGTGTTGTAGCGCTGCATGACCACCGAGCCCGAGAGATTCACATACCACGGCTCGCCGGTATAGGAGGCGTAGCCGATCATTCCGTACCCGTTGACGCTCGTGTTGTTGCCCGACGTGGCGCCGTCGTTGTTGATGACCGTGCGCGAGAACTGGAATGCACCGCCCGCGCGCCAGCGGTCGCCGAAGGCGCGGTCCGCGCCAATGAGCAGGCCGCCGTAATTGGCGGCGTAGCCGTCCACGCCGTCACGCTCGGACTGGTTGGCGTGGCCGCCGAATGCCTGGCCCCACACGCCCCAGTTCACCGCGGCGTCGCCCGTTGCAACCCCGGTCCCCCCGGCCGAGGCCGTGCGCAGACCGTTGACGTGGGCACTCACCACACCGAGCGCGTCGATCGCGGCGGTCCCCGCGGCGCGCGTCACTTGCGCCGGCGCCAACTGCTTGCCCACACGGTTGGCCGATGCCGTCGAGCCATCGGAGAGCGAACCCAGCGTCGCGTTGTACAAGTTGAGCAATTGCGCATTGCTCACGCCGGTATAACCAAGCAAACCGCGCAACGCCGACTGGGCATTCTGTGTCGAAGCGATCGTGGCATTGGTGCGCGGATCGAACGACGGGATCTGACCACCGGCACTGCCGCCAGCGCCGCCGCCAATGGTGCCGGCACCGCCGCCCGTACCGCCGCTATTGCCGCTATTGCCACCATTGCCGTTGTTGCCGTCGTCGTTGCCCGCGTTCGGATCGGAGACCACGGTCAGCACCAGATCGCGCTTCGTGCCGTTGGCCACATTCGCGCCAGTGGCGCCGAGCGTGGTCGAACCGTTGACGCGATAGCTCAGCGAGCCTTCGTTGTAATTGGCCGTTCCGGCGGTATCGATCACGACATAGCGCTGGCCGACCGCGAACGAGTACCCGAGCGACTGCAACGCGATTCTGGAGCCGGGTGCCAGCGTCGTATTGCCGGTGACCACGAGCCGGCCATAGCCGCTGTCGGCGGTCATGTCGCCGGTCGTCACCGCATTGCTCGCCACACCGACCTGCAGCGTGCCGCCCGTGGCCTGGTCGAAGTTGCCATCGACGGTGAGCGCGCGGTTGACCTGCAACACCGACGCGTCGTTGTGCACCGTACGCGCGCCGCCAAGGTCAAAGTGGTCGTCGAGCACCAAACGTCCGCCCGTGAAGCGGGTATCGGCATTGGTGCTCACGATGGTGCCCGGTAGAACGCCGCCAAAGCCGGTCAGCGTGCCGTAAGTGCCATCGGTTGCGCCGGCAATCTTCAACACGTTGGGCGAGCGATTGATGATCCAGCCGGCGATCGTGCCGGCGTTGTTGATCGCATCGATGGACGACGTCGTTGCCTGGTTCGAGATCGCGCCGCCGATGCCCGTGATCAGGCCACCCGCCTGGTTGTTGATCGTGCCGATGGACGCATCGTTGTAAATCCCGTAGTAGGCGCCCGAGATCGTGCCGGCGTTGTTGATCGTGCCGATCGTGCCTGCGAACAGCGTGCCGCCAATCAATTGCGACGCGTTGTTCAGGCCCACCGCGTACTGGCCGGGCACGCCGGTGCCTGCGGTGATCGTACCGCCGGCCAGGTTGTTGATGGCAGCGATCGACCCGCCATAGTTCGCAAGGCCAAAGGTCTGCCCGATCAGGGCGCCGGTGTTCTCGATCAGGCCGAACGACGACGGCCTGGCCAGATCGCCGGACGCCGTCAGCATTACCCCCGTGTACCCGGTGATTCGCCCGCTGTTGGTGAGCACGCCCCACTCGCCCGTGCCCCACACGCCCACGCCGTTGGAGGCGGTCGTGGTCGCGGCGATCGTGCCGGCGTTGACCAGTGTCGTGAGCGAACCCGTGTTCGCAACGCCCAGCGTGGCGCCCTGGATCAGGCTGCGGTTCTCCAGACGCGCAAGCGCACCGGTGTTGTTCACGCCACCGAGGTTGTCGGACACGATGGTGCCCACGTTCAGGATCGTTCCGACCACGCCGCCCGCGTACAGGCCCGAATTGGTGCCGCCGGACGCCGAGATCACGCCGCTGTTCACCACGCTGTCGACCTGACCGCCGTTGCTGGCAATGCCCAGCGCACTCTTGCCGGCGATGGTGCTGGCAATCGTGCCCGTGTTCGTGATCGTGCCGAGGTGACCGGTAATCGACGCCTGGGCCGTGCCGCCGACGTCGAGATTTGCGCCGTCGAAGCGCCACTGCGACGCGTCGCCGCCAGTCACGCCCGCCACGAGATTCGTGGTGCCGTTGACGACGCCGAGGTACTGCGGCGTGAAGAGCGTCACGAGCAGCGTGGTGCCCTGGTGCGCACCGTTGGCCGCGAGCGTCGGGTTGCCGTTGATCACATAGCGCAACGTGCTTTCGTTGTAATTGATCGTGCCCGCCGTATCGATGACCACGTAGCGCTGCCCTGCGGCGAACGCGTACCCCATCGATTGCAGCGCGATGGTCGAGCCCGGTGCGATGTACGTACTGCCGCTTACGAGGAGACTGCCGTAGTTCGGCGAGTCCGCGCCCGCCACGCCGATCTGAAGCGTGGCGTTCGCGCTCTGGTCATAATTGCCGAAGATCGAGAGCGGACGATTGACCTGGAGCAACGAACCGACGTTGTGCAGCGTGCGCATGCCGGTCACGTTGCCGCCGATCGTGGTGCGCAGTTCGAAATCGTTGTTTACCAGCAAGTTTCCGCCGGTGAGTCGTACGTCGGCGTTGGTACTCACGATGGTGCCCACATTCGCGCCGCCACCGAAACCGGTGAATGTGCCGAACGTGCCGTCCGTTGCACCGCTGATACTCAGTTCGTTCTGGGAGCGATTGATGATCCAGCCGGCAATCGTGCCCGCGTTGCGAATCGCGCCGATCGACGCCGACGTCGCCTGGTTCGAGATGGCGCCACCCAGACCAGTGATCACGCCGCCCGCCAGGTTGTCGATCAGACCGATGTTGCTACCGTTGGAAATCCCGTAGTAGCTGCCGGCGATCGTGCCCGCATTGCTGATCGTGCCGATCGTACCCGCCAGCAGCGTGCCGTTCGCGGTGAGATCGAGGTTCTCGATGCCGGAGACAATGGTGTTGCCCGTGCCGCCCGTTCCGGTGATGGCACCCCCTGCCTGATTGTCGATCTTCGTGATCGTCGAGCCGTTGTTCGACAAGCCGTTCTGCGCGCCTGTAATCACTCCGCTGTTCGTCAGCAGGTCGAGCGTCGCAGGGGCCGCAATGGTGGCCGAGGCGTAATTCACGAGACCGTTCCAGCCGAGGATAAGCCCTTGGTTGGTCAACTGCCCCAGATGCCCCGTATTCAGGGCGCCATAACCGGTACTGGCACTCATCGTGCCGGTGTTCTGCACCGAGGTCAGCGAGCCATAGTTCGCCAGACCGTCGAGCACGCCCGTTATCGTGCCGGTGTTCTCGAATGTGGTCATCGTGCCGGTGTTGTTCACCGCATCGCGCGTGCTCGTTCGCACTGCGCCGTGGTTCACCAGCGTGCCGACGGTGCCGCCGTTGAAGAAGCCCGAGTTGTTCGGCCCGGTCGACGCGATGGTCCCATCGTTGACGAAGCGGTCGACCGAGCCGTAGATCGCGGCAATGCCCATGGCCGACGTCCCCGTCAGCGTCCCGGTGTTCGCGATCGTGCCGATCGAGCCGACGACCGTGCCGAACGTCGAGCCGGTGATCGAGACGTTGGTGCCGTCGAACGACCACCCGGTGCCGCTGGACGGTACCCCCTTGAGCAGACTGGCGGTCCCGCCGATCGTGCCCACGGCGCTCGGCGCGATCAGCGTCACGATCAGATCGAGATAGCTCCCGTTGGCCTGACGCACGCCGCTGCCAACGAGGGTCGACCCACTGATGACGTAGTTGAGCGACGCTTCGTTGAATGCCGAGGACCAGTCCATCGTTTCGAGCACGACATATCGCTGGCCGGACGCGAACGCGTAGCCCATCGATTGAAGCGCGATGGTCGTGCCCGGCATGAGTGTCGCCAACCCCTGCACCGCAAGACGCCCATAGCCGCTGTCGGATGTGCGGTCGCCGGTTGTCGTGGCGCCCGAGCCGACGCCGATCTCGAGTGTCGCCCCCGCGTCCTGTCGATAGTTTCCGTACACCGAGATGGTGCGGTCGAGGTGAAGCCTGGCGCCGCTGTTCAACAGCGTGAACGCGTTGCCCAGGTTCACGTTGTCGTTGAGGATGAGATTGCCGCTCGCGAACCGCACGTTCGATGTCGGACTCTCGAGCGAGCCGACGGAAGTGCCGTCGAAGCCGGTCAGCAAGCCGTAGCCGCCGCCGGCGTTACCGTTGATCGTCAGTTCCGCCGAGCCGTTGTTGACGATACTGCCCTGGATGGTTCCGGCGTTGTTGATCGTGCCGATCGTTCCCCCGCCGGCGGCAATCGCGATAGCGTTGAGCCCACGGATCACGCCGCCGCTCTCGTTATTGATCGCGCCGATACGGCTCCCGGCCGCCCCCGTCAGGATGCCAGTGCCTGAAGCCCCCCCATCGATGCGCCCGTTGGCGAGATTATGAATCTCATCGATGGAGCCCGAGTTCTGGATAGCGCCGCCATAACCGGTGATCGTGCCGCCGTTGACGATCGAACCGAGGGTCGCGCTGTAAACCGTGGCGCCGACGGTCGTATTCGCATTGTTGAGACCGTAGACCGAAGCGCCCGCACTGGTCGCGTCAATCGTGCCGTAGTTGCTGAGCGAAGCGATGTCGCCGCCGGCATTGTTGACCCCGATCAGACTTCCCGTGATCACGCCGGTGTTCGTGATCGTCCCCACGGACACCTCGGTAGATGAAGTGCGCTGATTCAGCACGCCATAGTCGCCCGAGATCGTACCGCCAGTCTGATTCGTCAGCGTATCGATGCGCCCGGCGTTGCTGATCGCGGCTTCGTTCCCGCCACGGGAGACGCCAATCCACCCTGTGTTGCCGAGGTTCGAAATGGATCCTTGGTTCAGCACCCCCGCACGCCCGAGGACATTGTTGTTAACCGAGATGCTGCCGCCGTTGGTGAGCGTACCGAGCTGACCTGAATTCAGCACGCCGAGCGTGCCGCTCACGATCTGGCCATAGTTGGCGAGCAACCCGATGGTGCCGCTCGATTGCACACCGCTCCGGTCGCCGTAGATCGTGCCATTGTTGATAAGCTGGCCGAGTGCTCCCGACACCGATACCCCCGTGGCGGTACCGACGATCGTGCCATTATTGTTGAGCAACGAATTCAGGCCGACAGGTGTCCTGATGAGCGCTCCGACCGTATCTCCCCTGAACGACACGCCCTGGTCGAGGACGATCCCGTCAAAAGCCCCCGTGAAATTCACGCTGCGCGTACCGTCGACGAGGACACTCAGGATGCTGCCGTCCCAGTCCCACGTTTGCCCGCCATCCTGCACGCCCCGGTATAGCTGGATCGCCTGCCCGTCATATCCGGTCACCGAGCCGACCGTCTGCGCCATCGCCGCACCGGAGGCCGCCATCAACGCAGCGGCTGCGACCGCTGCCCTGCGGGCGCGTCGATCCACGCTGCGCGTCGCCTTCCCGTGGCTGCTGGCCACCTCGGAAGCCACTTGATACATCCCCAGACTGGCGCTCCACACCACGCGGTAAATGCGATTCATACGATGCCCCGGCTCACTGTGCTTATGTCGTTGTGTTGAATGACGGAATTCGATATGACTTCCCGAAGCCATACCAGTCGCCGGCCAGGCCGCAGGCGTGCCGGGACATCGCTGCGAGAACCATTTCCGGCAGCGGATGCGTCAGGGATTCAGGCGAGAAAAATGCGCTCGTGCGCTACGTCAGGCAGGGGTCCGGTCGCCGCACGGGAGCGTCAGCAGGAGCACGCGCGGAAGCGTAGACTTTTAGAGAAGTTTTACAAAACATTCGGACTACCCCGTAAATATTGACAGGCGCCTTGCCTTTTTATTTTGTTGCTTGTTTTTGTCCGGCGAATCCTTTCATATGCTTTTTCGACTGTCAATCGACAATCATCGAGTTTCCTTTAAATGTATGATTTTATTAAGTTATACAAAACAATAAAAAACAACAATTCGTCCCCCAATCGTCCTACTTTTATCCGAAAATTACTCCACTCAATGATGGCCGTGACAACAATGGGATGCTGCCTTCTCCAAGCATGAGTTCGCACTGCCTCATGAACCTTCCCGGGGATTGCATGCTCGCGGCGCGGGATGGACTCGCACAGGACGACGTCAACGGTGGCGCCGCCCGCCCTGCGGGCCTGCCGGGGTTGCGCTACACTCGTTCGACCCTGCGCGGCACGCCTCAGGCGGCACGCCTTTTCCCTCATCAAGGACACGACACGTACATGACCACGAACCTCGAAACCATTCCCGTCAATCGGAACGACGGCAGCACCGCGACCCTGGGCGACTACGCCGGCAAAGTCCGTCTCGTCGTCAACGTCGCGTCGAAGTGCGGTCTCACGCCGCAATACGAAGGCCTCGAGCGCCTCTACGAAGACAAGCGCGACGCCGGCCTCGAAGTGCTGGCCTTCCCGGCGAACAATTTCAAGGGTCAGGAGCCCGGTACCGACGCGGAGATCCTCGACTTCTGCACCACGCAGTACAACGTGACCTTCCCCTTGTTCGCCAAGATTTCCGTGCTCGGCGAAGACCGTCACCCGCTGTACACGGCACTGGTACAGGCCAAGCCGGACGCCACGGGCGAAGGGCCTTTCCGCGAGCGTCTCAGGGGGTTCGGCGTCGAGCGTGAAAACCCCGCCGACGTCCTGTGGAACTTCGAGAAATTTCTGATTGGCCGGAATGGCCAGGTCGTGGCGCGCTTCTCGCCGGACGTGAAGGCCGACGATCCGCGTCTGGTGGCCGCCATCGACGCTGAATTGGCCAGGTAAGCGAATCTGGCAGCGGCGCCGGGATCGCCGCGAGAATGCAAAAGGGGGCTGCGCAAACGCATGCCCCCTGATGCCGCCAGCCACCGCAAGACGGTTGCCGGCGCGCGATATTCGCCTCTCGTGCACGGCCTGCATCTGGACAGACCGTGCACGGGCCTCATGGCGAGATACCGCGCGCCGGTTCCCGCTTCTCGCGACAACTCGCGAAAGCCGGGCGCCTCATTCCCCCCGGAGCGAGGCGCCCGCGATGACCGACCTCAGCGCTTGGCCGTGTCGGTCATGAACTTTCCGCCCGGCGCTTCGCCGCCCTTCTTCTGACGGCGCGTGTTGCCATCGATCCCGCCGTCCACCGCCCACTCGGCGAACACCGTGGGCCCCGGCTCGAAATCGCGCGGTTGCCATTCCGGCGTGAGGATGTCCTCGTCGGCGTAATACTCGATGAGCGCGCCGCAAGGATTCTTGAAGTACCAGAAATACGCCGACGAAATCGGGTGACGGCCCGGCCCGAGCTGCGTTTCCCAGCCGCACCGATCGATGTGCATGCCCCCCCCGAACACTTCGTGGATGTCGCGCACGGTGAAGGCCACGTGATTGAGGCCTCGCTTGCCGTTGGGCAGCGCCAGCAGGAACAGGTCATGGTGACCGCCGTGCGGCGCGCAGCGCATGAACGCGCCGCGATCCGGGTAGCGATCCGACAACTCGAAGCCGAGCTTGTCTTCATAGAACTGCTGCGTAGCCGCCAGTGCGTTGGTGAAAAACACCACGTGGCCGACCTCGATCGGCTGCGCCCGCTCGTACACCGGACTCGGCGTATTCACGCGCTGCGCCGGAATGCCCCACGGGTTGGTCGGTGCACCCTTCACGTCGATGGCGCGCTTGGCGGTGACTTCCACGCGCAGGGCCAGCCCGTTCGGGTCAATGCAACCGGTCGCGCCGTCCTTGAAGTAGTAGCCGGGCTGGTCCGCGAGACGATCCGCGATGGCCGCGACCTCCTGGGCCGTCGTCACGCCCCACGTGACCTCGCGCAAGGTCGGTCCCGCTTCCATGGCGGGCGGCAGCACGGGATCGTCATGACGCAACGCCAGCACGCGAGCGCCGTTGAGCGTCTCGAAGCGCGCGCCATTGGCGTCGGCGGCCACTTCCGTGAGGCCCCAGTCGGCCAGGAAGCGGCGACAGGTGTCGAGGTCGGTGACCCCGTAGGTGATTTGTTCGATGCCCAGAATCGTCATGACTGTCTCGGGGGAGGGGTTCAGGGTGTGGCGATCAAAGATCGAGTGTCAGACGGTCGCCCTTGCAACCCGACACGCAGATCATCATCACCTTGTTGGACGCGCGCTCGGACGCGCTGAGCACCGAGTCGCGATGGTCGGGGCAGCCTTCCAGCACGCGCGTCTCGCACGCGCCGCAAACGCCCTCCATGCAGCTGTGTTCGGCGTCGATGCCCGCGGCAAGCAACGTTTCGAGCAGCGTGGCGCCGGCAGGCACCGCGACTTCCCTGCCGGACTTCGCGAGCGTCACCACGTAGCCCTCGGACGTGGCAGGCGGCGGCGCATCCGGTGCGGCGGAAAAGCGTTCGATATGCACATGGTCGATGCCGGCGGCGGCACAGGCCGCCTCGAACGCGTCGAGCATCACGCCTGGGCCGCAGCAATATGCGTGCGTGCCCGCCGGTTGCCCGCTCAGGAATGCCGCGAGCGACGCCGGCTTGCCGCCGTGCTGGTCGTCGAAGTGATAGGTCACGTCGCCACCTAGGGCGTCGAGTTCGTCGAGGAACGCCGCTTGCGGCGCCGTGCGGGCGCAGTACATCAGCTTGACGCTTCGGCCCAGCGAGCGGAGCCGACGGTACATGCACAGGATCGGCGTCACACCGATCCCGCCCGCCACCAGCACCGTGTGCGCGGCCGTCTCGTCGAGTTCGAAGTGATTGCGCGGCGCCGAAATGTCCAGCGTCATGCCGACGCGGAAGTTGTCGTGAATGAAGCGCGAACCGCCACGGCTTTTCGGATCGGCCAGAATGCCGAGCACGTAGCGATTCGGCTCGCCGGGAGCGTTCACGAGCGAATAGCTGCGCACCAAACCGCTCGGCAGATGCAGGTCGATGTGCGCGCCCGGCGTGAAATCCGGAAACACGGTGCCGCTGCCCGACGGGGGCACGAGTTCGATGCTCATGATGCCCGCCGCTTCGTAGCGCAGCGTGCGCACCATTGCCGACAGGTTTGACTTGCTCATAACGCCACTCTCTGATGTTGCTGATTCTCTTGTCGTGCGGATCAGCCCGCCACGGACAAATCGATGTCGAGTCGCGCGAACGCCTCGATCTCCACGCGCAGCTCCGGGAACACGAGGCCGCTCACCTGCACCAGCGTCGAACACGGATACGCACCGCCGTTCGCCGCCACCGCCGCGAAGAACTCGCGGCGCGCGCGACCGACTTCGTCCTTGTCGGCGATGTCGGTCACATACACCACCAGCTTGTAAATGTTGGCCACGCGCCCGCCACCCGCCTCGACCAGCGCCCGGATCTTGTCCAGCACCACCAGCGTCTGTTCGTAGGTCGTGAGCGGCTTGTCGGCGTTGCGCGTGGCCGGATGCGCGGTCATGCCCGACATCAGGATTTCATTGCCGAAGCGAAGGCCGTTGCTCCACGTGGCCGTTTCCGGATCGGGTACGGCCGCGGCGCGCACGCGTTGCGCCTCGAGAGGTCGATCGACTGGCATGACGTGTCCCGCGTCGATCACGCCTTGCCCGGCTGCATGCGCTCGAGCTCTGCCTTCGCCAGGTTCTTCAGATGGCGACGCAGGCGCACGATGCCCATGTCGTGCTGGTAGAGATGCTCGTGCTGATTGGCGTCGGGCTCCATGTCCTCGAGCATCACGCGATCCTGCTCGAGCACTGCCCAATGGCGCGCCTCGAGACGATTGCGGTACAGGAAGCGCCATGTGTCGCGCTGCCAGCCGTCGAGCTTGCGGCAACGCCAGTGGAACACGGCCGCGAGCGTCGGCGAAATCGGCGTGTAGCTGCCCACGATCACGAAGTTGCCGCCGGGGCCGCCCGTCTTCGGATACGGAATCTCGAGACGCATCCAGTGCGTGCCGGTGTCGGCCCACTCGGTCCAGTCGAAATTCACGTCGCGCTGGCCTTCTTTCTCGAAGACGAAACCACGCTCGGTGTCGCGAATGCGGAACGCCGCCGTATTGTCGCCCTCGGCCATCGAGTGCGACTGCTTGTGCAGATAGGTGCCGTGCATCGGGTCCATCACGTTGTCGAGCACATAACGGTAGTCGCCCTTCCACTCGGTGTAGCACAGGAACGACGAGAAAGCGCCGTCGGCGTCGAGCTCTTCCGGCAGCACCAGCGGCGGCGGCGTGTCGATGTTGCCGGTGGCGTTGTACAGCCAGATTGCGTCATTGCGTTCGACGATGTGGTAAGCCTGTGTGGGGCGCGAGCCTTCGAGCTTGCAGCCCGGGCTGCCCGGCACGCGCATGACGGTGCCATCGCACCGTACCTGCACCCCGTGATAGCCGCAGGCGATGCGGTCGCCCATCACGATCCCCTTGGAGAGCGGCGCGCCGCGGTGCGGGCAATGGTCGTCGAGGGCGTGGACCTGATTGTCCTGATCGCGCCAGAACACGAGCTTCTTGCCCAGACGTCGCAGCGAGACCGGCTCGCGGCCGACCATGTGCGACGGGCAGATCGGATACCAGAGGTTCTTCAGGCCGCGCTCGAGAATGGCGTCGGCGGTAAGAATGGGTTGTTGCGTAGTCATGGGGGACATCTCCGTCGCAGTCGACGGGCGCAGGCAGCGCCCGGCGATCGCGCAATGTTTGGGGTTTACTCTTCGGCCAGCCGGGCGATCTGCGCCTTGTAGATTTCTTCGGTCCACACGTCGCCTTCCTGCGGGCCGGGGCCGGTACGGTTCAGATAGGCCACGAGGCCTGCCAGATCGTGCGTGCCGGCGGCGTAGGCGCGCTCGATGGCGTCGCCCAGCAGGCTTTCGTATTGCGTCGGCTCATGGCGACGCGCCTGATGCGGTTCGAGATAACGGTCCATCATTTCCCTCCATTGCGAACCCGTTCGCGAATGCGCGCATGCACGGGTACGAAGTCGTAAGTCGGATAGCATTCGGTGCGAAACACGCCCCATGCCGAGCGCTCCAGCTCCACATTGACCACCGGCAACAAATGCGGTGGCAATTCGAGCGTGACGATCTGGCCGAAGCCCATCGCGACCGTCCACGACACGACCTTGACGCCCTCGGGCGGGAAGCGCTCCCACCATTCGGCCGCCTTCAGCCGCGCCTGGAAATCGTCGAGATTGTTCGACTGATCGTGGCGCAGGAACACCGTAAGCAACATCGTGCCCGATGGCCGGTCCGGCGACTCGCCCTGCGTTGCGGTTGCGTTCTGGCTCATGAGGCGCCTCGCCTTACTGCACGAATTGATTGGTGAACAGGTCGGCCGGGTTCGACTTCTCGCGAATGACCTTTTCCTGCGCATAGAAGTCCTGCAGCTTGGTCACGCGCGCCGGATCGAAGGCGCCCAGGCGTTGCTGCCCCGGATATACATTACGCGCGTAGTACGTGAGAATCTTCTCAATCTCGGCTTCCTTGCCCTTGTAGCCCGGCACGCTCGCGCAGTATTCCTTCGCGGCGCCGGCCGGATCACGCATGATCTCGGCCACCGACTTGATCGTGGCGCGCACGAACTTGCGAATCATCTCCGGGCGCTCGGCAATGGTCTTGTCCGAGGCCAGGATGGCCTGCGCCATGCCGGGGAAGTACTTGTCGGTCGACGTCATGGTGATCTTCACCCCGGCGTCCTCGATGTTCTGCGCCCACTCGGGCGTGCCGACCATCGCTTCGGCCTTGCCCGTGGCGACCTGCTGCCATACCCCAGCGGGTCCGGCGCCCTGGATGCGGGCGTCATTGCGTGTGAGACCGGCCGAGGCCAGCAGGCCGAGCGTGGCGTAGAAACCGGTGTCCTGATAGGCCAGCACGGTGATCGTCTTGCCTTTCAGGTCGGCGGGCGACTTGATGTTCGCGTCGTCGCGCACGACCAGCTGGTGCAGCGTGCGTCCGCCAAGCAGCGCGACGCCCTTGATGGTGATGCCGTTCGGACGCAGCACGATCGGCGTGTCGCCCAGGCCGCCGCCCAGATCGCCGTTGCCCGACGCGAGCTGCTTGCCCACGTCGGCGCCGCCCTGCACGGTCAGCCAGCGCACCGACAGGCCTTCGGCCGCGTAGTAACCCTTCTTCTCGGCCAGCATCAGCGGCGCGAACGCCGGCAGGTTCGCCGGAGCCGGGAGCAGATAGGTGATCTGCTGCGTGGCCGGTTGCGCCATGGCCGGCGCGGCCAGACAGGAAAGACCGGCCACGGCGCACAGGCCGGCCGTCAAAAAGGCGCGACGCGCCAACGATCCACGGAAAATCGACAACATATCTCTGCCTCGCTCAGTTGCGGTTACCGCGATGCCCCGTGCATCGCGGCTCGTTCTGCCATCACTTGCCGATCAGACCTTGCCCGCCCAGCCGAGCGGGTGGTCGTTCATGCCCCAGTAGAGGCTCTTCTGATGGGTGTACTCCAACAATCCCAGACGCCCCTTCTCGCGCCCCATGCCGCTCTCCTTCCAGCCGCCGAACGGCGTAGAGATCGAGAACTGCTTGTAGGTGTTGATCCAGACGGTGCCCGTCTCCAGCGCGCGACCGATGCGCCATGCGCGCTTGTAGTCGCGCGTCCAGATGCCCGCGGCAAGTCCGTAGACGCTGTCGTTGGCCTCGGCCAGCAAATCGTCTTCGTTCTCGAACGGCAGTACGGCGAGCACGGGTCCGAAGATTTCCTCCTGCACCATGCGCGCCCGATTGGTCAGGCCCGCGATGATGGTCGGCGAGTAGAAATATCCCTTCTCGCGGCCGTCACCCACCGGACGCTCGCCGCCGCACAGCAGGCGACCACCCTCCTCCAGTCCGATGGCGACATAGCGTTCGATCGATTCGCGGTGCGCCGACGTGACGAGCGGGCCCATTTGCGTGTCTTCGCGCAGCGGATCGCCCACGCGCAATTGCTTTGCCCCGGCGACCAGACGCTCGACGAACGTGTCGAAGATCGCCTTGTGCACGAACAGGCGCGAGCCTGCGATGCACGATTCGCCCGACGAACTGAAGATGCCGTAGAGCACACCGGCCACGGCATGGTCGATATCGGCGTCCTCGAACACGATGGTCGGCGACTTGCCGCCTAGCTCCAGCGACACCGGCATGAGCTTCTCGGCGGCCAGACGCGCAATGCCGCGGCCGACTTCCGTGCCGCCCGTGAACGCGACCTTCTTGACCTTCGGATGGCGCACCAGAATGTCGCCGATCACCGAGCCCTTGCCTGGCAGCACCGACAGCACACCACGCGGCACACCGGCGGCTTCGCAGATGCGGCCGAGTTCGAGCGAGGCGAGCGGCGTGACTTCCGCGGGCTTGAGCACCACGGCGTTTCCGGCGGCGAGCGCGGGTGCCAGCTTCTGCGCATCGGAGGCGATCGGCGAGTTCCACGGCGTGATGGCGGCCACCACGCCCAGCGGTTCGTGCACGCTCATCGTGAGGTAGTCGCCACGCGACGGCGTGAGCGTTTCCTCCAGCGTCTCCAGGCACGAAGCGAAGTACCGGAAGGTGCCCGCCGCGCTCGCCACGAGCGCGCGCGTCTCGCTGATCGGCTTGCCGTTGTCGCGGCGTTGCAGATGCGCGAGCGCCTCGGCGCGTTGCGTGATGCCATCGGCCACCCGATGCAGCACGGCAGCGCGCTGATGCGGCTTGAGGCCCGCCCAGTCGGCGCGGCGCCACGCCGCATCGGCCGCCTCGACGGCTTCGACGGCGTCGTCGGCACCCGCTGCCGCGATCTCGGCATTCACGCTCTCGTCGGCGGGGTACAGGGTCTGATAGCGCTTGCCGGTACCGGCGCGCCATTCGCCGCCGACCAGAATGTCGCTCGAAAATCCTTGCAGCAAATCTTGATGGCTCATGATGCGGTTCCTGCTAGATCACACAGTTCGCGACGCGATTGCGCAGCGCGCGAATGGCCGAATACGCGGTCAGGGCCGAGGTCTTGGGGTTGTCCGGCAACGGCTTGCCGCACATCTCCAGCGACATTTCGCCGAACGCACCGCGCGCCGCGATGTGATGCACGTTGCGCGTGGTCGCCGGATCGGCGATCAGGCGCACGCGCGTGGCGTCGAGCCCCAGGCCGGCGATGGCGACCGTGGCCGCCACGTTCGCGTTCTTCGGATACAGGCGCGCCGCTTCGCGGGCGCTGCCTTCGAAGATCACGGTGGCACTCGTGAGCGACGCAAGATCGCACACCTGTTCGGCGGGCGTGCCCTGCCATCCCAGCGGGGGCTTGCGACCCGTGTACAGCACCTCGTCGAGCCCCCCCTCGCGCGCGGCGGCAATCGCGTCGATGCCGCCAATGGCGCCCGAGAGCAGCGTGACGGTCGAGGCGCCGTCTCTCGCGGCCTGCTCCAGCGCCGCCAGCAGCGCGGTGTCGGACAATGCGCCGATGGAGGCAACCGCGCAGTCGACGCCCGACTTGAGCAACGGCACGACATGTCCGGACAGGGCGCTGTGGCCGGCACATTCCAGAACGAAATCCGGACGGCTCGACAGGGCATCGGCCGAGGACACCACTTCGGTCCCCTCGCGCACGCTTTCGCGCACGCGGGCGGCCGCGTCCTCGGGCACGATCACGTGGCCCACGCGCAAGTGCGGATCGCTCGCGCACGCTTCGTAGACCTTCGAGCCGATCGCACCGAACCCGATCAGCGCGACGTCGACGGGACGATGGTTCATTTCACGCATTGGCGGGCTCCCGGACCGGCGGGCCGGCAAAGTGAGACGCGAAGTTGCCGACCGACAGCATGTCGACCTCGAGCAGCACCGGGCCGTCGTGCGCGACGGCGCGCGCCACCGCGCTCTGTGCCTGGTCGATGTGCGTGATGCGCTCGTGCTTGAGTTGCAGGCTCGCGCAGAACGCCGCGAAGTCAGGCTGGTGCAGTTGCACGTAGTGACGTCGGCCGCCGTACTGCGCGTCCTGAATGTTGCGAATCACGCCGTAGCACTGGTCGTTCATCAGCAGGATCACGACCGGCGCCTTCTCCTGCACGGCGGTAGCGAGCTCGCCCACGTTGACCATGAGGCCGCCGTCGCCGCACAGCGCGACGGTCTTCTTCGCATTGCCCGCGAGCGCCGCGCCAATGCCCATCTGCATGCCCTGACCGATGCCGCCGCCGAGCGCGTGCACCCCGGCGCGCGGCGAGAAGATCTTCAGCAGGCGATTGCCCCACGTGCTGTTCGAGATCGTGACGTCGCGCACCCAGTTGAAATCGCGGCCCAGTGCGCCTTGCAGCGCGGCCACGAGCTGACGATACGGACCGAGCCCTTGCGCGACCTGGTCGATCGCCGCGTCGCGCGCGGCCGCCAGATCGGCGTGGAATGCCGGATCGACCGAAAAACGCCCCTGCAGGCGGTCGGCCAACGCGTTGAGCACGCGCGAGGCGTCGCCCTGCACGAACAGGTCGTTGCGGTAGCCGCGATTGTCCGCAAGCCCGTCAGCATCGACCCGGTACAGCGGACGCGGCAGCGCAAGCTTGTACTTGAGCGTCTCGTTACCGCGCAGGCGCGAACCGACGACGAGCACCGCGTCGCATGTCTTGTAGAACTTCTCGACCGTCGGGTGAATGTTGAACGCGCCGAGCGTGGCGGCGTGGTCTTCCGGCACGATGCCGCGCCCCTGCACGCTCGTCACCACGCCGAAGCCCATGTCGACCAGACGCTTCACGGCCGCTTCCGCGCCCCGGGCGCCGCCGCCCAGCCACAGCAGCGGGCGATGCGCCGCCGCCAGCTTGTCGGCCAGCTCGGCCACGCGAGACTCGTCATGCGTGGGCACGGGAATATGCGGCGCCGCGAGATCGGACGGCCACTCGATTTCGGCGGCCTGGATGTCGATCGGAATCTCCACGCTGACCGGGCCGGTCGGCGCCGTGAGCGCGGCGCGCACGGCTTCGCGCACCGTGGACAACGCCGTGTCCACGCAGCGCACGCGATAGGCCGCCTTGGAGATCGAGTTCAGCATGCTGAGCTGATCCGGCGCTTCGTGGATGTACGCCAGATCGCGGTCGAGGAATTCCGTCTCGATCTGACCGGTGATGTGCAGCACGGGCGTGCCCGCCGTGAGCGCTTCGACCATGGCGCCGGCGGCATTGCCCGCGGCGGTACCCGTGCTCGTGAACGCCACGCCGAGGCCACCCGACACGCGCGACAGGCCGTCGGCCATGTTCAGCGCGCCGGCTTCGCCGCGTGCGCCCACATAGCGGATTTTTTCGCGACGCGCGATGGCGTCGAGGATCGGCATGTTGTGAATCGAGATCACGCCAAATGCAGTCTTCACGCCGCACTGTTCGAGAAACGCCGCGATGACTTCGCCGACGGTGGTTTTGTTAGACATGTCTTGCCAGGCCTCCGGAAACATCGATGTGGCTGCCCGTCGTGTAGGACGATTGCGGGCTGGCCAGGAAAAAGATCGCCGCGGCCGCCTCTTCAGGCTTGCCGAGACGTTGCAACTGGATTTGCTTCTTGCGCGCGAGCTCCCCGGTCCACTCCTGCCAGGTCTTGCCTTCGCCCTGCTCGGCAAAGCGCCGGCGCCACTGCCCCGACTCCACCAGTCCGATCAGGATCGAGTTGACGCGAATGCGATCGGGGGCGAACTCGCTCGCCATCGACCGCACCAGGTTCTGGATGCCGGCGCGCGCCGACGAGGTCGCCACCATGTGCGGCTCGGGCTGCAACGCAAGCAGCGAATTGACGCAGACGATGGCCGCATCCCCGGTCTCGCCCGCGGCCTCGCGCAGCATCGGCAGGCAGGCGCGGGTGGTGCGGATCACGCTGAAATATTTCAGTTCGAGCTCTTCGCGCCAGGCGTCGTCGGTGGTGTCCGCGAACGTCGAGACACGGCCCTGGCCCGCATTGTTGACGAGCATGTCGAGACGGCCGAATTCGCCGCGGATACGCGCGGCGAGCGCCGCAACGTCGCGCTCGACGAGCACGTTGCATTGCGCCGCGATGAGGCGCGCCTGCGGGTGACGCTCGCGCAGATGCGCCTCGGCCTGCGCCAGACGTTCCGGGTTGCGTCCGCAAATCGCCACGGCCGCCCCGGCGTCGAGCAGGCGCCCTGCCGTGGCGAGGCCGATGCCGGACGTGCCGCCCGTGACCAGCGCCGCGCGTGAGGAGAGGTCGATCTTGATCATTTCAATCCCAGTGACTTCATGTAGGGGGAGGTGCGGCCGTCGCTGCCCGGCCGGTAATTCAAGCGGTGCGAGAGCGCGTCGGCGGCTTCGCGCACCTGCCCGATCAGTCCCGCATCCAGCATTGCCGAATCGATGTTTGCGCGCGGAATCGTGACCGTGATCGCGGCGCAGATGCGGCCCGCGTCGTTGCGCACCGGCGCGCTCACGACGCTGATGCCGCGCTCGAAGGACGAGGCCGAGACGGCGTACCCGCGCTCGGCGTCCTCGCGCACGCGCTCGAACAACTCGGCCAGCGTCTCGGGGGTCTGCGGCGTGTATTTCTCCAGCGTCTTCTCGGGATACAGCGCACGCAGTTCGGCGAGCGTGAGATCGCCCATCAGCACGTGGCCGTGGACCGTGGCATGCGCGGGCAGGCGCGTGCCGACGTTGACCTTGATCGAGTTGAACACCCCGGCCACGCTCTGGGCCTTGGCCACGAAGACGATGTCGCGCCCGTCGCGGATCACGATGTGCGATGTCAGCTGGGTGGCATCGCGCAGCCGCTCGATGATCGGGATGCCCAGATCGGTGAGCTCCAGCGAGCTCAGGTATTCGAAGCCCAGGCGCAGCACGGCCACCCCCAGGCGGAAGTTCTTTTCGCTGCCCGCGCGCTCGAGAAAGCCCATGGCCTCGAGCGTCTGCAACAAACGGAAGACGGTCGTGCGAGGAATGCCCAGGCGCTGCGAGAGTTCCGGCGCGCTGAAGACCGACTCGCGTGGCGAGAACTGCGTCAGGATGCGCAGGCCGCGCTCCAGGCCCGGCACGAGGTACCGCGATTCGGCGGGCGCCGCCTCGGCAATCCCATCGTCCTGCACGTCCTGCATGTCCTGTGCGTCCAGCGTGCTGTCGTCGGTCGACGCCACGGCGACGGCGCGTTTCGGATTGGCCCGTGCCATATCAACGCTCCCCTGCCGCAATGCGCCCGAGCCACGCGGCAAGCGCGGCATTGAGCACGTCGGGCGTTTCGATGTATGCCGCGTGGCCGGCCCCTTCGATGCGCTGAAGCGTCACACCGGCGACGTCGGCAATCGCCTGGCAGCTCGCTGGCGGCGTGACGGCATCCTGGGCGCCCACCGCCACGGCGACGGGGCCGGCGTTGGCCGCCACGTACCGCGCCAGGTCGCCCGCAACGTCGCCGTTGGAGAGCAAATGGGTTGCCTTTGCGTAGCCCTCGGGCTGCACCCGCGACATGTTCCACTTCACCCACGCGCGCGGCAGATCGGCCGCGCCCGGTGCCACGAGGTTGTCACTGCGTTCGCGCGCCATGCCTGCGGGGCCGAGTTTGTGAAGCATCGCCAGGCGGCCGTCGCGCTTGGCCACGCGTACCGCCGGGTCGGCCTTGCCATAGCCCCCCGCCGGCGAGCACAGAAACAGGCCGAGGACGCGGTGCGGTGCACGCGCGGCGAATTTCGACGCCACGATCGCGCCAAGCGAATGGCCGGCGAGCGCCACACGCGCAAGGCCCAGCGCATCGAGCCACGCTTCGAGCGCGTCAGCGTAGGCGTCGGCATCCGGCTCGGCAACCGCGACATTCGATGTCTGACCGTAGCCAGGGGCATCCCAGGCATAAAGCGAGGCGCCAAGGCCCGCCGCTTCGAACTGCGCCAGCCACGACGCCGCCCCCGACCCGATGCCGTGCAGCATCACCACCGGTACGGCGTCAGGGGCTTGCGCCTTCGCGCAACGATAGCCGACCGTGCCCGCGCGCGTGGTGACGGTGCGGTACGGGAAGGCCGTCAGGCGCGCGCGCAGGGCGACGACATCGGGCACTTCGGGCACTTCGGACGAGTAGGCTTTGGCTTGCATGGCTGAGGCTGAACGTCTGGCTTCGTGAATTCCTGCCGGCGAATGGCATGCGGCTCGCATACGCTTCACCGGACTTCGGCCGGGGCGGCATTCCCGCGGATGCGCCGGATTCGGGGCACACCCCGGGCGCCCCCGGCGGATTACTTCGGCTCGCGCTTGATCTTCGCGAGCGGCGAATCGGGCGGATACGTGGGCGTGACCGGCTTTTGCGAGCCGAGCATCACGCACATGAGCGCGTCTTCGTCGCCAATGTTGATTTCCGTGCGATACACGCCCGGGGGCACCGAGATCAGGTCGCGCTCACCCAGAATCGCTTCCCACGTCTCGCCGTCGCGCTCGCAGATCACCTTCATCTTGCCGCGCATCACAAAGAAGATTTCCTCGACGTCCATGTGAATGTGGCTCGGGCCGATGTTGCCGGCCGGAATCACCATGGTGGAGAACGTGAAGTGGCCGGCGGGCACCGTGTTGGCATCGCGCGCCACGCCCGTGCCGCCCGTGCCCACGTAGCGCATCTGCGCGCGACGGTACTTCGGGTCGTAGTCGGCCTGGAACTTCAGGGCGTCCCAGTCGTATTTGCGCGTGGAGAAACGCGCCACGCGCGTGTCCAGCCATTCGGCGAACGACTGCCCCTCGGCCTGCGTCCAGCTCTCGACGGCCTGCGGCGTCGCGGTGTTTTTTGCTTCGGCTTGCGCCATGATGTGACTCCTTGAAGGCGTTGCGAATTGAGTGCGTCTAGGGCTATGGCCGGTTTCGTCAGTGCATGACGAAGCCGCCGTTGACCGGCAATATCTGCCCGGTCACGAATCGGGATGCGTCGGAGAGCAGGAACAGCACCGGACCGATCACGTCGTCCGGCACTTGCGCGCGCGGCAGCGCACGTCCCTCCAGGTAGTGACGATGGCGCTCGGCCGGCACGTAGGCCGTGGCTTCGACTTCGACGAGGCCCGGCGCGATGGCGTTGACGGTGATTCCATCCGGACCGAGCTCGCGAGCGAGCGAGCGCGTCATGGCCATGACCGCGCCCTTGCTGGCGGTGTAGGCAAGCAGGCGCGGTGCGCCCCACAGCGCGGTGTCCGAGGCGATGTTCACGACGCGCCCCTGACCCGAGACGCGCAGGAACGGCAATGCCGCCATGGTCATGAGCCAGGTGCCTCGCACGTTGACGTTCATCACCGCGTCCCACGTCTCGAGGCTCAGTTCGGTGGCCAGCTTGCCGCCCGAGTTGGTGATTGCGCCGTTGTTGACCAAACCGTCGATGCCGCCCATTTGCGCGGCGGCCGCCCCGGCAGCCGCCTCGACAGATGCCGGATCGGACAGGTCGACGCGCACGAACGACACCGCGTGGCCGGCCTTGCGCAGCGCTTCGGCCAGCGCCTCACCGGCCGGAGCGGCGATATCGGCAATCGTCACCGCGGCGCCGCGCGCGGCCGCCGCACGGACGAAGCCCTCGCCAAGGCCACGGGCGCCGCCCGTGATCAGCAGCCTCTTGCCGTCGAGCGGCGCAAGCGTATCGGTGTCGAGCGCAGGGATGGGCAGTTCGGTCACGTTGTCGCTCCGTTGCTCAGGCGATGTTCATCGCGGCACGCGGCACGTAGTGCAGCGCACGGCGTTCGAGCCAGACCACCGCGGCGTACGCGGCGATACCGATGACGGTCAGCCCGGCGATGGAAACGAACACCATCGCGGTATTGCCCTGACCTTCACCGTAGACGAGCAGGTAGCCCAGGCCCCGGTCGCCGCCGACCAGTTCGCCCACGGTCACGCCGATCACGGCGAGCGTGGAGGCGATGCGCAGGCCGGCGAACAGCGCCTGCATGGCCGACGGGAATTCGACGAAGCGGAAGATCTGCCAGCGACGGCCGCACAGCGCACGCACCAGGTTGACCATGTCGGGATCGACCGAACGCACCGCACCGAGCACGTTGATCATCACGGGGAAGAAGACGATCAGCACCGCGACGAGGATCTTCGGGTAGATGGTGTAGCCCATCCACATCACGAACAGCGGCGCGAACGCGACCTTCGGTGCGATCTGCAACGCGAGGATGTACGGCGAGAGCATCGCCTCGGTCGACGGCGACAGGCCGAGAATCACACCGATGATCACACCGAGCGCCGAGCCGATGACGAAGCCCGCGATCACCTCGAGCGCGGTCACACCGATGTGCAGCCAGAGGTTCTCGACCTCGAACATGCGCACGCCCTCGACGATCGTAGACGAGAGCTTGGGCAGCACGAACTCGGGCACGCCGAATGCCGTCGGCCCCCATTGCCATACGGCGGCGAAGATCAGCAGCAGCAGGACGCTGCCGGCGGTCAGTTGCGTTTTGGAAAGGGATTTCATAGCGGGAATTTCCAGTGGCTTGCGATGTCGATGGCGGCGATCAACCGAGGTGGTCGTCGCGGCCGACCTTGAGCAGTTCCATCAGATGCGCGACGTACTCGTTCATGCCGGCCTGCTTGCGCCGCTCGATAGGGTTGTCGCGATGCGGCAGATCGACCGTGATCTCTTCGATGATCGTGCCCGGGCGCTCGCTCATCACGAACACACGATCCGACAGCGCGATCGCTTCGGCCAGATCGTGGGTGATCATCAGCGCCGTCTTGCCCTCGGCGGCGAGCATTTGCGCGAGATCCTGCTGGAGCACCATCTTGGTTTGCGCGTCGAGCGCCGAGAACGGCTCGTCCATGAGCAGCACGTCGGGCTCGACAGCCAGCGTGCGCGCGAGGGCCGCGCGCTGGCGCATGCCGCCCGAAAGCTGGTGCGGATAGTGATTCTCGAAGCCCTTCAAATGGCAGCGCGCGAGCAACGCGCGCGCGACCTCGGCACGCTCGGCCTTGCTACGCCCGCGAATCTGCATGCCCAGTTCCACGTTCTTCTGGATCGAGCGCCACGGCATGAGCAGGTCCTTCTGCAACATGAACGCGACTTGCTGCGAGGGTCCGCGCACCGGCTTGCCCGCGAGCGTCACCTGGCCTTCGCTCGGCGCGTACAGGCCAGCGCCCATGTTGAGCAGCGTGCTCTTGCCGCAGCCGCTGGGCCCGATGAGCGAGACGAACTCACCGGCCTTGATGCCGATCGACACGTTCGAGACGGCCGTCATCTCGCCCTTGCCCTGGCGATTCCTGAACCGACGCGTGACGCCGCGGTACTCGATCGCGAACGGCATGGGTGCCGACGCGGGCTGCGCCTGACGTGCGTCGGCATGCGCCTCGGCAATGTTCGCGTCCTTCAATTGAATCGACCTGAGCATGGGAAACCACCGTGTTTCTGGATGTTCAACTTGCGCCGGGCAGCCTGCGGTAACGCTCCACTTGCATGGCTTGCCTGCCTGTCTTTCGCTTTCATCATGCGTTTCATATGTGAAACGTTGATTTACTTATGGATCAATTATAGGGAGTGATCGCCGGCGTCAAAATTATTTTTTGACTAGGGGAAACCCGTAACCGCGGGTGTTTTGCCGTTTTTTGCCAGGAGAAATCCCATGCGCGACAAAAAAACGCCGGCGGGCAAAAGCCGGCCGGCGTGCTAAGAGAGACCACAGGGTGAAAAACTCGCGAAGGCGGGCGCGCCGCTCGTTCAGAACGCGTGATGCACGCCGGAAATGATGACGAGCTGGTTCGACGTGGACGACGCGCCGATGGTATTGATGGCCGTGATCGCGCCGTTGCCGCTGGCGTGCTGGTACACCCCGCTCAGATAGACCTGGGTGCGCTTGGAGAGCGCGTAGACGTCGCCCAGGCTGAACTGCGTCCAGCGCTTACCCGACATGTTGGTGGACGCCGCGCCGAAGGTGATCGTGTTGGCAACGCTCGTGGCGTAGTTCGCACCGGCGTCGAACGACTGGTAGGTGTCGCTGAAGCCGGGCGACTGAAGCTTCACGCGGGTGTAGAGCGCGTGCAGCAGCCACGAACCGAAGCCGTACGACATGCCGGCGCCCATGTTCTCGACGTTCGACGCCGCATAGGCCCCCACCGGCTGCCCCTGGAAAGTCGCGCCGCCGAGCACGGCCACGTTGGGCGTACGGTTGTTCTCGTTCGAGTACACCGCCGACGCCTTGAAGCCGCCGTTCGTATAGTTCGCCGCCACGCTCCACTTGCGGCCGTTGGCGAAGTTCGTCGTGTTGCCCAGGGAAATCATGGCGCCAGCCTTGAAGCCCGCGAAATCCGGCGTGACGTAGCGCACGGAATTGTCCACCTGGACGACCGATGTGTTCGCGAGTTCGTCGAGGTTGCCCGGGTGGAACATGTACCAGTTCATCCCGAGATAAGCGGTGCTCATCGGCCCCAGCCAGTCGAAGTTGAACGTGGTCATGTGGCCGAGCGTCAGCGTACCCATCCTGTCGGATTGCAGGCCCACCCACGACTGGCGGTTGAACATCGAGCCCGCCTTGATCGTGTTGCCGCTCAGGGTCGAGAAGCCATTCTCCAGCAGGAAGATGGCACGATTGCCGCCGCCCAGATCCTCCACGCCGCGAAAGCCCCAGCGATCCGGCTGCGTGGCGCCTTGTTGCGCAATCCAGTTGGCGCTGCCGCCCTGGTTGTTCACATAGGCCACACCGGCGTCCATGCTGCCGTACAACGTCACGGTGCTCTGCGCATGTGCCGCCACCGGCACGCCCGCCGCCAGCAGCATGGCCACCGCCAGCTTCGTCATGCCCGGGATCCGCCCCGTCGGAAACCGCTTCATCTGTGCACTCCTGTCATTCGATGATTCGAGAACGGTGGTCACGCCCGGCCACCTCGCGTCCCGCCGGTTCGTTTGCCCGACTTTCCGCACTCATTCGCCGCACGTTCCACCTATGAAACGTTGGATTACTTATGAAACCAACTGTGCAGAGCTTAGGTCAGATGACGCGCGAGCCTCGCAGCGGAGATGCACGAATTGTCGTACGTAAATTGGCGTGCTACCGCACGCCGGTTGCACCACCCGTGGCACGAAATACAAGGCCTGAGACGGCACCATTCGTCCTGTCGGCGTTGCCGTTCGTCCGATGCGCCGGGCCTTCGGCGACCTGCGGCAAGCTCAGGATTTACCCGAGGAAGGGTTGCGGCAAGACGAATCAAAAACAATAATATTTGAACATGATGTTCATATTTGAACATTTAATTTTTTCGATTCACCGGCGGCTTACGCCACTTTTGTAAAAGGTGTTCTCCATGCAAGCTCCCCTCATCGGCATCAACGGCGCCGGCATCGGCGGTCTGGCCGCGGCCATTGGTTTGCTGCGCGCCGGATTTCGCGTGCGCGTGTTCGAGCAGGCGGCGCAGTTCGCCCGCGTTGGCGCCGACATCAATCTGACGCCGAACGCCGTGCGTGCGCTCGACGGTCTCGGTGTTGGCGACGCGTTGCGCGAGACAGCGGCGCAGCCGAGCCACCGGATCAGCCGCACTTGGGACACCGGCGAAGAGACGTCGCGTCTGGAGATGGCGCAGACCGCGCAGGCGAAGTACGGCGCGCCACAGCTCACGATGCATCGCGCGGATCTGCTGCAGGCTTTGGAGCAGGCCGTGCCCGCCGACGCAATCGCGCTCGGCAAGAGGCTCGTGTCGTTCGAAGCGCCGCCGCTGGGGCAACCCGGATCGATTCGCCTCACCTTTGCCGACGGTACCCATGACGACGTGGACGTGCTCATCGGCGCCGACGGTATCCACTCTGTGGTGCGTACCGGCCTGTTCGGGCCGGAGTCGCCGGAGTTCACTGGCGTGGTCGCGTATCGCGCGGTGGTGCCCGCGCACCGGCTCGACGGCCTGCCGAATCTGGGCGCGTTCACGAAGTGGTGGGGCCCGAACCCGTCGAGCCAGATCGTGACCTTCCCGCTCAACCTCGGCCGCGACATCTTCGTGTTCGCCACGACGCCCCAAGACAGCTGGACGCTCGAATCGTGGACAGCGCCGGGCGATGTGAACGAGTTGCGGGCGATGTACGCCGATTACCACGGCGAAGCCCGCGCCTTGCTCGACGCGTGCGACAGCGTGCTGAAGTCGGCACTGTACGTGCGCGATCCGCTCCCGCAATGGTCGCGCGATCGTGTATCGCTGCTGGGTGACGCCTGCCATCCGATGATGCCGTTCATGGCGCAGGGCGCGGGCATGGCGATCGAGGACGCTGTGGTACTGTCTCGCCACCTCGCCTCGGCCGGCACACGCGCCGATGCCGCCTCGCTGGCGGAAGCACTCGGACGCTACGAAGCCGCGCGCCGAGAGCGCACGGCGCGCGTGCAGATCGGCTCGCGCGGCAATCAGTGGCTCAAGGAAGGCGGTAACGCCGACTGGGTCTACGAGTACGATGCGTGGCAGACACCGCTCGCGGCATAGAGGGTCAACGCCGCCCGCACACCGCGCCTGCTCCCAATGAACGAAATCGAACGCATGACGAAAGCCGCCCCCGCCATCGACCGCGCAGCCGGCGCTGCCGATGCCTCTGACACAACGCAAACCGGTCTCGTCACGCCGGTCATGCGCGCGCTCAAGCTGCTCCGCTTCGTAGCGGACGGCGGCTCGACGGCGAACCTGAGCGAGGTCGGGCGTCGCATCGGAGTGAATCGCGTGACCGTCATGCGCCTGATCGAGACGCTGCAGTTCGAAGGCGTGCTCGAACCGCTCGCGCAAGGCGGCCACCGGCTCGGACTCGGGTTCCTGACGCTCGCGGCCACCGCGCTGGCCGGCGAGGATCATCTGACGACGGCGCGGCGCGTGCTCACGCGCGTGACGGGCGAGACCGGGCTGTCGAGTTACCTGACCGTGCTCGACGGCGCCAACGTGCGATATCTGCTGTGCGAGACGCCTGCATTACCGCTGGTGAGCAATATTCGGGCGGGCAGTCGCGTCACGGCGCATCTGACGGCGCCGGGGCGCGCATTGCTCGCGCATCTGAGCGGCGAGCGCCGCCGCGCATTGCTCGGACCGGAGCCGCTGGCGGCAGTGACGGCGCAAAGCGCGCGCACGTACGCCGCACTCGACGCCCAACTGGCCGCCGATCGCGACGCGGGCTGCGCGTGGAGTCAGGACGGCTTCGAAGCGGGCATCGACGCCTGCGCCGCGGCCGTGCTCGACAGCCATGGCCGACCGCTTGCCGCGCTGAGCGTGGCCGGACCGCGCACGCTCGTCGGCACCGACAACCACACCCGCGAGCGTACGGCCCGCGCCGTGAAGTCCGGCGCCGCCGACCTGGCCGTATTGCTGACCGATTCACCGGCGTTTCTCGCCGCTGCCGAGCGGGGGTGAGGCGATAACTGTCAACCTTGACAGTAGTTGAGCACGCAACACGCGGAGCACCATGAACTCCCTCGGACACCGCAGAGAGGTCATGATGAACAAAGCCCCGCCCCCTTCCGTCTCCGCATCCCCGACGCGCAGCGCCGCGTCGCGCACCACCTGCTGCGGCCACGACGTTCTGCATCGCGATGCCGATCGTGCACACTGCGGCACGCAATCGTCGGGCGCCACGCTCGACGCCGATGATCCGCTGATCTTTGACCCGCTGCCCTGGCCCAACGACCTTGAGGGCGCGCTCGCCGCCGGTGTGCGCTTCGTGCAGCACCACGTCATTGCGATGACACCCGCGGCGCCCGAAGCGCCCCACGTCCTGACCTCGCACCGCAAGACCCTGCTGCTGGTCAAGCCGCAAGACGCGCTCGTGTCGCTGCAAGTGACCGGCATCGACCGTAACGGCACGTCTCTTGGGGCGCTGGCAATGCGCCCGCCCGAGCAGTTGCCGAAGACCGTCTATCACCATGACAACGCTTCGGATGGCGCCGCGCCGGCCGATGACGAAGAAAATCAACGCCTCGTCTATGCGGAAAATGTGTGGAGCGTCGAACTGCTCCCCTCCTGGATCGCGCCGGGATTGCAGTTGCACTTCGATAGCCCGGCCGGCAGCGGTCAACTCGCGGACATCCGGGTCGGTGCGCCCGTGGAGGTGCTCCTCCATACCGTCGACATCGGCATGCTCGCGCCACCGCGAAACGCCTTTGCTTTTGCCGACGAGCCTGCGCTGCAACGGGAGTATTTTCAGACGGTACCGCTACGCAAGCTGATCGTGAACCAATACGAAGCGATTCACTGGCAGCAGGTCATGCTTCCCGACGGCACGCTGCTCGAGGACAAGGCGCCCGATGAGGGCGACTGGCACCAGGGCACATTCCGTGCGCTGAGCTGGTCGCTGATCTCGAGCGCCATTCATCTGGCCAATCTGGGGCAGAACGCTTCGCCTGGCAGTGAAGATGCGGCGGCGCATGACGTTGCGCAGTTCACCGTGAACAACGTCCGTGGCAATTACGCCAACGGCGTGGTCACGCACGGCGGCATTGCCTACTCCGGCTTCACGACGACGGTGGAATTCTCGGAAGGCAACGAGTTCAGTCACGAGGTCGGGCACGTTTTCCATCTCGATCACTACCCGGGCGGTTTCGACGGATCGATTCATCGCGCGGCCGGTCAGCCCAATTCCACATGGGGTTGGGACATGGATCTGCATCGCTTCATTCCGAATTTTTTCCCCGGTCGCTCCGGCGAGGACACGTGTCAGGACGACATCTGCGAGCCGCCCTTTCACGACCGAAGCTTCGGCCGTGACGCGATGGCCGGCGGAGAACCGTTTTCGGACCGAAATCGTTATACGTTGCACACTCCCTACAGCACTCGCATCGTCCACGACGCGCTGAGCAGCTATCGCGTTTTCAGCGCCGAATCGCCAACGGGGTATCGCGCGTGGGATGCCGAGTCGCAGACCATGCAAGCCGCGCAGACACTCGTTCGCACCAAGGATATCGCGTATGCCGATTACGCCGATCTCGGCGAGGCAGCGTTGACGGCACTGCTCGCCACGGCGGATATCGTGAGAATCGATCTCACGATCGGCTATTTCGTCGAGTCCATTCACGTGCCCGCCGCCTCTGCGGCAAATCGTACTCAGGCGATCTCCATCGAAGGCAGCGTCGGCTATCCGATCGACTTGCATATCAATGGACAGACGATCGTCATTTCGGAGCCGGTTCACCTGTGCTTTGTCAGCGACGGCGAACGCTGGAACGAGGGTTATGTACCACTTTACGACTGGATGGCACGAGCGCGAGCGCGCAATGCATCGATGAACGAGGCATACATGGGGGTACTGTTCGAGAAAAATAACCTTGTGGAAGTCGACATCACGGACGAGGATTGGGCGGCCGATGTCGCGGTCCCGCAACTTTCGTTTCTCTGGGACCGTATCGTCGTCATCAACCATGACGCCGAGAACAGCACCACGCTTGCCATCAACGGACAGGCGATGCCGATATCGCGCGGTCAGTCAAAAGTGTTTCGCTGGAATTTTTCCCACGAGCGCTGGGTGGAATACGGCCACACCTTCGACACCGCCGCCCCCAGGTCACCATCGACCGTCGGCGTGCCGGTCACGACGCTCATCGGGTTCTACGATCCGCAAGGCACGCTGCCGGCGCATATCTTCCCTGCGCTTCACGGCGCCTACGGCACGCTGTATCAGGCCGATGGCGACGTGAGCGCGACCTGCCGCCTGGTCGTCGACGGCCCGGGCGGCGAACAGCACTTCCGGCTGTTCCGATCGCGCGGCTATCCTCACGAAATGAACAAGTTTCACGTCAATATCCCCGAGTCGACAGAAGCGCGTTCCGCATACGTTGTCGTGAATGGCGCGGTGGTCGCGCAACTTGCCATCCAACCGGCGGCATCCGTGCCGCAGGTGTTTGTATACGGCGAATGACAAGGCGGCCCCGACGCGCCGCGTCGGGACCTCAAGCGCGCGTGCCCGCTTCCGGACTGCGACATTGCGTCGCAGTCCTTTCATTTAACTTGTTTATTAGAGGACAAACTCGACTCACGAGTGAATCTTGACCGCCTCGAAACCCTTTGCTATTGGGGCTTTCGGGGCCGCCCATTCTTAGCAATGTATTGTTGCGCCGCACGCGGTTACTCCTGCGACGTGGTCGTCCTACCTTAGAGGCGTAGGCGATGCCGGACATCCAGAACGATCCGGCCGACCACCAGAAAAGCAATGACAGGAGAAAAAACATGACCCGCACTCTTTCCCATCTGACGATTGCCGCCGCCCTCGCCTTGGCCGCCGTCCCCGCCGCATTTGCCGGTACGGGTGCAAACGGCTATCCGAACGAGAACTTCTTCTGGCAATCGAGCGTGTACAGCGAAAAGCTCGCGGTGCCGCGCGCGCAGGTCCGTGAACAACTGGTCCGGGCGCAGGCACAAGGCACGCTCACCCAGACCGACAGCCAGTACCCGGTGCTGGTGACGTACGGCAACCCGGTCGGCGAACGCGTCAACGGCTCGGCAGGTGCACTGAGCAATTCGACCTACATCGGCAGCTGAGCCGCCGGTCGCCCGGCAACGACAGTGCCAGGCGTCGACTCACCGCACAACCGACTCCCCGCGAACCTTTGCGGGGTGTTTCGTTATGGAGACGAAGCCCGGCAGCGTCTCAGGCCGCGATGTCCGCGAGCTTCCGATCTCCCAAAGGCGTGACACGCAGCGCGCGCGCCACTCGCGTCGGTTCCAGCCACTTCGCCTCGAGGCACTTGCCAAGCAACGCCGCACCCAGCGCGCCGCCGAGGTGCGGCTTGCGTTCGCTCCAGTCAGGACAGGTGCAGGCGAAGCGGCGTCTGCGCGTGTGCGCTTGCGAGAGATCGACGCCGAGCGCCGTCATGCCGCGCATGCCCGCGTCCGTCAGGGCCACATCGCTGCCGTCCACGCGAATCCACTGGCGGGCCTGCATCCTCGCGAAGAGCTCGACGGCGACCTCCCCGGCGAGATGGTCGTAGCACGTGCGCGCATGGCGCAATGGCATCGGCGTGACACGGCTCGCCGGCACGGGGCGAGGGCGAAGTTCCTGCGTCGCCAATACCGCGCTGGCCAGCGCCTCGATGGCCGCAGCCGTCTCGGGAGTGGCAATGCGGAAATACCGGTGGCGCCCACGCGACTCCTGCGCCAGCACGCCGCCGTCGACGAGGCGCGCCAGATGTCCGCTCGCGCTCGACGGCGACAGACCGGCCACCAGCGCGAGCTCGCCGGCCGGACGCGCAGAGCCGTCCATCAACGCCCACAGCATGGTCATGCGCCCCGCGTCGGCGAGCAGTGCCGCGAGCGAGCTGACGCCCGGCGCGTGATCTCTTTCGATATCCATGGCAACGACCTCGTGAAGTGCTTGCCTCGCAAGTATAGGCGGGCCCTGCGTTCAACACTTCAGCGCGTGATGAAACGTGGCGGCGGCGTCGGCGCCTACGATAACCCTTACCCCATATCACGACCTTATCGAGAGATACCCGCCATGCTCGCCGTCCATACCGAATCCTCCGCCCGGCAATCGCCAGCGAATCCGTTGGCCGCCGTGAGTCATCCCGATCCGTACCCCTATTACGCGGCGCTCGCCGCTCGGCAGCCGTTCGACTTCGATGCCTCGCTTGGCCTGTGGGTTGCCGCCGGCTCCCACGCCGTCGCCGCCGTACTGCGGCATCCGGCATGTGGCGTGCGCCCCCTCGAGGCCCGCGTGCCCGCCGCACTGAATGACGGTGCCGCAGGCGACTGGTTCCGCGAACTCGTCCGGATGAACGACGGCGCGGCCCATGCATCGCTCAAGCCCTGGCTCTCGACACGACTGGCCACGCTGCGCCCCGATGCCGGCGCGATCAGCAGGCTTCGCGAGGCGAGCCAGGCCGCATGCGCGGATGCGTACCTCTCCTGCGGCGATTCGCCGACCACGCGACTGGACGATTTCGTATTCCGCCAGCCGATCTATGCCCTCGCGGCATGGCTTGGTGTGGCCCCTGCACAATGGGCGGACGTGCATGACGATGTTCAGAGGCTCGTCGCCGCCATGGCCGAGGCGGCCAGCCCTTCGCCTCGCAAGGAAGTGCTCGCTCGCGGGCATCGCGCGGCGGCCACGCTGCGCAACCGGGTCGACGACTGGCTCGACAACGGCGCCGCACCTGGCACCTGGCTGCACGAGACCTCGCGGCGCGCCGCACGCGACGAGAGCCCGGACGATAACGCGCTCGCAGCCAACATCGCTGGCCTCTTTACGCAAACCCACGACGCTTGCGCGGGCCTTGTTGCCAACAGCTTGCGACGCATCGCGCGGCGCGCGACGGCGCTCGCGCAACCGGACGCGTTGCGAACCGCGGCGGCAGTGGTCGGCGAAGTCCTGCGCCTCGATCCCCCCGTACAGAACACACGCCGGTTCCTGCACGCGCCTGCCGTCATCGGCGAGCGCACGCTCGCACCCGGCGACGCAATCCTCGTCGTACTCGCCGCCGCACCGGCGACAGACGCGACACATGCCCATGACAGCCTCGCGCCGACCTTCGGGCAAGGCCAGCACACCTGCCCGGGTCACGCGCCCGCTGTAACCCTCGCAGCCGTCGGGGTCCAGGCGATTCTCGCCAGCCACATCGACCTGAAATCGCTGGCAGGCGGTACCGCCTGTCATCCTCTGGCGAACATCCGTATCGCGCGCTTTGATTCGGATCCGCCGACGCGTTAATGCCTCAGCGACGACGCCAAATCATATGTTTTGCTTGTTGAAACCTATATTTCATCAGATAAAACATTCCCAACCGAACGCAGCGCCAGGCGTGACGGGGGTTTGCGGGCAAGCACCGTCCAACGCAACGATTTGAGGCAGCATGACGGTTTGTCCGCACGCCCGCGCGATTCGCGCGCCGGCGTGCCGTTTCGACCTGCACTGCTCTCATGTCCGACACCTACACTGACGGCATGCCCATGCCCGCCCGGGTCTGGGCCGTTGCGACCGTCATGCTCGCCATCTCGCTCTCGGTACTCGATGGCGCCATCGCCAACGTGGCGCTGCCGACCATCGCGCGCGATCTGAACGCCAGCCCCGCCACGTCGATCTGGATCGTGAACGCGTACCAACTCGCGATCACGATTTCGTTGCTGCCGCTCGCGGCACTCGGCGAAATCGTGAGCTATCGGCGCGTGTACACGTACGGTCTGGCACTGTTCACGCTCGCCTCGCTCGCCTGCGCGCTCTCCGACTCGCTCGTCACGCTCACGCTCGCTCGCGTTGTGCAGGGCTTCGGTGCGGCCGGCATCATGAGCGTGAACACAGCGCTGGTGAAGGCCATCTACCCGTCGCGCTGGCTCGGTCGTGGCGTCGCGCTCAACTCGCTGATCGTGGCCGTGTCGTCGGCGGCCGGACCCACGATCGCCGCCGGCATTCTCTCTGTCGCTCACTGGCCGTGGCTGTTCGCGGTCAATGTGCCGCTCGGCGTCGTCGCGTTCGCCATTGCGGTGCGCTCGTTGCCCGACAGCGTGCGCGCCTCGCACCCCTTCGACTGGACTGGCGCGGTACTGAGCGCCCTCACCTTCGGGCTGCTGATCTCAGGCATCGATTCGTTCGGGCACGGGCAGGAACGGTGGCTCGTCGCGGTCGAGCTCGCGGCCGCCGTGATCATCGGTACCATTTTCGTGCGGCGCCAGCGCCGCCAGCCGGTGCCGCTCCTGCCCGTCGATCTGCTGCGCATTCCGATCTTCGGGCTGTCGATCTGCACCTCCATGGCGTCGTTCTGCGCGCAGATGCTGGCATATGTATCGCTGCCATTCTTCCTACAGGACACGCTGGGCTTCGATCACGTACAGACCGGCCTGCTGATGACGGCGTGGCCGCTCACGATCGTGGTCGTCGCTCCATTGGCAGGGCGCCTGCTGGAGCACTACAAGCCGGGCTTGCTCGGCGCGGTCGGGATGGCCGCCTTTGCGCTGGGGCTGCTTGCGCTCGGCTTGCTGCCCGCCCATGCACACCCCATCGATATCGTCTGGCGCATGGCGCTGTGCGGCTTCGGCTTCGGCCTGTTCCAGTCGCCCAACAATTACGCCATGCTGATGTCAGCGCCGGCGCATCGCAGCGGCGGCGCCAGCGGCATGCTCGGGACGGCCCGCCTCACAGGGCAGACCACGGGCGCGGCGCTGGTCGCCCTCGTCTTCAGTGTCGCCCCAGACGGACACGGCACCCGTGCGTCGCTCTATGTCGCCGCCGTGTTTGCTGCGGTCGCGGCCGTGGTCAGCAGTCTGCGCACGCTGCCGGCCGCGCAGCCCGGCGCGGGATCGTCCGGAACTTCGGGGCCGACGCGCGCCCCCGGTTCACCGGACGAATGACCGGCCGCCGCCCCGCTGCCGCCGCACCCGGGCGGGTTCGACCGGACGCCCGCCCGGCCGTGCTACACTGCCGACCTTTTACGGCTCGCCTGCGCGGGCCGCAAATGCCATGAGTTTCTGCGCCATCGATTTCGGCACCTCGAATTCCGCCGTCGCCATTCAGAGCGGCGACGCCATGCGTCTGGTCGAACTTGAAGCCGGCTACGGCACCCTGCCCACCGCCGTGTTCTTCAATGCCGATGAAGGTGGCCGCGCCTCGTTCGGCCGACAGGCCGTGGCCGATTACGTCGACGGCTACGACGGGCGTCTCATGCGCTCGCTCAAGAGCCTGCTCGGTTCCTCCCTGATCGAAAGCACCACCGACCTCGGCAACGGCTCGGCGATGCGCTACATCGACATCATCGCCACCTTCCTGCGTCATTTGCGCTCGCACGCCCTGAAAGCGGACGGCGGCGACCTGCGCCAGGTGGTCATGGGCCGCCCGGTGTTCTTCGTCGACGACGACCCGCGTGCCGACGCCGCCGCACAACGCTCGCTCGAACAGAGCGCGCGCGACGTGGGGTTCCAGGACGTTCAGTTCCAGTTCGAGCCGATTGCGGCGGCATTCGACTACGAGTCGCGCCTCACGCAGGAGCAGCAGGTGCTCGTGGTCGACATCGGCGGCGGCACGTCGGACTTCTCGCTCGTGCGCGTGGGCCCGGAGCGTGCTCGCCGTCTGGAGCGCAAGGACGACGTGCTGGCCCACCACGGCGTGCACATCGCGGGAACGGACTTCGACCGGCGCATCGAGCTGGCCACCATTCTTCGCGAACTCGGCTACAAGGCCCTCGGCCCCGACGGCAAGGAAGTGCCCAACCGCATTTACTTCGATCTCGCCACGTGGCATCTGATCAATACCGTGTACACGCCCAAACGCGTGGGCGAGCTCGCGCTGACCGCGCATCTGTATGCGGATCCGGCGCACCACCGCCGTCTCATGCGTACCGTGGAGCAACGCCTAGGACACGCGCTCGTGGGCCATGCGGAAGACGCGAAGATCGCGGTCTCGTCGGGTGGCGAGACGTACATCGACCTGTCGGTGATCGAGCGCGATCTCGGCATTGCATTTTCCGAAGTCGGCCTGGTGGAAGCGGTGAGCGACGAGATCGCCAGCATCACGGCGGGCGCCGTGCACACGGCATCGCTGGCGGGGCTTCGGGCCGACGACGTCGATGCACTGTACTTCACAGGCGGCTCCACCGGCCTGCGCTGTCTGTCGGACGCGATGTGCGCCGCCTTCCCGAAGGCTACGCCCGTCCATGGCGACCGCCTCGCCAGCGTGGCGCTCGGCCTGGGCATTCATGCGAAGCGTGTGTTCGCATAAGCCGTGAGTCGATAGCGAACGACCGGTGAACAGCGGCGAATACCAGTTCGCCAATGCAAAAAAGCGCGCGACCGGGAGGCCTGCGCGCTTTTTTTGTCCGTCGACAGCCGTTACTGGAACGCGACTTCGTTGAAGCTTCGCAGCTTGCGGCTATGCAGTCGATCGAGGCCGTTGTCGCGCAACAGTTCCATCGCCTTCACGCCGATCTTCAGATGCTGATCGACCCGCTCGCGATAGAAGCGGTCCGCCATGCCGGGCAGTTTCAATTCGCCATGCAGCGGCTTGTCACTCACGCACAGCAAGGTTCCATATGGCACCCGGAAGCGAAAACCATTCGCCGCGATGGTCGCGCTCTCCATGTCGAGCGCGATGGCGCGGCTCTGGCTCATGCGCTGCACGGGCTCGCGGTGATCGCGCAGTTCCCAGTTGCGGTTGTCCACCGTCACCACCGTTCCCGTGCGCATCACGCGCTTGAGTTCGAAATCGTCGAGCTGCGTCACGTCGGCCACGGCGCGCTCGAGCGCCACCTGCACCTCGGCCAGCGGCGGCACCGGCACCCACAGTGGCAGGTCGTCGTCGAGCACGTGGTCTTCGCGAACATAGCCGTGCGCGAGGCAGTAGTCGCCCAGACGTTGCGAATTGCGCAGCCCCGCGCAGTGCCCGAGCATCACCCAGGCATGCGGGCGAAGCACCGCGATGTGATCGGTGATCGTCTTCGCATTCGACGGGCCCACGCCGATGTTGACCATGGTGATGCCCGTGTTGTCCGGGCGCACGAGGTGGTAGGCCGGCATCTGCGGCAACCGCGAAGGCGAAGTGCCCTCGGGCGGGCGCGCCCCGATGTTCTGGTTCCAGTGCGTGACATTGCCGGGTTCGACGAACGCCGTGTATTGGCTGCGGTATTCGCGCAGCGCCGGATCGTCGGTCTCGCTCATCAATTCCCGTCCCAATTCGACGAACTCGTCGATATAGAACTGGTAGTTGGTGAAGAGCACGTAGTTCTGGAAATGCTCGGGTGAGGTCGCCGTGTAGTGACGCAGGCGGTGCAGCGAATAGTCCACGCGCGGCGCCGTGAACAGCGCGAGCGGCAGAATCTCGTCGGGCAGCGGGTCGCGCGTGCCGTTCACGATACTGTCATCCATCGCCGCCAGATCGGGCACGTCGAACACGGTGCGCATGGCACGCAGGTGAGTCTGGTCGAGATCGCCCTCGAGGTACACACCGTCCTGATAGGCGAAGTGAACGGGAATCGGCTCGTCCGACACCCCCACTTCGAATGCCACGCCGTGGTTGTGCGCGAGGCGGCGAAGCTGCTCGATGTAGTAATTCTCGAACAGGTCGGGACGCGTGACGGTCGTCTGGTAGGTGCCCGGCCCCGACACGAAGCCGTAGGACAGGCGCTTGTCGAGCTGAGTGATGTCTTCGGTGGTGATGCGAATGAACGGGTAATGCGCGCTCACCCGCCGCGCGGTATCTTTCTGCGTCGAAAAGCGCTCGAACGCGGCGCGAAGGTACGCCGTGTTGGCGTCGTAAATCGTCTTCAGGTAGGCGACGGCTTCCACCGGATCCGCAATCGATCGGGTGGCATGGACCGGTTCTTGTTCGGACATGCGCAAACCTCTTCTGTCTTTTTCATGATCTCGAGTATGCGCCTATTGTGACACGACTATACGGCACCAGCGTATGCCTGCGACGAGGCGAATTCCCGTGACGATCCGCTTCGCATCGACACGGGAAAAGGCAGAACACGCGGGGTCTGGGGGCAGTCGCGGGACACGCATCCGGTCGGTGGCTCCGATGCCTGCGAACCTCGCCCGATCAGTCTTCCAGTCGCACGCCGACCTTGAGCGTGACTTGCCAGTGAGCGACCTTGCCGTCCTCGATGTGGCCTCGGGTTTCCGTGATTTCGAACCAGTTCAGGTTGCGCAACGTCTTGCTCGCGCGCTCGATGGCACATTTGACGGCATCGTCGATCGATTGCGTCGACGAGCCGGTCAGCTCGATCTGCTTGTACACGTGATTCGACATGTCAGTCTCCGGCGTCGGGTTAGGAGACTCCCATGCTAGGCGCGTCCTACCGCGGCCGCAAGTCGGTGCATTCCGACGGCCCGTCGTCGGGACCGTCGAGACGGTGCGCACTCGGGCAGACGGCAGCGTTCGAGGCCGCCGGTTCGCGATGCGGCCCATCGCTCGGCCCCTCGCGGCGCAACGCCGCAGGCACCACGGTGTCGAGCGGCATCGGCACGACATTGGCGAGATTTCGACGCACCTTCTGCAACAACTGCGTCAGTTGGACGCATTCGAATGCCGTGAGACCCTGCATCGCCTCGTTGCGCACTTCGTCCGAGAGCGCGCGGGCGACTTCGAGCTGCGCCACCGCCGCGCGCGTGACGAACAAACGTTCGATGCGAGGATCGCGCGCGTCCGGCCGGCGCCGTACCCACCCCGCCTCCTCCATGCGCTCGAGCGTACGAGCGAGCGTCTGCATGGGGGTCTCCAGGATGTCGGCCAGCACCGTCTGGCTCACGCCGCGATTGTCGGCGAGATAGACCAGCAAGCGGCACTGCGCGCGCGTGAGCGGCAGCGTGCGCTGCGCGAGCTGTTCGAAGCGGCGTCCGAACAGACGCTGGACGTCTGCCACGAGAAAACCGAATCGTCGGGCGGAATCGGACATTTTCATATGCCGCATTATGATAAACAGGTTTAGGAATTTCAAGCGACGTCCGCCGGCCGCCGTCTGAAACCGAATCCTGCGCAGTGCCCCTCGGCGCGTTGAGGCCCCGAGCCGCATCATGCGAGCTTCCTGGCAGGTTCCTGTCGGCTTGCGGTCTGCTTGCTGTCGGTATCCTGTCCGCTGCCGTGACCGAGCCAGTCGAGTGCGCCCTCGCCCCCGGCCTGCCCGCCCGGACCGGCGCGCCGGATCGCCACACCGACGGCCAGCACGTCGATGGCCGCCAGATGCAGTATCCGGGCGATCATCGTCACGTGCGCGCCCATCGTCTCGACGTGATCGTTCGGCAGCACCAGCGTGGCCTTGCGCGCCAGCGGCGAGTTTCGCGCCGTGAGCGCGATGACCTTCGCCCCGCGCCCCACGGCAATATCCACGGCACGATTGAGATCCGCCGAGCGGCCCGACGCGGAAATTGCCACCACCACGTCGCCCTCACCCAGCAAACCCGCGGCGGCCTGCAACAGATACGGGTCACCGTAGGCGATGGTTGGCATGCCGAAGCGGAAGAACTTGTAGTGCGCATCCTGCGCGATCACGCCCGAATTTCCCAGGCCGTAGAACTCGATGCGACGCGCCCCGTCGAGCAATGTGACAGCGGACTCGACCGTCCGGGCGTCGAGGTGCTCGCGCATCTGCAGAATCGACGAGACGGTGTTGTCGAGTACCTTGGCGCTGAACTCCGCCGCCGAGTCGCCCACGTGCACCTGCCCGTGGCGCACCGGCAACGTGCCGGTAAGGGCGCTCGCCAGCTTGAGCTTGAAGTCCGACAGGCCCTGGCAGCCGAGCTTGCGGCAAAATCGGATTACCGTGGGTTGACTCACTCGCGCCAGTCGGGCGATCTCGGCCACCGGTTCCGCCAGCAACGCACGCGGTTGCTTCAACGTGAGTTCGGCAACGCGCTGCTCCGCCGGACTCAGCCGGTCACGCAGACGATGCAGTCGGTCGATCAATGCCCCCGCGCCCGCCGCGTGCGTGCCGAGTTGTTCGGCGAGAATCGCGGACGTGCCGAGAAACGCCGGATGATCGGCCGTGATCACGTACGTCGGAATCTTCTTCAGATAGGCCTCGAAGCGCCCCTTGGCTTCGAAGCGCCGGCGAAACGGGGAGTCCTCGAACAGCTTGCCGAGCTTGGGGATCACGCCGCCGCCGAGATAGACGCCGCCGACCGCCCCCAGCGTCACCGCCACATTGCCCGCGAGGGTACCGAGCATCGCGCAGAAGCAGTCGACGGTCTCGCGCGCAAGCGGGTCGCCCGCATGCGCGAGTTTCGCAATCTCGGGGGTCTCGATCGCCGGCACCTCGCGGCCCTCACGCGCGGCCAGCGCCTGATAGACGAGCGCCATGCCCGGCCCCGCCACGAGGCGCTCGAAAGACACATGCGGAAAATGCGTCCACGCGTAGCGCAGGACGTCGATTTCACGCTCGTCGACCGGCGCGAACGTCGTGTGGCCGCCCTCGCTGCCCAGCGCGATCCACCGGTCCGCGGCCGGGATCAGTCCCGATACGCCCACGCCCGTGCCCGGCCCCAGCAAACCGATGACGCCGTTCGGACGCGGCTCGCCGCCCCCGATCTGGTGCTTTTGCGCGTCGCTAAGATACGGAAGCGCCATGGCCAGCGCGGTGAAATCGTTGACCACCAGGAGCGTTTCGAAACGCAGCGCACGTCGCGTGGCTTCGATCGAGAAGTGCCAGTCGCGGTTCGTCATGCGCACTTCGTCGCCTTCGATCGGGTTGGCGATGGCGATCGCCGCATGCCGCACGGGCTCGGCGTGATCGGCATCGTCGAGATAGGCGCGAATGACTTCGGGAACGCCGGCGTAATCGTCGCACGCGTAATCGCGAATTTCGACGAGGTCGCCCGGCGAAATTTCCAGGGCAAAGCGAGCGTTGGTGCCGCCGATGTCGGCAAGCAGACGCGGCCCGCTCAGATGCGGCGGATTATTCCTCACTCCAGAAGACATCGAGACTCACTCCTTCATGGTGGATCAGCCGGGAAATGGCGTTGTCCTGCACCTCGTCCTGCGCCGCTTCCAGTACGGCCCGCTTGGCCGGGCCCTGAATCTGCAGCATGAGCCGATCGCTGGCCGCGAGCGCCGCCAGCGACCATGACACCCGCACGTGCGGCGCGCGTTGCGGATGCACGAGCACGAACTTCTCACGGGTGGTGATCGCTTCGCGCCACTGCGGAGCATCGGCGAAGAGTGACGCCGTATGCCCGTCTTCGCCCATGCCCAGCACACACACCTGCGGCACGCCGTGCGTCCAGGTGTCGTTGAGCGTGCGCACCTGCAACGAGGCGTCCGTGCGCGTGTCGACGAGCGGCAACCAATGCGCGCCGCTCGCATGGGGCAGCAGCGTCTCGGCCACGAGCCGTGCGTTGCTCTCGTCGTGCGTGGACGGCAGCCAGCGGTCGTCGACCAGCGTGATGTCGACATCGCGCCATGCCACCGGGAGCCGGGCGAGTTGTGTGAGAAAGGGCCGCGGGCTTGTGCCGCCAGACACGGCGAGCAGCGCACGCGGGCGGATCGTCAAGGCTTCGTCGAGTCCGGCGACGACCGCGTTCGCGAGTGCCTGGGCCTGCGCTTCGCGGGATGGGAAAATTCGCCAGTGGATCATGGGTGTCTACCTCCGTTTGCGTTGGCGGTGGACGCAACGCGCTGCACGCAACAGCGCCGGGCGGCCGCCACCGCGCGCCGCGATCCGTCTCAGTTGTCTTCTTCCACCCAGCTCGTGCCGTACTGCGTGAGCAGCGCGCTCGCGGCAGGCGGCCCCCAGGTACCGGCGGCATAGCGCTTCGGCCCCTTGTGCTGGCGCGCCCAGTACGCCTGGATCGGCGCGACCCAGCGCCAGGCCTGCTCCTGTTCGTCGCGTCGCACGAACAGCGCCAGACGTCCGTTGATGACGTCGAGCAACAAGCGCTCGTAGGCATCCATGCGGTGCCCCTTGAAGAACTGATCGAACGCGAGATCGAGGTGAACCGATTGCAGGTTCATTCCCTCGCCCGGCTGCTTCGCCAGGCAGTAGAGGCGGATCGATTCGTTCGGTTGCAGACGAATGACGAGACGGTTCACGCCGGGGTGCGTCGTTGCCTCGCCGAGCAGCGGATACGGCGTGGCGCGATAGTTGACGACGATCTCCGCCACGCGCTCGCCCAGGCGCTTGCCCGTACGCAGGAAAAACGGCACGCCGGCCCAGCGCCAGTTGTCGATGTCCGCCTTCAGGGCCACGAACGTTTCGGTCTGGCTGTCGGCGGGCACACCCGGCTCGTCCAGGTAAGCGGATACGGCCGACTTGCCGATGGCCCCGCCGCCGTATTGCCCGCGCACCACGTTGCGGGCCACGGACTCGTCGTCGAGCCGGCGCAGCGAACGCAGCACGCGCAGCTTCTCGTCGCGCACGGCATCGGCGTCCATCGACAACGGCGGCTCCATCGCCACGATGGCCAGCAGTTGCAGCAAGTGGTTCTGCACCATATCGCGCAGCGCGCCCGTCTGCTCATAGAACTCGCCGCGCCCCTCCACCCCGATCTCCTCCGCAATCGTGATCTGAATGTTCTCGATCAGGTCACGCCGCCACAGCGGTTCGAAAATGGCGTTGCCGAAACGCAGCGCGAGCAGGTTCTGCACCGCCTCCTTTCCGAGGTAATGGTCGATGCGGTAAATCTGGTCTTCGCGGAAGATCCCACCCACGGCGTCGTTGATCGCCTCGGACGATGCGAGATCGTGGCCCAGCGGCTTCTCCAGCACGATGCGCCCGTTCTCGTTGAGCCCCACGCTCCGCAGCCCTTCGCAAATCGGAATGAACAACGATGGCCCGGTGGCCAGATAGAAGATGCGCACGCCGGGTCGTTTCGCCAGCCGTGCGGCCAGCACGTCGAATTCCGCCTGGCGCCCGAGATCGAGCGGCATGTAATCGATCGTCGCCAGAAACCGCTTCCACGCCGCCTCGTCCCACACGTCGGGCTTGATATGGCTGCGCACGTGCGCCTCGCACCAGGCGTGGTAACCGGCGGCATCCATCGGTTTGCGGGAGACGGCCAGAATGCGGCCGGTGGCGCTCGCGTCCGGGTCATCGACCGGAGCGTCGGAACCGAGCTGCCCCGTGCGGAACGCCCGGAACAGCGAAGGGAGCACCTTGCGCAGCGACAAATCGCCGGTGGCACCGAACAACACAAAGGTATAGGGTGAAGGCGTATGCATGGCAGAGAGGATGGCACCGAAAGAGCGCAACTTTGACACTGCATTGTAGTTTAACTACACTGCAAATCAACCAAATCTCGTGCTTTGACTACGCCTCGAGGCCAGCATGACGAGGCCCGGCGGCGCGGGATGAGCCCGCCCGAAGCAGACGCCGCCGGCGCACGTCCCGCGTGGGTGAACTTGAGGCTCGAGTGGCCGAAACACGCGAAAGGCTCGAAAGCCCCGCAATCCCCGGAAGGCCAGGCATCCACGGAAGACCCGAAACATCGGAATCCCCACAAGCCCCACAACGTCCCGGAATCAACATGACCCAGTCTTCGCACAACGTGTCGCTGCATCCGGTGGTCAAGCGCGTGACAGCGCGCCTGATCGAGCGTAGCCGGACGTCCCGTCAGGCCTATCTGGAGGGCGTGGACCGCGCCGCGCAGGGACAGCCCGGACGGGAGAGGATCGGATGCGCCAACCTCGCTCATGCGTTGGCCGCGGCGCCCGCCGACGACCGTCTCAGGATCCGCTCCGAACGCACCCCCAACATCGGCATCGTCACCGCCTACAACGATATGCTTTCGGCGCACGCGCCGTTCGCCGAGTTCCCCGACATCATCAAGTCGGCGGCGCGCTCGCATGGCGCAAGCGCCCAGGTGGCCGGCGGCGTGCCCGCCATGTGCGACGGCGTGACGCAAGGCTATGCCGGCATGGAACTGTCGCTCTTCTCCCGTGACGTGATCGCCATGGCGTCGGTGGTCGCGCTCTCGCACCAGATGTTCGACGCGGCCATGTTCCTCGGCGTATGCGACAAGATCGTGCCGGGTCTCGTGATTGCTGCACAGGCGTTCGGCCACCTGCCCGCCGTGTTCAGTCCGGCCGGCCCCATGCCCTCGGGACTGCCCAACGACGAGAAGTCGCGCATCCGCCAGGAGTACGCCGCGGGGCGCGTCACGCGCGCCGCGCTGCTCGACGCCGAACTCGCGGCCTATCACGCCGAAGGCACCTGCACGTTCTACGGCACGGCGAACAGCAACCAGATGCTCATGGAATTCATGGGCCTGCATCTGCCAGGCGCGTCATTCGTCAACCCGCATACGCCGCTGCGTCATGCGCTCACGCAAGCCGCCACGGCGCGCGCGGTGGCCCTCGCGAAATCGGGCATCACCACGTCGCAGATTCTCGACGAGCGCGCTTTCGTCAACGGCGTGGTCGGCCTTCTCGCGACCGGCGGCTCGACCAACCACTCACTGCACCTGGTCGCGATGGCGCACGCGGGCGGCATCCTGCTCGACTGGCAGGACTTCGCGGATCTCTCCGACGTCACGCCGCTACTCGCTCACATCTACCCGAGCGGCAAGGCCGACGTGAACCAGTTCCAGGCGGCGGGTGGGCTGAATTTCCTGATTCGCGAACTGCTCGACGCCGGCTTCCTGCACAACGACGTGACCACGGTCATGGGGCACGGTCTGCGCGCGTACACACAGGAAGCCTGCCTGCGCGACGACGTGCTGTGCTGGCAGGACGCCCCCGCCGAATCGCTTGACGAGAACATCGTGCGTCCGGCCTCGCGTCCGTTTGCGCCCGAGGGCGGCCTGCGCATGCTCGCCGGCAATCTCGGACGTGCCGTCATCAAGTCGTCGGCCGTCAAACCCGAGCACCAGAAAGTGCGCGCACCGGCACGTGTGTTCTCGGATCAGGAGTCCGCCCAGGCCGCGTTCAAGGCGGGTGAACTGACGCGCGACGTGGTCGTGGTGGTGCGCTTTCAGGGGCCCCGCGCGAACGGCATGCCGGAGCTGCACAAGCTCATGCCGATGCTCGGCCTGCTGCAGGACGAAGGTCACCATGTGGCGCTCGTGACCGACGGCCGGATGTCGGGCGCGTCCGGCAAGGTACCCGCCGCCATTCATCTGTCGCCCGAAGCCGAGCAGGGCGGCATGCTCGCGCGCGTGCAGGATGGCGACATCATCACCATCGACTGCGAAAAGAACCTCCTTCATTGCGAAATCGACGACGCCACACTCGCCGCACGCCGCCCGGCGTCGCCGCCGCAACGCCCGTTCGATCCCTGGCGCAACGTCTTCTCGCTGTTCCGCCGCAATGTCGGCGCCGCGCCGCACGGCGCCTGCGTGCTCTTCGACGACGCCGAGTATCCGAAGGACAGTTGACGACGACGCCTTCGCGTCGCGTCGCATTCGCCGCACCAGGGCGTCAGGAAATCTTGACGCCTTTTTTATTCGTGCGTCCCTAGACTGGCTTCGTCGTCACTTCCGTCGTCATCCGACACGTTGCCATGCCCACGCTTGCCCAGCCCGCCAACCTCGAACCTCCCGCTGCCAACGCCGCGATGCCGCGCATCGGCGGCATGCCCGGCATCGCGGCCAAGCGCAACATCGCGCGTCAACGCAATCGCCACAGCCCCCGCGTTCGCCTCGACGCGACGCTCGACATCACACTCAGCCGCACCGCTGTCTCGACGCTGGCGGTCACGCTCGCCATGCGCCTGCCCCCGCCCTGGCGCGTCGAGACGATTCGCCCGATCCGGCGCGATACGGCCGCCGTGGTGTCGATTGCCTTGCCGCGCGTCGAAGCCTCGCACGCCATGCATGCGGTGATGCAGTCGCTGCCCGAGGCCGAATTCGGCGTGCTGCGACTGCGCCCCGCCGCCTGACGTCCGGCGCGGACCGCCTGTAACGATCCTGTGCCATTGCGCCAGCCGTCCCCTTAATTCGCCACCCATCCTATGCATTCAACCCGCTTTCTCGGCGTGTGGATTCCGCTCGTCACGCCCATGACCGGCGCCAACGGCGACCGGATCGATCGCCACGCGTTCGCACGCCTCGTGGACTACTACCTCGCCGCGGGCGTCGACGGCCTCGTGGTGGCCGGCACCACCGGCGAAGGCGCGCTGCTCGACGACGAGGAGCGCCGCTGGCTCGTCGAAGCCGCCTGCCATCTCGCTCGCGGTCACGCGCCGATACTCGCGGGTATCGGCGCGGCCGACACGAGCCACGCCGCGCGGCAGATGCGCCAGCTCGACGATTTGCCCCTCTCGGGGTATCTCGTCTCGCCGCCCTACTATCTGCGTCCGTCGCAGGAGGGCATCCTCTGGCACTACCGCGCGCTCGCCGCCGGCACGCGCAAGCCGATCGTGCTCTACGACGTGCCGTTGCGCACCGGTGTGGCGCTCGACGTCGAAACGATCCGCGAACTGGCGTCGCACGAGCGCTTCGCGGCCATCAAGGAGTGCGACGCCGATGCGCTTGTGCGTCTGCCGTCGCAAGTCGACCTGCCGGTGCTGTGCGGCGACGACCTGCAACTGCTGCCCGCATTGCAGGCCGGTGCGACGGGCTGCATTTCGGCCGCCGCTCATGTGCGGCCGGACCTGTTCCTCAAGCTCCTGCGCTATGCGCGCGACGGCGACATGGTGCACGCGACGGCACTGTTCAACGGCATGAAGCCCCTCATGCGGCGGCTGTTTGCCGAGCCCAATCCGGTGGCGATCAAGGCCGCGCTCGCCTCGCTCGGACTGTGCGCGCAGACGGTGCGCCGCCCCCTGATGCCGTGCACGACGTCGCTGCGCAAGGAACTCGATGCGCAACTCGAAGTGACCATGGCCTTCTGACGCGGCTCGACGTCGCCCCTCTCACCCACACACCCATCGCCATGGACGACCTCGAACGCCATCACCGCACCGTTGCACGTCTGCTCATCAAGCTCTCCGGCACCACGCTCGCCCGGCTCGCTTACGCGACCGGCATCGCCGCCGGCACGATTTCCCGCTGGGTGCACGGCGACGGTTGCGCCCTTGGTGCACAGCGCCGCGACCGACTCTTCGCCGCGCTCGGCGCACGCACCGACGGCACGAATGTGCGCCTGGCGGCGCGCGCGACCGGCGCGTCGCAGCCGATGTTTCAGATCACCGGCATCTTGCAGGCCGAACGGTTCGCCACCCTCGCCGCACTGACCTCGACACGGTTCGTGGCCGCGCGCGAAACCTGCCAGGGCCGCACGCTCGTCAGCGTCGTCACCGATGTGACGGGTTGCACGACCGCCCTGCTCGTGGGCACGCGCGAAGCGCTGGACGAGCTGTATGCCGAACTTGACATCTCGGTACCGCCCAGACGTCGCCTGGCGCCGTCGACGCATGCGGGCCGTCCAGCTCGTCCGGATCGTTTTGAGGCGGAACTCGGCGCGTCCGCCTGGCCCTCGCACACGTTGCGCCCACGCGCCAACTGAATCGGATCGGTGCGCAGGGCGTGCCGTATCACTGCCAGCCGAAGCGGCGTGCAAACATGCCCTTCATCATCTGCGTGAGCACGGCGTAGGCGAGCAGGATCGCGGCGAGCATCGGGAAATACGCGAGGGGCAGCGCCTGCATCCTGAACGTGTCGGCAAACGGCGACATCGGCAGCATCAGGCCGATCAGCATGACCGCGCCCGTCATCAGCATCAGCGGCCAGGCGGCGCGGCTCTGAATGAAGGGCAGACGGCGCGTGCGGATCAGGTGCACGATGAGCGTCTGCGAGAGCAGCCCCTCGACGAACCATCCCGACTGGAACAGCGACTGATGTTCCGCACTGTTCGCGCCGAACAGGTGCCACATCGCGACGAACGTCAGCACGTCGAAAATTGAGCTGATCGGGCCGAAGAACACCATGAAGCGCGACAGATCCGCCGGATTCCACTGTTGCGGCTTCGTCAGTTGCTCGTCGTCGACGTTGTCGAACGGAATCGTGGTCTGCGACAGATCGTAGAGCAGGTTCTGCGTGAGCAGCTGCAGCGGGAGCATCGGCAGGAACGGCAGGAACGCACTTGCGATCAGCACCGAGAAAACATTGCCGAAGTTCGAACTGGCGGTCATCTTGATGTACTTGAGCATGTTCGCGAACGTACGCCGCCCTTCGATCACGCCCTGCTCGAGCATCATGAGGCTCTTTTCCAGCAGGATGAGGTCGGCGGCCTCCTTGGCAATATCCACGGCGGTGTCCACCGAAATGCCGATGTCGGCCGCGCGCAGCGCGGGCGCGTCGTTGATGCCGTCGCCCATGAAGCCGACCACGTGGCCGTTCGCGCGCAGCGTGCGCACCAGGCGCTCCTTGTGCGCCGGCGTGAGCTTCGCGAAGACGTTGGCCCGCTCGACCGACTGCGCCAGTTCGGCGTCGCTCATCGATTCGATGTCGTCGCCCAGCACGCAGCCGGTCACCTTCAGGCCGACCTCCCGGCAGACCTTGGCCGTCACGAGATCGTTGTCGCCGGTCAGCACCTTGACGTCGACGCCCGACGCGGCGAGCGCGCTCAGTGCCGGGGCCGTCGACTCCTTGGGCGGATCGAGAAACGCGATGTAGCCGACCAGCACCAGGGCGCTCTCGTCGGCAATGCCGTAGCGCTCGCGCACCGGCGGCAGATGGCGCGTGGCCACCGCCACGACGCGCAGCCCCTCGGCATTCAGGTCCGCCGTCACGCGGCGCAGGCGTGCGAGCACGTCGGGCGTGAGCGGCTCCACATTCGCGCCGTGCTGCACCCGGTCGCACACGGCCAGCACTTCTTCCACCGCCCCCTTGCAGATCAACTCGTGATGCTCGCCGTTCTCGCTCACCACCACCGACATGCGACGGCGCTGGAAGTCGAACGGGATTTCGTCGATCTTGCGATAGCGGTTGACCACGTCGAGCCGCTGGTGCAATTCGGCATGGTCGAGCACGGCTACGTCGAGCAGGTTCTTGAGCCCCGTCTGATAGAAGCTGTTGAGGTACGCGTACTCGAGCACATCTTCCGAGGCGTGGCCCCAGACGTCGGTGTGGCGCTCCAGGCAGATCCTGTCCTGCGTGAGCGTGCCTGTCTTGTCGGTGCACAGCACGTCCATGGCGCCGAAGTTCTGGATCGCGTCGAGGCGCTTGACGATGACTTTCTTGCGCGAGAGGACTACCGCACCCTTGGCGAGCGTGGCCGTCACGATCATCGGCAGCATTTCGGGCGTGAGGCCAACGGCCACCGACAGCGCGAAGAGCGAGGCTTCGAGCCAGTCATGCTTGGTAAAGCCGTTGATGAGCAGCACGATGGGCGTCATGACCATCATGAAGCGGATGAGCACCCACGAGACGCGGTTCACGCCCTGCTGGAACGACGTGACCGTGGGCTGCTGCGCGGTGACGCGCTGCGCGAGCGACCCGAAGAACGTGCGCGCACCCGTCGCAACCACGACGGCCGTGGCCGAGCCGCTCACCACGTTCGTGCCCATGAACGCGAGATTGTCGTAAGCGAGCGGGTTGCTGCCGCCGGATTCGCAAGCGTGCGCGAACTTCTCGACCGGAAGCGCCTCGCCCGTGAGCGCCGACTGCGAGACGAACAGGTCCTTGGCGCTAAGGATGCGCACGTCCGCCGGAATCATGTCGCCCGCCGCGAGCAGCACGATATCGCCCGGCACGAGGTCGGCGAGCGGGATCTCGCGGCCCATGCGGCCCAGCGGGCGCACATTCGCCGCGTCGATCGCGGTGTCGCGACGCAGCACGGTGGCCGTGGTGCGGACCATGGCCTTGAGCTTCTCGGCCGCCTTGTTCGAACGCGCTTCCTGCACGAATCGCAACACCGTGGAAATGATCACCATCGTTGCGATGATGATCGTTCCCTCGGTGTCGTCGGTCGCGTACGAGACCGCGGCCAGGGCCGAGAGCAGCAGATTGAACGGATTGCGGTAGCAGTTGAAGAGATGGCGCCACCAGGGCAGCGGCTTCTCGTGCTCGACTTCGTTGGCGCCCACATGCTCGCGCACGGTCGCCGCTTCGTCGTCGGACAGGCCGTCGCGAGTGGTGTGCAGACGCGCGAGCAGGTCCGGCCCCGCGTCGCGCGCGGCGTCGGCCAGACCTGGCGGTGCCTCGTGGCCATGGGCGGGCGCATCGAGGGTTTCGAGCATGTCGCGACGGCGGAAGAAGCGCAGGCCGAGGCGCGCGCCAAGCACCGCAATCAGACGCTCGCTGAGCGTGAGAGCTTGTTGCATCGGATACATCCTTGGAGAGCCATTGGGCGCGCCGGCGGATCGCCGGCGCCCCGGAAACGTCATCAGCGCGGATCAGCCCGCGTGCTTTTCACCCCCGGCGCATCACCGCGCGCAACCACTGCACGACGCGTGCTCGCGCGCCCGGTCGGGCAACGCCAGCGCTCTCGGCATGCGGATCGACGTGAAAGTGATGCAGACACTGCGACGGCAGCATCAGGGCTTGCGGATTGCCTCCGCGAAGGGTCATGGAGTAGCGGGACACGTTAAATCCCCCGGCCGCGCGGCGATCCGACCCGCGCGGGCGCCGGGTTCGCGTTCTCCGCCCGCGAGGCGGTGGAAACGAAACGCGAACGCACGCGCACGGCAGGACAGCCCGAACGGCATACGTAAAACTTGCTAGGGAGCGTGCTACGAAAGACACCCGCCATCGATATAGCCCAAACCGGTCCCCCGGCGCGACGGCCAGGAATGATGGGCAATCAAGAGGAATGTCTGAGGAGCGCGCCGACCCGACGATGCGAGTCAGCGGCGGGGAAGATCCCGGGGACTAACTCGCGATATTGGCGTCGACCTGCGTCGACCGGCAACTACCACTGGAACTACTGTCCACGGAAGGACCTCCTGAGAACTAAGACGGCGCGATTCTACCCCCGAGAGCGTCGAAAGAAAAGTGACAATTCAACGTGTTACAAAATGATGACAATGGAAACTTTCCACCGGCCGGCGGCTCAGTCAGAATCCGTCATGTTTTCGTCATAATCCGCCTGCCGGCGGCCGTCGATGCGCTGGCACCGCCCCCCGGGGCAGTCCGGTGGGGTCGTGGGGGCCGGCGGCTATTTTTTCGCCCTCCGGACTCAATGGATTCGATCAATCGCGCTCTCTTTCTGGCCATCAACGCGTCGCCCAACGTCAGCGAAGGCGAACTGGCCGTCGCCGTCTTTCTCGCCAAGTACCTGATTCTGCTCTTGCCCGTCGGTCTGGCGACGCTTTGGCTCGCGGGCGGACGCGACCGCGAAGGGGCCGTGCACGGCCTGCTGGGCGTAGGCCTGGTGCTGCTGGTCAACTTCGTCATCGGGCTGGCCTGGTTCGAGCCGCGCCCCTTCGTTGCCGGACTGGGCACTAACCTGCTCCCGCACGCTGCCACCAGTGCATTTCCCAGCAATCACGCCTCGATCATGTTCACGTCCGCGTTCGTGTTGATGGGCACGGTCGCACGCACGCCGCGACTGCTCGGCAAGCTGCTGCTGCTCTGTGCCCTGCCCGTGTGCTGGGCGCGTGTCTACCTGGGCGTGCATTGGCCCGTCGACATGCTCGGCGGGCTCGTCGTCTCGATCGTGGTCGCGCTGATCATGCGCAGCGCCGGCGCGCGCGAGACCAGCCGCATCGTGACCGCGGTGTTCGAAGGCATCTATCGACGCCTGCTGGCATGGCCGATCGCGCGCGGCTGGCTGCGTCGGTGAACGAGGCGCGGCTACGTGTCGCGCGTAACGCTTCGAACGACCGTGGACATCGCCAGGGGAAAGGCGCCGGGGAGCAAGCGGGAAGTTTCGGCGTGGCCGAGACTGCGCGGAACGACGAGCCGACAGTCGAGCCCGAGGAAGACGTTGTGTGCGACGGGGGATGTTTGGGAGACTCGGGAGATCCGAATCTCCCAATGATGCTGCGGAAGACGTGAATCAGCGGTGATAATCGCCAGCCGCTTCCGGCTGGTAGTCGATGCCTAGCAGTTCGAGCTCGATCAGGCGTCCGCCCGGCACCTGCCAGTGGATCGACTGCCCGACGCGCAGTCCGAGCAGCGCGCTGCCCACCGGCGCGAGCACCGACAGGCCGTTCTCCGTGCTTGCAAGATGCTGCGGATACACGAGCGTCACACGGTGGGCCTGCTGCGTGGCCAGATCACGATAGCGCACCACCGAATTCATGGTGGCGATGTCGGCCGGCATTTGCTCCGGGTCAACGACACTCGCCCGGGCAAGCTCTGTTTCGAGTGCCTCCACATACGGCAATGCCGCGCGCGGCGCCTGCGCCATGAGCGATTCGAGGCGTTCGACATCTAGCGTCGAGACGGTGATCGAGGGACGTTGGGAGTTCACGGTGGACATGTCGACGGGCCTGTTTTTCCTTGACGTTGAGAAAGTTGCCCCCAATCTAACAGATGCCCCGCCCCGCGAGAAGTCCCGCTGCCGGGCGGCATCCGCTAGAATCGACGCATTGGGGCCCGTGTGCCCGTCAACGCCGCCTAACTGAAGTCATGTCCGATTCCACCACCAACGCCGCCCTTTTCGAGCGCGCCCAGCAAACCATTCCCGGCGGGGTCAACTCGCCCGTTCGCGCTTTCCGCTCCGTCGGCGGCACCCCGCGTTTCATCGCCCGCGCCCAGGGTCCCTACATGTGGGACGCCGAGGGCACGCGCTATATCGACTACATCGGCTCGTGGGGGCCAATGATCGTCGGCCATCTGCATCCCGACGTCGTTGCCGCCGTGCAGACCGCGATGTCGCAAGGCTTCAGCTTCGGCGCGCCGACCGAAGCCGAAGTGGTCATGGCCGAGGAAATCTGCCGTCTCGTGCCGTCCATCGAACAGGTGCGACTGGTGTCCTCGGGCACCGAGGCGACCATGAGCGCACTGCGTCTCGCGCGCGGCTTCACGGGCCGCACCAAGATCGTGAAGTTCGAAGGCTGCTACCACGGCCATGCCGACAGCCTGCTCGTGAAAGCCGGCTCCGGTCTGCTCACGTTTGCCGATTCGACGCGCAATGCGCCGTCCTCGGCCGGCGTGCCGCCCGAAGTCACGCGCGACACGCTCGTGCTCGAGTACAACAATGTCGAGCAACTGCGCGAGCTCTTTGCCGGTCAGGGTAGCGAAATCGCCGCGGTGATCGTCGAGCCGGTCGCCGGCAACATGAATCTCGTGCGCGGCTCGCGACACTTTCTGCAATCGCTTCGCGAGCTGTGCACCGCGCACGGCGCGGTGCTCATTTTCGACGAGGTGATGTGCGGCTTCCGCGTGGGGCTGGGCGGCGCGCAGGCGCTCTACGGCATCACGGCCGACCTCACCTGCCTGGGCAAGGTCATCGGCGGCGGCATGCCGGCGGCGGCCTTCGGCGGACGACGCGACATCATGTCGCATCTCGCGCCGCTGGGCGGTGTCTATCAGGCCGGCACGCTCTCGGGCAACCCGCTGGCCGTGGCGGCCGGACTCGCCACGCTCAGACTGATCCAGGCGCCGGGCTTCTACGAAGACCTGGCCACCCGCACGTCGCGGCTGGTGAAGGGCCTCGTCGACGCGGCGCAGGCGGCCGGCGTGCCGTTCTCGGCCGACAGCGTGGGCGGCATGTTCGGTCTGTACTTCCGCGCCAACGTACCGCAGAGCTTCGCCGAAGTGACCACGTCGGACGTCGCCCGCTTCAACAAATTCTTCCATGGCATGCTCGATCGCGGCGTCTATCTCGCCCCGAGCGCCTTCGAGGCAGGTTTCGTCTCCGCCACGCACGACGACACGATCATCGACGCGACGATCGCCGCCGCCCGCGAGGCGTTTGGGACGCTCGCGTGAGCGCCCGGGGTCGGTGGCGTACGCTTTGCGTCGTGGCGTCCGCGCGCCGCCCATCGTCCTGTTCGAACATTACAAGGGGAAACATCATGCAAATGCCGCTGCCGACCAAGCTTCGTCAGTCGTTCCTGCGCTGGCTCGCCCTCGGGCTGCTCACGTCGCTGCTCTCCGCCTGCGGATACAACGAGATTCAGGTCAAGGACGAGGCCGTCAAGGCGGCCTGGAGCGAGGTCGTGAACCAGTACCAGCGCCGCGCCGATCTGGTCCCCAACCTGGTGAACACGGTCAAGGGCTACGCCGCGCACGAGCAATCGACACTGACCGAAGTGATCAACGCGCGCGCGAAGGCCACGAGCATCACGGTCACGCCGGAGACGCTGAACGACCCCGAGGCATTCAAGCGATTCCAGCAGGCGCAGGGTGAGCTCTCCGGTGCACTCTCGCGACTGATGGCCGTCTCGGAGAACTATCCGAACCTGAAGGCCGATGGCCTGTTCCGCGACCTCCAGTCGCAGCTCGAAGGCACCGAGAACCGCATTACGGTGGCACGCAATCGCTACATTCAGGCGGTACAGGACTACAACGTCTACGTGCGCCAGTTCCCGAACAACCTGACGGCGAAGATGTTCGGCTACGGCCCGAAACCGAACTTCACGGTCGAGAACGAAAAGGCCATTTCGACGGCGCCGGCGGTCAAGTTCTAAGGAGCCCGTCATGGCGACTGTTCCGGCCATCCGGGCGATTGCGGCAAATTCGGCGCGGTCGGTGCATTCCGCCCGGCATGCATTCCTCCCCGGGCCGGATGCCCCGCGTGCTGCCCATGGCCGGGCGGCGCGCGCGTTCCGGGCCCTGCTGGCGCTGACGCTCGTTTGCCTGTGCTGGCTCGCGCTGCCCGCCGACGCGCAAGACCTGGTGGCCGTGCCCGCGCTCACGGCACGCGTGACCGATCTTACCGGTACGCTCACGCCTGAGCAGCGAAACGCTCTGGAGACACAACTGGCGCAGTACGAACAGCAGCGCGGCAGTCAGATCTTCATCCTGATGGTGCCCACCACAGCGCCGGAGACCATCGATCAATACAGTATTCGCGTGGCGGATGCGTGGAAAGCGGGCCGTAAGGGTGTCGACGACGGCGTGATCCTGCTCATCGCCAAGGAAAATCCAAACGACCTGCGCAAGATGCGCATCGAAGTCGGGCGTGGCGTGCAGGGCTCGCTCACCGACGCGATCTCCGGTCGCATTCTGCGCGACGTGATGGCGCCCCACTTCCGCAGCGGCGACTTCTTCGGCGGCCTGGCCGCCGGCGTGGCCGCCGTGGAAGCCGCCATGAACAACGAGCCGTTACCTGCGCCGAACCTGCCATCGACGCGCGCGCCGCACTCGGATCTGTCCGACTTCCTGCCACTGCTATTCATCGTGTTCATCATCGGCATGGTCGTGCTCATGGAAAGCCGCCGGCGCTTCCGCGGCCCCGGCCTGCCCGGCGCCGACGTGAACGATCCGCGCTCGCGCGTGCTCACCGGCGGCCGCGGTGGCCGCATTGGCCCCGGCGGTTTCGGCGGCGTTCTCGGCGGCGGGCTGGGTGGCGGACTCGGCGGCGGCTGGGGCCGCAATGACGGTGGCGACTTTGGCGGCGGCGGTGGCGGCGGCTTCGGCGGTGGCGGAGGCGGCGGATTCGACGGCGGTGGCTCGTCGGGGAACTGGTGATCACCATGGCACACGAAACGCACTCGACTGCCCCCACGCACGCGAGAGACCCTCACCACGGCGACGCGTCTCCCGATCGGGCGTGCGCGCCGGCGTCCGACGCGAACGGCGCGCACAACCTCTCGCGCTGGCTACGACACCTCGGCACGTGGCGCGCTCATGCCCGCTGGATCTTCCCGGACAAGGCGCTCGACACACTCGAGGCCGCGATCCGGGCGTCGGAATCGGAGCACCGCTGCGAGATCCGGCTCGTCATCGAAGCCGCCATGCCGCTCGCGGCCGTCTGGCACGGTCAAACGTGCCGGCAACGCGCGGTGCATCTGTTCCGCCAGCTCGGGATCGCGCACACGCACGAGCGCACGGGTATTCTGCTGTACATCAACCTCGCCGATCACGACATCGAGCTCATCGCCGACAAGGGCGTCAACGCGCTGGTGCCCGCGAGCACGTGGGAGGCCGTCGTGACCCGGATGAGCGGCGGTTTTCGCGAAGAACGATACGTCCAGAGCGTGCTCGACGCCCTGGAGACCCTGCGCGCGATCGCGCGCGAATCCCTGCCGGCGCACGCCGGCGCTGCGTCGGCCAATGCCTTGACCGACCGCCCATTGATGCTCTGACGCCTCATGTTTTCCGAACAGGATTTCGCCTACATGCGCCGCGCGCTCGCCCTTGCCGAGCAAGCCATGTTCACGACCACGCCGAACCCGCGCGTGGGCTGTGTGATCGTGCAGGACGGGCGTGTCATCGGCCAGGGCTTCACCCAGCCCGCCGGACAGGACCACGCCGAGGTGCAGGCGATGAAAGACGCTCGCGCACGCGGCGAATCGCTCCGCGGCGCCACCGCCTACGTCACACTCGAACCGTGCAGCCATTACGGGCGCACGCCGCCCTGCGCGAAAGGACTCATCGAGGCCGGCGTCAAGCGCGTGATCGCCGCGATGGAAGATCCGAATCCCGTCGTCGCAGGGCGGGGACTGGCCATGCTGCGCGACGCCGGCGTCGACGTGCGCTGCGGCCTGCTCGAACAGGAAGCCCGCGAAATGAACATCGGCTTCGTCGCCCGCATGACGCGCGGCACGCCGTGGGTACGTCTGAAAGTGGCCGCGAGCCTCGACGGCAAGACGGCGCTCAACAACGGCGTGAGTCAGTGGATCACCGGTGCGGCCGCGCGCGCCGACGGGCATGCGTGGCGCGCACGCGCCTGCGCCATCCTGACGGGTATCGGTACGGTGCGCGAAGACGATCCCTCGCTGACCGTGCGCGAGGTGCAGACCACGCGCCAGCCGCTGCGCATCGTCGTCGACTCGCATCTGGACATTTCTCCGGCCGCGAGAGTGCTCGCCGACGGCAACGCTCTCGTGGTGTGCGCCAACGGCGACGCCGCGCGAGTGGCGCGCCTGCGCGATCTCGGGGTGGAAGTGCTCGATTTGCCGAACGCAAACGGCAAAGTCTCGCTGCCTGCGCTACTGCGCGTGCTAGGCGAGCGTCAGCTCAACGAAATCCACGTGGAAGCCGGGTACAAGCTCAACGGCTCGCTGTTGCGCGAGCACTGTGTCGACGAACTGCTCGCCTATTTCGCACCCTGTGTTCTCGGCGATGCGCAAGGCATGTTCCATCTGCCGGCGCTGTCGTCGCTCGACGACAAGCTGACGTTCCGCTTCACCGATGTGCGCACGATCGACGACGATCTGCGGGTCATGGCCCGCCTCGTGCGGCACTGAAGCGCGACGCAGCGGTGCATTGCACCTTCGTCGCCCCACGATTCGAATTGCCCGGAAAAACACGGGGCGCCCGTTGAGGTGCGCCCCGTGTTTTTCCATGCCGCGCGAGCGTCGCATCGGCGCATGGCGCCGCCGCGTTGCCCGCCGCCGGACTCAGACGTGGAATCCCACGCGACCGAGCGTTTCCATCTCGACCGAGACGTACTGCCCCGGCTGGATGTACTCGGCCGGCGTGGCGCCGCCGGCCATCACGATCCAGCCCGCCTGCAGCGGTTCGCCGGCCGCCGCGGACAAACGCGCCGCCGCCACCAGCGAACGCAGTGGATGCCCCAGCAGCGCCGCCGTCGACCCGACCTGCACCGTGCGGCCGTTGAGCGTCATCGCCAGCCCGAGGTTCGAGAAGTCGACGTGCGGATCGTGCCACGCACCGATCACGAAGCCGCTGGACGACGCATTGTCCGCGATCACTTCGGGCAGCGTGAACTTGAAATCCTTGTAGCGCGAATCGATGATCTCGATGGCCGGCGCGATGGCTTCGACCGCCGCGAGCGCCTGCGGGCCCGTGACGTTGCCTTCGAGCGGCTTCTTCAAAATGAACGCGATTTCCGGTTCGACTCGCGGATGCACGTAGCGCTTGAAGTCGATCGTCGTACCTTCCTCGACCTGCATGCCGGACGTCAGGCGCCCCCAGATCACGTCGGACAGCCCCATCTGGATCATCTTCGCGCGGCTGGTGAACCCCATCTTCACACCCACGCGCGTCTCGCCGCGTTCGGCACGCCGGGCGAGCGAGGCGGCCTGGATGGCGTAGGCGTCGTCGAGCGACAGACGATTGTCGGTATCGAACTGTTCGACTTCGTGGGCGAAGTGCGCCGCGTCGTCGAGCAGCTTGGCGTAGTCTTGAATGTGGCTCATCGTGCAGCCTCGCTGGCAGAGTCGGCCGGGGCGAAGACGGCGCGCACCGAACCCAGGCCATTGATACGGGTCTCGAAAATATCGCCGGGCGTCACGGCCGCCATTGGGCCGAGCGCGCCGGAGAGCACCAGGTCGCCGGCCTTGAGCGGCGTGCCCACGGCCGCCATCGTGCGGGCGAGCCACACCACGGCGTTGATCGGACTGCCCAGGCACGCGGCGCCGGCCCCCACCGACACCGGCTCGCCGCGACGCTCCATGACCATGCCGCACATGCGCACGTCGAACTCGGAGAGCTTCTTCGGCGTGTTGCCGATGACGAAAGCCGACGAAGACGCGTTGTCGGCGATCGTGTCGGTAATCCGAATGTTCCAGTCGGCCACGCGGCTGCCCACGATCTCCAGCGCCGGCAAGGCGTAGTCGATCGCGTTGAGCACGTCGAGCTGTCCGGGATTGTCGAGGTTCAGGTCGCGGCCAATCACGAACGCAATCTCGGCTTCGATCTTCGGCTGCGTGAGGATCGAGGCGGGAATCGGCTCGCCGTCGCCATACCCCATGTCGTCGAAAAGCATGCCGAAGTCCGGCTGGTCCACGCCCAGTTGCTTTTGCACCGCGACCGACGTCAGGCCGATCTTGCAGCCCACGATGCGGCGCCCCGCGGCCAGACGGCGCTCGGTGTTGATGCGCTGAATCGCGTAGGCCTCGTCGATGCTCAAGGGCGCATATGTCTCGCGCAACGGGGCGATGAACCGATGCGAGCGCTCGGCTTCGTGCAACGCGTCGGCGGCCTGCTGCAGACGCGCGCGCGTCGCCTCGTCGTGTCGTTCGATCGAGCTCATCACGCGCCAGCCTTGGCCGGCGCCGCCGGCTCGTCCTTGGTGCGCTCGCCCACTGCCCAGTGGGCGGCCGGCACTTGCGTAGCATAGACACGAATCGATTCGAGCGGTGCACCGAGCGTTTCATGCACGGTGCGTGCCACGGCCTTCACGCAGGCCTTGACGGTGGCGTCGTCGCGACCTTCCACCAGATTGATATGTACGATTGGCATGAGGCTGTCCCCTGAAAATGCCGGATTGAGCGGCGTCGTGCCTTATGATGCGCGCTCGATAAGATACCGTCCAATACCAAATTTCCAGATTCCGATACCATTCCGGTATTGAGTGACGGGCGTGCGCGGCGCCCGTTCAGCATCGGACGAGGCTTTCATGGACATCAAACAGATGCGCTACTTCCTTGCCGTGGCGCAGGAAGGTCATTTCGGGCGGGCCGCCCAGCGGCTGAACATGGCCCAGCCACCGCTCACGCGGCACATTCATGCACTCGAGGCACAGTTGGGCACCGCGCTGTTCGTGCGCACGCCCAAAGGGGCGACGCTGACGGCCGCCGGGCAAACGCTGCTCGACGAGGTGCCGAACATTCTGTCGCTCACGCGCCGTGCCGAGGAGCAGACGCGCCTGGCGGGTGCCGGCTATATCGGGCGACTCGACGTCGGCATTTTCAGCTCGGGCATTCTCAATGCGATTCCCAGGTTGCTGGCGAGCTTTCACACCGAGCGTCCGGAGGTCAAGATCGGGTTGCACAATCTGTCGAAGACCGAGCAGATCGCGGCGCTGCGCGAGCGTCGCATCGCCATCGGCTTCAACCGGCTGATCCCGGACGAGCCCGACCTCATCGTCGACTGGATTCATCGGGAACCGTATCTCGTCGCGCTGTATGAAGGTCACCCGCTGTGCACGCGTGCATCGCTCACGCTCGCCGACCTCGACAACGAACGCATGATCCTCTATCCGAACGCTCCGGTGCCGGGCCTTGCCGAAGAGGTCGCGGCCGCGTTTCGCGATGAAGGCGTAACGCTGCGGGTCGAACAGGAGGTGGAGGATGTCGTGACGTCGATGGCGCTCGTGGCGAGCCGGTTCGGCATTTGCGTGACGACCGAGTCGGCAGCGAATCTGCGCCTGCCCGGCGTGGTTTACCGACCGCTCAAGTCGCGGCGGTTGCGTGCCATCGAACTGAACTGCATGTACCGACGCGACGACGAATCACCGATCCTCGCCGCGTTTCTCGCGCTGATCCGGCACTCGCGCACCCGTCGTCACGCGCTCGCGATGTAACTCCTTTCGACCACGGCACCGTCGAGGATGCATTCGCATCCTTTGCGGCGCCACGCCCCCCCAAGGCGAGGATCTCGCGGGCATGGGCATCGAACTATCGGATCGGATGCAATGGCAATTGATTGGATTTCAATTCCCAAAAAATTGTATCCAAAATGTACAGACGCGTAATCCAAAGCCGCCGGTCATCATGGCCCCGATTCCGGCAATCGCACCGTTTTCCTCCCTCACATCATCTGCGTAGTACTACGGAGTATCGATGTGACGACTCTTATTTCCATCTTCCGACCCTTTTGAAATCCTTTATCCATGCGGGTTTTGATGGGTCCGCGCATTGCTGTTCCAATTTGACGCCTTATTACGCTACTATGGCGCATCGTTCTCGCCGGCCACGGCAGAATGATCCAATACCGACCAGGTCCAGCAGTCGATTGAGGCGTCCCGCACGCCCGGGTCGTCAAAAAATACAAATCAAGGAGATGTCCACAATGCAGTTCCGTCACAAATCCCTGTTCGTCGCCGCTGCCCTCGCCTTCATCGGTACGGCGGCCAACGCCGAGACCGTCAAGATCGCCATCGCCGGCCCGTTCAGCGGCTCGGTGGCCCAGTACGGCGACATGGTCAAGGCCGGTGCGCTGACCGCCATCGAACAAATCAACGCAGCAGGCGGCGCGAACGGCAACAAGCTGGAAGCCGTGATGATGGACGATGCATGCGAACCGAAGCAGGCCGTCGCCGTCGCCAACAAGATCGTCAGCCAGAAGATCAAGTATGTGATCGGTCACGTGTGCTCGGGTTCGACGATCCCGGCATCGGACATCTACGAAAACGAAGGCGTGGTGATGATCACGCCGTCGGCCACCGCCCCGCAACTGACCGAAGGCAAGAAGCGCCACTTCATCTTCCGCACCATCGGTCGCGACGATCAGCAAGGTCCGGCGGCCGCCCAGTACATCATCAACAAGGTCAAGCCGAAGAAGGTTGCCGTGCTTCACGACAAGCAGTCGTACGGCCAGGGCATCGCCACCTCGGTGAAGAAGGATCTCGACGCCGCCAAGATCCCGGTGGTGCTGTTCGAGGGCATCAACGCCGGTGACTCGGACTACTCGGCGGTCATTACCAAGCTCAAGTCGCAGGGCGTGGACTTCGTGTACTTCGGCGGCTACCACCCGGAAATGGGCCTGCTGCTGCGTCAGGCGCGCGAGCAGGGCGTGAAGGCGACGTTCATGGGACCGGAAGGCGTGGGTAACAAGGACGTGACGGCCATTGCCGGCCCGGCCTCGGAAGGCATGCTGGTCACGCTGCCGGCCGACTTCGCCGCCGACCCGGCCAACGCCAAGCTGGTGAAGGCGTTCGCCGACGCCAAGCGCGACCCGAACGGTCCGTTCCAGATGCCGGCCTACACGGGCGTGCAACTGATCGCCAAGAGCATTGCCGGCGCGAAGAGCACCGACCCGGAAAAGGTGGCCAATTACCTGCACGCGAACACGTTCGACACGCCGATCGGCCAGGTGGCCTATAACGCTGCCGGCGATCTGAAGTCGTTCAAGTTCGTCGTCTACACCTGGCACAAGGACGCCACCAAGACCGCCGCCAACTGATTCCCTGACGCTTTACCGGCCAGCGAATCTCCCCCAGCCGCCCGCCGCTCCCGGCGGGCGGCTCGCATTCGCGCTCGGCCCCCGCTCGTCGCGAGGCTTCCCGCATGAACGAATTTTTCCCACAGTTCGCCCAGCAACTGGTCAATGGCCTGACGCTGGGTGCGATCTATGCGCTGATCGCCATTGGCTACACAATGGTCTACGGCATCATCGGCATGATCAACTTTGCCCACGGCGAGATCTACATGATCGGCGCGTACGTCGGGCTCGTCACTCTGACTGCGATCGGAACGGCGGCGGGTTACCCCCTGCCGCTCGTGCTGGGCGCGGCGCTGCTGGTATCGGTGCTGATCACGGGCCTTTACGGCTTCGCGATCGAGCGGGTCGCTTATCGCCCGCTGCGCGGCGGACCTCGCCTGGGACCGCTGATCTCCGCGATCGGCATGTCCATTTTTCTGCAGAACTACGTGCAGATCGGCCAGGGCGCGCGTGACGTTTCCGTGCCGATGCTGATCTCCGGTGCCATCGACATTCCGATGGGCGACTTCACCGTGACGATTCCCTACGCCCGCATGCTGATCGTCGGCGTCACCGTCGCGCTGATGATCCTGCTCACGCTGTTCATCGCCAACTCGCGCATGGGACGCGCCTGCCGCGCCTGCGCCGAGGACATGCGCATGGCCAACCTGCTCGGCATCGACACGAACCGCGTGATCTCGTTCACGTTCGTGCTCGGCGCCATGCTCGCCGCCGTGGGCGGCGTGCTGATCGGGCTGACCATCGGGAAGCTCAACCCGTACATCGGCTTCATCGCGGGCATCAAGGCCTTCACCGCCGCCGTGCTGGGCGGCATCGGCAGCATTCCCGGCGCCATGCTGGGCGGCGTGCTGCTGGGCCTGGCGGAGACGCTCGCGTCCGGCTACATGCCCTCCGAGTACAAGGACATCGTGGCGTTCTGCCTGTTGGTGCTCGTGCTGCTGTTCCGACCGACCGGCCTGCTGGGCAAGCCCGACGTCGAGAAAGTCTGAGGTTGACCATGACACAACAACTCACTCTCAAGTCCGGTGCGGCGAACCGCTCACCGGCGGGCGAAACGCTCAAGGGCGCGGTCATCGCCGCGATCGTGACGATCATTCTGACGGCCCCCATCCTGGGCCTGCAACTGAAGCTCGACGGCTACAAGGTCGTGCTCGAACAGCATTGGCGTCCGGTCTGGATCGCGACCGCCATCGTGTTCGTGTTCCAGTTGATCAAGCCAATGCTCGTGCGCTCACGGCGCGCCATCAGGTTACCCGCCATGCCTACGATGGGACGTCGCCAGCAACTCACTGCCATGTGGGTGTTGCTCGCCGTCGGTCTCGTATGGCCGTTCGTCGGCTCGCGCGGCGCGGTGGACGTGGCCACGCTCGCGCTCATCTACTGCGTGCTGGGCCTCGGCCTCAACATCGTGGTGGGGTTCGCGGGGCTGCTCGATCTGGGCTACGTCGGCTTTTATGCGGTCGGCGGCTATACATACGCGCTGCTCAACCAGTATTTCGGACTCACGTTCTGGGAATGCCTGCCGATTGCCGCGCTGATGTCGGCCACGTTCGGCTTCCTGCTCGGCTTCCCGGTGCTGCGCTTGCGCGGCGACTATCTGGCGATCGTGACGCTTGGCTTCGGTGAAATCATCCGGCTGCTGCTCAACAACCTGACGAGTCTCACCGGCGGCCCGGACGGCGTATCGGGCATTCCGAAACCGAGCGTATTCGGCTTCGAGATGGCGCGCTCGTCAAGCGTGGAAGGCGCGAAGACCTTTCACGAGCTGATCGGGCTCGACTACAGCGGTTCGCACATGGTGATCTGGCTGTACCTGCTTGCTTTCGCGCTCGTCGGTTTCACCCTGTTCGTCACCAGCCGTCTGATCCGCATGCCGATCGGCCGCGCATGGGAAGCGCTGCGCGAAGACGAAATCGCCTGCCGCTCGCTCGGCCTGAATCCCACCCGAATCAAGCTCTCGGCGTTCACGCTGGGGGCGTCGTTCGCCGGACTTGCCGGCGCGTTCTTCGCTGCGCGTCAGGGGCTGGTCACGCCCGAGTCGTTCACGTTCATCGAGTCGGCGCTGATTCTCGCGGTGGTGGTGCTCGGCGGCATGGGTTCGCAGATCGGCGTGATCCTCGCGGCCGTGCTGCTCACGGTGCTGCCCGAAGTCGCCCGCGACTTCGCCGAGTACCGCATGCTGATCTTCGGTCTCGTGATGGTGCTGATGATGATGTGGCGTCCGCAAGGGCTGCTGCCCGCCACCCGCCCGCATGTGGAGTTGCCGCAATGAGTGCAGAACTGTTGAAACTCTCCGGCCTTCAGATGCGCTTCGGCGGTCTGCTGGCAGTCGACGGCGTCGAGTTCGACGTCCGCAAGAACGAAGTCTTCGCGATCATCGGCCCGAACGGGGCCGGCAAGACGACCGTCTTCAACTGCGTGGGCGGCTTCTACCGCCCGACCGGCGGTTCGATCACGCTCGACGGCGAGAACATCACGGGCTTGCCGAGTCATATGGTCGCGCGTCGCGGCCTGGTGCGCACGTTCCAGAACATTCGTCTGTTCCGTCAGTTGACCGTCGTGGAAAACCTGCTCGTTGCACAGCACATGCGCGTGCACAGCGGCTTTCTGCAAGGACTGCTCTCGACGGGCGCGTTTCGCCGCGCCGAGCGCACGGCCCTGGAGCGTGCCAAACAGTGGCTCGACCGGCTGGGGCTGACCGCGGTCGCCAACCGGGAAGCGGGCACGCTGTCCTATGGTCATCAGCGACGCCTCGAGATCGCGCGCTGCATGATCACCGAACCGCGGCTGCTCATGCTCGACGAACCGGCCGCCGGTCTGAACCCGCAGGAGAAGGTCGAACTGCAGCAACTCGTCGACAATCTGCGTCACGAGTTCGGTATCTCGGTGCTGCTCATCGAACATGACATGAGTCTCGTGATGGGCGTCTCGGACCGGATCCTCGTGATGGAGCACGGCAAGCCGATCATGACCGGCAAGCCCGACGAGGTGCGCAACGATCCTCGCGTCATCAAGGCCTACCTCGGGGAGGAATAATGCTCAAGCTGGAACAGATCCACACCCACTATGGGGCCGTCGAGGCGCTCTCGGGCGTGTCGATCGAAGTGAACAAGGGCGAGATCGTTACGCTCATCGGCAGCAACGGCGCCGGCAAGACGACACTGATGATGACCGTGTGCGGCACGCCGCGTGCCTCGAGTGGACGCGTGATGTTCGAAGGCAACGACATCACCGGCTGCCCCACGCACGAGATCATGCGCATGGGCCTGGCGATCTCGCCGGAGGGCCGTCGCGTGTTCCCGAGCCTGACCGTCATCGAAAACCTGAAGATGGGCGGCTTCTTTGCGTCGAAGGACGACATCGAAGCCGGCATGGACCACGTCTTCAAGTTGTTTCCGAGACTCGCGCAACGGGGCAAGCAGCGCGCCGGCACGATGTCGGGCGGCGAGCAGCAGATGCTGGCGATCGGGCGAGCGCTGATGAGCCGTCCGCGACTGTTGTTGCTCGACGAACCCACGCTCGGCCTCGCGCCGCTCGTTATCGCGCAGATCTTCGACATCATTCGCGCGATCCGCGAGGAAGGCGTGACCGTGTTTCTGGTGGAGCAGAACGCGAACAAGGCCCTGCACGTGGCCGACCGCGGATACGTGCTCGAGACCGGTCGCGTCGTGCTCGCCGACTCGGCCGCGAATCTGCTGGCGAACGACGATATCAAGCGCGCCTATCTCGGCGCCTGAAGCCCTCCCGTCGTGGCGCCCGGCGCCGCGGCTCGAGGCCGCAAGAAGGACGCACCCCGAACGCTGCCCTCCACGAATTTCGGAGGACAAGTTCGGCAGGTGCGTCCTTTGTTCGTTCTGGGGGGCGGGGCGAAATGCCGTTCGCGGCACCGTCAAGGCACCATCGAGGTCCGGTCCGGTCACCGCGACCGGATACGGTCAGACGAGTACGCTTCGGTCCGCACCGGTGCGACTGACGCCGCTCACTTCATCAATGCCACCAACTGATCGAGCGCCTTGCCCCAGCCATCATGGAAGCCCATGGCTTCATGCTGCGCGCGCGTCGCTTCGTTCCCGTGAATCGCGATGGCCGTGTAACGTGTCCCCTTGCCCTGCGCCTCCATCAGCACGGCGGCGGTGAACTGAAAGCCGCCGTGCTCCTCGACCGGTGCCGGCGCCGGACGAAAGCCGGGCAGCACCGCGTTCGTCCAGACGAGGCGTGTGTTCTCGACCACTTCCAGGTAGCAGCCCACGTTCGGAAATTGCTGCCCTTCGGGCGAGCGCATCACGGTGCGGAACAAGCCGCCCGGGCGCAGATCGATTTCGCACTCCACGGTCTGCCACGGCGCGGGCGTGAACCACTTCTTGATGTGCTCCGGCTGCGTCCAGGCCGCCCACACGCGCTCGCAAGGCACGTCGACATAACGCTCGAGTACCAGATCCAGCTTCGGGTCGACGGAGAAAAGGTTGGCACGACTCATGTTCACGTCTCCTTCATTTGCAGCAAGTAGCTGTCGAGTTGATCGAGGCGGCGCGTCCATTTGTCGCGCTGCAACTGGAGCCAATCCTGCGCCCCCGCCAATGTCTCCGTCTCGAGGGCATAGGTTCGCACGCGTCCGGTCTTGCGCGAGACCACGAGACCGCTCTCCTCCAGCACGTTCAGATGCTGCGAGAACGACGGCAACGCCATCGAGAACGGACGCGCCAGCTCGCTCACCGATGCCGGGCCGAGCGTGAGTCGCTCGACGACCGCGCGTCGCGTGGGATCCGACAGCGCCTGGAAGATCCGGTCGAGAGGAATGGATTGGTTAGCCATATGCCTAACTATAGGCAGCTCAAACACTAAGGTCAACACCTTTATATTGAGCATTTTCCGACGACGATGGCGGGCGTCGGGCTGGGCCTCGCAAGATTTGTCCGTCGACCGATTCGGACGGTCCTCAAAATGTCATCGTCAATCGATTTTCCGGGCCATACCGCGCGAGATTCGGGCGCAGCCGTGCACCGGCTTGGCGTAGAATAGAGCCTTTCCAAATTCAGCCCCGCGTTGTCCCCTATGCCGTTGGCCACTACAGAAGAAATCATTGCCGAGCTGAAGGCCGGCCGCATGGTTGTCCTCGTCGACGAGGAAGATCGTGAAAACGAAGGCGATCTGGTCATGGCGGCCGAATTCGCGACGCCCGAAGCCATCAACTTCATGGCGAAGTACGGCCGGGGCCTGATTTGCCTGACGCTCACGCAAGCGCGTTGCAAGCAGCTCAACCTGCCGCTGATGACCTATCGCAACGGCACGCAGTACGGCACGGCGTTCACGCTGTCGATCGAGGCGGCCGAAGGGGTCACCACGGGCATCTCCGCCGCCGATCGTGCCCACACGGTCCAGACCGCCATCGCGCGCGACGCGCGTCCGGAAGACATTGTCCAGCCGGGGCACGTGTTCCCGATCATGGCGCAGCCCGGCGGCGTGCTGGTGCGCGCGGGTCACACCGAAGCCGGTTGCGACCTGACGGCGATGGCGGGACTGACGCCGGCGGCCGTCATCTGTGAAATCATGAACGACGACGGCACGATGGCACGCCTGCCGCAGTTGCTCGAGTTCGCCGAACAGCACAACATCAAGATCGGCACCATCGTCGACCTGATCCACTATCGCAGCCGCACCGAATCGATGATCGAGACGGTCGCGACGCGCGAAATGCAAACGGCTTGGGGTTCATTCCAGGCCACGCTGTATCGCGACAAGCCGAGCGGCGCGCCGCATCTGGCGCTGGTGCGCGGCACGCCCACCCCCGACGACGAGACGCTCGTGCGCGTGCACGAACCCCTGTCGGTGCTCGACCTGCTCGAGACCGGCGTGTCGACCCACTCGTGGACGCTGGCCGGCGCAATGCAGGCGATTGCCGAGGCCGGCAAGGGCGTGGTGGTGATGCTGAACTGCGTGGAAACGCCGGAGCATCTTTTCAGCCAGTTCGAAGCCCTCGACGAGACCGAGAAAGCGGCCCGCGCGAAACGTCGCCCGGTTGACTTCCGTACGCATGGCGTCGGTGCGCAGATCCTCCGGGAACTCGGCGTCGGTAAAATGCGAGTGCTGTCGAATCCGCGCAAGATTCCGAACATGGCAGGTTATGGCCTCGAAGTCACCGGTTTCCAACCGATGCCCGGCGCCGAGACCGTCTGATCCGGTGAAATTCAGCCGGGTCGCCGGCATGACCCGTTGCGCACGCGCGGTGGTTGCCGCAAGTGTTGCGAATTCCGGGACGACTGGAAGTATCGATGCCTCGCCGGACAACGACGACGGGGCGTCGCAAAGCCGAGCATTGCCTGTATGAGGCATGCCAGGCACAACGTTGGCCGCACCGCCTGGACGGTACTTTTTTTTGAGGAAGCCCATTATGGACATCGGACAATACCAGCCGGAACTCGACGGTGAAGGCCTGCGCGTAGGTATCGTGCAAGCACGATTCAACGACGCCGTTTGCGCGGCGCTGCGCACCGCTGCCGTGGCGGAGCTCGAACGTCTCGGCGTCGAAGGCGAAGATGTGCTGCTCGTGACGGTCCCCGGCGCACTGGAAATCCCGCTGGCATTGCAAAAGATGGCCGAATGCGGTCAGTTCGACGCGCTCATCGCGCTCGGCGCGGTGATCCGAGGCGAGACGTATCATTTTGAGCTCGTCTCGAACGAAAGCGGGGCCGGCATCACGCGCATCGGCCTGGATTTCGGCATCCCCATCGCCAACGCGGTGCTCACGACCGAAAACGACGAACAGGCCGAAGTGCGCGCCGCCGAGAAGGGCCGCGACGCAGCCCGCGTGGCGGTGGAAATGGCCAATCTGCTCGAAGCCATCGACATGCTCGGCGGCGACGACGGATCGGATGAAGACGAAGACGAAGAGGAAGATCGGTAATGAAGAGTGCTCGCCGCCGCGCGCGCGAATTTGCGCTTCAAGGGTTGTATCAATGGCTGCTTTCGCGCGGTCACGCGGGTGAGATCGATGCGCATTTGCGCACTACCCCCGGCTACGACAAGGCTGACCACGCCCACCTGGATGCGGTTCTGCATGGCAGCATTCGCGAGGCGGACGCCTTGTCGAAGCAACTCCAGCCTTACCTGGACCGGCCGGCGGCCCAGCTGTCGCCGATCGAACACGCTGCATTGATCATCGGCGCCTACGAGCTGATTCACCTGCAGGACGTGCCGTACCGCGTGGTGATCAATGAAGCCGTCGAGGTTGTCAAAACCTTTGGCGGTGTCGACGGTCATCGCTTTGTGAACGGCGTGCTCGACAAGTTCGCCGCCGAGGTTCGTCCGGACGAAGTCGCGGCCAATCGCCGCAACGCCGGGCGCGACAAGAGCGCCTGAAGTAACGCAAGCGACTGGGGCGACCGACGCGCCCCCCCGGCATCCCGGGCTTTTCGGCCCGACGATGCCGGCGCTTGTCGGACCGCCCTCCCTGCATGGGCCCAGCGGCTCGTGTTTGTTCCGTCCTGCGAGTTTCCCCCGACCTGCAAACATCCCCCCCGACATCATGGACCGCACCCCCGAACTCGCGCCCGCCGCGCTGAAACTGGCACAACGTGTCGACGACATCGCACCGTTCCACGTCATGGAGCTGGCGAAGCAGGCGGCACTGCGCGAGAAGGCCGGACATCGCGTGATTCACATGGGGATCGGGGAGCCGGACTTCACCGCCCCTGAGGCAGTGATCGAGGCCGCCGCGAAGGCCATGCGCGACGGGCGTACGCAGTACACCGGCGCGATGGGAATTCCAGCGCTGCGCCATGCCATTGCCGATTACTACCGCAATTTTTACGGCGTGGAGGTCGATCCGTCGCGCATCGTCGTGACTGCCGGGGCGTCGGCTGCCCTCGTCCTCGCGTGTGCGGCACTCGTGGGTGTGGGCGACGAAGTGCTGATGCCGGATCCGTGCTATCCGTGCAACCGTCATTTCGTGTCGACCTTCGACGGCAAACCGGTACTGATCCCCTCCGGCCCGGCCGAGCGGTTCCAGCTTACGGCCGAGCGCATCGAGGCGCACTGGCGCGAGGCCACCAAGGGAGTGCTGCTCGCCTCGCCGTCAAATCCGACTGGCACGTCGATCGCGCCCGACGAGCTATCGCGCATCGTGAAGACGGTGCGCGCACGCGGTGGTTTCACGCTCGTCGACGAGATCTATCAAGGCCTGTCGTATGACGGCAAGCCGACCACCGCCCTGACATTCGGCGACGACGTGCTCGTCGTGAGCAGTTTCTCGAAGTATTTCAACATGACGGGCTGGCGGCTCGGCTGGCTCGTGGTACCGCCGTCGATGGTGCCGACGTTCGAGAAGCTCGCCCAGAACCTGTTCATCTGCCCATCGGCGGTCGCGCAGTACGCGGCAACCGCTTGTTTTCTTCCGGAGACGATCGCCCTCTACGAGACCCGGAAGGCGGCGTTTCGCGAGCGACGCGACTATATTGTGCCGGCGCTCGAGCGCCTGGGCTTCGAGGTACCGGTAATGCCCGACGGCGCCTTCTACGTCTATGCCGATTGCACCGGCGTGTCGCACCCGGATGCCGCGGACAGCGACCGCCTGACCCAGTCGTTGCTGCAACAGGCAGACGTCGTACTCGTGCCCGGTCTCGACTTCGGCTTCGCCGAACCCCGCAAGTACATTCGGTTGTCGTACGCAACCTCGCTGGCCCAGTTGCAAGAAGCCATGGACCGGATCGGGAAAGTCTTCGCCAACGGCTGAGTCGCCGAGCCGACTCGCCAGCCGGGCAAGGTGCCCGCGAAAAACAAAAAACCCATCGAATCGCTTCGATGGGTTTTTTCTTGGCTATGCGATGCCCTTCTATATATATAGAGAAGCATCACGTCGATGCGTCAGCCGAACGCATCGCGCATGCCTGGGAGCGGCCAGATCGGCCGCCGAAGGGATCAGGCCGCGGTGCTGTCGTCGGCTTCCATCGACTTGCCGGCGGCGGCAGCCTTGCCCGTCGACGTGGAAGCGGCGGGCGCAGACGTCGATTCCGCAGTGTCGTCCGACGACTTGCCTGCCGAGACCGGCTTGGTGACAGGCTTGGCCGAGCTGACGATCACCGGCGCCTGCGGCGCGTACGGCGAGATCTTGCGGCCCATGGCGACGCCGCGCAGGCGGTCGCGCTCGGCGAGCACCTTGGCGCCGTAGCCACCGTCACCCGCGCTGGTCGAGCCCACGTAAAGGCGAAGACCTCCGGCGAGCGAGCCACCACGCGCGATGCATTCCTTAAGAATCAGTGCACCCACCTTGATGTTGGCCAGCGGATGCAGCGCCGCTTCGGGTCCGCCGAAGTACTCCAGCTTGTCCTGGTGCACCTTCGACATGACCTGCATCAGGCCTTGCGCGCCCACGGTGCTCTCGGCATACGGGTTGAAGCCCGATTCGATAGCCATCACGGCGAGCAACAGCAGCGGATCGAGGCCGACTTCCTTGCCGGTCGAGTACGCCGCGCGAACGAGGTTACCCGTCACGTCGCCGGCCACGCGGTAGCGGCGAGCGAGGTAGTCAGCCACGGCAATCTGCTCGCGCGTGTCCAGCACCTTGTTCGCGCGTGCATCCGCTGCCACGCGCTGGTTCGGGATATAAGCGGCGAGAACGGCTGCCGAGGGCACGTGCTGCGCCGCCTGGGCCATCATCGCCGAGTCGGACGGCGAAAGCTTTGCATTGGGAGCGCCATTGGCGCTCTGGCCGGCCGCATTGGCCGTGCCGGTCGCTGCCTCGAGCAGCGGACCCACGCGCGACGCCAGATCGGCGCGCCACGTCGGTCGGGCCCACAACGCGAGCGTACCGACCACGGCAACCAGACCGACCGCGCTGGACGTATACAGTCCGACACGACCGCCATGCCATGCAAGGCGACGCCAATCGCGGCGAGCCGCGGCTACCGTTGCTGCGCCGCGCGCACGGAGCGCATGGATCGCGGCCAGTAGCCAGGGTGATAAACCAGACTTCTTCATACTACGTACTCCGGTTACGCCGTCACCACGGGGTGGCCCCGGGGCGTAAGGAAATAAGCCGGTATGCCCGCCAGGCATCCCCGTGAAACGCTTATTTACGGCATATGGAACGAGGCGGTGCATCGTGTTTGTCATGGACGATGCCGCTACCGCCGCAGCGCGCCGACCTGTTCAGGTGTCCGGCGCTGACGAGCTATCGCTCGCGCTGCTTCCTAAAACACTGGCTTCCCGACCTCGGTGAGAAAACCAGCCACTGAAAATCCACGTCGATGTTGTAGTTGTCGCTAAGCTCGAGCGGGTCGGCCTACCCGTCTGCGAAGCCGCCTTTCTGGATTCAACGGGCGGATTGTAGCAGCGATATATAAACCGTCAATACTATTTCACAGCAAAATGATTACTAAAAGTAATTTGTAACAGCCGTTTTGCCGTGCCGTTCGCCCCCCTTGCCCGGTAAAATGCCCTGCCGCGCCCCGCGTTTACAAGGGCGTTCTCCGGTCTTACATGCGATTCAAACGGTCGTTCGTATCCCCCGTATGAATTTTGTAAAAATTTTTGGTAACTGTTTGTTTCATGAAATATCTCGATCTTCGTGACTTCACCGCGCAACTGGAGCGATCCGGCCAGCTTCGTCGCGTAGACGTGCCGGTCTCGCCGGTACTTGAGATGACCGCGCTCGCCGACCGCGTGCTCAAAGCGGCGGGGCCGGCACTGTGGTTCGAGCGGCCGACGGGCTACGACATGCCCGTACTTGCCAACTTGTTTGGCACCCCTGAACGAGTGGCCCTCGGCATGGGCGTCGAGAAGGGCGAAAACGCCCTGAGCTCGCTGCGCGACATTGGTCGGCTGCTTTCGACGCTCAAGGAACCGGAACCGCCGCGCGGCCTCAAGGATGCGGGCAAGCTGCTCGGCATGGCCAAGGCGGTGTGGGACATGGCACCGAAGGAGGTGAGTGCCCCGGTGTGTCAGGAGATCGTATGGGAAGGCGAGGACGTCGACCTCGGGCGCCTGCCGATCCAGACGTGCTGGCCCGGCGACGCCGCACCGCTCATCACCTGGGGCCTGGTCATCACCAAAGGCCCGAATCGCAAACGCCAGAACCTGGGCATCTATCGACAGCAGGTCATGGGTCGCAATCAGGTGATCATGCGCTGGCTCGCGCATCGCGGCGGCGCGCTCGACTTCCGCGAGTTTGCGCAGGCCAATCCCGGCAAGCCATTCCCGATCGCCGTGGCGCTCGGCGCGGACCCGGCGACCATGCTCGGGGCCGTGACGCCGGTTCCCGACACCTTGTCCGAATACCAGTTTGCCGGTCTGCTGCGCGGCAGCCGAACCGAACTGGCCAAATGCCTCACGCCGGGCCTCGAGTCGTTGCGGGTGCCGGCACGCGCCGAGATCGTGCTGGAAGGCTTCATTTACCCCGCCGACCAGCCACCGGCCGTGCCCGACGGCGTGCCGCCTCCGCCCTCGCGGGGTGCGACCGCAGGATACGCGCACGCGCTCGAGGGACCTTACGGCGACCACACGGGCTATTACAACGAACAGGAGTGGTTTCCGGTCTTTACCGTCGAGCGCATCACGCTGCGGCGCAATGCGGTCTATCACTCGACATACACCGGAAAACCGCCCGACGAGCCGGCGGTGCTCGGTGTGGCGCTCAACGAAGTCTTCGTGCCGTTGCTGCAAAAGCAATTTCCGGAGATCACCGACTTCTACCTGCCGCCGGAAGGATGCAGCTACCGCATGGCGATCGTGCAGATGAAAAAGGCCTATCCGGGTCACGCCAAGCGGGTGATGTTCGGGGTCTGGAGCTTCCTTCGCCAGTTCATGTATACGAAGTTCATCGTCGTGGTCGATGAAGACGTCGACATTCGCGACTGGAAGGAAGTCATCTGGGCGATCACCACGCGCGTCGATCCGACGCGCGATACCACGCTCGTCGATCAAACGCCGATCGACTATCTCGATTTCGCGTCGCCCAAGGCCGGGCTGGGGTCGAAGATGGGGATCGATGCGACCAACAAGTGGCCCGGAGAAACTTCGCGCGAGTGGGGACGTCCCATCGAAATGACTGCCGACGTCGACGCGCGCATGGCGGCGCTTTACCGGGATCTCGGCCTGTAAAACCGGCCATCCCGTGCACCGCGCTGCCCTCATCGCTGTAGAAGATCGCGTCGTTCGCCGGCCGCCAACGGGCTGCCGGCAAGCGCAACACTCGCCTGCCGAACGACGCGGCGCATCGCATCATGCGGCTCAATGCCGCGCGTCACGAAACGCTCGCCGCATTGGAGTAAGCTGGCCCGACACACCGACAAGCCGTATCCGTTTCCGTCCCCGCGCGGCGCGGCGTCCCGCCGCTTCGCTCGGTCATCGAGAGGAGAGCCGATCGTGTCAACACCCCGCCCATCCGCCCCCGCCAAGGCCCACCCTGCACTGGCCCGTCTGAAGGATCCTGCACTGCTCAGGTTCGACGCGTACATCGACGGCGCCTGGACGCAGGCCGATTCGCAGGCGACATTCGCGGTCAACGACCCGGCGACCGACGCCGAGATCGCCCGCGTCGCCGATCTGGGCGCCAAGGAAACCGAGCGCGCCCTGGTCGCCGCCGAAGCTGCCCTGCCCGAGTGGCGCGCCCGTACCGGCAAGGATCGGGCGCGCATCATGCGACGCTGGTACGACCTCATCATGCAGGCACAGGACGACCTGGGCGCCATCATGACCGCCGAGCAAGGCAAGCCACTCGCCGAAGCCAAGGGCGAGGTCGCCTACGGCGCCTCGTTCATCGAGTGGTTCGCCGAAGAGGCCAAGCGGGTGGATGGCGACGTTCTCAGTTCCCCCGAGGGCGGCAAGCGCTTGCTGGTGCTCAAGCAGCCGATCGGCGTATGTGCGTCGATCACCCCCTGGAATTTCCCGATCGCGATGATCACGCGCAAAATCGCGCCGGCCATCGCGGCCGGCTGCACCATCGTGGTCAAGCCCGCCCGCCTCACGCCGCTCTCGGCGCTGGCCCTGGCCGAACTGGCCGAGCGCGCCGGGCTGCCGCGAGGTGTCTTCAACGTGGTGACGTCGAAAAACTCGTCCGACGTGGGCGACGTGCTCACCGGCAGCCCGCGCGTGCGGCACCTGTCCTTTACCGGCTCGACGCCGGTGGGCGCCCGACTCATGGAGCAGTGCGCGCCGACCATCAAGAAGGTCGCGCTCGAGCTGGGCGGTCTCGCACCGTTCCTCGTATTCGACGACGCCGACGTCGATGCCGCCGTCGAAGGGTGCATCGCCTCGAAATTCCGCAATGCCGGGCAAACATGCGTATGCGCGAACCGCATCTACGCGCAGGACGGCATCTACGACGCTTTCGTCGAAAAACTCACCGCCGCCGTGAGCCGACTGCGCGTGGGCAACGGCTTCGAACCGGGTGTGGCGATCGGCCCGCTCATCGAAGACGCCGCCGTCGAAAAAGTCGAGCGCCACGTGGCCGACGCCGTCGCCAAGGGCGGACGTGTGACGGTTGGCGGCAAGGTCCTGCACGGTCGATTCTTCGAGCCGACCGTCGTGGCCGATGCGAGCGCGGACATGCTCGTCGCGCAGGAAGAAACCTTCGGACCGGTGGCACCGGTCTTCCGCTTCAAGGATGAAGCCGAGGGCATCCGCCTGGCCAACGCGACCGACTTCGGCCTGGCGTCATATTTCTTCGCTCGCGACGTCGGACGCGTCTGGCGCGTCGCCGAAGGCATCGAAGCCGGCATGGTCGGCATCAATACCGGCCTGATCTCCAACGAGGTCGCCCCATTCGGCGGCGTCAAACAATCGGGCCTCGGGCGGGAAGGCTCGAAGTACGGCATCGACGAGTATCTCGAGTTGAAGTATCTCTGCCTGGCCGGCATGGGCTGACAGGGGTCGACCGGTGGGGGCCACAGGGTATCGACACCGCCCATCACATCTGACCCTTTAATAATTTGTAATAGTTGGATTCCCACGCCATGAGCCGCGCCCGGACTGGGTTGTACGCATTTTTGCCTAACATCGCCGAACCGGATGCCATTGCAAAAGTGTTACAAAGTCCCACACACGCGGGCCGGCTCGGGTAGAATCGCGCTTTTTTCGCGAAACCCGGACTCCGACCCCAATTCGGGATTACACGCTCACCCGTGTGCCCGTTTGCGTCGTCAGGCCGGAGACCGCCCCGGATTCGCGAAGCCGATCAACAGAAGTCGTGTCCGTCAGCGCCGCCCCCGCGCCGTCATGCTGCTTGTGATGGCGACCGGCCTGCCGGCAGTTTGTCCGCCCTCGCGCAGTCTGCCGCCCTGCCCTCATCGGGGTGGCGCCTGTCCCCCCCGGGCGTGGAGAAGACATCGAATGGATAACAATCAATCTCTCATGCGCAACATCGGGCCGTTCGCCCTGATGTTGACCGGTCTCGGCTCGATCATCGGCTCCGGCTGGCTGTTCGGCGCCTGGAAAGCCGCGAAGATCGCCGGCCCCGCCGCGCTGCTGGCCTGGGTCATCGGCGCCGTGGTCATTCTGGCCATTGCCCTCACCTATGCCGAGCTTGGCGCCATGTTCCCCGAGTCGGGCGGCATGGTTCGCTATTCCCGTTACTCGCACGGCAGCCTGGTCGGCTTCATCGCCGCCTGGGCCAACTGGATCGCCATCGTCTCCGTGATCCCGATCGAAGCCGAAGCCTCGATTCAGTACATGAGCACATGGCCCTACGAATGGGCGCACAACCTGTTCGTGGACGGCACGCTCACCGCGAGCGGTCTCACACTCTCGGCGTTGCTCGTCGTCGTGTACTTCCTGCTGAACTACTGGGGCGTGAAGCTGTTTGCACGCGCCAACACGGCCATTACGCTGTTCAAGTTCGCGATCCCCGCCCTGACGGTCGCGGGCCTGATCATCGCGGGCTTCCACCCGGGTAACTTCAACCTCGCCGAGCACGGCGGCTTCGCGCCCAACGGCATGTCGGCCGTGCTCACGGCCGTGGCCACGTCGGGCATCGTGTTCGCCTTCAACGGGTTTCAGAGCCCGGTGAACCTCGCGGGCGAGGCGCGGGATCCGGGCCGCAGCATTCCGTTTGCGGTGGTCGGCTCGATCCTGCTTGCCACGGTCATCTACCTGCTGCTTCAGGTCGCCTACATTGGCGCGCTCTCGCCCGAGCAACTCGCCGGCGGATGGCACATGGTGAGCTTCAGCTCGCCGTTCGCCGAACTGGCGATCGCACTCGGCCTGAACTGGCTCGCCATCGTGCTGTACTTTGACGCCTTCCTCAGCCCGAGCGGCACGGGCACGACGTACATGGCCACCACAAGCCGCATGATCTACGCCATGGAGCGCAACCGCACCCTGCCCGCGATTTTCGGCCGCGTGCACCCGTTGTACGGCGTGCCGCGCCCGGCGATGTGGTTCAACCTCGCCATCTCGTTCATCTTCATGTTCTTCTTCCGCGGCTGGGATTCGCTTGCCGCGGTGATTTCCGTCGCGACCGTGATCTCGTACCTGACCGGCCCGATCAGCGTGATGGCGCTGCGCCGCTCGGCACCGGAAATGGAGCGCCCGCTGCGTTTGCCCGGCCTGTCGCTCATCGCGCCGTTCGCATTCGTGTGTGCTTCGCTGATCCTGTACTGGGCGCGCTGGCCGCTGACCGGCCAGATCATCGTGCTGGTCGTCGTGGCGCTGCCCGTCTACTTCTACTATCAGGCAAAAGACAAGTGGCAAGGGTTCGGGCGTGACCTCAAGGCGTCGTGGTGGCTGATCGGCTACCTCCCGGTCATGGCGTTGTGTTCGTACCTCGGCAGCAAGGAATTCGGCGGTCTCGGCCTGTTGCCGTACGGCTGGGACATGGCGGTGGTCGCCCTCCTGTCGCTCGGGTTCTATCACTGGGGCGTGAAAGCAGGCTGGCGCACGCCGTACCTGTCGGAAGAACGCGAGCAGGACGTTGCCGGCATGGAAGGCATGCCCGCGCTCTCGCACTGAGCGTCTGGCGTCGCCCGGCGCCCGAATGTGAAAAGCCCGCCGATCCGGCGGGTTTTTTTTGCCTCACGCGCTACCGGTGCGCCCGCCGGCGCTCGATGAACAGACTGTTTCCCAGCGCGCGCTTGGCCATTTTCTTGGCCTCCGCCGCGGCCGCAGAGACTTCCACATGCGAGGGAAAGCTCTCGGGCGTGACCGCGACCACGCCGATGGACAGGCTCGTGATCGGGTGGAAGATGACCATGCCGCGCCGGTCTTCGGCCTCGAATCCGCCTGCCGCGATCTGGTCGGGATGAAAGTACTCCGTCACGGCTTCGCCAAAGCGCGTCAAGGCTTCGCGGCAGCGCGCTTCCCAGTCGGGACTGCGAAACAGAATCAGGAAGTCGTCGCCGCCGATATGTCCGAGGAAGTCCCGCTCGGGATTGCGCACCGCCATGAGCACGCGCGCGACCAGTTGAATCAAGTCGTCGCCGCGCCGATAGCCGAACACGTCGTTGAATGGCTTGAAGTTGTCCAGATCGACGTAGCAGGCATGAAACGACTGTCGCTCGCCGATCATGCGATCCATGTAATCGTCGATCGGCACGTTCCCCGGCAGCAGCGTGAGCGGGTTGGCGTAGCGCGCCGCGTCGAGCTGCATGTCGGTGATGTGGCGCATCAGCGCATGCCCCTGCGCGACACCGAAATATCGCCCCTGGTCGGTCACGATGAACCCTGCCGCGATCTGGCGGCTCGCGCCTTCCGCGATCATGCGACTCAGCTCTTCCACGCGCGCGCCCTTGTCGAACGTGAGCGGGCGCGGCTCCATCACGGCCGAACACGGCTTGCGTCCGTACAGTTCCCGCGTGAACGGCCGCGCGAACCGGCCAATGAGCGACGCACGCCCAATCAGCCCCACCGCGCGATCACGCTCCACCACCGGCAGCACTTCGAGTGCGGGATCGCTCTCGAAACGCGCCACCACATCTTCACTGCGCGTGTCGGGCGACACCGGCTGCACGTAGGACGCAATGCGTTCCAACGTGACGTTGCCCGCGCCCAGCTGGCTGGGCTGCTGGTGGACATAGGCGCGACGCTCGTTCACCACTTCCTGCACCTGCGCCGTGATGGCACGCTGCGGCCGAGCCTCGGGACGCGCAATGAAATAGCCTTGCCCGAGAAAGATGCCGAGATCGCGCACGACCTGAAGCTCTTCAGCGTGCTCGATACCTTCGGCGATCACACGCGTGCCGCTCGTCTCGGCGATCTGCCGCATCGAGCGCACGAACTGGAGCTTGACGGTATCGGTGTCGATCCCATCGACAAAGTGACGGTCGATCTTGACGTAATCGGGTCGCAGCTCGGACCACAGGCGCAGGCTCGCGTAGCCTTCACCCATGTCGTCGAGCGCCACTTCGAAGCCGAGCGCGCGATACGCCGTAAGCGAAGCGCGCGTGCTCGCGAGATCCAGCGTGGGCGCATGCTCCGTGAGTTCCAACACGACGCGCTCTGGGGTGAGCTGGAACGACTCGAGCATGGCAAACGTCTCGTCGAGCCCGAGCGATTCGGTCACGCCACCGCCAGGCTGGGCCCGCGTGACCGGGCCGATGTTCAGGAACAGGCGCTCGGGCAGTGCCTGCTCGGCGAAGCCGCGCAACACGGCACGGCGGCACGCGAGTTCGAGCGGGCCGCTCAGGCCGTGGCGACGCGCCGCCGCGAAGAGGGCCAACGGCGAATGGATCGACGTCCCGGCCGGCCCGCGTACCAGCCCTTCATAACCGGCCACTTCCGAGGTCCGGAAATCGACGATCGGCTGAAACACGCAGGTGAGCCCGATGCCCTCGCACAACTGCGCGAGCAGCATCCGCTCGTCGGATTCGACACTTTGGGGGCCCGTGCCCCCCCTGCCAGCGCCCGCGTACGACACAGGCGAAGAGGCCGACACCGCGGCGTCGGGAGACACGACGTTCGCGTCGCGTGTAGTCGCGGGCGCGGCAAATCGCTCCGGCGGACGTATCGCGACAGGCGGGAGAGGGTTCAACTGAGGCTCCGTAAGTCGGTGCGGTGCGTCGCCATCGTGCAAGCAGCGTTACGCCGTGCGGGCACATGTCGGACGCAACCCTGCGCCCCTAAGGCAAGAGGCCGCTTCCGATGAAGTGTCTCGCCCGAGTTCCCCGTGTTTCACGTGCGGTTGCTGCTCTTTGGCCCATGCCCGCGTCTGGAGACGACGCCCGTGGGCGCCCTCTTTTACTGACGGTCAGGCTATCGCCGGGATTTGACAAATCCGTGACAGTGTCGGAATTGCCACACACCGGTCGCGCCCGCCATGCCGACGCGCCGTGGGCCGACTTGCCGTCGGCGGGACGAAAAAAAACGGCAACGCCGCGAGGCGCTGCCGTTTTCGGGGTGTGTCCCGAACGACCGGAATTTACCAGGCCGTGACCACCGAGCCGCCGAATTTCTTCTCGATGAAGGCCTTCACTTCCGGCGAGTGGTAGGCCTTGATCAGCTTGGCCACCCACGGCTTGTTCTTGTCGGCCGAGCGGATGACGAGCACGTTGGCGTAGGGGCCGTTTGCGTCCTCGATCGCGAGCGAGTCGCGCTTCGGATTCAGGCCGGCTTCCATCGCGAAGTTGGTATTGATGACCGCCACGGCCACGTCGTCGAGCGAGCGCGGCAGCTGCGCGGCGTCCAGCTCCACGAACTTCAGCTTCTTCGGGTTCTCGACCACGTCCAGCGGCGTGGCCTTAAGGCCCGCGTCGGCGCGCAGCTTGAGCAGGCCCTGCTTTTGCAGCAGCAGCAAGGCACGGCCGCCATTGGTCGGATCGTTGGGCAGCGAGACCTTGTCGCCGGTCTTCAGATCCGCGAGCGACTTGAGCTTCTTCGAGTAAATGCCCATCGGGAAGATCACGGTCTTGGCGATCGACTCGAGCTTGTAGCCGCGGTCCTTCACCTGCGCATCGAGATACGGCTGGTGCTGATAGCTGTTCACGTCGAGATCGCCCGACGCGAGCGCCGCGTTCGGCTGCACGTAGTCGCTGAACTCGATGACCTTGATGTTCAGGCCGTCCTTGGCGGCGACCTTCTTCACTTCGTCGAAGATCTGCGCGTGCGGGCCGCCCGTGACACCCACCTTCAGATTGACGGCATCGGCCGCTGCGGCGGGCGCGGCGAATTGCGTGGCAAGAACCGTGGCGGCACCGACACCGGCCAGCAGCTTGAAGAGCGTACGACGTTGCATGGAAAACCTCGCGTGTGTGAGAAATGCCGGACGCAAACGCCGGCGATATCGTTATCGGAAAATTACTTGTGACTCAGACGCCGCACCAGCCAGTCGCCGAACGTCTGTACCAGTTGCACGAACACGATCAGGATCAGCACCACCGTGATCATGACCTCCGGCAGGAAGCGCTGATAGCCATAGCGAATGCCCAGATCGCCCAAACCGCCGCCGCCGATGGCGCCGGCCATCGCCGAATAGCCCACCAGGCTCACGAACGTGATCGTCAGGCCCGCCACGATGCCGGGCAGCGCCTCGGGCAGCAGCACCTTCATGACGATCTGGCCGGTCGTGGCGCCCATCGACTGGGCCGCTTCGATCAGCCCGCGATCCACTTCGCGCAGCGCCGTTTCGACCAGGCGCGCCACGAAGGGAGCGGCGGCGATCGTGAGCGGCACGACGGCGGCCATCGTGCCGATCGACGAGCCGACGATCAGCCGCGTGAACGGGATCACGGCGACCAGCAGAATAATGAACGGTGTCGAGCGCACGGCGTTGACGAGGATACCGACGATGCGATTGACCGGCAGGTTCTGCAACACGCCATTGCGGTCCGTCAGATAGAGCAGCACGCCCAGCGGCACGCCCACGACAGCACCGATGACGCCCGAGATGCCCACCATGACGAGCGTCTCCCAGAACGACGAGACGAACAGATCGAACATTTCACTCCACATGGCTGAGCTCCTCGACGACAACGCCCTGACTGGCGAGGAACGCCATGGCTTCGGCCACGCGGGCCGGGGAACCGCCCGCCAGCACGGCGAGCGATCCGAAGGCCTGCCCCTGGATCTCGTCGATCTGGCCGTGCAGGATATTGAAATCGAGCTCGTAGCGTCGAATCGCCTCGGACAACAGCGGCTGGTCCACCCCCGCGCCCGAGAAGGCCAGACGATAGAGATGATCGTGACCGTTGCCGATGCGCGAGGCGACACGCTCACGAACGCCGGCAGGCAGTTCCTGCGAGATCACGTCGCCGATGAGCGCACGCGTGACTTCGTGGCGCGGACGCAGGAATACATCGATCACTCGACCCTGCTCGACCACGCGACCGGCGTCGAGTACGGCAACGCGATCGCAAACCTGCTTGATGACTTCCATCTGGTGCGTGATCAGCACGACGGTCAGCCCCAGTTCGCGATTGATGCGCTTGAGCAGATCGAGAATCGAGCGCGTGGTCTCGGGATCGAGCGCGGACGTCGCCTCGTCCGAGAGCAGTACCTGCGGCTCGCTCGCGAGCGCTCGGGCAATACCCACCCGCTGCTTCTGGCCGCCTGAAATCTGGGACGGGTAACGATCCTTTTGTGCCGTCAGCCCGACCAATTCGAGCAACGGCAGCACCTTGGCGCGAATGTCGGCGCTCGGCATGCCCGCGAGTTCCAACGGCAGCGCCACGTTTTCGTAGACGGTACGCGAGCTCAGGAGATTGAAATGCTGGAAGATCATGCCGATGCGACGGCGCGCCTGGCGCAGATCGTCGGCTGCCATCGACGTGAGATCCTGCCCGTCGACGCGCACGGTGCCGTCGCTCGGACGGTTGAGCAGGTTGATCACACGCACGAGCGTGCTCTTGCCGGCGCCGCTTCGGCCGATGATGCCGAAGACTTCGCCACGCTCGATCGACAGGCTGATGTTGGAAAGCGCGTCGATCGGCCCCTTGGGCCCAGCAAATCGCTGGGTAATGTTCTGGAGTTCGATCATGCAAAAAAATAGCAGCCCCACTGCCGGAAACTGCCCGCAGTGCGCCGCCGAGACTCGGTATTTAGCGTGAAGGCGACATTCTAGCCCATGCACCTAAATAGTTGAAAATAATAAAACTTGATCTCTTTATACGGAAATTCCGCTTAAGTTGCGCCCGGAGAGCGAGTGGCGCCATCGGCGTATCGCATTGCAGCACGAAACGCGCCCAAGGCAGCCGGCCTGCCCTCTCAAACGAGAAAAGATGAGGTGATTTCGCTAATCGGGCGTTTCATTCCCACATTCCGGGAATGACGGGGGTGGCGAGGCAACGGGACGTCATAGACGTCATAGACGACATAGCCGACGGGGACGACGGGGCAAAGGTCCCGGTGGGGTATGCGGGTGCGCTCAGGCCTGGCGGCTGGTGGCGAACTCGTCGAGCACTTCGATCACGCGATCGAACTCGAGCGATTTGTCGAAGAAGTATTTCACGCCCAGTTGCTGGCACCGCTTGCGATAGGTGGCGAGCGCGTAGTTCGTCAACACGATGGCCATGAGCTGCGAGAGCAGTCCCGCATGGTGCAGGTAGGAAAGCACGTCCATGCCGGAGCCCCGCCGCAACTGAATATCGACGATGACCGCATCGAACGAGTCTTCCTGGAGTGTGCGCACCGCATCGTCCGCGGTTTCCGCCACGCCCGTCACCTGAAGCATGCCGGTCGAGCCGAGCGCCTCCGACAGGCTCTCGCGAATGACGGCAGAGTCCTCGATCAACAGGACCTTGAGGGGCAAGCGGGACCCCGTATGCGTTGCCGCGTTCCCGGTTGACATGACAGCCTCTCTCTTAACTGATCAAGCCGTTCTTCAGCGCATATAGCGTCAGATCGGCGTTGGTTTTCAAACGCATCTTTTCCAGCACGCGCGCGCGATACGTGCTGACGGTCTTGACCGACAGGTGCAATTCATCGGCGATTTCCGTTGGGGTACGTCCTTGTGCGAGCTTGCAGAACACCTGGAATTCGCGCTCCGAGAGCTGTTCGTGCATCGGCTCGTCGACCGGCTGATCGAGCTTTTGCGCGAGCAGGTCGGCGGTTACCTCGCTGACATAGCGATGGCCGCGCGCCACCGTGCGGATCGCCCGAATGATTTCCTCGGGCGCCGCATCCTTCATCAGATAGCCGTTGGCGCCGGCGCGCAGCAGGTTGACCGCGTACTGCGCTTCCGGATACGTGGAAAGGAACAGCACGCCCTGCTCGGGACGCAACTGCTTGATCACGCGCAGGGTGTCGATTCCGTTCTTGTCAGGCATGGCGATATCCAGCAGCACGACATCGAACGCGGTATCGCGAACGGCACGGATCACTTCGTCGCCACTCGCCGCCTCGCCCAGCACTTCCATGTCCGCCTCGTCGGCAATGAACTGCTTGAAGCCAGTGCGTACGATCGCGTGGTCGTCGGCAATCAGGATTTTTATTGTTGTCAGCGACATCTAAGCTCCAGAAACTATCCCCATCGGCCGGATGGCAGCGCTTGCGTGGTCTCGACGCGCTTGCCATGGCCGCTACTCACCGTCACTCGCGCTCGAGCAGGTCACGCATATCGTCGGCATGCTCCTCCTCGACCGCCAGGATCTCCTCGAGCATGCGACGCGTCGTGGTATCCCGGTCGCCCAAATAATGAATCATCTCGCGATAACTCTCAATCGCAATGCGTTCCGCCACCAGATTTTCGCGGATCATGTCGCGCAGGTTGGCGGCAGGCACATACTCCGCGTGGCTTCGCGCGGAGAGGCTGTCGGGAGAGAAGTCCGGCTCGCCGCCGAGTTGCACGATACGCGCCGCGATGCGATCCGCATGATCCTGCTCCTGCGCCGCGTGTTCCGCGAACTCGGCCGCCACCGGCTCGGCGTGGATGCCCGTGGCCATGAAGTGGTGGCGCTTGTAGCGCAGTACGCAAACCAGCTCCGTGGCGAGTGCGTCGTTGAGCATGTGCACGACCGCGTCGCGATCCGCACGGTAGTCCTCCGTGACGGCACCTTCGTCGAGATGCTCACGCGCCCGCTCGCGCAGCGCGCGTACGTCGATCTCGAAGTCTTCGCCCGCGTGCTCGCTGTGTCCGTTGCCTTTCATCGCGTGTGTGCCAGACGTTGCGGTCTGCTGCTTGGCGTGCTTGGCGGTATGCATGAGCGATTCCTCCTGTCAGTGTTTTGGGGGGAGCGGCCCGACAAAGGCCGGGCGCTCGTCAGGGACGGGTCCGGCTCAGGGCCGGCTCAGGTCCGGATCATGCCGGGGTCAGGCGCGGCTCATCGTCGAACCACGCCGAAAAGCAGCGTGACCAGGAAAATCACCAGGAAGATGAAGAACAGGATCTTGGCGATCTCGGCAGCGCCCGCGGCAATGCCGGTAAAGCCGAAAACCGCGGCGATCAATGCGATCACGAAAAATACGACGGCGTAGTGAAGCATCGCAACCTCCTATCAAGTGAGCGGCTCGCGCTCGACACGCCGGACGTGCCGGCACCGCTGCACGGCGTCGCCGCGGCGCAAGCGCGCCGCCGCAACGCACCGCTCTAGTCGACGATCTTCTTGGCGATGGTCAGGCCAAGCAACAGGAAGATCACGAACAGCACCAGGAACAACACGAACAATATCTTCGCGATCCCGGCGGCGCCGGCAGCAATTCCCGTGAAGCCCAGCAGGCCCGCCACGAGCGAGATCAGTGCGAACAACAAAGCCCACTTCAACATAGCGTTCTCCTTGGTCAAAGCAGCGTTTCCCGGAGAGTTTCCTCGCTCCCGGGAATTGGCGACGCTGGCGGATGCAGCGCAAGCCAATTCCTGGGCGCTGGATGTATGGTAGGAAAACGCCGCCGACGAAACTGCCGGGACGGCGCTGGTTTTTACGTAGGAATTGGCTGACAATTTGGGAAAAGTCGCGTATTTCGCCGTATGATCGAACCGCGTCTTACCTCCGGTCACCCTCTCATGCCCCGATTGTTCACGTCCTGGCTGCGTCGCCGAAGCTGGATCATTGCCATGATCGCCGCGATCGTGATCACGGTCGGCAGTCTGGTCGGACTGGAGTCCGCGCACCGACGACTGGCTTCCACGTATGAGGCGGCACTGCAGAGCATGATCGCGGCCAACGAGCTCAATGAGATCATGGCGCGCACATCGACCGTGGTTTCGAGTCAACGGGGCTACCTGCTCACCAACGATCCTGTCTACCTCGACCCCTACCTGACTGCCGTGCGGCGCATTCGCGACCTGGCTGCGGTCGTCATCGCGCATTACGAAGCCGTGGGCGACACCCAGGCGACCGAGGACTTTGCGCGCGTCATGACGCTCTTCTCGCAGCGCATCGCCGCCATGGAAGCCGCGCGCGCCAGCGTCAGGCAAGGCACCATGAGCCTTGAAGAAGCCCTCTCCCCGAGTAATCTCGGCCTAGGCACCATGGAGCCGGTGCAAAACGGCATTACCGATCTTTACAACCGGGAAGTGGCGCGCGCGCGCACGGCGCAAAGCGACGGCCGATTCGATCAGGCGATTTCCGCAGTGAGCGCGGGCGCGCTTTCCGTGCTCACCATCCTGCTGTTCGTGATGTTGTTCCGCTCATTGGGCAAGCAGATGCGGCAGGAGCAACTCGCGCGCGATCAACTGCACGAGCAACAAGCCCATCTGGATCGGCTCGTGCGAGAGCGCACCGAACAGCTCGACGAGTTGGCGACCCACTTGCAAAACGTGAGCGAGGACGAGAAGACACGGCTGTCTCGCGAACTGCACGACGAACTCGGCGCCATCCTTACCGCGTGCAAGATGGATGTGACATGGGCACATCACAAATTGCGCAACACCGATCCCGTGATCGCGGAAAAGCTGGCGCGTGCCCAGCGCAACCTCGACGCCGGCATCCAGATCAAACGCCGCATCATCGAGAACCTGCGGCCGACGGTGTTGATCAATTTCGGGCTCGTCACGGCATTGCGCTCGCTTGCCGAGGAGACCGCCGACCAGCAGCACTGGCAGCTCGATCTCGATTTGCCGGAAGAGGATTTCGCGCTGCCCGAGTCCACCGCGATCGTACTGTTCCGCGTGGCGCAGGAGGCGCTCACGAACGCGGGCAAGTATGCGCGTGCCACGCAAGTGCGTGTGGCCCTCGCGTACGACGATCAGCGCCTGCGACTCGAAGTCATCGACAACGGCATCGGCCTGACGCGCGACCAGTTCAACAAGCCCAAGACGCACGGACTGTTCGGCATGCGGCAACGTGTTTCGGCCAAGGGGGGGCGAATCGACATCCATTCGCTGCCGCAGCGTATGGGCACCGAAATCCAGGTCGTGCTCCCGCTATGCAATCCGGCGGACGCCCCCGAAATCGCCACGGAAGTCACGGAAAGCACTGCCGTGCCGGCGGCCCCGGCGACTTCCTCTGCGAGCGCGGCGGCAACCGCCCCCGCCGGCGACACGCCGTCGGATACCTCCACGGACACGCCACCGCACCCTGGCACATCCGCCTCCCGCGTCGGAATACGCTGACAGCGCAACCCGATTCCGCCTACACCGCGACGCTGTCGCGGCTGACAGCGCCGACATTTCGCACTCCCTAACATGGAATCACTGCCACCGACGGCACCCGCCGTGCAGTGGCACCTTTTCCAACCCGACAAAAGGGAGTTGTCATGAACTCGGATCAAATGAAGGGCAAGTGGAATCAACTCAAGGGCGAGGCGAAAAAGCAGTGGGGCAACCTGACCGACGACGATCTGCTCAAGATCGAAGGCAACCGCGACAAGTTCGTGGGCGTGCTTCAGGAGCGCTACGGCAAGGCCAAGGAAGACGCTGAACGCGAAGTCGACACCTGGAACAACCATCACAAGCTCTGGTAACCGGGCCTGTCCGAGCCCGCCGCGAGGCGGGTCTCCCATCCGCCGGGAGGCGGCCTCCCCCTCTTCGTGCTGCCATCGCGCCGCGCTCGCGCGACAGACGACATCTTTCCTCAAGGAGAAATCAAAATGAAACGACTGATCGCCATCGCACTGCTTTCGGGCTTTGCACTGGGCCTCGCGGGCTGCAACACGATACAGGGCGCCGGCAAGGACGTCGAACGCGGCGGCGAGGCCATCCAGGGTGCTGCGGAGCGCAACAAGTAAGTCGCCTGCGGCTTGAGATAGCGCCGGGCGGTTTCGACGATGTCGACGCCGTCCGACGACCTCGGCTTATATCGCCCCCCAAAGCCCAAACATCCGCTTAACAGGAGGACGAGATGTCACATCGATTCGCCATGAAGGTTCTGACCTGCGCCTGCCTCGCTACCGGCATGCTCGGCGCGGCGGCCGCCAACGCGGCAGACGCCGCCGCCAAGGATCGCTACGAGGCCGCGGAGAAATCCGCCGAGGCCGATTACAAGGCGGCAGCGGCGCGATGCGACGACCTCAAGGACAACGCGAAGAAGATCTGCGTGGACACGGCCAAGGGCAATGAAAAGGTGGCCAAGGCCAACGCGAAAGCCGACTACAAGCAAACCCCCAAGGCCCGTTACGACGCCGCCATCACCAAAGCCGACGCCGACTACAGCGTCGCCAAGCTTCGCTGTGACGACAAGAAGGGCAACGACAAGGACGTTTGCGTGAAGGATGCCGAAGCCGCGAAGACAAAAGCTTATGGCGACGCCAAGGTCATGCGCACGAGCCGCGAGTCGTCCAGGAAAGACACTGTCGAGGCGCGTCAGGACGCCAACGCCGACGCGAACAAGGCCCAGTACAAGGCGGCGGTCGAACGCTGCGACAGCATGACGGGCGACAGCAAGGACGCGTGCGTGGCCGACGCCAAGGCACGCTTTCATCAGTAATCGTATCCGGCGCCCTGCCCCGGGGGCGGGCGCTAGTATCGGTCTGGCAGGGAGGAGACGGCGTGAGGCCGCGATTGGCCCACTTCGTCGTCGGCGGCGGATGTTGCGAAAGCGGCATCCGCCGCTGTTTTTGCGCCACACCGGGGTGTCATCGGTGTAAATGAATGTAACAAGTGTCGCGTATTCGGGGGTGTCCGTCCCCCCTTCCGCCAGCGCCGCCGTCAACCGAAACGAGCGCAAACCGTTGATTATGAATAAAATAGCATCGTAATCAACACGTTTGGCAGCGGCTTTTCATCATCTGGACGTTCCTTGCCTAGGGTCGGCGCGCATACTTTGCAACAATTGTGCCCACCCCGGATTTCGGAACTTCAGTAAAGTGAAGTCAGGAAATGTGACGAATCAGGGTGCCGGCGGGCACCGGGCGCGTCGAACGGCATGGTGCCGCTCGGGTGCCGTCAACAGTACGCTGCCAAGACCGCAGGAGAAATGTCATGAAAACCAAGTTTGCCGCCCTTGCCATCGCCGGGATCGCGCTCGCCGCGGGCGCGATCGGGACGGCGCAGGCACACGTCTCGGTCGGTATCGGCATCGGCTTGCCGCTGATCGCGCCGGCACCGGTCTACGCTCCGGCCCCGGTGTACGTTGCGCCGCCTCCGCCGGTCTATGTGGCGCCTCCGCCCGTCTATGTGGCCCCCGCGCCGGTCTACTACGGTGCACCGCCGGTGTATTACGGTCGCCCTTACTACGGCTACGGCCACGGCTACTGGCGCCACGGCCGCTGGCATCGCTGAGACCAACCATGACCGGCCTGGCGGCCGGTTGCCGAAAAGCAAAGCGCCACCGATTTCGCGATCGGTGGCGCTTTGCCATTGAGGCGAACGCGGCACGCAGTGGCGCCTAGCGTGCCACGCGGTACGCGATACGAAAACCTCCCCAGTGGCGGCCGTTCACGTAGATCGGCGCCGACGCGTCCTTCATCACCACGAACTCTCCGCCGCCCATATCGCGCCGATACGTCTGCAGCAGCAGTGGCTTGGTATTGCGACCGGCCGCGGAGCCGGTGCGGTCGTTGAACAACCGTCGGTTGCGGCAATGCGCGGCATTCCACACGGGATCGTTGGTCGGGGTCTGCGAGAACTTGCGGTTGTGCGTTGGCAGGTAGCCGTTCTCGTCGACGGCCGCGCAAAAGGCAATACGCTCGTTCAGGGCGAGCAATGGTTCCTGAATGGCAGGCAGCGTCTCGTCGGTAAAGCGCGTGAAACGGGCCATCAACTGCTGCGGATTGGAGCCGGGAATCGGTTCGTAGCTGCGGTCGAACAACTCCTGCTCGCTGATCCGCCCCTTGGCCAGCGCGGCCTCGAAACTCTCGCCGACCTGCCGCGCGGCGCGACGCACGGCCCGGATGAACGGCGTGTCTTCCGTCTCGACGTCGGCTTCGGCAATGAGTCCGATCAGGTGCTCCGAGACCGACAGCAAGCCGTTGATTCGCTCGCGCGCGCTCTCGACGTGTTCGGCCGAATGCGAGACGCCGTCGGCCATTTCATCGACATGGGAAGCCAGGGTCGTGCACTCCGTTTCGATGGCTTCGCTGACCTGTGCGATCTGTCCCGCCTGACGATCGAACGTGTCGAGCGCCGTGCCCGCCGTCTCGATCACGCTCGCGATGGCGCGCGTGCCTTCTCGGGCCTCGTTCGCGCGGGCGACATTGGCGTTGCTCTCGCGCATGAGCCGCTCGGTGCGCTCGCCCAGTGCGGCGAGCGTGTGTTCGATTTGCTGCGTCGCTTCGGCAGTCTTGCTGGCGAGCAGCTTGACCTCGGTGGCCACGACCGCGAAGCTGCGGCCGGCCAATCCCGCGCGCGCCGCTTCGATGGCGGCATTGAGCGCCAGCAGATTGGTTTGCCTGGCGATGACCGAGATCCCTTCGGCCACCTTCCCGACGTGATCGAGCGCTTCGCGCAGCCCGGCGATTTCGTCCGCCATGCCCGAGACGCCCTCCACGAGACCGTGGATCGATGCCAGCGACGCGTGCGCGGTGTCACGCGACGCCGCGATCTCGGCACTGGCGCGATCCGCGACATCGCGAGCCTCTCGCGCGGCGGCGGCGATGCGTTGGTTCCCCTCGCTGGTGTCGGCGGCAGCGCGACGCAATTCCTGGAACACTTCGGCTTGCCGTTTGATGCGAACCGAGATCTCGTCGACATTCCCCGCGATATCGCAGAGTTCCACGCCGAGCGTACCGGCGTTGGTGGCCACCTCGTTCATGATATTGACGGTCTGCGCGGCTCCCCTCGTGCGCGTGAATAGCCCCATCGTCAGTCTCCTCGCGTCTCTGATCTGCTTGTAATGACGAGGGCGCGAGCGCCGCCGGTACGGCGAGAACCGCCAGGCACCCCGGATAGACGTCTGCGCCGCACGCCGGCGCTTTCTTGCGCCGAGTGTCGAAAAGTATAACGGGAGAAAAAACGGCCGACTTGAGGGTTTCCTCTCGTTTTCCCGGCCTCGCGTGCCCCCCGCGCGCCCGCTCGCCCTGGTGCCGGACAACGGCCACACCTGCGCGCTCAGGCACTTTTCGACATTGTCCGCGCACCCTCTCATGCACGGCTTACGCCGGACTTACTGAGCAAACTTACTGAGCGCTGCGTCCCATTGACGCACCGATGCCGGCGCGCAGCGCGTCGCCCACGGCGCGCACGAGCGCGCCGGCATCGCGGCGATGCAGCAGTGCGACTTCGCTGTCCGCGCCCTCGTCATCGAGCGCCACGCGGCGCACTTGAGCACCCGCAAGCGCACCGAGGCTGTCCGGCACGATGGCCACGCCGAAGCCGGCGGCCACCAGATGCACGAGCGTCGCCTTGCGAGACGTGGCGGCAGCCGCCCGAGGGAAGAAGCCATGCTGCTGGCACAGCTGTGCCACGCGATAGCTGAGTCCGCCGCGCTCGCGGTGCGGCACGGAGACGAAGGGTTCGGCCGCCAGCGCCGCCACGCTCACCGAGGTTTTCCCGGCGAGCGCATGCTGCGGCGGCACGAGCAGTTGCAGACGTTCCCGGGCAACGACCTCGCACACGATCGACGGCGCGGGACGCAGCACCGGCAGCCGTACGAGCCCCAGATCGACGCGCCCGGCTTCGATCTCGTCCTGCTGCTGCTCGGACGACAGCGTCGAGACATCGACGCTCACCCCTGCATGGGCCTGCAAATGCGCATGAAGCGCGGCGGGCAGCGCGCCGGTGAAGGGCACCGAACTGGAATGCGCGAGCCGCACGGTGCCCTGCTCGCCGCGCGCCACGCTGCGCGTGAGCGCGACGGAACCGTCGAGGTCGGTGAGCACGCGCCGCGCCTCGGTCACGAACGTGCGCCCCGCCGGCGTGAGCGTCACGCCCTTCGACGAGCGCTCGAGCAGGACCGCCTGAAGCTCGCGCTCGAGCTCCGAGATCTGTCGGCTGAGCGCCGACTGCGCGACGAACAATCGCTCCGCGGCCGCGCTGAATCCGCCTGCATCGACCACTTCGAGGAAATACCGCAACTGCCGCAGCGACACCATGACCATGCCGTTTCGAGATCGAACATCGCCACATTCTATATTGGCGCGCCCCAGCCCCGCCGCCCTATGCTGGCGACGATCCCGCGCACGCATGCGCCCCATTCGAACTCGCCAGCCCTCACCCTTCGCCATGCACGACACGCTGATCCATGTCCTTCCCGATTCCGTCATGGCCGCCCTGCTCGGCGCGCTTCCTTCCCCCGGGCACTGGGTGCTCATGAGCGCGGCACTCGTCATCGCGTACGTCATCTTCGGCATCGCGGGCTTCGGCACCGCACTCGTCGCCAGCCCTGTACTCGCCTATGCCATGCCGGTGGCGCAGATCGTGCCGATGCTCGCGCTGCTCGACTTCGGCGCCGCCTCGGGCAACGTGATGCGCAATGCGCGCGCAGCCGACATGGCCGAACTGCGCCGCCTCGTGCCGGCGATCATCGGCGGCAGCCTCGTGGGGGGCGCGCTGCTGCTCACGTTGAAACCGGACATCCTGTTGCGCGCGCTGGGATGGTTCGTCTGCGGCTACGCCATCTTTTCCCTGGCCGGACCCAAGGCGAAGTCACGACTCTCGCAGGCGTGGGCGATTCCGTTCGGCGCGCTGGGCGGTCTGTTCGGCGCCATGTTCGGCAGCGGCGGGTTTCTGTTCGCGATCTATCTCACGAGCCGTCTGGAGCGCGTCGAGGCGATGCGCATCACGCAATCGACACTCATCGGCATGAGTACCCTCGTGCGCGCCATGCTTTTCCTGATTGCCGGCGTCTACGCCAACGTGTCGATGCTCGCGACGGCCGCTTCCCTCGTGCCTGCCATGATCGCGGGAATGTGGCTCGGCAAGCGCATTACACTGCGGCTCTCGCGCCAGCAGTTCGTGAGGGTCGTCAACGTCGTCGTGTTTGTCGCCGGCGTCGCGCTCCTGCTGCGCACCTGACGGACGAGCGGCCCGGTACATCGGCGCCCCCGTTCGCTGGTGAGTGCGTGCCGAGCGTCGCAAACGGATATGCTGGCGACTTCCCCATCCGACGTGTGCCCGTCATGCCCTCTGCCGCCGCGCTCCCGGCTTTGCTCGTCTTCGGTGAAGCGCTCACCGATCTCATTCGTCAGCCGCATGGCGACGCCCGTCACTGGGTCAGTCGCGCCGGCGGCGCCTGCTGGAACGTGGCGCGCGTGTGCGCCGCCATGGGGGTGCCGACGGGGTACGGTGGCGCGATCAGCACGCACGCGCCGTTCGGCACCGAGCTGCTCGCACTGACGCGCGCCGCCGGGCTCGACCCACGTTACGTCCAGCCGGTCGACGCCCCACCGCTGGTCGCCGTGGTGCATCGGCACGATCCTCCCGACTACTTCTTTCTCGGCAACGGTGCGGCCGATCTGGCCTTCGATCCGGCGGGCCTGCCGTCGGGTTGGAAAGACGCCGCACGCACGGCGCACTTCGGCTGCATCAGTCTCGTGCGCGAGCCGCTGGCAGGCACGTTGCTGGCGCTCGCGTCGTCATTGCACACGCGCGGCGTGACGATCAGCTTCGATCCGAATCTTCGCAACCTGATGGGGCCGGGCTATCGTGCGACGTTTGCGCGAATGGCCGCGCTCGCCACATGGCTCAAGCTTTCGGTCGAAGACCTGCGAGGACTCTATCCCGGTCGAACCGACGAGGACGCCCTTGCCGACGTCAGGCACATCGCCCCGCAAGCGCGAATACTGCTCACGGACGGTGAGCGCGGCATGCGCCTGTTGCTGCCCGGGGGCGAGGCGATCGCCCAACCCGCTTACCGGGTGGACGTGGCCGATACCGTAGGCGCGGGCGACGCCGCCATCGGTGCATGGCTCGCGAGCCTGGCCCGCGCACCGGACGCCGCGCTGTCCCACCATTTGCGCCGTGCCGCGGCCGCCGCCGCGCTCGCCTGCACGCGCACGGGTGCGCACGCCCCAGACTGGCAGGCGGTCGAAGCACTGATTCACGCCGCTCCCCTGGCGTGATCCGCACGCCGCCCCTGATCATCCATCCAAATTGTGGCTATGATGACACTCAATCATCACCATTCTCGATGGATTTACCATGACGCCGGACCAATTGCTGACCTTTGCGACCGTGGCCGAACTGGGCAACATCAGCCATGCGGCTCAGGCGCTCCATCTCTCTCAACCGGCGGTGTCGGGCCAGTTGCGGCTGTTGCAGGAGTCGTTCGGCGAGCCGCTTTACCGGCGTGACGGACGGGGAATCCGGCTCACTGCCGTGGGCGAGCAGGTCGCGGTGTACGCCAACAAACTTCGCCAGGACTACCGCCAGGCGCTCACGCTGCGCGATAGCCTGCGTGGCATGGAAACCGGCGCGCTGCGCATCGGCGCGAGCACCACGCCCGCGAGCTACCTGCTGCCGTACGTCATTGCGGCATTTCACCAACGCTATCCGGCCGTCGCACTCCACATCGTCGACGGCAACACGAGCGAGATCGTGGCGCAGCTCGACCGGCTTGACGTGGCGTTCATCGAGGGCGCGGTGCCGCCGGGCCTGTCGGCGGAGATCGCGGTACGGCCATGGCGCGACGACGAGATCGTCGCCATCGCACGGGCCGATCATCCGCTGGCGCGGCATCCCGAGGGCGCGTCGCTGCAAAGCATCGCCGAGTACCCGCTGATTCTGCGCGAACCGGGGTCCGGGGTGCGGGCGCTGGTGGCCAGGGCATTTTCCGTGGCCGCGCTCACGCCGCGCGTCGCGCTCGAGCTGGCCGGCGTGGAGAGTATCAAGGAAGCCGTACGCGCGGGCATGGGCGTGGGATTCGTATCCGCGATGTCGATGCGCCACGAAGACGCGGCGCTCGCGTCGGTGCGCATCGACCCGCCGCACGGGCTCAAGCGCCTGCTCACCGCGCTCGTGCCGCACGCCGACGCGTTGTCGCGCCCCACCGAGCGCTTCCTCGCCCAATGCTTCGCGGGAGACGGCACCGATCCGGCGGCCTCGCGGTGACACGCGGGAGCGACCCCATCGTACGCCCCGCGCCACTCGTCGCAACGCCCACCGGACCGGCGCGTCAGGCCGGACGCCTACGGCCTCATTTGAAATCCCACGCCATCTGCTCGGCAACCGGGGTCGCCTCCGACGAGCGCACGCACACCTCCAGGTAGTCCGTGACCGACGGCGGCGCCGGTGTGCCCTCGGCGAGCAGGCGGCGATTGTCGAAGACATAGTCGAGCGCGGCGAACGATCCGTAGCGGCGCAGCGCCTTGGCCATCAGGCGGCCGTTGCCCTGCCCCAACTCGCTCGCGAGCCGCGGCGCGAGGCGATCGATCTCGTGCGCACCGACATGACGGAAGCGTTCGCCCAACGGCGCGACGCCTCGCGCCGTGGCCAGCGCCGCCTCGATCTCACGGATCGTGCGCGCGCCGCGCTCGCCCGCCGACACGTGATAAAGGTCGTGACGCAGATGCGGCAGAAACGCGAGGTCGATCAGCGCGTTGGCGCAGAAATCGACCGGCACCACGTCGAGCCGGTCGTCGAGATCGCAAGTAAACGCGCCCAGCAACTGCACCATCCGGAACATCCAGAAGATGCTGCCCGACGGTTCGCACCCCAGCCGTGTGTGCCCCACCACGATCGACGGACGCGCCACGACCAGCGGCAGCCCCGGCCATTCGCGTCGCAGGCGACGCTCGGCTTCGGCCTTGGAGGCCGTGTAGGGCACGACCTGCCGGTCGGCACACGGCAGATCGTGCGATTCACGCACGAGCCCCGAAAGTGCGTCGCCGCAGGCCATGGCGGTTCCCACGTGCACGAAGCGTTCGAGCACCGGCGACGCGGCGACGGCACGCGCCAGCGCCAGCGTGCCGTTCACATTGACGACGTCGAGCTTAGGGTGTGGCGAAAAGCTGGCGATCGCGCCTGCGTGGATCACGTGAGTGACGCGGCGCATCCGTGGGTCGTCATCGAACGACACCGGATTCGCCAGGTCGCCGCACACGATGTTCGCTTCGGTCAGGGCAAGCCGATGCACCGGCGCCACACGGAAGCGATCCATCGCGGCACGGACCCTGGAGAGTCCGTCGCTGCCGGTGCGCGCGCGCACGAGCAGCAGCAATGACGGGCCGAACCCGTCCTTCAGAAGCTGGGCGACGACGGCGCCGCCCACGAAACCGGTGCTTCCGGTAACGAGAATTCGCATGGCTGTGGCCTCACAAAGACTGGAGGGTCAGGAACGCGGCGCGTGCTCAGAACGTGTAGTTCAGCGTTGCGGCGGCCTGGTAATTGGTCTTGTTGAATACGATGGGGCTCTTCGACGCATTGCCGGTGTAGCGCATCACGCCGCCGGCCACGGTTGTGCTCCAGTGCCTGGTGAACTTGTGCGTCCAGCTCGCCGTGAGACTCATGCCGTACAGCCCGCCACCGGCCGAGTACTGCCGATAGCCGGAATTCAGGCTCTGCGTCGGCGTCACGCCGAAATAGGTCTGCGCGTACTTGCCACTCGCGAAGTGTGCGGCGGCGCCCACGGCGATCGAGTCTGCCGCCGACCGGTACACATCGCCGTCCACGGAGAAGCGATAGACGTTGCCGCGATCGCGATTGGACAGCGGGATATCGGCCGCCACACTGACGACCGCAATGTCACCAATGGCATAGCCGGCTTGAAGCGTGGTGAACACCGAGCCTTTGATGTCGCCCATGCCACGCAGCTTGTTCGAGCCCGAGTCCAGCCCCCTGGTGCGATCCTTGCGGCCGCCGTCATACGCCATCGCGGCCGACAGGAAGACGCCCTTCGCTAGGGAGAGCCGATACCCCACGCCGCGCAGGCCGACGAAAACGCCGTACGGCGTTTGCAGCGCGAGATTCAGCGCCGGGGTCGCACGATATTCGTCGCTACCCATGTAGCGAGGCGACACACCGACGCCGCCGCCGATCGTGAACTCGTAACCGCGCTCGGGTGCTTGCGAGGGAAGACTCGGATCGGGCTGAATGCCACTGTAGCGCGCTGGCTCGACCGCACCCGCGAGCGGCGCGATAACGCAAAGCAACAGGCCGGCGCCCGTCAGGCGCGGCAGATGTCGGGAGGCGCGTGCGAGGCGGTTCGGGCAAACGTTACAGCTTTTCATGGGACTCCTACAAAAATTCGGGGGATTTCGTTCGTCTTCGGTGGGGGGACCAACGAATGCCACGCATCTTAGGCGCGATGCATTGCCGTGGCTGTTACCCGATTTAGGAGAGTTGTGAACAAGTGTTTTCAATTGTTCGCAGGTTTGAAACGCCCGCCCGGCGGGGCGGCGGGGCAGTAGAATGCGCCTCGCGGGAGTGCCGCCGACCCTTCGCGGCACAGCACAAACAGGAAAAGGAATACGGCCATGTACCGTGTCTTGCTGGTCGAGGACGATGCGCGCCTGGCCGCGCTCGTCACTGAATATCTGCACGCCTACCGCTTCGAGGTGATGGTCGTGTCCAACGGCGCGCGCGCGCTCGAGCGTTTCCGTGCGTTCTCACCCGACATCGTGGTGCTCGATCTGATGCTGCCGGGCTTGGACGGCATGGAAATCTGTCGGCAATTGCGTGCCGTGAGCAGCACGCCGATCCTGATCCTCACGGCCCGCGAAGACACGTACGACCAGGTCGCCGGGCTTGAAGTGGGCGCCGACGACTACGTCGTGAAGCCGGTCGAGCCGCGCCTGCTGCTCGCCCGGCTGCGTGCGCTGCTGCGCCGGGTCGTGCCACCGTCCGAACCCGAGATCGGGTCCGACGACGGCATCGCCTTCGGCCAGCTGCGCATCGTGCCGCGCGACCGCATGGTGTTCTGGCGCGGCGCTCCGGTGGAGCTCAAGTCAAACGAGTTCAGCCTGTTGCTGATTCTGGCGCGCGGCGCCGGACGTGTCGTGACCCGCGACGAGATCCTCCAGCAATTGCGCGGCATCGAGTTCGACGGCATCGACCGTACGGTCGACGTCGGCATCTACCGGTTGCGCAAGCGCTTCGAGGACACCGATGGCGAGCCGCAGCGCATCAAGACCGTCTGGGGGCGCGGCTATCTGTTCAGTCCGTCGGCGTGGGAGAGCTGAGCCATGTTTCGCATTCTATTGAAGCTCTATGCGCTCGTCGCGATATCGCTGGTCGCCACCATCCTCATCATCAACCATGCGTTCGGCTACATCTTCTATGACGTGCTCAACCAGGCGTCGCAAAAGCAGTTGGGCGCGTACGCGTGGCTCGTCAATGAGCGGATCAAGGCCCTGCCGGAATCGCAATGGCCGGCCTTCATCGCGCAGCTGGAAAGCCACGGCAACGACAAATTCGAGCTCAAGCCGCTCACCGACGTCGACCTGCCGCGCAAGTACGCCCGCCAGGATCTCGAGGCCGGCAAAGTCGTTGCGACCGCAACGGACGGCGATCACTTTGCCATGCGCCTGGGCACTTCCGGCTGGGCGCTGACCTCGGCAAGCGGCACGAGCACGGACTGGAATCTGCGGACCATCAACTATCTGGCCTACGCCGTGCTCGCATTGCTCACGCTCACGGCCGTGCTGACGTGGGTGCGGTGGTACTGGAACGACATGCAGGCCCTGAACCGGGCGGCGAGCCTGTTTGGCGAAGGCGACTTCACCGCGCGCGCCCGCGTCTCGCGCTTTTCCAACCTGACGGCACTCGTGCGGGTGTTCAACACCATGGCCGATCGCATCGAACGTTCGATCAAGACGCAAAAGGACATGATCAATGCGGTGTCGCACGAATTGCGCACGCCCATCGCCCGACTGGACTTCGGACTCGAGATCCTGCAACAGCGCCGCCACGAGCCCGACGCCGACGAGCGCATCAACGCGCTCAAGGGCGATATTCGCGAGCTAGACGAACTCGTCACGGAACTGCTCTCTCTCGCCCGCCTGGACCAGATCACGGCGCCTCCGGCGCGTCACGCCGTGTCGCTTCGCCTGATGTTCGACAGCCTGGCCGCAAATAGCACCGAGGTGCTCGCCGCCCGCTCGATTGCGCTCGATATCGCGGCCGAGCCCGGCGCGGACTGTGTCGAAGTCGAACCCAAGTTGCTCGCGCGTGCCGTGCAGAACCTGCTCAACAACGCCATGCGACACACCACGCGGCGCATCGTTTGCGGCGCGAAGTCCTGCGACGGCGGCGACGTCATGATTTACGTGGACGATGATGGCGAAGGCGTGCCCGAGCCTGAGCGTGCGCGCATCTTCGAACCGTTCCACCGCCTGGACAGCAGCCGCAATCGCGCCACCGGCGGCTTTGGCCTCGGGCTGGCGATCGTGCGACGCATCGCCTTGTTGCACGGGGGCAAGGTCGGTGTCGAGACCTCGCCGCTCGGCGGTGCGCGCTTCACCATCACGCTACCCGGACCGGCGCCGCTCTGATACGGCGCCTGCCCGGGCCTTCCCCGCGAACGCAACACCCGCGGCCGGCGATCGCATCGCCGGCCGCTTTCGTTACACGGTCCGCTTTGGTCGCGGTGGCCGGGGTGGCCGGCGACGCCGGCCGCGTCATGCACGCCGCGCACCTCGCGCAGGGAGAGCACGTCGCACTTCGGACGACGACACATTGTCACGTCAGCGACATGTTGGCCGCTTACATTGGCGGCTCAATTTAATCCCAAAGAGGACCCTCATCATGAAACCCAACTTCCGCATCGCGGCGGTGGGGTGCTGCCTGGCGTTCGCCGGCGGCCTGCCCCTGCCCGCTCTGGCCCAGTCTCACGTTCAGCTCTACGGGCTGATCGACTCGGGCGTCGAATTCCTCACCAACGCCGACAAGAACCCCGCCGGCAGCACCGTCAACCTCACCCGCATCACCTCGGGCAACCTCGCCGGTTCGCGCTGGGGCATCAAGGGCTCCGAAGACCTCGGCGGCGGCAGCAAGGCGTTTTTCCTGCTCGAGAACGGCTTCAACCTCGGCAACGGTCAATCGCTGCAAGGCGGTCGCGAGTTCGGCCGTCTGGCCTATGTCGGCTTGTCGAACCGGTCGTTGGGCGCTTTCACCATCGGCCGTCAGGGCGGCGTGTTCCTCGACTGGGTCAGCAAGTTCAACCCGCTCAACAACGCCGTGTACGCGATCAAGATGCAGGACACGGCGTTCTCCGACCGGCTGGACAACAGCCTGCGCTACACCGGCAAGTTCGGCGGCGTGGAGGCCATGGTCCAGTACTCGAAAGGCTACGACGACGTGAGCTTCGGTGCCGCGAGCACGACGCCGGGCGACAACCGCCGCGCGCAGGTCGTCGACGCCGGGGTGCGCTACGCCAGCGGCGCGCTGTCCTTCGTGATCGCTTACGATCAGAAGAACGGCGGCTCCACGTTACCCACCGCCGCCATGACCGCGAAGGTCGGTGGTTACGAAGGCAACGTCGACCGTCGCATTGCCGTCGCCGCGAAATACGCGCTGCAACGTGTCGACCTCTTCGCGGGCTACCGCTACCTGAACGCCAAGGCCATCCATCTGTCGGCCCTGAACAAGAGTCCCGTCGAAGCGTCGAGCTACTACTGGCTGGGTTCGACGTGGCATGCCATGCCCGCGCTCGACCTGTCCGCAACGGCCATGTACCAGGACTTCTACGGCACGAACCGCGACCCGCTGTCGTTCCAGGTCAGCGCCGACTACCGCTTCTCGAAACGCACCGACGCCTACGTGAACCTCGGCTATGTGGTCAACCGCAACGGCTCCGATCTCGGCCTGAACGGTTTCGGCAGCAATGTGGTCGCCGGCAAGCATCAGTTCGGCACTATGGCCGGCATCAAGCACACCTTCTGATGACAGGCGACACTCGCGCCCCGTCGGCGCACGGCGTGTCGGTGTCGATACGCGCGCTGCACCAGCGCTTCGGTACAACGCGCGTACTCGACGGCGTCGATCTCGAGGTCCCGGCCGGCACCACGACCGCGCTGCTCGGGCCTTCGGGCTGCGGCAAGAGCACGCTGCTCAGGCTGCTTGCCGGACTGCTCGCGCCCACCGGCGGCGAGATTCGCTTCGACGACCGTGTCGTCGCGAGCGAGCATGTGTGCCATGCGCCCGAGCGGCGCTCGCTCGGCATGGTCTTCCAGGACTACGCCCTGTGGCCGCACATGAGCGTGTCCGCCAACGTCGCGTTCCCCCTCGAGATGCGTGGCGTGAGGCGCGTCGAACGGAACCATCGTGTCGAGGAAGCGCTCTCGCTCGTCGGGCTCGCGGGCTTGGGCGCGCGTCGGCCCCAGGCGCTCTCGGGCGGTCAGCAGCAGCGTGTGGCACTGGCCCGCGCCATCGTCTCGGCCCCGCGGTTGCTGCTTTTCGACGAACCGCTTTCCAACCTCGACCGCGATCTGCGCGCGCGCCTTTGCGCGGACATCGGCGCGTTACTCTCCCGCCTGGGCACCACGGCCGTGTACGTGACGCACGACCGCGACGAAGCCGAGGCGCTGGCCGATCAGATCGTGATCCTCGCCCACGGGCGCGTTGACAAACGTATTACGAGGTAGCCCATAATGCTCCACCGCAAAATCATCGCGACACTCACCATGGCCTTTGCTGCAAGCGTCGGCGTGCAACATGCGCATGCATTGACCGTCTATACCGCCGGCCCCGGCAATCTCAGCAAGAAGCTCGCCGCGGGTTTCGAGAAAAAGACCGGCATCAAGGTCGATGTGTTTCAGGCCACCACCGGCAAGGTCATGGCCCGCATCGAAGCCGAGCAGGCCAATCCGCGAGCCGACGTGCTGATCTCGGCGTCGTGGGACACCGCGCAGGACCTCGAAAAGCGCGGCTGGCTCGCACCGTTCCAGAGCGTCAACGCCGCACACGTGTCCGCCCCGTTCAAGACGTCGCACTATGTCGCGCAAGGGCTCTCGGCGCTTGGCATCGTTTGGAATGCGAAGTCCGGCACCCCGGAGCCACACGACTGGCGCGACCTGACCCGACCCGCCTATCGTGACCGCGTGACCATGCCCGACCCGGCCCTCTCGGGCGCGTCGGCCGATCTGCTGCTCGGATTGCAGGCGCGTCTGGGCAGCGAGGCGTGGAAGCTCTTCGACGAACTCAAGCAGAACGGCATGGTCGTCTCCGGCCCGAACGCGCAGGCGCTCAACCCGGTGCTGCAGGGCGCGAAGGCGGCAGTGTTCGGCGCGGTCGATTACGTCGCGTACGCGGCGGCGGCCAACGGCGAGGCGATCAAGGTGATCTTCCCGACCAGCGGCACCGTGATCGCGCCGCGGCCCATGATGATCCTGAACACGTCGAAGCGGCAGGCCGAGGCACGCCAGTTCATCGATTACGTGCTCTCGGAAGAGGGCCAGCAACTGGTGGCCGAAGCGTGGCTGATTCCCGCGCGCGAGGACATCGCCATCAAGCGCGCCTCGTTCAAGGATCTGCGCCTGCTGCCCCAGGGGGGAGCGCAATCGTCGAGCGCCTCGCGCACCGAAGTCCTGGCACGTTTCGCCAAACTCAACGGCCAGCACTGACGATGATCCCGTTTCGACGACTGCCCACGGTGACGGTGGCCGCGCTCGCCGTGGTCGTGGCGTTGCCGGTCGCGTTCGTGCTGTTGCAGGCGATCTTCCCGCATCTGGCGACGGGTGTCTTCGACGCGCCGTTCGCGGCCGTGTGGCCGACGCTGTCGGACGACGCCACATGGCCGCTCGTGACCAACACGCTGCGCCTTGGCGCGTCCGTGGCGCTCGGCACGGCGCTTCTGGGCGGCGCGCTGGGGGCGCTTCGCGGCCTGTTCCACGTGCCGGGCGCGCGTGTCTGGGATGTGTGCTTCCTGCTGCCGTTTCTCGTGCCGCCGTATCTCGCCGCACTCGGCTGGATGTTGCTGCTGCAAACCGGGGGATACGCCCAGCAACTCAGCGGGATCGACGCGGGCCGGTTCCTGTTCTCGCTGCCCGGCCTCGTCTTCGTCATGACGTTGAACATCTTCCCGGTGGTGTACTTCGCCGTGTCGCGCGCGTTTGCGACCACGGGGTCGCGTCTGGCCGACGTGGCGCGCGTGCACGGCGCGAGCGCCTGGCGTGCGTTCGCCAGGGTCACGCTGCCGCTTGCACTGCCCGCCTTTGCCGCTAGCCTGCTACTTGCATTCACCATGGCGATCGAGGAGTTTGGCGCGCCCGCCGCGCTTGGCGCGCGTGCCGGCTTTTCCGTGCTGGTGACGTCCATCGAGGCCCGCTTCGCCGACTGGCCGATCGATCTGCCCGGCGCCTCGGTCCTCTCGGTCGTGCTGGCCGCCATGGCGTTGCTCGCATTCGTCTTGCAACACCGGCTCGCGGCAGGCAAGGATTTCGAGACACAGACCGGCAAACCGGTCGCCTCGCCCGCGCGCACGCTCGGCCGCTGGCGATGGCCGGTGCTGCTTGGCTTCGGGTGCGTGGCCATGCTCGCCACGGCCGCACCGCTCTTCTCGATCCTGGCCACGGCGTTCTCGGGCACGCTCTCGGGCGGATTGTCCGTCGCCAATCTCACGACATCGCATTTCGCCGCACTGCTTGCCCAGGGCGCGGAGGGCCTCGAAGCGCTGGCCACGAGCCTGTCCCTCGCGCTGGGCACGTCGCTCGTGACCGGCGTGCTGGGGTTTCTGTGCGCCTGGTGCGTGGTGAAGTCGACAATGCGCGCGCGCGTGCTGATCGACGCCCTGTCGCTGCTGCCGCATGCCCTGCCAGGCATCGTCGTCGGCGTCGGGTTGATACTCGCCTGGAACCTGCCCTTCTGGCCGGTCACGCCTTACAACACGTGGGGCATTCTGCTGCTGTCCTACAGTTGCCTGCTGCTGCCTTACCCGGTGCGCTACACCAGCGCGGCGCTGCGCCAGATGGCTGCGTCGCTCGAAGCCGCGGCGCGTGTGCATGGCGCGCCGTCGGGCGTCACGCTGCGACGCATTACCCTGCCACTGGTCATGCCGGCGCTCGGCGCATCGCTGATGATCGTGTTCGCCATTGCCTCGCGCGAACTGGTCACCTCGCTGCTGCTCGCGCCGAGCGGCGTGCAGACGGTCTCGATCTTCATATGGCGCCAGTTCGAACAGGGTTCCATCGGACAAGGCATGGCGATGGGCGTGGTCTCGATGGCCGTGAGCGGCACCTTGCTCATGCTGGCCTCCCGACTGGGAGGCCGGCGCCAGGGCCACGCCTAGCGGCGCCAGCGCAGGGGACGCCGCAGCGGATGCCGCTGCGGCCCGACCGGCGCCCACACCGGCGAGGCTCCCGCCATGCCGGCCGCCTCGGGGCGGTAGTCGTCGTCGGCCGCCCGGTCCATCGCCTCGGCCTTCTCATCTTTCTCGACGGTCTTGCTCGTGTCGATGAACAGCGCAGCCACCACGCCCGCGCCCAGCAGGGCCGCCGAGATGGCGAACGGCACGTTGTAGCTGCCGCTCGTCTCGATCAGATAACCGAACGCCACCGGCGAAATCATGCCCGCCAGGCCGAAGCCGGTGTTCATCATCCCGCCCGCCGTGCCGGCGTACTTGCCCGCGATGTCGAGCGGCAGCGTCCACAGGACAGGGTTGGTGATTTCGAGGAAGAAGAACGACGCGGAGAGCAGCAGCACCGCCACGAGCGGATCGGACACCATCGTCATGGGCAGCAGGAAGGCGAGCGATCCCCCCATGCCGACCACCAGCACCGAGACGCGCGCGAAGCGCAACCGGCCGGTCGCCTTGTACAGCTTGTCGGAGACTACCCCGCCCAGCGTATCGCCAATCACACCGGCGAGCAGCGGCAATGCCGTGAACAGCGCCAGTCGCTTGAGATCGAACCCCTGCGACTCTCGCAGATAGGAAGGCATCCAGGTCAGGTACACCCAGAGCAGCCAGCCGTAGCAGAAGTCGACGAACGTCACGAGCCACATGCGGCGGATGAGCTTGCGCCAAGGCGTCGCGGCACGCTTGGCCCGCTCGCAGTCGCCGGTGCGATAGCCGATCTCGGTCACTTCCTCGGGCGTGATGCGACGATGCTGGTCGGGCGTGTTGGTGAACACCTTCATGTAGAGCAGCGTCCACGCGAGGCTCACGACACCGAGCACGATGAACGCTTCGCGCCAGCCGAACGCCACCACGATGGCGAGCACCACCGGCGGCGTGATCGCGCCGCCCAGGCGCGCAAAGCTGTGCGTGATGCCCTGGGCGAAGCCGCGCTCGCCCACCGGCATCCAGTACGTGAAGGCGCGCGTGGCCGTCGGAAACGCCCCGCCTTCACCGATGCCGAGCACGAAGCGCAGCACCACCAGCGTGAGGATGCTGCCGGCAAAGCCGGTCGCGAGCGTGGCCGCGCCCCAGATCAGCGAGAGCACCGTCAGCACCAGCTTCGGCCCGAAGCGATCGGCGAGCCACCCGCCGAAGATCTGCATGGCGGCATACGGATAGGCGAAGGCGGAAAACACAAGCCCGAGTTGCACCGTCGTGAGTCCCATCTCCTGGCGGATGAACGGGCCGGCGACGGCAATGTTGACACGATCGATGTACGAGATGAAATACATCAGGCACATGACCGCAAGAATGATGTGGCGCGTCTTCACGCGACCGGTACGCTTGTCCATGTTGTCTCCTATGTATTTACGTCGCACACGTCATGCGTCTGCGATCGTGTCCTGCCAGTGAAACCATGCCCGGCCGGCGGCCGGCGCACGTGGGGGCGCTAACGTTGCAACAGCTTCAGGCGCTGCACCTTGCCCGACGGTCCGCGCGGCAGATCCGTCACGAAGTGGAACGCCTTGGGCGTCTTGTAGCGCCCGAGCGTCTTCAGGCAGTGCTCGCGCAGCGCCGCCGCGTCGGGAGGCGTGAACGCCACGCCATCCCCGCTACCCGCGGCATCCGCGGCGTCAGAGCCGTCCGGGCCGCGCACCACCACGAAAGCGACGATCTCCTGCCCGTACGCGGCGTCGGGTACACCAACCGCGGCCGCTTCGAGCACTCCCGGGTGGCGCAGCAGGGCCTCGTCAATCTCGCGCGGCGCGATGTTCTCGCCGCCCTTGATGATCAGCTCCTTCGCACGACCGGAGATGTAGAAGTAGCCGTCGTCGTCGCGATGCCCGAGGTCGCCCGTGCGCAACCAGCCGTCAGCCGTGAAGGCGTCGGCGGTTTCGTCGGGGCGTTTGTAATAGCCGCGCATGACCTGGGCGCCGCGCAGGACGAGCTCGCCGGTCTCGCCGGGTTCGGTCTGCGAGCCATCGCGCCGCACGACCTTCGCCTCTCCGCCCGAGGGCAGACCGATGCTGCCAATGCGACGCCGCGAGGCATCGTAGGGGTTGCTGAACACAGGCGCCGCCGTCTCGGTCATGCCCATCGTCTCGATGATGCCGATACCGAACCGCGCCTCGAATGCGCGATGGTGCTCGGCGGGCAGCGCCGCCGACGCGCTGCGGCAGAATCGCAGGCCGGCGAGCACCGCGCGCTCGGGCGCCGGTGCTTCGAGCAGATACGCCACGATGGTCGGCACCACGTTGATCCAAGAGCAGCGCGAAGTGCATACGTCGTGCCAGAAGGTGCGTGCCGAAAAGCGTGGCGCCATCACGACCGATCCGCCGTGGAACAGCGGCGTGAGCAGCGTGACGACCAGCCCGTTGATGTGATAGAGCGGCAGCGAGGCCAGCACGCGGTCATCGTGCGTCAGGCGATGCTCCGCACTGATGAACGCTGCGTTGGCCAGCAGGTTGGCGTGCGTGAGCAACACGCCCTTCGGCACGCCCGTCGTGCCCGAGGTGTACATAAGCAACGCCACGTCGCGCAGGTCGGGCGATGCCGGCACGCAAGGCCCGTCGGGCGCCGGGATCTCCGGAGACTCGCTGGCGTCCGGCGACGTGCAAACGAGCGCGACCGACCGCGTCATGCCCTGTGCGCGGGCCGCATCGAGCGCCTCCTGAACGGCCGGGAGCATTGCCTCGGACACGAAGACGAGACGCGTGTCAGAATGCTCGACGATGTATTGCATCTGCGCCGGCTGACACAGCAGGTTGATCGGATTGACGATCAGGCCGCTGTACATCGCCGCAAGAATCAACCGGGCGGACTGGATACCGTTGCCCATGCAGACCGACACGATATCGCCAGGTCGCAGCCCGGCTTGAGCAAAGCGGTGCGCGAGTTCGCGACAATCGTCACGCAGTTCGGCGAAGGTGAGCGCCGCAGCCACGTCCTCCGGGCGGGCGCCGCCCTCCGCCACCGGAATCAGATAGGGCCGCGCGCCGAGCGCGGCCGCCCGTGTATCGATCAGCTCGCGTACCGTGGCCGCCGGTGCCATCAGCGTATCCGTATCGCGCGCCGTGCCGTCGGGATCCTTGTACAGGGTCTGCCGCGCCACCGTGCCTGCCACCGGCGCCGGATTCATCGGGGCGTTCATCGTCCATACCTCGCGAAGTAGTCGGCCAGCAGGTCGTCGGCATCGGGCACCTGCGCGGCGATCGGGTACGCCACACGCGTCACGTTCAGGTACTGACGAAAGCCCAGGTTGTCGGTGAAGTTGTTTTTCCCCCATGTACCGCAGCCCATCGACAGGGAGAATGGCAGCCCATTGTCGAAATTGCCGCCGGTGGCGAAGCAGTGCGCCTGATTCACGATCACGCGCGCGACCGGCAACGCCTGTCCCAAATGCACCGCCTGAGCCGGATCGGTGCCGTGCAGGCCCACGGAGTGCCCCGCTCCCATGTAGGCGTAGATGCGCTCGACGAGCGCCACGGCGTCGGCGAAATCGCGCGCCCGGTACACGGTGAGCACCGGCGAGAGCTTCTCGCCGGAGAACGGATACGCCGGGCCGGTGCCGGTCTCCTCCACCATCAGGAACGACGGGCGTTGCGAGGCCACGGTGTCGAGCCCCGCGAGCTGCGCGATCACGTCGGCGGTCTTGGCCGTGCAGCGGCCGCTGAGCTTGCCGTCGTGCCACATCGTGGCCTCGAGCGCACGCTTTTGCGACGCATCGAGGAGCACGCCGCCTGCGGCACGTAGCGCGTCGAGCATGGCGTCGTACACGACAGTGTCGATCACCACGCTGTTTTCCGAGGAGCAGCTCGTGGCATTGTCGAAGGTCTTCGACCGCGCGATCTTCTCGGCGGCGTCGCGCAGGTCGGCGCTCGCCGAAACGATCGACGCCACATTGCCGGCGCCCACGCCGAAGGCGGGCGTGCCGCTCGTGTAGGCCATGCGCACGTTCGCCTGCGAACCGGTCGCGACCACGAGATCGGCCTGCCGCATCAGCGCCGCGGTGGCGGCCTTGGTCACCGGCTCGGGCAGCATCTGCACGAGGTCCGGCGACATGCCCGCCTTTGCGAGCTCCGCGTGAATGAACCGCAGCAACAACGCACAAGCGCCATACCCCTTGGGCGAAGGGGCGACGATCACCGCATTGCCGCACTTGAGAGAATTGACGATCTTGTTCGCCGGCGTTGCGGCGGGATTGGTCGACGGCGTGATGGCCGCCACGACGCCGACCGGGCGAGCGATCTCCACGATCCCGCGCCGGGCGTCCTCGGCGATCACGCCATGCGTCTTGCGCTCGTGCAGATCGCGCAGCAAGCCGAGCGTCTTGCGGAAGTTCTTCTGGATTTTGTCGTCGACGTTGCCGAGTCCCGTGTCGTGCACGGCAAGCTCTGCAAGTTGCCGGTTGCGCGTCGGCGCCATGATTGCCCACGCGGCGGCCGCTGCGGCCGTATCGAGCGCCTGCTGCCCGCCCCGGGCGAAGTCGCGCTGCGCGGCGCGGGCGCGAGCGACGATCGCGCCCACCTGGGTCTCGATCTCGTCGGCGGCGGTGCCCGCCGGCGACGACGCATCGGCGTTCGACTGCGCGAGGGTCGCGCCGAAAGCCCGTGAATTCATGTGATGCCTCCTGGGTTTTTATCGATTGAGCTCGCGTACTCAATCTAGCCAACCCGGCGGCGCCACAGGTCTCAAATTCCCGGACAAACGGGACACATCATGAAGGTGTACAGGCTGTCCCGATATTCGGGACCGATAAAGTCCGCAAAAGTAATCAAACCGATGCAGAATCACGGGAAACGGCGCGCGCAACCTCGACCCGGATCACGGCGCGGGCGACGCGCAAAGGAGACGACATGACGGCATCGAACCAATCGAACGCGGCCGCGGTGCGCGCGTTTCGCGTTCTCGAGACGCTCGCCGTGGCCGGCGGCCCGCTCTCGATGACCGACCTCGTGAACGCGCTGGGTCTGCCCAAGCAGACGGTGCATCGCATCCTCACCCAGCTCAAGGACGCATGGCTGATCACCCGCAATGCGAGCGACCGTCGCTACGAGTGTTCGCCGCGCGTGCGCGCACTGGCGATCAACGTGTTGATGCAGACCGGCCCGGCCGCGGCGCGCCACGGTCTGCTGCAACAGTTGGTCGCGAGCATCGGCGAGACGTGCAACCTCACCATGCTCTCGGGCAACGACGTGATCTACGTGGATCGGGTGGAGACGGAATGGCCGCTGCGCATGCACCTGCAACCGGGCTCTCACGTCCCGCTGCACTGCTCCGCGAGCGGCAAGCTGTTGCTCAGCTTCCTGCCGAAAGAGCGGCGCGACCATCTGATCGACACGTTGCCGCTGCGCCGCTTCTCGGAGCGCACCGTCACCGACCGGACGGCACTGCGCACCGAGCTCGAACGCACGCGACGCCGCAAGATGGGCATCAACAACCAGGAGCACCTGCAAGGCCTGATCGCGATTGCCGTGCCGGTGATGCTCAGCCGCAATCGCGCCTGCGCCGCCATTGCCGTGCAGGCGCCCATCGGCCGTCTCACGCTCGACGACTTGCTGGCCTTCGAGCCGGAGCTGCGCATCGCCGCGGAGGAGACCGCCAGGACGTTCCGGCACTGACCGCCCACCGGACCGCGAACGGGGGAAATTGCGGAACTTGCGAACGATCGTCGTTCAGGTGCCGCTCACCAGACGTTCGAAGAGGTCTTCGTCGCCCATTTGCCCGCCTTTGAGCAGCACCTCCATGCCATCGAGCGCAGGCATGTCGCTGTGCAGCCGACATAGCGGGGCACCGTGCGCCAGCGTGCCCGCGTAAGTGATGCCCCACGCATCGAGCGCCCGCATGCCATGGCTCGACGTGTCGCCGCCCGCGATGGCCATGCGCGAGACTTCGGCGCCTTCCAACACCTGCCGCAGCAGATCCCCGCCGGCGCGCGCGAGCGCCAGCGCCGACACGCCGCTCGGCGAGGCATGCGACGACGTCGAGGCCTGCGAGTCCTGCGCCACCGTGCATGCCAGCGTGTGGCGTCCCGCGCGCAGACGCCGCGACAGCTCCGCCGCCATCGCTTCGCGGTATTGTCCGTCGGGCTCGACCAGTCGAGCCGCATCGATGCGACATACGTCGAACGAGCGGGCCGCGCGCACTTGGGCCGCCGTAACCGGCGACAGGCTGCCGGCCAGCACGAATACGGGGCCGCGCGCCGGCGCCACGCGCGTCTCCTCGGGCGCGGCGCGCAACGCCATGGCGCTCGCGAGCGCCTCGATCACGCTGCTCGGCCCGACCGCGAGCAGCGCGGCGCGCTGCGCGTGGCGCCAGAGCACCTCGCCGATGCGTGGCAGGTCGGCGGGCACGGCCACGTCCCATAGCACCGTGCGCGCCCCGTCCCGTCGAAGTGCGTCCAGGCACCCCGACAAGAACGCGGGGGGCGTCGTCCATGGCACGAGGCCGATATCGGTCAATCCCTGCGCGCCCAGATGCCGTCGCAAATCCGCCTCGAGCATCGGTGTCACCGGGTGCCGGCTCATGGTCGGATGGCGGTCGATTCGGAATACCTCGCCGCCGGTACCGGCCGCCGCGAAGAGATTGCCGAACAGACAGTACCGTCCGAGGTTGGGTTGCCCACCCAGCACGGCCGTCCACTCGCCCGGCATCGACGGTGCCAGCGCTCGCACCGCCTCGCCGATGTTGCCCACGCCAGGCGCGCTGTCGAAAGTCGAGCACGTCTTGTAGTGCAACACCGCGGGCTGCAAGCGACGCGCGAGCGCCGCAACGGGTGCCAGCTCCTCGCGCATGGCCTGAGGCGCGAGTGAGCGCGACACACCCGCAATGCCGAGGCAGTCGAGACCGCGCAGGGCATCGTCGGCCGCCATGGCCTCGAGCCGGGTCGAATCAGGCGCCGCCAGCAACAACAGGCTACGCAGCCCCGCTCGCGCGGCCGTCGCCAGCGTGTCCGTGGCCCCGGTGAAGTCGTCGCCGTAATACAGAAGGTGCGGGCGAAGCATCGTATCAGCCCTTGAAGTCATAGAAGTGTTGCGTGCTTCAGTGCCCGAAGAAGCGCATGGCGGCGGCCAGCGCGGGCGCGTGGCGCGCCGCTTCATCGAGCGACTGCCCGGTGCGCATCGCCTGCCACGCGTCGCGCAGGCTTTGCACGCCGGCGCCCGCCCCATCGGGGTGCGCGAGAATGCCGCCCCCCGCCATGAAGAGCAGGTCGTCGCGCCCCAACGCCTGCCAGGTCGCAGGCACCGTTCCGGCCCACTGACCGGAAGAAAATGCGGGCATGACGCGATCGTCCGGGCTGTCGCCCCCATCCGCGCAAAGCGGGGCATAGCAATCGCGCGCCGATTCGACGACCTCGTCATCGGGCTGCGCGAACTTGCCTTGCAGACCGTGCACGTGCATGTGATCCACGCCCGCAAGCCGCCAAAGCGCCTGATACGCCTGGAAGCCGATGCCCAGCACCGGATCGCGCGACATGGCGCCGTAGCCGTTCCGATGGCCGTGGATCGCCAGCGGCGTATGCCGACGCAACGTCGTCACGGCGGAAAAGCCGCACCAGTTCAGACTGACCATCACGCAATTGCCGCCCTCGCGCTGCACGAGGTCGGCGTGACGCATCATCTCGTCGGTCTCGTCCGTGATGTTGAAGGCCACCATCACCTGCTTGCCGGTGCGCTCACGATGCGCGCGCACCGCCGCCATCACTGCCGGCACGCGCTCGGCCAAAGGTGCATGCACGGGGTTGGCGCACACCTCGTCGTCCTTGATGAAGTCGACCCCCGCGTCGCACAGGCGGGAGACGAGCGCGGCCGTCTCGTCGGCGCGCATGCCGACGTTGGGCTTGAGGATCGTGCCGACGAGTGCCCCCTGTGCCACGCGCGTGGCCCGGCGCGTGCCGTCGATGCCGTAGCGCGGGAAATCGAATTGCCGACGATAGGCCGACGGCATCGCAACGCGCTCCAGGCGCATGCCCGTCACTTCCCCCAGGTCGTAAAGGTTGCCCGCGAGCGTGGCGGCCAGCGTGGGCAGATTCGCGCCGACGTTGTCGCACGGAAACGCGATGCGCACCCGTGCGCGATGCCACGGCCCATTGCCTGCCCGCGCATCCTTAGCAGCCAGACGATCGAGAAAGGCGTTCGGCAACGACGCGCGCGAGACCTCACCCACCCGCTCGACGGACTCGACCGTGGCGCGGGCACGGGCGCGCAGCGCATCGGTCTCGCCCGCCACCCGGGTGAAGGTGCCGCAGGACTGTTCGCCGGCCATGACTTCGGCGACCTGCTCCGGATCGAGCGGCGTCTCGATCAGGTATGTCGCACTCAGCGTCCGGTTCATAGCTTCGACAGATCGGGAAACGCACGCACCGGGTCGGTGCCATCCCACTGGGCGGCCGCCTCGCGAATCATCGTGAAGAGCCTGCCCTTCGGCCCCGCGACCTCGGACAATTCGATCGTGGTGCCCGGATGACATCCCGGCGCCTCGCTACGGTCCTCGAAATAGACGAAGCGCCCGTTATCGCCGACCTCGCCGCTCATGCAAATCTCGAAGCCGGCTGCACGCGCACGCGCGAGGTCCGCGTCGAAGTTCTCCGTCCAGTAGGCGACGTGCTGGGCGCCGCTGCGACCGGCATTGAGGAAGTCGCGATACATCGAGGGCACGTCGTTGCGAATCTCGAGCAATTCGATTTGAAGGCCGCCCGCATTAGCGAGCGCTACCGCATTGTGCGGCTCGAAGTGCGCCCCGCGATAGGTATAGTTGCGAATCGGCACCCGCGGGTTGTAGTACCACGGCCCAACGCCTAGCACGCCGGACCAATAGCGCATTGCCGCCTCGATGTCGGGCACGAGGTATGCCACCTGGCGAATTTCGCCAAAGAATCTGCTCATGGATCTTCCTGTCGTTCTATGTCGTATGGCGACGCCGGACGCGCGCCGCCGTCTTCGTTACCGAAGAAAACCTGTCGAGATCCACGGGAACGCCGCCACCGCGATCAATCCGACGATCAGCGCTGCGAGATAGCCCCAGATCGCGCGCATGCCCTTGGCGGGATCGACCTTCCCAATGGCGCAGGCCGCGTAGTACCCCACGCCGAACGGCGGCGCGAACAATCCCAAACCCATCGAGAGCACCACGATCATGGCGTAGTGAACTTCATGGACCCCGACCGCCCGCGCGATCGGGAACATCAGCGGTCCGAACAGCACGATCGCCGGAATGCCTTCGAGCACGCTGCCAAGAATGACGAAGGCGACCACGGAGACGGCGATGAATCCCGCGCCGCCCCCCGGCACCCGCTCCATGGCCGCGGCAAGGTCCTGCGCGAACCCCGATTGCGTGAGGCCCCAGGCCATGCCGGTGGCCGCGCCGATGATGAAGATGATCGCGCCCGACAGGGCGGCCGTCTCGACAAGCATGGGCATCAGGCGACGCGCGTCGAACTGGCGATAGATCAGCAGGCCGGCCAGCACGGAGTAAGCGATACCGATGGTCGAGACCTCGGTGGCCGTCGCAATGCCCTCGACGACCGCGGCGCGAATCACGAACGGCAGCGCCAACGCCGGCACGGCGTACGTGAAGGCTCGGAGCATTTCCTTGCGGTTCGCTTTCGCAACGCCGGACAGGTCTTCGCGGCGATAGCGCCACCACACCACGCAGCACAGGGCGATGCCCAGGACCACGCCGGGCAGCAGGCCGCCGGTGAAGAGTGCCGAGATCGACACGCCCGTGACCGAGCCGATGGTGATCAGCACGATCGAGGGCGGAATCGTCTCCGTCTGCGCCCCCGTCGTGGACAGCAGCGCCACGAGATCGCCCGGGTCCGCGCCGCGCTTCTTCATCTCCGGGAACAACACCGGCGCGATGGCCGCCATGTCGGCCGCCTTCGAGCCGGAAATGCCTGATACCAGGTACATGCCGCCGATGAGGACGTAGCTCAGACCGCCGCGCACGTGACCGAGCAGACTCGCGAGAAAGCGCACCATCGCCCGCGCCATGCCGGTCATCTCGATGAGCAGGCCGAGAAAGACGAACAGTGGCACCGCAAGCAGGATCAGATGCGACATGCCCTCGTCCATCCGGCCGACCAGCACCACCAGCGGCGTGCGCGTCGTGAGCGCGAGAAAGCCGAACGTCGCCAGTGCAAACGAAAAGGCGATCGGCACGCCGGCAAACACGCACGCACCGACGACCCCCGCGAAGAAAATGACGAGATTCCAGCGCCCGAGCGGTTCGAGCACCGGACCGAGCAGCCAGAAGGCCGCGCACACTGCCGCGACGACGGCGATGGCCTGCAACGCGCGCACCGGTGTTGCGGTGCGAAGCAGACGCACCCCGCCCGCGAGCACCATCAGCGCGACCCCGACGGGCAACGCCGCGGCGCGCCAGGCGTTGCTGATCTCCATCGCCGGCGTGATCACGAACGATTCCTCGGATGCATACTCGTACGCCGGATGCGCGATGAACACCAGAAACGCCAGCGCGGCGGCGATCGCCAGCACGTCGAGAAACGCTCGCGTGGACGGCGACGCCTTGCCCACGAATGCGGTCATGCGCATGTGCTCGCCCCGGCGCAGTGCGACCACCGCGCCGAGCATCGACATCCAGAGAAACAGGATGCCGGCGAGCTCGTCGCTCCAGACGAGCGGTGCGTGAAAGACATATCGCGCCACCACGCCCGCGAGCATGACGACAATGTCGGCAAGAACGAGCAGCGCAGCCGGAATCTCCGTGAGCCAGCCGATGGCCCGGTCGATCGCGGCCACGACACCGCGCCGGTCCATGGGACTCGCGTCGAGCACCGGCGTCTGCGCGGAAGACGCGCCATGCGGCGAATGCACCGGGCCGGGCGTCATCTCAGGCCACCTTGCCGGCCGTGGCTTCGAGCAGCGCCCAGGCCTGAGCGCCGAATTTTTTCTGCCATTCGGCGTAGTAGCCCGACTTCTGCAATTGCGCGCGGAACGTCTCCGGCGGCGCCGCGTTGAATGCCAGCCCCTTGCTCGCCAGTTCGCTCTGCAGCCCCGTGTTGAGCTTGTAGACGTCCTCGCGCTGCTTGATGGCCGCCTCGTTGAACGCGCGCGCCACGATTACCTTGAGATCTTCGGGCAGCGCGCGCCACGACCGGCCGTTGACCACGAGGTGATAACCGTCCCAGCTGTGATTCGTGAGCGAGCAGTACTTCTGCACCTCATACAGTTTCGCCGTCTGCACGATGGCCAGCGGATTCTCCTGCGCGTCGACCACGCGTGTCTGCAGGGCCGAATAGACTTCGCTGAACTGCAGGCTCGTCGGCGAGGCTTGCAGCGACTTGAACAGCGAGATGCCCATCGGGCTGACCGGCACGCGGATCTTCATGCCGGAGAGGTCGGCCGCCTTGGCGATGGGCTTGTTGCCGGTGGTGATCTGACGGAAGCCGTTGTCCCACATCTTCTCGAACGTGTAGAGGCCCGTCTTGGCGAAGGCCTCGCGAATGCTGTTGCCGAGCGGGCCGTCGACCGCATGCCACACCTGGTCGTAGTTCGAGAACGCGAAGCCCACGGCCGTGATCGCGCTGATGGGCGCGAGCGTCGCAATCACCATGGTGCCGGCGTTGAAGATGTCGATACCGCCGTTGCGCACCTGCGCGAGCATGTCGGTGTCGCCGCCCAGCTGGTTGTTGGGGAACACGCGCAACTCCATGCGACCGCGGCTTTCCGCGGCGATACGCGCGGCCACTTCCTGCGCACGAATGTTCAACGGATGGCTGACGGGCAGATTGTTGCCGTACTTGAAGACGAATTCCGGCGCGGCGGCGCGCGCCGATCGCGGCCATACGCCGGTCACGCCGGTCACGCCTGCCACGCCCGCGGCACCCAATGCCGGCAAGGCGGAAAGTGCGCGCAATACGTTGCGTCGGCCCTGAGAAGTTGAGCTGGTCATCCGCATGTCTCCTGATATTGTGGTTATGGCGCAACCGTGCGAGCGGCGGAACACCGCGTCGGCACGACCCTCCGTGACACCCCGGCACACCGATGGCCGGGTGCGCCGTGTCAATTGCAGCGAACGTGCATGCCGCCGTCGACGAGCAGCTCCACACCGTTGATATAGCGCGCCTCGTCCGAGGCCAGGAACACCGCCGCATGGGCAACGTCCCACCCGTCGCCCATGCGTCCGGTCGGCGACAGGCGATGGCGGGCTTCCACCATCTCCTGCTCGCTCGCGTAGAAGCCCGAGATTTGCCGGTAGATGTGTGGCGTATCCATCACACCGGGCAAAATGCAGTTCGCCCGGATGCCCTGCGATGCATATTGCAGCGCCACGCTTTGCGTGAGCGAGTTGACGGCCCCTTTCGACGCGGCATAAGCGCAGTAGGCGTAACCGGTCCAGCGCACGCCGCCCAGCGCGCCGATATTGACGATGGCGCCGCTGCCCTGTGCCTGCATGCCCGGCAGCACCGCCTTGCAGGTCAGGAACATGCTCTTGACGTTCACCGCCATGACCCGGTCCCACACCGCCTCGGAGGTTTCCACCGGCCCGCCCTGCGACGTGATGCCGACGTTGTTGTGCAGCACGTCGATCCGGCCATACGCTTCTACGGTGGCCGCCACGGTCTGACGGACCTGGTCCCAGCACGTGACATCGGCCGCCAGCGCAATGGCGTCGTTGCCCTCGTCGGCGATGATCTGGCGAGTCACTTCGGCCGCCGCCCGATCCTGATCCACGGCCACCACCCTGGCGCCCTGCCGCGCGTATGCCACGGCGGCCGCCTTGCCGTTGCCCCAACCGTCGCCCGCCGATCCCGCGCCGAAGACCAGCGCAACGCGGCCTTCCAGCCGTCGCGACGCGCTCGCTCCCGTTGCTGCCATGGCCCTGTCTCCTTTGCTTTTGTGTTGGTTTCTGCGTTCGTTCCTGCCGCTTGCCCGGTAGACGGACAGCGCATCCGAGGTCGTACGATAGGGGCGGCCGCACCGATTCGCCAACCCGTTTTTCTGATGCGATTTGATGGGTTTTGATGAAGTATGCTGTGGAAGAGCGCGCCGCGTCACGGCGCCGGACGACACGGGAGACAGGAAGACGATGCGACGCAACATGCCCAATCTGGCGGATATCGCGCGGCTGGCCGGGGTTTCCACGGCGACGGTCGACCGCGTGCTGCACCGGCGCTCGGGTGTGCGACAAACGACCGTGCAGCGCGTGCTCCTTGCGGCAGGCGAACTCCGATACTTGCCGGAGCCCGAACTCGAAGCCGTGCGCGCCACGCCGCCCACGCAAGTGTTGTTCGTGCTTCCCGGGCGCAGCAGCAAGTTCCTGCGCATGCTCGGCGAATGGGTGCAATGCTCGCAAACGCAGTGGGCGCCGTACAACGTCAACTGCCGCGTGCAGTTCATCCAGGGGTTCGATCCCCAGGCACTGGCCTCGACGCTGCTGCGCCGTGGGCGGGGATGTCACGGGGTGGCGTTCATGCCGCTGGAGCATCCGAGCGTTCGCGAGGCGGTAGGCGTGCTCGCCGACGAAGGGGTCGCCACCGTGACGCTGGTGTCCGATCTGTCGCATTCGCGACGCATCGCCTACGTGGGACTCGACAACGGCTCGGCCGGCAGAACGGCGGCCTACCTCATTGCCCGCTTCGTGGGCCCGGAGCGCGCCGCGAAGGTCGCCCTCATCGCCGGCTCACTGAGCTACAAGGCGCACGTCGAGCGCGAAGCCGGTTTCCTGCAGTTGTTTGCCGAGCAGTACCCGCACATGCAGGTCGTCGGCCTGCGCGAAGGCTACGACGACGAAGCAGTCAACTATCGTCAGGCGCGCGCGCTGCTCGAACAACATCCGGATCTCGCGGCGATCTACAACATCGGGGGTGGGGCGCAGGGCATCGGACAGGCGCTCAAGGCAACGGGCAAGCAGCACAAGGTCGTCTTCATCGGCCACGGGCTCACCCCCGACACCCGAGCATTGCTCATCGACGGCTCCATGGATGCCGTGATTACGCAAAGTCCGCAAAGCGCCATCATGAATTGCGTGCGCATCTTCGCCAATCTTCGCGAAAAGCGCGAACTCACGGCGGGTGTGGAGGCCAATCGCAGCCAGGTGATTTTTCGCGAGAACCTGCCATAGAAAAACGCCGTGCGCGGTTCGCTCTCGCGATTCCGCGACACGGCGTCGTGTCTTGCGCAAACCCATCGCACGAGGCATGGCGAGACGTTGTCGGGCCTCAGGCGGCGACGGCCTCGCGCGGCGCCTGTGCGGCGTCGTCCTCCACCGAGCTGAGCATCAGGTGTTCGAAGGCGCCGAGCGATGCCTTGGCGCCCTCGCCCACGGCGATGACGATCTGCTTGAACGGCACGGTCGTCACGTCGCCCGCCGCGAACACGCCAGGCACCGACGTCGCCCCCTTCGCATCAACCTCGATTTCGCCATGGCGCGACAGCGCCACGGTGCCCTTGAGCCACTCGGTGTTCGGTACCAGGCCGATCTGCACGAACACACCCTCGAGCGCAATCGTCGACGTCTCACCCGAGACGCGATCGCGATACACGAGTGCGTTGACCTTTTGCGTGTCGCCGGTGATTTCGGTCGTCTGAGCGTTCGTGAGCACGCGCACGTTGGGCAGACTGCGCAGCTTGCGCTGGAGCACTTCATCCGCACGCAGTTGCGCGCCATATTCGATCAGCGTGACTTCCCTGACGATGCCCGCGAGATCGATGGCCGCCTCCACGCCCGAGTTGCCGCCACCCACGACCGCAACGCGCTTGCCCTTGAAGAGCGGGCCGTCGCAGTGCGGGCAGTACGCCACACCGCGATTACGGTATTCGCGCTCGCCCGGCACGCCGATTTCCCGCCAGCGCGCGCCGGTAGCCAGCACCACCGCGCGCGCCTTGAGTACCGCGCCGCTGGCCAGATGCACCTCGTGGATGCTGCCCGGAATCAGCGCTTCGGCGCGTTGCGTGTCAATGACGTCGACGTCGTACGTCTTGACGTGCTGCTCGAGCGCCACGGCGAACTTCGGGCCTTCGGTGTGCGTCACCGAGACGAAGTTCTCGATGGCCATGGTGTCGAGCACCTGACCGCCGAACCGCTCCGCCACCACGCCCGTCGCGATGCCCTTGCGGGCCGCGTAGATCGCGGCGGCCGCGCCTGCCGGGCCACCGCCGACGATCAGCATGTCATAGACCGGCTTGTTCTCGAGCGCCTTGGCGGCGCGGGCCGTCGCCCCGGTGTCGAGCTTCGCCAGCAATTCCTTCACACTGGTGCGGCCCTGCGTGAACGACTCGCCGTTGAGAAACACGGTCGGCACTGCCATCACCTGACGCGCCTCGACTTCGCCCTGGAACAGCGCACCGTCGATCGTTATCTGCTGGATGCGCGGATTGATGAGCGCCATGACATTGAGCGCCTGCACGACTTCCGGGCAGTTCTGGCAAGACAGCGAGATATATGTCTCGAAGCGGAAGTCGCCGTCGAGCGCGCGAATCTGGGCGATGGTGTCATCGTCGAGCTTCACCGGGTGCCCGCCGACTTGCAGCAGCACCAGCACGAGCGAGGTGAATTCGTGCCCCATCGGCAGTCCGGCGAAGCGAATACGGGGCGCCTCGCCCGGCGTGCCGATGGCGAACGACGGACGACGCTCCTGCGCGTCGTCGCGCCGCACCACGCGGATCTGCGCGCTGAGCGGTGCGATCTCGTCGACCAGCGCCTTCATCTCGGCCGATTTCGGGCTGTCGTCGAGCCACACGGCGATCTCGATCGGCCGCGTGACTTTCTGAAGGTACGTTTGCAATTGGGCTTTGAGGTTCGCGTCCAACATGGCGTGTTTTCCGTCTCGATAGCGTGAATGGATTGAGCGAGGGTGAGCGAGATCCGCCGCGTCGGCCACATGGCTGGCGCAGGAAGCATCGGTAACTCGGAATTCGGGTGCCGGTGCGACGGGTTTAGGGAACCGACGCACCGGCGAGACGCCGCGACGTGACCGGCGCGGCGCTTGCTGCGGCCTTGCGCGGTACTTAGATCTTGCCGATCAGGTCGAGCGACGGGCTCAGCGTCTCGGCACCCGGCGTCCATTTCGCGGGGCAGACTTCGCCCGGGTGCGCGGCAACGTATTGCGCGGCCTGCACCTTGCGCAGCAGTTCCTTGGCGTCGCGACCGATGCCGTTGTCGTGAATTTCGCACAGCTTGATCTCGCCTTCCGGATTGATCACGAACGTGCCACGCAGCGCCAGACCTTCCTCCTCGATCAGCACGTCGAAGTTGCGCGAGATGGCGAGCGTCGGGTCAGCCAGCATCGGGTACTGAATCTTGCCAATCGTGTCAGACGTGTCGTGCCAGGCCTTGTGCGTGAAGTGGGTGTCGGTCGAGACGCTGTAGATCTCGACGCCCAGCTTCTTGAATTCCTCGTAATGGTCGGCCAGATCGCCCAGCTCGGTCGGGCACACGAACGTGAAGTCCGCCGGGTAGAACACCACCACCGACCACTTGCCCTTGAGGGTCTCGTCGGTCACGGTGATGAAGTCGCCATTTTGGTAGGCCTGGGCTTTGAACGGCTTGATCTGGGTGTTGATGATCGGCATATCGGTGTCTCTCTGACTGGGTGGAAAGTGTTGCCAGTATGCCGATAGCTATCGATTTATTGAAATTGATTATTAAAATCTATTCAATTGGTGCAGGCTATCGAGGTCGATAGCCTGCCTTGAGCGACACGCGGTCGGCGCGACGTTCAGGCCTTGGGGTAGCGCACGGCACGCACCTTGCCGCTGTGTCCGCCGCCGCAGTAGAAGAGGCCGTGACCGTCGTATTCGAGTCCGCTCACGCCAATGCCCTCGGGCATCTGCACGCGCGTGAGCACTTCGCCGTCGACCGGGTCGACCTGACGTAGTTCGCTCTCGTCGTTCTCCCACGTGCCGTGCCAGAGTTCGTCGTCCACCCAGGTCACACCGGTGACGAAGCGATCGGACTCGATGGTCCGCAGCACGCGTCCGTCCTGCGGGTCGATCTGCAAGATGCGGCGGTCGCGATACTGGCCCAGCCAGAGGCTGCCCTCGGCCCACGTCAGTCCCGAATTGCTGCCACTGCCGTGCGTGAGGGCGATCGTATGCACCACGCGACCGGTCGACGGATCGATCTTGTCGATGCGCGCTTCGGCGATCTGATAGAGATATTTGCCGTCGAACGCGGTGCCAGCGTCGCTCGGGGCATCGAGCGTACGCCGCACCTTGCCACTGGCCGGGTCGAAGGCGAGCAGGGTCTCGCCGGTGGCCGCCCAGACCTGCACGCCGTCGAAGGTCACGCCATGAATCCGGTCGACGCCCGGAAACGGTCCGTACTCCGAGATGATGCTGGCATCGCTGACTGCCGCTTGGCGGGGAATTCGTTGAGATTGATGCTTCATGTCAGGCTCCTGTTGGTACGCCACGTTTGGCGTGCAGGTTCACTCTAGCCAAACGACCATCCGGCAGGGAGTAACAATGTCGTCGCGAATTCCGTGAGGGGCGGCGCCATCCAGCGACGCGCACGCGCGCGTCCCACGCAGCGCACGCGCCCCTGCGCCTGTAGCTCGCCGAGCGCGCGCTGCACCGTGCGCTGACTCGCGCCAAGGGCGAGCGCGAGCGCCGACGTCGACCAGGCAGCGCCATCGGCGAGCAACGCGATCAGCGACGCACGCTCACCATCGATAGGCGGCATCAGCACCGATACGCCGCTCCCAGCAGGGGTGCGCAGCACAAAGCCGGCCGGCGTCGCATCGATCTCGGCAATGTCTTTGAGCAGCGCGCGCAGGCGGCCGATCTCCACGCGCAGGCGCGCGCGGTGCGTGTCGTCTGGACGTTGCAGGCGGAACGCCTCGGCGATCAGGGTTTCACGCGCAACATCGCCCGGCCAGGCTCGCGCCAGCGGCAACGCGAGCGCGAACAGGACCGGGCGGCGCGCGAGCGGGCGCCACAGATTGCCAATGCCGACACCGCGGCGGCAGGCGTCCACGACAAGTGAATCCCCATGCAGCAGCGCGGCCACGCCGTCGAGATCCAGCGCGCTTTCGCGCCCGGCCGTCCATCGCCGTGCCGCGGGGCGAGAGAGCATGTCGCGAAGGCTTTGGACCTCGGCCGAGAGCGCGGGCACGTCCGCGGCGACCGCGGCGCTCTGGGCATTCGCAAGCGCGCGGCGCGCGTCGTCAATGCGCAGCGTTCGCAGCGCAAGCTCCGCGACGCACAGCGCATGAACGGCGGCGTGGCGAGCGGGTACGTCTGGCGAAGCCGCATCCCGAAGTGCTTGCGCTGCTGCGTCGAGTTTGCCTAACAACAACAGGCGACGCGCGACGAGCAGTCGCGCGAGCATTGCGTTGGGAACATCGGCGTGGGCGTCGAGTGTGACGGCCGCCGCCTGCAGCGCTCGCGTCGTGCCGTCGAGGTCTCGCGTCGCGAGCGCGACTTCGGCATCGGCGACGACGCACCTCGCGCGCGCCAGGGCGTCATGCGCGCCGAAGCGTCGCGCGGCACGCTTGAGCAACTCACGCGCACGAGGATACTCGCCGAGTTGCGCCATCGCGATGCCCCGCAGCGCGAGCGCCGGCGGGTCGTCACGAAGGGCAACGCGGCGCAGCGCGCCAAGCGGATCGCCCGCGGCCAACGCGCGGGCGGAAGCGGCGATGAGGGAGTCCATCGCGGGATCTTACCTTGCGCGTGAGGGCAAGACGGAACACGACAAGCGCCGCAAGTCGCGAGCGCGGGCGGCGCAAACTCAATGGGCCGGAGGCGATGCTTCGTCGCGACAGTCGCCTCCCGAACAGGAAGACGGTGCTCCACGTGCGCGCGATGCCGGCGCGGACGACGTGCCCTGACGTCCGAACCCGATCTGCTGGAAAACGCCGCCGCCCAGTTCGAAGCCGGTGGCGTAGTGATAGGCGGCAACGGTCGAGCCGAGTGCCACCGACAGCAACAACAACGTACCCGTACGCCAGCGGCGTCGGACCGTGGAAGCCATGTCTCCTCCCTGTCAGAGGTCGCCCCGCGCTCAGGACACCGAATCCGGTCGTTCAGCGTCTCGGCGGGGTTCGAGTTCCAGTCACTGCTGAGTCTCGTTTTTTCGCGATTCTGCACGCACGCCGCCCCGTTTGTCATCCCCGGTATCCCTAAGTCGGCCCAATATATCGCGATATGATATATTTTTGCGTTTTCGGACACATCCCCTTCTCTCGTCCTTCGATTTATGCCTTCTGAGAATCCACAGATCACCGCCGATGCCCTGACAAAGAGCGATTTCGAGGCACTTTCCGAGTTTCGCTACCGTCTGCGACGCTTTCTGAATTTCAGCGAGACGGCCGCGCGCGAAGAGGGAATTACCCCACAGCAATACCTTTTGCTACTGCATGTGAAAGGTATACCGGGGCGCGATTGGGCGTCCATCAGTGAATTGGCCGAGCGCTTGCAAGCGGTGCATCACAGTGTGGTGGCGCTCGTGGCGCGTTGCGAGAAGGCCGGCCTGGTCACGCGTCGCCAGAACGAGAGCGATCGTCGCGTGGTGGAGGTGCATCTCAGCGCCTCGGGCGAGGCGTGCCTGGCAAATCTGGCAGCGCAGCACCGCAACGAGTTGAGCACGTTCGCGGACATCTTCCACATTCGTGGCGTTCATCTGTAATCCGGCATTTGTCATGGCATCCGTTCCTCACACGTCTTCGCACCACGCCCCGATGGCCGCGCCCGAGCATGCCCGCGACTTTTCGCGTTCGCCCGGCCTGCCACGCCTCATTGCGCTGGCCGCCGTCATCGGCTTTTGCGGCGTGCCCGCCGCGTGGCTGTTGCTCAACCTGATTCAGGGCTTCACGAACCTCTTCTTTTACCAGACGCTGTCCTTCGCGCCGCACTCCCCGGCCAATCACACGCTCGGTGCGGCAGTGATCGCGCTACCGGTGATCGGCGGTTTGATCGTGGGCGCCATGGCGCGCTTCGGCACCGACAAGATCCGCGGCCACGGCATTCCGGAAGCCATCGAAGCCATTCTGTTCGGCAAGAGCAAGATGTCGCCGCGCGTGGCCGTCCTCAAGCCGTTGTCGTCGGGCATCGTGATCGGCAGCGGCGGGCCGTTCGGCGCGGAAGGCCCGATCATCATGACGGGCGGCGCCCTGGGTTCGCTCATCGCACAGCACTTTCACCTGAGCGCCGCCGAGCGCAAGACGCTGCTCGTTGCGGGTGCGACCGCCGGCATGACGGCAGTGTTCGGCACGCCGGTCGCGGCCGTGTTGCTCGCCGTGGAACTGCTGCTGTTCGAATGGCGACCGCGCAGCCTGCTGCCGGTCATCACGGCCTGCGCGGTCGCGGGCTTCGCCCGACCGCTGCTGCTCGACGCCGGTCCGCTCTTTCCGCTGACGACGCCGGCCGTCGCTCCGATCGCGCTGCTCTCGTGCGTGATCGCCGGCGTTTGCGCCGGCATGCTGTCCGCCGGTATGTCGCGTGCGCTCTACGCCATCGAAGACGCCTTTCACAAACTGCCGGTGCACTGGATGTGGTGGCCGGCCATCGGCGGTCTCGCGGTCGGCATCGGCGGCTACTTCCAGCCGCGCGCGCTTGGCGTGGGATACGACGTGATCGCCGACCTGCTCAACGGTCACTTCACGATGCATGCCGCGCTCGCCCTGCTGCTCGTGAAAGCCATCATCTGGGCGATTGCACTCGGCTCGTGCACATCGGGCGGTGTTCTTGCGCCGTTGCTCATGATCGGCGCCGGGTTGGGCACGCTGCTCGCCCCGGTACTGCCCGGCGGCGACGTCTCGCTGTGGGCGCTGGTGTGCATGGCCGCCACGCTGGCCGGGGTGCTTGGCGCGCCCCTCACGGCGATCGTGTTCGCACTGGGCCTCACGCACGACGCCAATGCCCTGCTGCCGCTGCTGCTGACCTGCGGCATCTCCTACGGTGTGACGATCTGGATCATGCCGCGCTCGATCATGACCGAGAAGATCGCGCGGCGCGGGCGCCATATTCACCGCGAGTACGGCGTCGACCCACTCGAACGCCTGCACGTGGGCGAGTTGATGACGCGCGAACCGGAATCGCTCGATGCCGCCATGTCGATCGACGAGGCGGCTCGCACGGCGTTCGGCGCCGGACAGCGTCATCGCGCGTACCCGGTCATCGACGCCGCGCACAGCGTGCTCGGCATGGTGGATCGCCAGGCGCTCACGCGCGCGCAAACGCAAGGGCTGCAAACGCTGGGGCAACTTTACGGGGTGAATCCGCCGCTCGTGGCACTGCCGTCGGAAACCGGGCGCATCGTCTCGGCGCGCTTCGCCGCACATCATCTGGAGCGACTGCCGGTGGTAAGCGACGCCACGTCGCGCAAGCTGATCGGCATCATCAGCCGCAGCGACCTCGTCAAGCCGGCCGAGCACTGGCGCTCCGAGGAGGAAGTCCGCGAGCGCATGATTCATCTCGGACGCCGGCGCAACTGACCGCCGTTGCGCCGGCGAAAAAAAAGCGGCGCACCTGGCGCCGCGTTCGGTACTGCCGCATGGGGCGGCGGCCGCCGCCGACAGTCAGTGCATCGCGGCGGAATTGCGGGCATCGGCCGCGGCGGCCGCGCTCAGGCCATTGGCACGTTCCCAGGCGTTCTTGGCAAGCAGCGCGACGGTGGCGATCAGGGCCGGAATCGCGAGCAGCGAGAACGTCGAGGCGAAGCCCAGATGACGACGCATCAGTTCGGCGCCGAGCAACGCGCCGGCGATGCCGCCGAAGCGTCCGATGCCCAGCATCCACGCCACGCCCGTGGCGCGGCCGTGCGTCGGGTAGAACATGGCTGCCAGTGACGGCATCGACGACTGTGCGCCGTTCATCGCCGTACCGGCCAGGAAGATCAGCGCGACCAGCAGTCCGATATTGCCCATCGCCTGCCCCACCGCGTACACCAGCACTGCCGTGAGCGCGTATCCGGCCGCCACCACCTTCTGCGCGTTGAACCGATCCATGAACCAACCGGACAGAATCGTGCCGATGCCGCCGCCCAGCGGGAATAGCGCGGTGATCAGCGCCGCGCGTTCGATGGTGAAGCCTGCGTCCTTGAACAGGATCGGCATCCAGCTCGTGAGCAGATAGAAGATCACGAGGCCCATGAAGTAGGTGACCCACAGCATCAGCGAGCCGAAGCCGTATTGCTTCGAGAGCACGACACCGATGGCCGAGCCGGCATGCTTCGGCGCCGCTTCGTTCACCGTGAACACGCCCACATCGTCGAGCGACTCCCCCGAAATGCGCGACAGAATGCGGCGTACGCGATCGATCGGCTTGCCCTGCACCACGAGGAACTTCACCGACTCCGGCAGGCAGAGCACCAACAGGACCGACAGCACCAGCGGCAGCACGCCGCCGAGCACCAGCACACTGTGCCAGCCAAAATGCGGAATCAGCCACGAGGCGACGAAGCCGCCGACCGAGGCGCCGAGCGGGAACCCGCAGAACATCGTGTTGACGATCACCGCGCGGCGTGGCTGGGGCGCGTATTCGGAAATCAACGTCACGGCGTTGGGCATGGCGGCGCCCAGCCCGAGGCCGGTCAGAAAGCGCAGTACCGTGAGTGTTTCGAGATCCTGCGCGAACGCCGTGGCAAGACTCGCCACGCCGAAGAAGACCACGGAGAGCACCAGCATCGTCTTGCGGCCGAGCCGGTCGGCGAGCGGCCCGGCGAAGATCGCCCCGCCCGCCAGGCCGAACAGCGCCGCCGAGAGCACCGGTCCGAGCGAGCCCTTGTCGATGTGCCACTGCTGCACGAGCGCCGGCGCAATGTAGCCGATGGCAGCGGTATCGAAGCCGTCGATGGCGACGATGAAGAAACACAGGATCAGCACCAGCCACTGATAGCCGGAAAAGCGTTGTGCGTTGATATAGGCGGGCACATCCACCGTGCGCGGTTGCGTCATGAAACTGTCTCCTGGGGGCGTGGCCGCCCCGCTTGTCATCCCATTATTGTTATTGGAATCCGGCGTCGCCCGTGTGCGTGCCTTGGGTCGGGGGTAGCGCGCGTTGCCTGCCCGGCGGCGTCTCGAATTCCGACGCTACTGTACGACGTTCGACCGCTCCCCGAAATGATCTTTCGTCAGGCCATCCATAACAGGGGGTTATGGACGGCGGCGCCGGCCGCGGCAGCTACGGTGGCCAGGCAGCCGCCCACCCACTACGCCAGCCCTTTTGCGGCCTGGCGCGATCAGGCCAACGGCAATCCGACGTAGTTCTCGGCCAGCATGAGTGACGCCGCGCGCGAACTCACCACGTATTCCAGTTCGGCGCGTTGCATCTGCTGCTCGAACGGCGTCGCGTCGTCGAGCCGGTGCAGCATGCGCGTCATCCAGTAGGAGAAGTGCTCAGCGCGCCAGATTCGCTTGAGCGCCGCCTCGGAGTATCCCCGCAACCCGGCCTCGCTGTCACGATGGAAGAAGTCATCGAGCGCGCGGGCCAGACGCCAGACGTCGGCCACGGCGAGGTTCATGCCCTTCGCGCCCGTCGGCGGCACGATGTGTGCGGCGTCGCCGGCCAGGAACAGGCGGCCGTGCTGCATGGGCGTGGCGACAAAGCTGCGCATGGCGACCACGTTCTTCTGAAAGATCGGGCCTTCGGTCAGGCGCCAGCCGTCGGTCGTCTGCGTGCGCGTTTGCAGTTCGTGCCAGATCCGCTCGTCGGTCCAATCCTCGGCCCGCTCGCTCGGGTCGCATTGGAAGTACATGCGCTGTACCGTGGGCGAGCGCGTGCTGATGAGCGCGAAGCCGCGTTCGTGCGCCGCGTAGATCAGTTCGTCCGACGACGGCGGCGCCTGCACCAGCACGCCGAACCACCCGAACGGATACACACGCTGGTACTCCTTGCGCACCGACGTGGGCATCGCGGGGCGGCACACGCCGTGAAAGCCGTCGCAACCGGCAACGAAGTCGCACGTCAGGCGATGCGTCTGGCCGTTCGCCGTGAACTGTACGCTCGGCTGCGCGCTGTCGATGTCGTGGACGGACACGTCGGAGACGTCGAACAGCATCTCGCCCTGCACCGCTTCGCGCGCCGCGATCAGGTCCTTGATGACTTCGTGTTGAGCGTAGACGGTGATGGCACGCCCCGTCAGTTCGGTGAGCGCAATGCGATGACGCTCGCCGCCGAAGGCGAGCTCCACGCCATGATGCACCGCGCCCTCGCGACGCATGCGCTCGCCGACGCCCGTTTCGTTGAGGATGTCCATCGTGCCTTGCTCCAGCACACCGGCGCGAATCGTCGATTCGACCGCCTCGCGCGAGCGCGATTCGAGCACGACCGACGCAATGCCTTGCAGGTGAAGCAAATGGGAAAGCAGCAGACCGGCGGGACCGGCCCCCACGATGACGACGGGGTAATGAGTGCGCATGAGTTGTCTCCTGTAATGGCTACGTCCTCGTGCGGGTAGCGCCTGCCGGGCAGGTCGCGGCATGAAATACGGCAAGCGTGCGGATTGCATTTCTTGGCTGCCTTTCGCACGCTGCCTCCCCTTAGGACTGCGCGTAAACGAGCATGTCGAAAGCGGCTCTCATACCTTGTCACGAGGAGCGAATGCGTCATATCTTATGGAGCACGCGCGTCGCATTGAATGGATGAATCGACGACTTTCTTGTACTTTTTCGACAACTTCGCCCGAGGGAAAACCAGTATGTCAGGCGCGTCATCCCGGCTGCGCGCGGCGCGCGAGACGATCCCCGAATTTTCGCTGTATGGCGAGATGGCGGAAACCGACAGTGCGGATTTCGTCCATATCGAATGGATCGAAACGCGCAGCCGACTCTACGACTGGCACATCGACACGCACCGCCATCTGGGGCTGTTTCAGGTACTCGCGATATTCGAGGGCACGGTCGAAGCCAACGTCGACGAGTCCACCTGGGTCGTCGAGGGACCGGCCGTCATTACGGTGCACCCTTCGGCGGTGCACAACTTCCGCTTCTCGCGCGGCGCGCACGGCTTCGTGCTGACCATGGCACAGAGCGTGCCGTTCGATACGTCCATCGGCGCGGACGCCGACATGGCCGCGCTGCTGCGCAAGCCCTGGCTCTTCACGCTCGGCGACGCCCCCCAGACGCGCGATCGTCTCTACACCCTGCTCGGCTTGATCATGGACGAATTCTCGCGACCGCAACTGGGGCACGGGGAAATGGTCGGTTGGCTCACCCGCAGCGTGCTGCTGCTGCTCGCACGGCTGCATGCGCACCACGATTCGGCCACCCGCGCGGGGCGTACCGAACTGGATCTTTTCGCACGCTTTCGCGCGCTCGTGGAATCGCATTACACCGAAGCCTGGTCGGTGCCCACATATGCCGAACGACTGCACGTGACCGAGAGCAAGCTCAATCGGCTGTGCCGCCGCATCGCGGGCAAGTCGGCGTTCGATCTGGTGCAGGATCGCCTGATGCTCGAGGCCCGGCGCAAGCTCATCTATATCCCCGCGCCCGTGTCGCACGTGGCATACGAGCTCGGTTTTCAGGACCCGGCCTACTTCTGCCGCGTATTCAAGCGGCATGTCGGCGTGACGCCTTCGGCTTTCCGGCGCGACGCGCAACACGCCCATCTGGGCGACGAACCATAACCTCTGTGGCGCGTTGGCGGGTTGGCGGGGCAACGCCGTCGCGCGCCCCGCCCCGCGCTCTCACGCCCTCATCGGCGCGGCGCCGTTCATGCGCCGACCGGCGTCTTCCCCCGCAGGAAAGTCAGCAGCGCCTCGGTCACGGCGCTCGCACATTCGATGTTCGACAGATGCGCGCCGGGCACGATGACCTGGCGTGCGCCGCGAATGCGCTCCACGATGGCCGTCGACATGGCCGGCGGCGTAGCGAGATCGCCCTCACCGGTGACGACCAGCGTGGGCGCCTCGATCGCCGCGATCTCGTCGAGCTGGTTCATGTCGCGCACGGCCGCGCACGCCGCCGCATACCCCGTCGCCGAGAGCGAGCGGAACATCGCTTTCATGCGCTCGACGAGCGCCGGTTCGCGCTCTGCGAACGCCGGCGTGAACCAGCGCGACACCACCGCATCGACGACGGCCGTCATGCCATCGGATTGCACAGCACGAATGCGCGCGTTCCAGCCGTCCTCGCCGCCGATGTGCGCGGACGAGCACACGATCGCCAGACGCGCCAGGCGGTGCGGTGCATGAATGCCCAGCCACATGCCCGTCATCCCGCCCATCGACACGCCCGCCAGACTCGCGCGCTCGATCTTCAGCGCATCGAGCAGTGCCAGCACGTCGCGGCCGAGCTGGCCAATCGTGTACGGACCCGGCGTCACCGACGATCCGCCGTGGCCGCGCGTGTCGTAACGAATCACCCGGAATTCCCGGGCGAGCGCGGGCACCTGCGGTGCCCACATGTCGAGTGTGGTGCCCAGCGAGTTCGACAGCACCAGCGCGGGTGCGCTCTCGTCGCCATCGATCGCCACACGCAGCGTGGCGCCGTCGACTTCGATCAAACGTTCCATCGTCATGCGGTCCGCCTCCTCAGCCCTGAGCGCCATCGCGCGCGCGCGTGGTCGAACCGGGGTTGGCGGCTTCCATCTCCGCGAAGACTTTCTCTGCGTCGTGGATCGCCTGGTTCGCCGCGGGCAGACCGCAATACAGCGCGGCATGCAGGAACAGTTCCTTCATCTCCTCTCGCGTCACGCCGTTGTTGAATGCGGCACGCACATGCATGCGAAATTCATCGCCACGGTTGAGCGCGATGAGCAGCGAGAGAGTGACCATGCTGCGCATGTGGCGCGTGAGGCCGGGACGTGTCCATACGTCTCCCCAGGCAAAGCGCGTGATGAAATTCTGGAAGTCGTCGTTGAAGTCGTTGATGTGGCTGAGCGAGCGGTCCACGTGCGCATCGCCGAGCACGGCACGGCGCACCTGCATGCCGTTGTCGTAGCGTTCCTGATCGTTCATTGGGATTTCCTGCCGGAAAGGTTGAGCGCGAGCGCCGCATCGGCCAGCGCGAGCACACGGCTCACGAACGTGTCTGCGGCGCCCAGATAATGTTGCGGATCGGCCAGACGTTCGAGCGTCTCGCCGGAAAGGGTGCGGGCGATCTCGGTGTCGTCGCGCAGCACGTCGAGCAGATGACGCTGCCGCGCGATGGCTTCGCGGCAGCAGGCCTCCACGCGGCGGTGCGCTTCGAGCCGGCCCATGGACTCGCCCAGCGCCATGGTCACGGCCTCGGCCATGATCAGCCCGCGCGTGATGTCCACGTTCTCGCGCATGCGCGCGGTGTCGACGGTCCAGTCCGCCACGAGCGTGCGTGCCGTCGCCAAGGCCCCACCGCACAACATCAGCAGTTCGGGCAATGCTTCCCATTCGGCGTGCCAGGTGCCAAGACCACGCTCATGGTCCTGCTGCATGGCGGAGAACAGCGTGGCGGCGAGTTGCGGCGTGCGCGCCGCGGCGGTGAGTATCGCCGCGCAGCCGACCGGGTTGCGTTTGTGCGGCATGGTGGACGAGCCGCCGCGTCCCGGTCCCGACGCCTCCGCGATCTCGCCGACTTCGGTCTGCGTGAGCATCGCCGTGTCACGCGCGAACTTGCCCAGTGAGCCGGTGAGCGACGCGGCCCAGCTGCCCACGCGCACAATGCGGTCGCGCTGGCCGTGCCAGGGCGTCGCGGCGTTGCGCAGGCCGAGATGCCGGGCAAGCGCCGCGGCCACCGCGGGCCCATGCTCGCCGAGCGACGCCAGCGTACCCGCCGCACCGCCAAACTGCACACACAGGGCTTGCTCGCGCACCTCGGCCAATTCTGCCCGCGCGCGCAGCAACGCGTCGAGCGTGCCGGCGAGCTTGAGGCCGAACGTGATCGGCAAGGCATGCTGCAGCCAGGTGCGTCCGACCATGACGGTGGCGCGGTGCTGCCGGACCTGCTCGGCCAGCTGGGCGAGCAGGCCGTCGAGGTCGGCGCCGAGATCGTCGAGCGCGCCGCGCACTTGCAGCACGAGGCCGGTGTCGATGGCGTCCTGGCTGGTGGCCCCCCAGTGCACGAAGCGCGCGGCTTCGGCGTCGCGCGCGGCAACGAGGGCGGTGAGTTGCTTGACCAGGGGGATGGCAAGGTTGCCCGCGCGGGCCGCGGCATCGCGCAGCGCGGGCCAATCGAGGTCGTCGGCGCGCGCGGCGGCGGCAATCGGAGCGATGGCTGCGCCCGGAATTACTCCGGTTTCGGCTTCGGCGGCGGCAAGCGCCATTTCGAAGTCGAGCATGCCCTGAAGCGTGGCGTCGCGCGAAAAACGCGCCGTCACGGCGGAGCCGCGCAGCAAGGAGTCAAGCAGTTCCGTCATCGGAGAATCGATGGTTGGTGCGTTGCAAAAATGCAGATACGACCTCGGGCCGCCGGCACCATCGTGCCGGCAGCCCGAGGCCGCGCCAGTTTCAGCCTTGCATGACCGACATCAGAGGTCGAGGAACACCGTCTCCTCGTCGCCCTGCATGCGGATGTCGAACCGATACGACACACGGCCACCGGTCACCTCGCGGCGGGCGATCAACGTGTGGCGCCGCTCGGCCGGCACTTGCTGCAGCACGGGGTCGGCCGCGTTGGCCGATGCCTCGTCGTCGAAATAGATACGCGTAAACAGATGATTGAGCAAGCCCCGCATCGTCAGGATCACGTCGATGCGCGGTGCCTCGCCCGGCGCGGCGGCGCCCGGCTTGACCGTCTCGATGACGAAGCGATTCTCCGCATCGGTGCCGGTGCCGCATCGGCCGGCGCCCGCAAAGCCGGTGCGCTCGATGTCTTCGGCGGTGCGCACGTAGTTGCCGTGCGCGTCGGCCTGCACCACTTCGATCAGGGCATCGTTGATCGGATTGCCCGCGCCATCGTATACGCAGCCGATCAGGCGGATGCGCTCGCCCTCGGCGCGATCGCCGGCCACCACGGGCGTGAAGGCGCTCTTGAAGTCGTACAGGTACTGCTCCGGCGACAGGCCGTAGGCGAAATACGGGCCGACGGTTTGCGACGGCGTTTGCTGGTAATCGGACATGACTCAGGACTCCATCGGCGTTTGGTCGGCACCGCGCAGCACGATGTCGAATTCATAACCCAGCGCGTACTCGGGCTCCGTGATATCCATCGAGAAGCGCGCGATCAAACGGTCGCGGGCGTGCGCCGGCGTGGCCTGGAAGATCGGGTCGTAGGCCAGCAGCGGGTCGCCCGGGAAATACATCTGCGTCACCAGGCGAGTCGCGAAGTAGTGGCCGAACACCGAAAAGTGAAGATGCTGCGGACGCCATGCATTGTGGTGGTTCTTCCACGGATAGGCGCCCGGCTTGATGGTCAGAAACTTGTAGCGGCCTTGCGCATCGGTCAGCGCGCGGCCGGCGCCGAGGAAGTTCGGGTCGAGCGGCGCGTCGTGCTGGTCCACCTTGTGCACGTAGCGGCCGCACGCGTTGGCCTGCCACAGCTCCACGAGCGTGTTGGGCACCGGGCGGCCGCCCTCGTCGAGCACGCGGCCCGTGACGATCATCCGCTCGCCGAGGGGCTCGCCGTTGCGCACCGCATTACGCGTGAGATCACCGTCGAGCGCGCCGATGATGCCGTTTCCGTAGACCGGCGAGCGCAGATCGGCGAGGTTCTGCTTGACGGGGATGAGCAACTGCTTGGGGCCGCGCAACGCCGTGGACTTGTATCCGCTGTCGATGAGCCTGGGATGCGAATCCCAGTCGCGCGGGCGCAGGACGGTTGTCGTGTTCGACATGGTCTCACTCCATTTCGTGTTGTCTGTCCGGGCAGGCGCCGTGGCCTGTCACCGGTCGGTTTTCGACACTATATCCATAATCAAAGGATATATTTATTGACATTTTCTTAGGCTTTTCATAACTTTCCGGCATGGAAAGACATCTACTCGATGGGCGCATCAAGCTGCGCCATCTGCAATGCCTGCTGGCCGTGGCGCAGCACGGCAGCCTTCAGCGCGCCGCCGAGGCCCTGTCCATCACGCAACCCGCCGTGAGCAAGACGATTGCCGAACTCGAGGGCCTGCTTGGCGTGCGCCTGTTCGAGCGCGGGCGCAACGGCGCCCGGCCCACCGCGCAAGCCGAGTTGTTCCTGCGGCATGCCGGGGCGAGCGTGAGCGCGCTGCGCCAGGGCATCGACGTGCTCTCGCGTGCCGTCGGCCAGACCGGCGGCGTGATCTCCCTTGCCGTGCTGCCCACGCTGGCCGCCGCCATGATGCCCGCCGTGCTCGAGACGTTCCGGCGGGAATGGCCCGGCATCGTGGTGCAGGTGCATACCGGTGCGAACCAGCAATTGCTCACCCGGCTCAAGTCCGGCGAAATGACGCTCGCGCTGGGCCGGATGTCGGACCCCGAGGGCATGGCGGGGCTCACGTTCGAGCACCTTTGCGCCACGCCGTTGTGCGTGGTGGTGCGCCCGGCGCATCCGCTCGTCCAGCAGCGTCGTGTGTCGATGGCCGATCTCGCGGACCATCACGTGATCCTGCCGCCGCATGGCACGATCCTGCGTCATACGGCCGACAGCTTCTTGCGAGCGCATGGCGTGGGCACGCTCGACGACTATTCCGAGTTGCTTTCGATGTCGCTCGCCCGTGCCATGACGTTGCGCGACGACGTGGTGTGGATCGCCTCCGAGATCACCGTGCAGGACGATCTCGCCGAAGGCACGCTGTGCGCGCTGCCCTTCGCCACGAAAGGGACCGAGGAATCCATCGGCATTCTGTGGCGCAACGACACCGTGCCGACCCCGCCCGAGCAGACGCTCATCAGCGCCATGCGCGAAGCGGCGCGCGTGCGCTACGGCGTGCCGGGGCTGCGCTGAAGCGCTCACGCGCGAGCCCTCATCCATGAGACCCGGCCGCCGCATGTCCTGGCGTCGACAGCCCGAGCATGCGCACCGCGTTGTCCTTGAGCAGCAGCGGCCTGACCTCGTCGCGAAAGCCGGCGGTCTCGAAGTCGCGCAGCCAGCGATCGGGCGCGATGAGCGGAAAGTCGGAACCGAACAGCATCTTCTCCCGCAGCAACGAGTTGGCGTACTGGATCAGTTCCGGCGAGAAATACTTCGGTGACCAGCCCGACAGGTCGATGTAGACGTTCGGCTTGTGCAGCGCGATCGACAGGGCCTGAGACTGCCACGGCCAGGACGGATGCGCGATCACGATGTTCATCTCGGGGAAGTCGGTCGCCACATCGTCCAGGTGGATCGGTTCGGAGAACTTGAGCCGTAAACCGCCCCCGCCCGGCATGCCGGATCCGATGCCCGAATGTCCGCTGTGGAACACGGCCGTGAGGCGATACTCCGCGATCAGCTCGTACATCGGGTACGCCATGCGGTCATTGGCGAAAAACCCCTGCATGGTCGGATGGAACTTGAAGCCGCGCACGCCGAATTCCTCGACGAGCCGTCGCGCTTCGCGCACGCCCATGCGACCCTTGTGCGGATCGATGCTCGCGAACGCGATCATGATGTCCGCATTCTCCTGGGCATAGCCCGCGATCTCTTCGTTCGGAATGCGGCGGCGCCCGATGTTTGCCTCGCAATCGACGGTAAACATCACGAAGCCGATGTTGCGCTCCCGGTAATGCGCGATCGTCTCGGGAATGGTGGGCCGGCGGTTCTGCTTGAGCACGGTGCCGAAATACTTGTCGGCGGCATCGTCGAAGGCCTTGCCGAACAGGTCCGGCGGCTGGCAGCACGACACTTCGGCGTGCACGTGCGTATCGATGGCGACGAGTTTGTCGAGATTCATTCGGCCGTCTCCGGATCGAGGATCTGCGCCGCGACGATCGCCAGCGCCCGGCGCGTCTCCGGCAGTTCGAACTTCAGCCAATGGCGCGCGGCGCGACGTTTGCCGCCGTGCCCCGATTGGCCGGATGCTGCCACCCGATGCTCCGCGAGCGCTGCCTGCGCCCACAAGCCCGCCAGCGACAACCCGTGAACCACGCGCATCATCTCGCCGGCCACACACAGCGCCGCGCGCGGCGAGGAATGTGTGAGAGCGACGATCTGAGGCAGCACCGTCACGCCTTCGTCGAGCACGGCCATGGCGGCGCCGAACCCGTCGAGACCGGGGAGCGTGCGCGCCTGGGCAGCCTGCGCGCGCGCCCAGGCGAGCCATTGACACAGCACCGCGCCATCGTCGCGCGCGATCTTGCGCAGCATCAGGTCGATGGCCTGGATCTCGTTGGTGCCCTCGTAGATCATGGGAATACGGGCGTCGCGCAGGTACTGGGCGATGCCCGTCTCCTCGACATAGCCATAGCCGCCGAATACCTGCAACGCAGCGCTCGCCCCGTGGAAAGCCTGTTCGGTCGACATCGCCTTGACCACCGGCGTGAGCAGCGCCGCCAGCGCATCCGCCTGCGCCCGCGCTGTCGCCGAATCGGCGTGATGCGACTCGTCGATGGCCAGCGCGGCGCGATACAACAGCAATCGTGCGCCTTCGACGGCTACACGTTGCCCTTCGAGCAGACGCCATACCGCGGGATGCCGGGCAATGGGGGCACCGGCCGGCGCGCCGGGCACGCGCGACTGCACCCGCTCGTTCGCGTGACGCTCGGCCATTTCGCATGCTTGCTGCGCCAGCCCGACGCCCGAAGCCCCCACATGCAGCCGCGCCGAATTCATCATCGCGAACATGGCTTCGAGTCCGCGATGCGGCTGGCCGACCAGATACCCGATCGCCCCCTCGAAGGCCATCGAGCATGTGGCGCTGCCGCGAATGCCCATCTTGTGCTCGATGCCGGTGCAGTGCACGGCATTGCGCTCGCCGCCGGCCAGCACCTTGGGCACGAGGAACAGCGACAGACCGCCGCTTCCGGCCGGGGCTTGCGGCGTCCGGGCGAGCACAAGGTGCACGATGTTCGGCGTGAGATCCTGTTCGCCGCCCGAGATGAATATCTTCTCGCCGGTCACGCGCACCGTGCCCGACGCTTCGTCGACCCATTCGGCGCGCGTGCGGATCTGGCCCAGATCGCTGCCCGCTCCCGGCTCGGTGAGGGCCATGGTCGCGAGCCAGTCTCCGCTCACCAACGGTCCGAGCCACGTCTCGCGCAATGCCTCGCTACCGAAACGGTGGACACACTCGTAGGCACCATGAAGGATGCCGGGATACATCGTCCAGGCGAGGTTGGCGCCCGCCGTGAGTTCCTGCACGGCCACTTGCGCGACCACCGGCAGGCCCTGCCCGCCAAGTGACGGATCGCACGGCAGCGACGGCCAGCCGGCATCGCGGTACTGGCGGTAGGCGTCGGTGAAGCCGGCAGGCGTTCGCACCTCACCGTCGCGCCACGAGCAACCCTCCCGATCGCCTACGGCGTTCAGTGGCGCGAGTACCTCGCGCGCGAAGCGCGCCGCCTCGTCGACGACCTGCACCAACGTTGCCGTATCGAGCTCCCGGTAGGGCGCCAGGCGCGTGAGCGCCTCGCCCACGCCGAGCGTGTCCAGCACGAACGCAATGTCGTGCGCCGCGCTTTGCAGTTTCGGTTCGTGCATGTCAGCGTCTCGCGGGCGCGAGGATGATGTGGGGCGTGCCCTCACACGCCGCGTGCAATGCCTCGACCGCGGCCGCGCGATGATCCTGCACCGCGCGCTGATTGATCGAGCCCTTGTCGGTCACTTCGCCGCGATCGAGCGACGGCGGCGTGTCGAGCAACATCAGGCGGGCCACGTAGGTGGCGCTGCCGCCCGCCGACGCGTTGAGCGTTGCCAGCAGTGTCGTGAAGGCGTCCCGCACGGGCGGCGCGGCGAGTACGTCGGCCAGCGGCGCATCGTTGGGCAGGCCGCTCAGGCGTCGGCAATCCTCCACGCGGGGAAAGATCATCAGGCCGATGTCGTCGCGATTGATGCCGGTGACCACCGCGTCCTGGACGTAAGGCGCACCTTCCGAAATCACACGGGCGCGCAACGGACCGACGCTCACGAACGTGCCGGAACTGAGCTTGAAGTCCTCGGTGATGCGTCCGTCGAATTGCAGGCCGATCTCCGGGTGCGCCGGGTCGACGAACGTCGCCGCGTCGCCGGTGCGGTAGTAGCCCTCTTCGTCGAATACCGGATCGGTGGATTCATGTCGCCAGTACCCGGCCATGACGTTCGGCCCGCGAAACCGCACTTCGAGCTTGCCGCCCACGGGGGCGAGCTTGACCTCGCAGCCCGGCGCCGGCAAGCCGATGTACCCCGCGCGCATGATCGGCCCGGTCGTGAACATGCAGCTCGGCGACGTCTCGGTCATGCCCAGCCCCGACATGATGCGAATGCGCTCGCCGCAATGCTGCTCCGTCACGCGCTCCAGCCGGTCCCACGCCGCCTGCGACAGTCCCGCCCCGCCAAAGAAATACAGGTTCACCCGCGCGAAGAAGCGCTCGCGCAACGCGGCGTCGCGCTCGAGGGCGATGGCAAGGTCTTCCCATCCCTTCGGCACGTTGAAGTAGACGGTCGGCGAAATCTCGCGCAGGTTGCGCAGCGTCTCCTCGAACTTCCCGGCGACGGGCTTGCCGTCGTCGATGTAGAGCGTGCCGCCGTTGTACAGCGCGATACCGACGTTATGACTGCCGCCATAGGTGTGATTCCACGGCAGCCAGTCCACCAGCACCGGCGGGGCCTCGCCGAAGGTCGGGAAGGTTTGCAGCAGCATCTGCTGATTGCTGCACAGCATGCGCTGCGTGGTCGGCACCGCCTTCGGCGAACGCGTCGAGCCGGACGTAAAGAGGATCTTGGCCACGGTGTCGCCGTTGACCCGGGCATGCGCGGCGTCGATATCGCGCGGCACCGCCTCGAGCAGCGCGTCGAAACCCAGCGTGCCGCCGTCACCGCACGCCGTGACGCGAATCACATCCTCGCCCAGCACTGCGTCCATCGCCTTGCCGTAGGCGTTCGCATCGGTTGCGTAGACGAGGCCCGGGCGCAGCACACCCAGCGTGTGGCGCAGCTTGCCGAAGTCCGTCGACACGATGGAATACGCCGGCGAAATCGGCGCGAACGGCACGCCCGCATACATCGCGCCGAGGGCCAACTGAAAATGTTCGAGATCGTTGCCGGACAGGATCGCGATGGGACGCTGCGCCGACAACCCGCGATCGCGCAACGCCTGACCGATGGCGCGCGCGCGCAACAGCATCTGCGCGTATGTGATGCCGATCCACGCGCCGTCGGGACCGCGCCGTGCGATCAGCCACCGGTCAGGATGCCGGGCCGCGCCCGACACGAGCCGATCGGTCAATCGCTCGGGAAAGTCGCCCAGCGCTTCACGCGAGCGCAGATACCAGAACTCGCCGTCGCGACGCACCTCGACACCGGGATTGCCGATGCTGACCGGCCGATAGCGGTGCGCGGCGATGTCCGGGCTGGCCGCCGTGTTGTTGCCTTGGTTCAAAACACTGTCTCCTGCTTCGAACCCGCCGCGACGCGTTCTCGGTCGCGTTCGCCGGCGGGCACATCCTCATCCCTTCGGGAAGTTCAGATCGGGTAGTGGCGCGGGGTCGTCTGCACGGTGATCCAGCGCAGCTCCGTGAACTCGCCAATGGACGCCTTGCTGCCGAAGCGACCGTATCCGCTCGCCTTCACTCCGCCGAACGGCATCTGGGCTTCGTCGTGCACGGTCGGGCCGTTGATGTGACAGATGCCGGATTCGATGCGTCGCGCCAGTTGCAGCGCACGCGACACGTCGCGGCTGAAGATCGCCGCCGACAATCCGAACTCGCTGTCGTTGGCGAGCGCCACCGCTTCGTCGTCGCCCTGAACGCGCTGGATCGTGACCACCGGGCCGAACGACTCTTCGCGATACAGGCGCATTGCGGGTGTCACGCCGTCGACGATGGTCGCCTGCATGATCGCCCCCTCGACACGGCAGCCGAGCGGCAGCCGGGCGCCATGCTCACGGGCATCCTCGACGAGCGCCGCCACGCGCGACGCTGCCTGCGCACTCACCATCGCGCCAAGCACGCTCTCGGGCGACGTCGGCGCGCCCGCGTGCAGCGTTGCCGCCTTGGCGGTGAGCTTCTCGACGAAGGCGTCGGCCACGCGGGCGTCGACGATCACGCGCTCCGTCGACATGCAAATCTGCCCCTGGTTGAAAAACGCACCGAACGCAATGCCATCGACCGCGGCGTCCAGATCGGCGTCGTCGAGCACGAGCACGGGCGCCTTGCCCCCCAGCTCCAGCAGCGCGGGCTTCAGATGCTCGGCCGCCACACGGGCGATGATGCGCCCCACATGCGTGGAGCCGGTGAAGTTCACGCGTCGCACGGCCGGGTGCGCGATCAGCCGCGCCACGATCTCGCCGGCATCCTCGGGCGCATTCGTCACGACATTGACCACGCCGTCACCGAGGCCAGCCTCGTGCAGGCAGGCGCCGATCAGCGCGTGCACGCCGGGACATTGCTCCGACGCCTTGAGCACGACCGTGTTGCCGCACGCCAGCGGCATGGCCAGCGCACGCGTCGCGAGAATGACCGGCGCGTTCCAGGGCGCGATCCCAAGCACCACGCCGACCGGCGAGCGCACGGCCATCGCGAGACTGCCGGGCACATCGCTCGGAATGACGCTGCCGTCGATCTGCGTGGTCATCGCGGCGGCTTCTCGCAACATGTTGGCCGCCAGCATGACATTGAAGCCATACCAGTTGGCCATCGCCCCCGTCTCGGCTGCACCGATGGCGATGAAGTCCGCCGCGCGGGCGTCCATGCGTTCGGCTGCCGCGAGCAGGCGCTGACGACGTGCGGTCGGCGAGAGCGCCGCCCACGCCGGGAACGCCGCCTGCGCGGCGTCGGCGGCGGCATCGGCGTCGGCGAGCGTCGCCGCCGGCGCACGCGACGCCACGGCGCCCGTCACCGGATCGATCCGCTCGAACGTCGCGCCCCCCTGCGCGCCGCGCCACTGGCCGCCAATCAGCATCTGTACGTCATGCATCGCGTCAATCCTCTCTCGTTCGTTGCATCGCGTGAGTCGGTGTCTGTCGCGCCTCAGCGCTTGTAAGCCTGCAGGCCCGGCTTGATCGACTTGTCGTCGAGGAACTGCTTGAGTCCCTGCTCGCGGCCGTGCTCCGGGTCGCGCAGTTGCGCCTGATCAAGCTTGGCGTACAGGTAGTCTTCGCTCTGCTCCCATGTGAGTTCGCGCGCACGCTTGAAGCCATGCTTCGCCGCGCGCAACACCACCGGATTCTTCTCGAGCAGCTTGGCGGCCAGCGCCAGGGTGGCCTCGCGCAATTGGGCGAGCGGCACGCTCTGGTTGACGAGGCCCATTTCCGCGGCCTGCACGCCGGTAAACGTGTCGCCGGTCATGATGTAGTGCAGCGCCCGGCGATGGCCGACAGTATCCGCCATCGCCTTGCTCACCAGGTTGCCCGGCGGAATGCCCCAGTTGATCTCGGACAGACCGAACACGGCTTCGTCGGCGGCAATCGCCAGATCGCACGCCACCAGCGGCGAGAAACCGCCGCCGAAGCACCACCCGTTGACCATGGCGATCGTGGGCTTCGAATACATGCGAAGACGGCGCCACTGCCAGTCCGATGCGTCGCGACGCACACGCTCCTGCACGATTTCCGGACCGCCGTCGATCTCGCGGAAGTACTCCTTCAAATCCATGCCCGCCGTCCAGGCGGCACCCGCGCCGGTGAGCACGACGACTTTCACATCGGCGTCGAGTTCGATGGCGTCGAGCACCTGGTTCATCTCGGTGTTGAGCGTCGGGCTCATGGCGTTGCGCTTGTCCGGACGGTTGAAGATCACCCAGCCAATACCGCCCTCGACTTTCACGTCGACCGTTTTCCAGCGTCCTTCGTATGCATTCATTTTGCGAAATTCCCAAGTGTGCGGGGCAACCTGCGCCGCGCGCCGGGAGTGGCGCGCGGTGTTGCCGACACACACATTTAATATCAGGTAACCTTACATTGCAAGCACTGTGTTTTCAGTGGAAACCCTTAGCGCACTTTCAGAACGTGTGACGCATGCCGAGCATTACCCCGGCCTGCCCTTCACCCGCGGGCGGGGTGGTACCGCCTCCGCCGCCGCTGACCGAGTAGGCCGCGCGCGCGCTGTTGAACAGATAGGCGGCCTGCGCATAGACGGCGGTGCGCACCGACAGCGAATACGTGGCGCGCAGCGTGGTCATCGTGCCGCGCGTGTCGTGATCGCTGTTGATGATGCGATAGACCTGGCCGTCCACGAGCCAGGCCGGGGTGATGTTGTATGCCGCGCCCAGGTAGAACAGGTTCGAATGCGTGTTGACCGCAGACGTCGAGACACGGCGGCCCAGCCAGCCGCCGCCAACCTTGAAGGCGCCGTACTTGTAGTACGCGCCAAGGGTCGTGCGCGTGTCCTTGTCGCCGCTGCTGGCAAAGGCGACGGTCGGCTGTCCGTCGAAGAAGTTGGCCGCCGCGTTGGTGCCGCCGCGTTGCTCCTCGTACGACGCGGCCACGCCGAAGTTGCTGGCGTCGTACTTGAGCATTACCGACCAGTCGCGGCACTGCACGGACTGCCCCGGCACCTGTCCGGCGCACGTGCCCTGGCCGGGCGAGTTGCCCGTACCGCCCGAATCACGTCCGAAGGAATACCCCGCGCCGAAGCTCAGCCCCTGCCATGCCACCTGGTACGTGACCGAGTTGTCGGTCCGCGCGTTGGGAATGTACGCGTCGAACGACCCCATGCCGTAGATGTCCGGACCGAGCACGTCGGAGCCCAGCAGCGCGTAGAAGGTCATCGAGTACTGCCGCCCGAAAGCGAGCGTGCCGTACGGGCCCTTCAGGCCCACGAAGGCCTGACGCCCGAACAACCGGCCGCCCTGCCCCTGATCGCCGCCGCGCAGGTTGAAACCGCTCTCCAGCTGGAAGATCGCGGCAAGCCCGCCGCCAAGATCCTCGGTGCCGCGCAGGCCCCAACGCGAGGGCAACTCGCCCGTGACGCCGGGCATGCGAAAGACGGCGCCATTGGCGCTTGCGTGAGAGACGTATTCGATGCCGGTGTCGACGATGCCGTACAGCGTGACGTTCGATTGCGCGTTGGCGATGCCGGGCGCGGCGAGTACGGTGGCGGCGCCCAACATTGCGAGCGCGTGGGTGCGGAAGGGAATTGCCATGCGAGTCTCCAGATTATTGATGTCGTTATCGTTTAAACGGGGCAAAGCGGCGAATCAGGTGAGGCAAGTCAGGCGATGGAAAGCGTGTTGAGCCGAAAGCCCGCGGCGCATACGGATGCGCCCGCGAGATACACAAGAAAAAACGCGACGGGGCAGCCGAAACGCCGTCCGTCGCGTGCAAGCGAGGCCAACCGGTAAAACGGTTCAGTCAGCCGCGCGGGGACGACGGATCAGCGTGAGTGCGGCCAGCGCGGCCACGATCGTCACCGGGATGCTCGCGCCGATCACGACGGCCGCGCTGCTTCCCACGGCGAGCAGCATGCCGGCGGCCAGCGGGCCCACGACCGAACCGATGCGGCCGATGGCCACCGCGGCGCCCACGCCGGTGCCGCGCATTGCGGTCGGGTAGTAGGCCGCCGCGAGCGCATAGAGCACGGACTGCCCGCCGATGATGAACATGCCCGCGAAAAATGCAGCCGTGGCCAACACACCGAAGCCATGCGCGGCCGCCAGTCCGACGAGCGACGCAATCATGCCCAGATACATGCCACCGATGACGAGCGACATGCGCGCCCGATCCATCAGGTAGCCCAGCGCGAGCACGCCCACGGCGCTGCCGACGTTGAAGAGAATCTGCACCCAGCCGATCTCGCCGCGCGCCAGACCGCGCGACCCCATGAGCGACGGCAGCCAGTTGAGCAGGAAGTACAGCACGATCAGCGTGCAGAAGTAGGACAGCCAGAGTTGCACCGTCGACAGGCCACGCCCTTCGGAGAACAGCACCGACATCATCGGCGCGGGGGTGACGCGCTCGCCCCGCGCCGTCGCCGCCTTGAAGGCACGCGACTCGGGCAGGCACCAGGCCAGCAGGGGCAACAGCAGCAGCGGGCCGACGCCGCCGACGTAGAAAATGTGACGCCAGTCGGCATCGCTCACGGCGAGCATGCCGATCGTGGCCGCGATGCCGCCGCCAAGCGGAATGCCGCAGTACATGATGCTCACCGCGGTGCCGCGCTTACGCGGCGCGACGGCTTCCGAGGACAGCGCGATCAGGTTCGGCATGGCCCCGCCAAGGCCAATGCCCGTGAGCACGCGCACGATCACCAGCATCCAGAAATCCGACACGAACGCCGTCGCGATCGACAGCAAGCCGAACAATGCCGCCGAGAGCATCAACACCCGTTTGCGGCCGATGCTGTCGGCCAGACGGCCGCCCACCATGGCGCCCGGCAGCAGCCCGAACGTGCCGGCCGAAAACGCGATGCCCATTTGCGCAACGCTCAGGCCGAACTCCTTCGACATGCCGCGCGCCGCCACGCCGACCGACTGCAGGTCGAGGCCTTCGAGCAACGCCACCGCGAAGCACAACGCCAGCGTCATGACGACCGGGCTGGTGCCGCTCGCCGTGCCGTCCGCGCCGATGGGCAACGCTCGCGCGCCGCCATCCCGATTCGATTCCATGGTGTCTCCTGTGATCTTCTTGATGGTCTTCGGTCACCGCCCGAGAAGGCGGCGCCTGATACGAAGCCCATCCACGCCGCAAGCAAAGCCCCCAGGTATGCACTGGCACAGATCATTTAATCAGGTAACCTGATATTAACGACGCGAGTGCGGTGCACACGACGATGCCGTACACCCGGTTCGTCGCTTTCGTCTTGCCGTGTCGATGGAATTCGGTCGCACGCGCATGCGGCGACGGACTCCATTTAATATCAAGCTACCTGACAATACAAGCAATCGGCAGGTCGGGACAAACCCGGAGTCAGTCGCGCAGGTTGCGAACGAACAGTTCGAGGTGGCGCTGCACGGCGGCGGCGTCTTCGCGGCTCACATCGGCGCGCATGCGGGCGTCGATGTCGCGGGCCACCGCCTCGCACTGGGCGAGCACGCGGCGGCCTTCGTCGGTCAGTTGCAGAAGCACGATACGCCCGTGGTTGGGATCGGGCTCACGCGTGATCCACTGGCGCGCCGCCATCACGCTCACGACCTCGTTGGCCGATTGCGGTGTGATGAACGAGCGCTGGGCGAGTTGTGCGTTCGAGAGTTTGCCTCGGGCGTCGAGCACCGACAGCGCGGTAAATTGCGCCAGTGTGAGGCCCAGCGGCGCGAGCGCCTCGGACATGTGGCGGCGCAGCAGGCGGTCGAGACTGGCGATGACGTACGTCAGGCGCAGCTTGGAGCGGCGAGGCCGCGCTTCCGCGGTTCCCGTCGCCGCATCGACAGGCTCGTTGCCGGATACCGGGGCGACGGGGTCGTGGGCGGGCTTCTTTTTCTGAGGGACGACGCTCATGATGGGTGGGCGAGAATACGCGAAAGGTCGCGCAGTGCGGAAAAGCCCACAGTGTAACGCCGTCGCCGCCCGGTCGGTCAGCCGGCCAGCTTGCGGAACGTCTCGAGCACCGCGTCGCCCTTGAACGGCTTGACGATCCAGCCCTTCACGCCGGCGGCCTTGCCGCGCTCCTTCATCGCCGGGCTGCTCTCGGTGGTGAGCATCACGACATTGACGGCGTGATTCGCCAGTTCGCCGCGAATCTTCTCGACCATCGTCAGGCCGTCCATGTTGGGCATGTTCACGTCGCTGATGATCAGTTTCACGCCCGGGCTCCCCTTGAGCTTCGCGAGGCCGTCCTTGCCGTCGACGGCCGTGTCCACGTCCAGTCCGTTCTTGCGCAGGAAACCGGCGACTTCGTCGCGCACGGTGCTCGAATCGTCGACCACGAGAATCTTCGACATGATGATGTCCTTTGTGTGTGAGAGATGAAGTTTCCGAGCCGGGATCTCAGAACAGTTCCAGCGCCCCGGTCTCGACGGGTGCGGCCGTCGCTGGCGTCGCTTCGCGGAACGCTTCGGGCGACCAGTTCAGGCTGAAGACGAAATGCTGATGCAGCGTGACGATTCGCGCATCGACCGGGTCGGCGATGCGATAGACGAAACACAGCTGGGGGTTGTCGGTACCGAACGAGATGTACTTCTGTTTGTGATTGATGAGTAGCGGCACCTGCACCTGCGCGCGGTCGGCGGCCGACGCCTCGCCCAGATAGCGATTCTTGAACGCGCCCCAGATGAGGTTGGTCATCTCGCCGAGCATGCCGTTGAGCTCGCGAAAGCCGGCCTGGCCTTCGCAGCGGCCCGTATGCTCGAGCAGTTGCATGAACGGCACCTGCTCGGCCTGCATCATCATGTAGCCGCGGCACCAGGCGCTCTCGAGCGGAATCAGGCTGAAGACCTCGCCGAAGATGATGCGATCGCGCACCACGCTGGGCGACTCGCACGTGAGCGCGATGTCGTCGCCGAACAGGCCGCGAAACACGCCTTCGGTGATATCGATCATGCCGCGCACGAGCGCTTCAGGGTATTCGTGTTCGACGTTGTCGTCGAGAATCAGGAACTGGCTCACCGACTCTCGGGGGGTACTTCGGTTCATGGTCGTAATTTCCCAGCGCTTGACGGAGCGCGTTGCCGCTTCAAAACAATTCGAGTTCGCCGCTGCTGTCCTGCGCCTCGCTCACGTCCGCGTGGAAGTCCAGCGGCGCGTGCGCGCAGACGCACAGCGTGGCCGCGAGCCGCACGTCGCCATCGAGCGTGATCGCCCACGAGGCCAGATGATTCGGCCTGAGCTGCATGAGGTGCGGCACGCAGTTCCCGCTCAGTACGTAGGGTGTGGACATGCCCAGATCGGGAAAGTGTTCGAGCAACGCCTGGTTGATCGCACCGCAGCACAGGTTGCCGATCTCGAGAAAGACTTCGCGGAATGGCTTGTCCTGCTCGTTCCGGGCGAAGTAGGCGAGCGTGGCGTCGTCCTCGTCGAAATGCAGCACAAGCAGCATGCGAAAGCCGATGGACGAGATCGTGAGCACGACCACATTGGCGTGCCGCGCCGCCAGATCGGCGCCGTGCACCGACGTGTCGGATGTAAAGGGCACGATCTCGCACACGGCGTCGGGCGATCGGGCGAGCCGGGTGTGCACGGCCCTGTGCAGAATGCGTTCGAAACTGTCGCGTGCGTGAGCGCTGATCACAACGGAACCTGCCTGCTTGGGATTGACTAGTGAAGACGGGCGTGCAACTGCTGCGCCAGCGCCTCGACGCTCGACAGCGACGCCGCGATCATCTTGCCGCCGGCCTGAATGTCCTGAAACGTCGCCGTGGTCGTCACGTCGTTACGGTGCAGACTGTCGCGGTAGCTCTTGGACAGCTCCTCGGAGCGCGTGGCCAGTGCGCGCACTTCGCTCGCGACGATGCCGAAGCCGCGTCCCGCCGCGCCCGCGCGCGCCGCCTCGATGGACGCGTTGAGCGACACGATGAGCACGTGCCGCACGATCGACGCGAGTTCGTGGTTCTTCGCGTGCATATCCTGGTTCTGCGTCATGAGCGAGATCATCTGCTCGTGCCAGCGCTCGAAGGTGGCGGCCAGCCCGCGCAGGCGGGCCGCCTCGCCGGCAATACGTTCGGCTTCGCCCTGCCACATCGCCTTGGCTTCGAGCACGGCGGCCTCGGACTTGCGCGCTGCCTGCAAATCCAGTTCGGCCTGTGCGAGCGACGACTGGTGCGCCGCCATCGCATCGTCGTACGCCTGGATCCTTTCGTCCCGGTCGACGACCGCCACGCGTTCACGCTCGAGCGCCTGCGCCAGCGCTTCGTCGTGCGTTTTCGCCAGCGCGCGCCAGTGTGCGGTCGCCTGCGCCATGCGCCAACGGTGAACAACCAGAGCCACCATGCCCGCGCCCGCGATTCCCGCGAGGGCTCCCGTCAACACCCATTGCACTGCTTGCATACTCACTTCGTCTCCGAAATCTGCCTTGCGGCCCGTCGGCGATGGACCGGCGAGGTCCGCGCCACAGTGCCCGTCGATGCGTTCCGTGGCGCCGGCGTCAGACCTTGCCGGGTTGCGGCAGATCGCCTCGCGATGCCGCCTCTGCGGACGAACGCACCGGCATTGCGGGCGCGTCCGGCGTCGGCAGGTCGACGGCATCGGCCGCGACACTGTTCAGGTCAAAGCCGTCGACGACCAGGTTGTCGGGCAGACATACCACCGTCTGGAACTGGCGGAACTCCGCCCCCTTGCGATCGTCGGTAAAGCGCAGTTCGATGCGCCCGTGCTCGCGACGCACGAAGTCCTGCACGGCGTCCATGCCCACGCCGCGGCCGGACACTTCGGTGACTTGCGCGGCCGTCGAGAATCCCGGCCGGAAAATGAACTGCGCGATCTGCTCGTCGCTGACGTATGTCTCGGATGTGATCCAGCCCCGTTGCACCGCGATGGCGCGAATGCGGTGCAGCGCCAGCCCGCGACCGTCGTCGGCGAGCGTGACCTGAAGCATGTTGTGGTCGAGGCCCACTTCGACGTCGATGGTGCCCGCCGCCGGCTTGCCTTTTGCGCGCCGCTCCTCGGCGCTCTCCAGCCCGTGGTCCATCGAATTGCGCAGCAAGTGCATGAATACGTCGCGCAGGATGCGCACGGCGGGCGCGCGCAGACGATAGCCGTTGTCGTCGATACGCACGACGGGGGCCGGCTTGCCCAGCTCGGCGGCAAGCGACGGCAGCGAATCGAGCACCCCGCCCAGCGCCTCGCCCACGCCCTCGGTGCCGAGCAGACGCAGCGTCTGGTGCACCGCGTCGCGCATGGCGACCAGCTGGTGCAGATCGTTCGGATCGGCCGCCTCCAGCATGCGCAGGCTGGCGCGGATATGCGCGCGGTCGACCACCATCGACTGCTCGTCGGCGGCACGGCCCGGGCCTTTGCGGCCGAGGCTCATCTCGTTGATCTGCGCGTAGGTGTCGACCGCCTCGCGCACGCGTTCGAGTTCGCGCATCAGGCCGTCCTGGTCCCACAGGCGCGCGACGTCGGGCTGGCGCAGCTCGTGATAGCGCTGTTCGGTCTCGTGCACGACGTTAGTCAGGTACTGGAGGTTGTACGTGCGCGCGTTGCCCTTGATGGTGTGCATGTTGCGGAACAGTTCCGCGATGGCCGCGCTGTCGGGCTGGGAATGCTTGCGGATGATGCGTTCGTTCTCACGGATGAAGCCGGTCGAACTCTCGATGAAGTGATGGAACTTCTCCTGGCTCACGGCGAGAATCTCGCCGATCATCTCCAGACGCTGCTTCTGTTCGTTGGCTTCGGCCGCGAGCTCGCGCAGCTCGGTCACGTCGCGCACGCACAGCATCAGGCGCAGGATCAGGTCGTTTTCGTCGGTAATCGCCGACCATGTGAGATCGAGCTGCTTCACACGGCCGTCGGGCATGCGCTTGCCGATCTCGCCAACGAGCAGGTGTTCGTTGAACGCGAAGTTCATGGCGTCCTGCCCGATGCAGGCGTCGACAGCCGCTTCGACCTGCGAGAGCGCGTCCGCGCCCAGATCGCTGTCGCCGAAGACCAGATCCATCACGCCGCGACCCGCGATGTCCTGCGTCTCGAAGATCGCTTCGAGATAGGCGGAGTACTCACCATGAACCCTCGCGCCGTCGACGACCGTCAGAATGCCCTGCTGCATGTTCTGCAACATGGCCTGAATGTCAGCCGTCTTCTGCTTGAGCTGCGCGGAGCGTTCCTGAATCTTCTCGATCATGCCATTGAAGGCGACGATCGAATGACCGATTTCGTCCATGCGGCCGACAGGCACGCGACGAGTGAAGTCCTGGCTGTTGGCGATCTCGCTCATCATGGCCTGCATGCGCGAGAGCGGACGCGTGATCTGCCGGTACAGCAACGCGCCGATGGCGGTGAGCAGCAGGATGGCCAGCCCGGTCACGATGCCGATCGCGGTGGTGGTCGTCGAGAGCGTGTCGTTGAGCGTGGCGATGGCGGCGTCTTTCTGACGGTTCTTCTCGACCCGCAGCGTATTGACCACGCCTTCGAGTTCGTCGCGGTACTGCGCCACCATCGCGAACAGGAACGCCTGCGCCATCTCGGTCTTGCCCGCCTGCTTGAGCTTCGCGGTGTCGTTGATGGCGTTGAAGTAGTTCTCCACGCTCTCGCGCGCCTGCGTGACGAGTCCCTTCTGGGCGTCGCTCGCGGCCCCGTCGGCCTGGCGGGCGAGCGAGCGGTCGATCTCGTCGCGCAGCGCCTTGAGCTTGTCGAGCGCCTGTTCGACAACGGTCTCGTCCGGTGCGTAGACCAGCGTCATGGTCGCGATCTGTACCGCCTTGACCTGCGAGACGAGATCCGCGGAAGCGAGCGCGCTGGGCACCACGCCTTCCGTCACCTGCCGCACCTTCTGCGCACTGGCGCGGGTCTGGTACACCGCGTAGCCGCCGATGATCGAGAGCGCGACGAATGTCAGGATCACCAATAGCGTAATTCGATGACGGATGGTCATTGCGGCATTTCCCCGGGTCGCACCGGCGCCCGCTGCCCCGCGTTATCTGACGCAGTCGCCCGGCCGCCGAATTAGTTTGTCGATGCTTCGTGCGCCGTGATTATTGCGGGCGAACTGTGACGGTTCGATGAATCAACGGAATCTTCATGTGTGCTCATGACGGTAATGCCGTGTAGGAATCCGAGATGAGTTAGCTCGTATGGACCAACGCAGAATTGAAGCCCCGCTCCTCATTCCCCCCCGGGGAGACCGAGGTGAATGTATACGGACTTTTTGGGATGTCACAAAAAATGCCACGGCGCAAAGGCCGTGGCAAATTTTCTAACGTGTTTCAGGACATCGCAAAGGTTCGACTATCACGAAACGTCGGTCGATCCCTCACCTCCCTCCCGCACCACGGCGCCTGTCAGCCGTTCTTCGGGATAAGGCAGATTGCCTTACAGAAACTGCCATTTGGGGTGCCTTTATGGGTGCAGAAAAGGTTGACCCCATACTGTGAGATTGCGTAGCACCAGCCTGCACCGCAACTTCCCTGCTCACACGTGTACGTGAAATAGCCTCCGTTAGCCGGCCAGATATTGGTGTATTCCACCCTCAGCGATTCGATCTCGGTCATACCGATCCCTCGTCCCCCAGGTAGACTGGATCGCCAGGCGATAGCCTGCGCAGGGGAAATGCCGACCTGATGGTTGTCGATAGTGGTATAGACGTTGCTCACTTCCACCGTATAAGTCGCTGTCGCTCCCTTGCTATCGCGAACCGTGATTGTCGCGGTTCCGTTGCCTTCGCCTACGACCCTCCCGGATGAATTGACGGTGGCCACCGCCGGCTTGTTCGAGGAATAGGTATAAGGCGGCACGCCTCCAGATGCCGCACGCGTTTGCGAGTTTCCGGGCGGATACGCACCCGTTCGATTCCAGAAGCTTTTGACCGAGAATCCGTTGAGTACCATTTTGTTGGGATCGACGGTAATCGGCGGTACCACCTGCATCGTCACGCGAAGCAGCGGGAAGATGACGGCTTGCAGTTCATCGTCATCGCCGTCGAAGGCCACCTTGAACTCGACGCGCAGCTCGGAGTCGTTCCTGAGCGCCGCCAGCCGCGCCCGCGGAAGCGGTTGCGAGATGCCCGACGTCGCCTCACCCGCCGTCACGACGTGGCGAATCAGCAGGACGATGACGTCCGGCGTGCCGTTGGCGAGCGTGGCATGACAGCGCAACCAGACCTTCTGCCCTGCCGCGATCAGCGGCCACGGCGCGACCTTGATCTCGGCGTCCCCCGTAAAGCTGTCGAGCTTCAGCACACCGTTCTGTGCCTGGGGAATCACCGGTGTGGGCAACTCGCCTTCGCCGAAATCGTTGACCGTGAGTTCGAGAATGCCAGACGCGTCGTAGTTGCCGGCGCGCGTGACGATATAACTGATCTTCACCGAACGTCCGACATACGGAATCAGCATCGCCCCTGGCACGGGAATGTCCACGCTGCCGGTGGTACTACCCGGCACCTCGTCGAATGCGTCGGCGCCGTCCAGCACCAGCTTGATGCGGTCGGTGGCCCGCATGTCCTCATAGCTGACGCGCACCGTCACGCCTTTCTCGGCTTCAATCGGATCGATTTCGTCATCCGGCGCCTCGAGCACGACAGGCGCAGGCAGTGTCAGGCTGTGCGCGAGCTTCAACGTACGCTCGCGGAAGGTCACGGCGTCGGCCTCGCTGGCACTTCCGTCGAACGTGACTTTCACCTGAATGCGCAGGTCCGAGCCATCGAGCAACTTCTCCAGATCCGAGCGCCTGAGCACGCGCTCGAGTGGCTTGCCCGCCTCTTCGTCAGTCACCTCGTGTCCGAGCTCGAGCGATATCGTCATCGAATTCCCAGTAGAGAGCGTGCCGAAGACGCGCCACCATACGCGCTGGCCTGCGGCCATCAGCGGCCATGCCGGCACGCGCGCCGTTGCATCTCCCGTGAAGTCCATCAGGTTGAGCACACCGCCCTTTTGCTGGACGACGGTCGGCAGCGGCAGATTTCCGGGCAGGAAGTTATTGATCGTAAGCTCCAGCGCGGGCGAAACGGTCTCGAAGCCGAGCCGGTCTACCGTGTACGACACCAGAATGGTTTCGCCCAGATTCAGTGCGATCTTGCCGGGCGGCACCACCACGTCGACGGATCCGCTTGCGTTTCCGGATACCGCCGCGAACGAGACGTCTCCATCCCAGTTCAACTGGATGATGTCATCGGCCTGCATGCCGTCGTACGCGATTCGCACCGTGGCCCCCTGACGAACGTCCACGGGCTTGAGCACGTCATCGATCGCCTCGACCACGACAGGGGCCGTGAGCGTCGGCAGCTCGACACCCACGCGCAGATGCAGCACCTCGGAGGGCATCACGCGATTGCCTCGCTTGATGGTGTAACGCACCGGCACTTCCCGGCCGAGCCAGGTGTCGACCTGCTCCTTGCGCATGAAGAACTCGTAGTCCATCGGACCGAGGATGTCGAGCGTGTCGTGATACATCTCGGCGCCTTCGCCCCAGTACAGATCGATCGTGTCGCCCACCCGCATGCTCGTGTGCCAGCGAACGATGGTATTGGCCCCTCGCGCATAGGCGTCTTCCGGCAGATAATCGCCATCGGCCTCGCGCACTTCCGGTGCGGGCCACACCACGGCCTTGCTCACCTCCACCATCAGATCTTCCGAACGCTTTTCAACGCCGGCAACCTCCACCGTGTAGTTCACCGTGACGGTCAGGCCATCGAGCATTTCCACCGACTCGTGCGGCACGTACAGGTACAGCGGCTGGCCGACCAGACCGTCGGAGATCTGCACTCGCCGCGTGGCTTCACCGATGGTGCCTTTTGCGAACCAGATCGTCACGATGTCGTTGCGCGCCATGCCCTCGTACGCATCGACCCTTACCGTGGCATCGTCGAGCGCATCGTTCGGATCGAGTACGCCGTCGACCTCTTCCTCCACGTGTGGCGGCGGCAAAAGGGCGGATACTGGCAGCACGACGAACGACTTGGGCAGCGAGGTGTCCTCCGTGCCATCCACGCGGGTCACACGGTAGAGCACGTTGACCGTATCGCCGCCATTCGCATTGGCCTCGATGACGCCTCGCGGGACGGTGGCCACAATGTCGCCGACCGTCTCGACGGTTGCCTCGCCCGTGGCCTGACCGCCGTCGGACAGGCCGAGCCAGAACCAGTTCACGACGTCGCCGGGCGCCATGTCCGGCCATTTCGGGATCGTGAGCTTCGCGCCGTCCGGCACCAGCGCCGGGTCCAGCTCGCCGCCCACCTCGCCCTCCACGATCGGCGGCTCGAGACTTGCGACGCCCAGCACCTCGAGCGTCAGCGTCTCCGACGTGCGCTGACTGTTGCCCGACTCCACCGTGTAGTGCACTTCGACCCGCCCGCCGGCAATCGGACCGATCCTGCTGTAGGGCACGACGAACCGCACCCGTTCGGTGATGTTTTCCTGTGTGATTTCGTAGATGTCCGCATGCGAGATCGGATCGCCGCCCGAGGTAAAGCCATTCCAACGAAGCCTGACCAGATCGCCGACGCCGTAGCCCTGCCATGGCTCGACTTCGACCGTGGCGCCGTTGGGCACCGCGGCGGGATCGAGCTCCCCGTCGGCCGTGGCTTCAAGCACCTTGGGCGCGGGCAACCCCACCGCAGCGCCCGTGATCGCGAACGGCGCCCGATAGGAGCGCCCCTTGTATACGCCCGCGGTGCTGACGCGATAGAACACCGATCCCTGGCCCGGCACCACCTGCCCCAGGGTCTCATTCGGCAGATCGAACATCATCACGGTGCCGCTCAACGTCAACGTCTGGGTGTGCTCGACTTCGAGTCCCTCGTACGACCGCCCCTGAAAGACCAGCGAGACCCCGTCGCCCGCCGCCATGTCATTGTTCTTCATCACGACAACCGTCACGTCGTCGCCGTTCAGGCCGTCGTAATCGAGTTCGTTGTCGTCGTTCAATCCGGCCACGGCCGGAGCGTCGTAGATCGCATCGCCCACCTCGACGTCGATGAACGCCGAAGGCGCGCGTCCCGACCAATTCTGAACCTTGTCGACCAGTTCGTACGTCACGGCCACGCCTTCGCCGGCGCCCGCCTCGATGATGATGGCTTCGGGCACCATCACCACCACGGGCTGGCCGACTTCCGCTTCCGTGATCGGGCGATGCACGACGCCTTGGGCACTCCCCCAGAATATCGTGACGACATCGCCGGCCGCCATGTTCTCCCACATGGGAATTTCCACCGGAAGTCCCTCCGGCGGCACGGTTTCGATCGGTCCCGGCGGAAGGATCGCCTCCGCCAGGCCCTCGTTGATCGGCCAGGTCGACTGATCCGGGTCATTGCCGCCGGGTACGTCGGTCTTGACGAGCACCTGCACGTGAGGCGACTCGATCGGCACCGGATCGCCGAACGACGAGATGCGCTCATACCAGACATCGATCAACCCATCGCCCACGCGAGCGATGTCCGTCACGGGGGCCATGAGGGTGAAAACCGAGTCGTTCGGGTTGTCGATCTGGATCGTGTCGATCGGCACGCCGGGGAGCCCCCAGTAGAGCAGGAGCATGTCGCCACGCAGGAAGCCCGTCGCCCATGGCACGAGGACTTCGAGCTTGTCGTTGATATTGCTCTCCAGGTCGTCCTTGCGAATTCCCCCCTTTCTTGCCGCCGGCACCGTCGGTGCGAAGAGCCGAGCCGATTTGTCTGTCGCCTCATCGCCTTCGAGCACGATGCCACCACCCTCTGCGAACCTGTCGCGAATATTCATGACGGACCTCCTCATCTGCCGCAGGAGCGATCGCCCTCACGCCACCACGGCCAGAGCGTGCCAATGCGCAGCAGAGCTTCCATCTCGCCACGCTCCGGATTGCCCGCCAACTGTCAACGTTGACAGGCGCCTCGTGCGGCAACGCGCGCCGCTCACCTGACAACCTTGACAGTTTCTCGTCGACATCCGCGGCGCCACACTCAGCGAACGTTTCCCCCCACCGCAAGGAGGTCCATCATGACCAGCAAGAGCATGACGCTGCTTCGTACCGATACGGCCCCGGCACGGCTGAGCACCACGGTTACCCGGCAAGAAGGCCAGAGCTTCGAGCCGAACGTGGCCGTCATCGACCCGACCATTCTGGCTGAGCGGCCGGCCGATTTCCCGCCGGAGGCGCCGCCGTACAACCTGGTCAAGGCCTCAGCCGTCGGTCCCGACATCAAGTTCGAAGCCGAATTTCTCCCCGACATGTACGTGGGCTGGGAATATCTGGTGCACTTGGACGGACAAACAGACGGCGCGGCCCGCAAAGTCACCCAGGAGGACCACGACAAGCGGTCGATTACCATCACGGTCCCGGGCGAGCAGGCCTCGCAGGAGGACGTTCACAATTTGCAGTACCAGGCGCGAAGCCCGCTCGAAGACCAATGGAGCTTTTTCAGCCCTCCATCGTTCTTCACCATCGATACAACGCGTCCCGGCGATCCGAAGCCCGGCGAGATGGAGTTCGACAAGGACATCGAGGACAACGGGCTGACCGACGCGAAACTGACGGAACTGGGTAACGTGCTTCCCGGCAGAATCCCCAGTTATGCGCAGCGACTGCATGGCGACAGGATCGTCGGCATCCTGCGCAAGGCCGACGGCACGGAAATCGGGCGCCTCACGCCTCACCAGATCCCCTATGGAGAAACCAACGATCCCCCCACGGTGCTCCAGTTCCCTCGCGCGCTGATCGAGCAGGCAGGCGATGGATTGATACGCTTCTCGTACGAAATCACTGACATGGCGGGCAACGTCAGTGTCGAATCGGAATTCAATGAGATCGACGTCTTCCTGAGACCCGGCATTGCCGACTTGCTGCCGCCGATGGTGCCGGCTTATGACGATGACGAACCGGCAGACGACAAGCTGATCGACGAGGCGGACGCGCGCGCGCCGGTGGAAGTGCAGATTCCCGGGCACGCGGAAATCGAGACCGGCGACGAGATTGCGGTGCTTTGGGGCGGGCGTGAGCAGGCGCGTGTCAGGTTCAACGGCGCCGACAGCACGCTGCCCGTCATCCTGACGATCCCGGTGTCGTATGGCGAAGTGCTCGCGGCGTGGGCCGACGCGCCTCCGAATGGCGACGGCTATGCCACGATCCCCGTGAGCTATATCGTCTACCGCGCCGGTCGGGAAGCCGGTCGTCCCCAGTCGCCACACCCCGTGGTCGTCAATCTGGATCAGGGCGGCGGGATCGACCCCGATCCGGAAACGCCGTGGAACGAGGCGCTCGGCCGGCCGGTGGTGCACCACTCGCAATGGAGTACCGGTGAGCGCGAGGACTACATTCCCGACGCCTCCATCGAAGAGGATCACACGTTCATCGTGCCGTGGTTCCAGCGCGACATTGACGGCAACATCACCGGCGAGGACGCCTTCCAGGCCGGCGACATCGTCTATGCCGTGTATGACGGCACAACGATCGAGCCGCGTTACACGGTGGGAGGCGACGACGTCAACAATAAGGTCGACCTTGTCCTCAGCCTTCCCTGGGCCGTGGTGAAAGCCGCGGGCAGTGGCGTCAAACACATAATGTATCTCGTCACCCGGTATCTCAATCCGGGGCAGCGCGAAAACACCGCTTCGTCCCCCACGGCCGATGTCGAAGTCGAGGACACCGGCGATGTTCCGGGCGGCGAGCACGGCCTGTTCCCGGCGTCGTTCCCGAACGGCAAGGTCATCTGGTCGAACGTCTCGCCGATCGGACACGAGCCCCTCAAGGTGCCCAAGTATGAAAACATGCGGCTCGGGGACATCATCCGCATCTACATCACGGCCGACTTCTACAACCCGGTTGACCAAACGTATGGCGAGCCGGTCACGCGGGCCTACTTCGGCGGGGATGACGGCGACAATCCGCATCCGGACTACCGGTTCGAGATTTCGATTGCCCAGGAGCAGATTGGGGAAGACGTCCGGTTCGGATGGCCGCGCGAGCTGATCGAGTGGGTCTACCCCTACGGGCAGTGCCGCATCGATTACACCGTGACACGCGCGGACGGCAGTCACAAGACGTCGGCGCCGACGGGCCAGGAAACGCCGATGGACACCAGCGCGAACTATCCCGGCCCCTACCCGTTCGGGGTGAAACACGCTCGCGTGACATTGTCCGAAACCCTTGCGCTCGCCAAGACGGCGCCGGGCGAACGTCAGTCGCTGCTCAACGCGTTTGCCCGTCAGTGGCTGTTCAGCGCTGCCCAGCGCCGCTCTTATCGGCTGCGCGAGAAGATGGCATTGGCCAGCGCGCTGAAGCGGTGATCGATGACGCTTGCTGTCCGGCATTGCATCGCCGGACGAGAAAACGCCTGACGGCCGAGGCCGTCAGGCGTCATGAATGCGGAAGGCCGGTGCCCGTTCGGCCTTCCATCTCCTCCTGAAGACGCTCAGAAGGTGTAGCGCACCCCGACGTTCACGCCCCACGGCTTGTCGAGACGCTTGCCGATCGAGTAGCTGGCGTCGGCATAGGCCTGAAGACGCTTCGTCATCTGCGCAGCAAGTCCGGCACCGACTTCGAAGCGCGTGCCGGAGATGTCATTGTCCAGGGCGATATCGTTGATGGTGACCGAATTTGCGCCGGCGAACTCATGCGTCACCGCCAGCTTCACGTACGGCTGGAACGTGCCCTTCGACGTCTCGAACGTCTTGCCCACATTCACACCCACCGAACCCAACAGCGACATGGTGCGGTTCGAACGCGCGTGCATGCCGTTGTCCAGCGTGAAATCGGTGCCGCTCGCCCACATGCCGGCCACCTGCGCGAACGGTTCGACGAACCAGCGGTTCTGCCACTCGATCGTGCGGCCCAGTTCCGCGGACAGGCCCACGCCGTGGCTGACGAAATTCGCCTTGCTTTGTACGCCGTCGCTCATGCGAACGTCGAGCTCGTTGCCGAAACGGTTGTACTTCAATACGCCGTCAAAGTAGTAGCCGTTCTTGCCAAGCCACGTGGCATACGCCCCCGCCGTATGGCTCTCGATGGTGCCGCGCGACCCCGAGTTGAAATCGAGCCGGCTCGTGCTGGTGCCGAGCATGCCGCCTACGAGCCAGTGACCATGGTCGCCGCGCATGACCACCGCGTCGCCGCCGGCAATCACTCCCCACTGGTCCTGCGCGTACCCGCGGCCCATCGACGGGCTCGCGTTGAAACGCGAGCCGAACGTGCGCGCCCACGCGCCACCACTCTCGCCGCCCCCCATGCGGACCTCGCCGAGACGCGAGCGCAGCGCGCTGTGCTCGCCGAGCCAGACCGTGGGCAGCGCGTTGTGAATGCCGAGCACCGTGTCGGCGCCCGAGGAGATCTCCTCGTTGCGCTCGAGATACCACGACTGTTCGCCTCCCGCTTCGCCGCCTTGCTTGAGCGAGTAGGTGTACACCCCGGCGTCGACCTTGTCGCCCACCAGCGAGAACGTGGCATCGCCGCCCGCCTGCTCGACCAACAGTTGCGTGTCAACGCCGCCTTCCTTGCCGGAGCTGCTCACATGCAGCTTGTGCGCGCCCGTGGCATCGGTCACGTTCAAGCGGTCCGATTCCCCGATGGCCAGATCGGCCTGCATGCCGAACGTGCCGTTGCCGGAGAGCTCGTCCACGTTCAGCGTATGCCATGCGCCTTGCGATGCCGTGCCGTGAATGTCGATCGTGCCGCCGTTGTCCATGGCGACCTTCGCCACATGGTTGTCGCCGCTGAGCGACCACTTGGCATTCGAATCGACGCTCAGCGAATCGACGTTGATGAGCGATCCGGTGATCGACGCGTGATTCTGCAGCGTCAGTTGCATGTTCGCTTCGTCGCTGCCCACGACATTGCCCGTCAGTTGGGAGTTGTCGACGGTGATGTTCGAATCGAGATCGCCGAAGCCCTCGATCAAATTGCCGTTGGACCCGGTGACCGTCGTGCCGTTGGCGATGACCACCGTCGCCAGCGCGTCCTCCGGTTGGCCGATGCTGGGTCCCATGGGCTGGCGTTGGATCCGAATGCCCGCGCCGTCGGTGCCGACCACGTTCGTACCGTCGAGCACGGCACTCATTCGGGGTTCCGTATCGGCCTGACTGGTGGACACCCACAAGCCGTTGGCGCCGGTCAGCGATCCCCCGGTGACGACCAGATCGCCGCCGAAATTGACCACGCCCGCATTGAAGCCGGCCGCCAGACCGCTGCCGGCCGTCACATGAGTATTGTGAAGCGCCAACTGCGCGCCGCCGTTCATGTTGACGCCGAAGGCATACCCGTGAATCGTGCTGTCGCTCACGGTTGCCGAGGATGGGCCGGTGCTGATGGAATCCCGGCCCATGGAAAGGCCCGTGCCCAGCGCGCTCGAGAGCACGGAGTTCGAAATCGTGGCCTGCGCTTGCATCAACTGCACGGCGCTCGAGTCGCTCGTCGATACGATGGTGGCGCCGTCGGCCACCAGTTGGGAGTGGGACTGGATGGACACCGCGTTGGTCGCCACCCCCGGGTTGAGGATCAGTTGGCCGCCGCGGCGCACCGTCCAACGTTCGTCCGGATCCCCCGGCGCGTCGACGATCGCCACATCGTTATCGACCAGGGCGGCCTGAGCCGGCGCTACCAGGCAGGCGAGAAGAAGGGCCACACCGCGCGCGATGTGGCGCGGCGAATGCGGGGCGGCAACCTGCCGCAGGGATGTCGTACGCATGACGGTCGTTTTCTGAAGAATGGGAAACGACCGCAAGCGTAGGACACGCCCTCACGAAAAATCGATATTTACACTGAAAAACACTAATATTCACTGAAATTCATCAATATTCCACCAATTCTCATGCATTTTGACGCTTATGCGTCTCCCCCCTGATTCCGCCCCCGTCATTCAGAACGTATAACGCAGCCCCAATTGCACACCCCAGGGCTGGTCGAGCCGGTGCCCGACACTTGACTCCACCTCGGAGTAGATCTGGAGGTTCTTCCTCACCTGACCGGCTACCCCGGCACCGAACTCGAAGCGCGTGCCTGACAGATCGTTGTTGAAGGTGATGCCGTTGACCGCGATTTGATTGCTTTTGACGAACTCCTGCACCAGCGCGACCTTCAGGTAGGGCTGGATGATACCTCCGCCGGCCAGCGCGACGGTCTTGCCGAAGGCCGCGCCCACGCGCGCCTGCACCGACCCCGTATGTGAAGTGCTCGACTGCATGCCGTTGGTCAGGGTGAAGTCGTCGCCTCCCACGCGCAGCAACGCGAGGTGCACGTAAGGCTCGACAAACCACCCATTGGCGAAGGTCAAATGCCGTCCGAACTCGGCCGTCATGCCGATACTGTTCTCCCCGAAGCTGCCGTGCGCGCCCGTGCCGTCGTCCATGATCACGTTGGCATCGTTGGAGAAGTGGTTGTATCGAAGCACCGTCTCGAAGTAGTAGCCCTGTGCGCCGAGCCAGGTGCCGTAAAGGCCCGCCGTGTAGCTGTTCACACCGCCGGTCGATCCGCCGTCGAGTTTCAATGTGCCATGCCCGGTGCCGAGCAATGCGCCAACGAGCCATGTGCCGCCCCAGGCGTGCCCCACGACGCCGTCGATGCCGCCCATCACACCGTATTGCGTGAGCCGATAGTCCACGCCTGAGACCGGTGTGCCGTGAAACCGCTTTCCGTAGGTGCGGACCCACACGCCGCTGTTGCCCTGGTCCGCGATGCGGATGTCGCCGAGCCGGCTGCGCAAGATCGCCTGCTCGGCGCCCCAGACGACAGGGGCGACGCCGGACAGTCCGATCACGGTTTGCGCGCCCGGCGTGAGATCCGGCCCTCCCGGGTCGCCGGGGTCGTGCGGATCCGTCGCGAGTACCCAATTGTTGCCGTCCTGTCGCAGGTCGTACCGGTAGACGCCCGCATCGACCGCCCCCCCCACGAGCGAGAAGGCGGCGCCGCCCCCGCCTGTGGTCACCACGGTCAGCGGGGTGAGGTCGCTGGGCTCTGCGCCAGAGTTGGCGATGTGCAGCTGATAGCTGCCCGTCGCATTGCCTGTCACGGCAAGCAAATCGCCGGAATGCGTGGCGATGTTGGTGTTCATCCTGAAGTCGCCGCTGCCGGACAGCGCGCCGACCGTGAGGGTGTGGAACGTTCCGGTGCCCGCAGCCGTGCCCGAAATATCGATGGTGCCGCCGTTCATCGTGACCGTGGGCACGGTGTTGTTGCCTGCCATCGCCCACCGCGCCCCGGAATTCACTGCCAGCGACGTGAGATTGACCAGATTGCCTGTGATCGACGCGTTGTTCCGCAGGGTCAGGTTGACGATCGCGGTGCCGTCGCCCGTGACGTTCCCGGTGAGCTGCGAGTTGTCGACGGTCACGGCAGACGTGATCTCGCCCGAGGCCTTGATCAGGTTGCCGTCGCTGCCGGAAATGGTCGTGCCACCGCCGATATCGAGCGTGGCGGTACGGTTCGCGGTCTGCCCCAACTGCGGCTGGATCACAATGCCGGACCCGCCGGTGCCGACGATGTTGACGCCGTTGAGCGTGGTGCTCGACGTCGAACCGCCGACACCCGTACTGACCCAGAAGCCGTTCAGTCCCGTGCTCGATCCGCCGTTCATCACGACGGTCGAATCGAAATTGATCACGCCGGCATTGAAGCCCGCCACCAGCCCCGACCCCGCGCTCACGGCGGTGTTGTTGAGTGTGAGCACGCCCAGCGAACTGACCTGCGCACCGAACGCGAATCCGGAAATGGTGCTGTTGGAGACGGTGGCGACCGGTGGCGTCGTGTCACCGCCCTGCGCGCCCAGCGACAGACCGCTGCCGCCGGTACTGCTGATGCTGGAATTCGTGATGGTAGCGGTCGAATTGAGTAGCCGCACGCCCGGATTGGTCGACGTCGATGTGGCGACCGTCGCACCGTTGAGGATGACGTTCGCCTCAGTCGTTGCCGAGATGAAATTGGTCGCCGCTCCGGGCTCGACCGTCAGAATGCCCCGATTGAGTACCGACCAGTCTTCGTTCGGATCGCCCGGCGCGGCCACGGTCGCCGTCGTATTGTCGACGACGCCCGCGTGCGCTTGCGCCGCAAGGCATGCGGCCAGCACGGCAACCGCGCCGGCGACCTGGTGACGCGAGGGCGTCCATGGCATTGGCGTTTTCATACGGTTTCTCCTGAGCGAACGATGCAAAAACCGAGCGATACGACAAGGCCGGAGACATGGCGCGTGGCCACGTTGACCGGATCGATCCCCCCGAACAGCAACGTCGTCCCGATGCCGAAGGACGCCTCCGCCTGCCCCGCTGCAACACGAAAAAACTCGTGCAATTAACGGGTTGCGGAACTTTTATTACGTAACGTTATGCGCACCGGAGACGCACTACACCTGTCAACGTTGACAGGTGCGGCCCGGGCGAATCCATGGAAGAGTCGAGGCGCCGCCGTCGCAGCGAGTGCGGCGGCGGGCAGTGGGGATCATCTGAGCGGTGCGGACTGCCGGGGAACCTGGCGTGATGCGCCCGGCAATGCGATGTGGCGGCCCGTGCGCCCTGATCAGTAACCGGCAGCCAGGCCGTCGCGACGGGTGTCGCTCGCGGCCACGTAGCCGCGCTCCGGATCATTGCGATCCAGACGCCAGATGTACTGGCCCGAGCCGAAGTCCATGTAGGGGTCGTCGATGGACTTGAGCTTGTGGCCCAGCGCCACGAGCCCCGCCACGGTCTCGCGATCCATGGTCGACTCGATGTCGACCGTGAAGTCGCGATTGACCTTCCAGCGCGGGGCATCGCACGCCGCCTGAGGATTCTGGCCGTAATCCAGCATGCGCACGACCGATTGCAGGTGACCCTGCGGCTGCATGTCACCCCCCATCACCCCGAAGCTCATCACCGCTTCATGCCTGCCGTCGACCTTCTGCGTAAGGAATGCCGGAATGATCGTGTGGAATGGCCGCTTGCCGCCCTCGACCACGTTGACCGACTTCGGGTCCATCGAGAACCCGCAACCACGGTTTTGCAGCGCGATGCCCAGATCGGGCACCACGACGCCCGAGCCGAAGCCCATGTAGTTCGACTGGATGAAGCTCACCATCATGCCGTGCTCGTCGGCCGCCGTCAGGTAGATCGTGCCGCCCGACCTCGGCATGCCGAAGTCGAAGTGCGTGGCCTTGTCGGGGTCGATGAGCCGCGCGCGCTCGGTCAGGTATGCATCGTCGAGCATCTGCTCCGGCGTGACTTCCATCGAACGCGGGTCGGCCACGTACTTGTAGAGATCGGCGAACGCCAGCTTCATCGCCTCGATTTGCAAATGCTGGGAATGCACGCGATCGACGGCGAGACTCGACACGTCGAACTTGTCGAGGATGCCCAGTGCGATCAGTGCCGCGATGCCCTGCCCGTTCGGCGGGATTTCGTGCACGGTGTAGCCGCGATAATCCTTCTCGATGGGCTTGACCCAGTCCGCGCGGTAGTTGCGCAGGTCGTCGGTCGTCATGGCGCCGCCGTGCTCGGCCGACCAGGCGGCGATGCGCTCGGCGATCTGGCCTTCGTAATACGCACGGGGGCCGTCCTTCGCCAGCATGCGCAGCGTGCGCGCATGGCCCGGCATGCGAATCATCTCGCTGGTGGTGGGCGCGCGGCCGTTGGGCATGAACGTCTGCGCGTAGCCCGGCTGGTCCTTGAGCTCAGGCACCGCCGCCGCCCACTTGCGCGCGACGATGTGCGCGAGCGCATGGCCTCGCTCGGCGATCTCGATGGCCGGCGCCATCAGGTCGCCGAACGGCAGCTTGCCAAACTTCGCATGCAGCGCTTCCCATCCCGCGATCACGCCCGGCACCGTGACGGTGTCGAGACCGCGCACCGGTTGCTTCGCGATGCCGTGTTGCTCGCCGTACTTCTTGCGGAAGTAGTCGACGTTCCAGGCCGCGGGCGCCACGCCCGACGCGTTCAGGCCGTGAACCTGCTTGCCGTCCCACACCAGCGCGAAGCAATCGCCGCCCAGGCCGTTGGAGACCGGCTCCACGATGGTCATGCACGCCGCGGCCGCGATCGCGGCATCGACTGCGTTGCCGCCCTGCCACAGGATGCGCAGGCCGGCCTGCGCCGCAAGCGGGTGCGACGTCGACACGATATTGCGGGCGAACACCGGCATGCGCGGCGTCGGGTACGGGTTTTGCCAATTGAATTGCGTCATGGGACTGACTCTCGACCTCTGTCTCGAATGGTTGGAATTAGGGTGCCGAATGCATCACGACTGCTCGCGCGGATCCAGTGCGTCGCGCAGCCCGTCACCCAGGAGGTTGAAACCGAGTACCGCCAGGAAGATGGCGATACCGGGGAAAATCGACATCCAGGGCGCCTGTTCGACGAAGTCCTTGGCCGTGTTGAGCATGGAACCCCACGACGGCAGCGGCGGCAGTTGCCCCAGCCCGAGAAACGACAGGCTCGCTTCGGCGATGATCGCCGTGGCGACGGTCAGACTCGCCTGCACGATGATCGGCGGCAGCACGTTGGGCAGGATGTAGCGCACGATGATGCGCGCATCCGTGAGCCCGATCGCACGCGCGCCCTCGACGTACTCCTCGGCCTTGACGCTCAGCGCCTGTGCCCGCGCCAGGCGCACGAAACGCGGCATGGCCGAGACGCCGATGGCGATCATGGCGTTCGTGAGGCTCGCCCCGAGAAATGCCGCCATCGCAATGGCAAGAATCAGGAAAGGGATCGACAGCAGGGCGTCCGCCAGGCGCGAGATGATGGCATCGACCCAGCGCCCGAAGTAGCCCGCCAGCAAGCCCAGCGGCACGCCCACGATCACCGCGATGCCGACCGACACCACGCCGGCGGCGAGCGACGCCCGCGCGCCGAAGATCATGCGCGCCAGCACGTCGCGCCCCAGTTCGTCGGTGCCGAACCAGTGAAGCGCGCTCGGCGCCTGACGCACCGTCATGAAACTCGTGGCGATCGGATCGTACGGCGAGAGCCAGGGCGCGAACAGCGCCACGAAAACGGCAAACGCCACGATGAGTGCACCTGCCACCGCCGCACGGTTGCGTGCGAACTTGTGCAGCCCGCGGTAGCGCCGCCGCGGCAGTCGCTCGGATGCGGCGGCTGCCGGTGCGCGCGCCGCATCGGGAGTCGGCGAGGCCTGTGAGGAGGATGAGGTCGTGGGCAATGCGGCCATGTTCGGTGGGCGTTCGTTCGGTAGTCTCAGGCGCGACGCAGGCGCGGGTTGAGCAGGACATAGAGCACGTCGGCGAGCAAGTTCAGCACGATGAAGCTCACGGCGGTGACCAGCACCACGCCCTGCACCACCGCATAGTCGCGGTTGAACACGGCGTCGACCACCAGTTTGCCGAAGCCCGGAATCGTGAACACCTGCTCCGTGAGCACCGCTCCCGCCAGCAATTCGCCGAAGAGCAGCGCCAGCACCGTGACGATCGGAATCAGTGCGTTGCGCAACGCATGCTTGAGCACCACGGTGCCGCGCAGCAAACCCTTGGCACGTGCCGTGCGGATATAGTCGGTGCGCAGGACGCCAAGCATGGCGCTGCGGGTATGGCGCATGAGTTGCGCACCGAGCGCGGCGCCGAGCACGAACGCCGGCATCACCATTGTCTTGAGGCTCATCCAGAGATCCTCGCCCGGCGGCACGTAGCCCGACGACGGCAACAACTGCCAGCGCACCGAGACGAGGAAAATCAGCAGGATGCCAAGCCAGAAGTTCGGAATGGACATGCCCGAGAGCGCCAGCACGTTCGCGCCATAGTCGACGGCGCTGCCGCGATTGGCCGCCGAAAGAATGCCCAGCGGAATGCCGATGCCAATGGCGATCACCAGACCGAACAGCGCCAGTTGCAGCGTGACCGGCAACTTCTGCGCAATGAGCGTCGTCACCGGCTCGCCGGTGCGCAGCGAGTTGCCGAGGTCGCCACGCATGACGTCGCGCATCCACAATGCATACTGGGTGGGCAACGGCTTGTCGAGGTGATACTTCTCGCGCAGCGCGGCAATGACCTGCGGGTTCTGGTCCTCGCCGGCCATCGCGAGCACGGGATCGCCGGGCAGCATCTTCTGCAGCCCGAAGATCATCATCGAGACGATGATCAGCGTGGGAATGGCCACCAGCGCACGATGAACGACGAGGCGCAGCATGACGGCTCCCTTACTTCAGGCTCACGCCGCGCAGGCGAATCAGCCCGTCGGGGTAAGGCACGAAGCCCTGCACCTTCTTGCTGAGCACGTACGGCCACGGTTGCACGTACAGATACAGAATCGGATCTTCATCGGACAGAATCTTGTTGGCCGCGTCATAGATGGGCTTGCGCTCTGCCACGGTCGATTTCACGCGCCCCTCGTTGAGCAACCTGTCGACCTCGGCATTGCAGTACTGACCGTAGTTCAGGTTGCCCTTGCAGGTCACGAACTGGTGCAGGTTGCCGTCCGGGTCGACACGGCCCGACCAGCCGTTGTAGAGCACGTCGAAGTCGCCGCGATGCGCCGCATCGAGCGCCGCCGCATAGTCCATCGGGCGCAACTTGAGCTGGATGCCGGCCTCGGCCAGCATGGCCTGCAGCATCTGCGCCATCTGATTGGCGACCGTGTTGTTGCCGAAACTCAGCGTCACGTCGACTTTCTCGAAGCCGGCCGACTTGAGCAGCGCCTTCGCCTTCGCCACGTCGCGTTTGGTCGTCTTGATGGAGGTGTCGTAGTACTGGCCCGAGCGCGGCAACGCCTGATTCGCGGGCGTGAAGATGCCGCCGCCGATCACCTGGTTGATCGCGTCGCGATCGATGGCGAGGTCGAACGCCTGACGCACACGCTTGTCGCGCAACGCCTTGGGGGCGTTGGCCGCCACGTTGAACGTCAATCCGTAGTAGCCCAGACCGTCGATGGACACGAAGTTCAGGTTTGCGTCACGCTTGACCGATTTGACGTCTGACGGCGCAAGACGCTCGAGCATGTCGAGCGAGCCGGAGCGCACGTTGGCCAGCCGCACGGTCGTATCGGGAATCGGCAGGTAGATGACCTTCTGGATGGGATACTTGTCCGCCTCCCAGAACCCGGCGAATTTTTCCAGGACCACACGATCATTCTGCACGCGCTGCACGAACTTGTAGGGCCCGGAACAGACCGGGTGCGATTGCACGGCCGCGTCGTCGGCGAGCGTCTTGGGCGCGAGCATCATGCCCGCGCGATCGGACAGCGTGGCGAGCAACGCGGAATCGGGCGCTTTGAGCACGATGTTGACCGTGTGGTCGTCCACCGCGTCGACACGATCGATCGACGACAGCTCGCTCTTCCGATTGCTGGCCGGCAAGCTGCGCGCGCGATCGAGGTTCGCTTTGACGGCCTTGGCGTCGAACGGCTCGCCGTCGTGGAATTTCACACCCTGACGCAATTTGAAGGTCCACGTCTTGCCGTCGGCGCTCACGCTCCACGAGGTGGCAAGCATCGGCACGAACTTCAGATCCGTGCCGATGTCGACCAGCGAACTGCACAACGACCGCAGCACCATGCGGTCGACGACCTGCGAACTGCGCGCCGGATCGAGCGAACCGATGTCTTCCTGCAGGCCGATGCGAAGCGTCGACTGAGCCATCGCCGAAGCGGTGCCGGTCGCGAGAAGCGCCGCCAGCGCCATATCGAGCAGAACATTGCGCATGCGTAAGACCCCTTTGTCAGTAACGGTGTTGTTGATGTGTGGAAAAGCCATGCTCATGCCGGAACCGGCGTGCCCGGCCGGTTCCCCGCATCGATCTGCGCCTGGCGCGCCCGGTACAGCGCGAGACGCACGCCCAGCTTGTCGCTCGGCGCCACTGCGCGGGCCGGGCTCGCACCCGCGTTCTGAATCTCGCGCCAGAAATGGCAGGCGACCTGTCGTCCGTCGGGCAGCACTTCGTCGATCGGACGCTGTTCGCGGCACGCCGCGCGCGCATGCGGACAGCGCGGATGAAAGCGACAACCCGGCGGCGGTGCGGTCGGACTCGGCAGCTCACCGCCCAACGGCGCGCGCTCGCGTCGCATCTGCGGACGGCTGGCCGGGATCGCCTGCAACAGGGCCTGCGTGTAGGGGTGCAGCGGGTTGTCGAACAGCGCGTCGGCGCTGGCCAGCTCGACGATTTCCCCAAGGTACATCACGGCGACACGGTCGCTCATGTGACGAATCACCGCGAGATCGTGCGCAACCATGATCAGCGTCAGGCCGAAGTCGTGCTTCAACCGCTCCAGCAAGTTGATGACCTGCGCCTGTACGGAGACGTCGAGGGCCGAGACTGGCTCGTCGCCGACGATCACGCGCGGCTCACCGGCCAGGGCGCGGGCGATGCCGATGCGCTGGCGCTGGCCTCCCGAGAATTCGTGAGGGTAGCGCTGTGCGTAGTCAGGCTGCAGGCCGACGGTGCGCAACAGGTCGGCCACGCGCTCGTCGCGCGCGCGGCCACGTGCCAGACCGTGCAGCGCGATGGGCTCGCCGATCAGCCCCCCCACGGTCATGCTCGGATTGAGCGACGCGAACGGGTCCTGAAAGATGATCTGCAATTCGCGCCGCAGCCGGCGCATCGCGCCCGCATCCAGCGTCATGAGGTCCTCGCCCTGGTAGCGCACTTCACCGCGTGTGGCGTCGAGCAGGCGAAGCAGCAATCGCCCGAGCGTGGATTTGCCGCATCCCGACTCACCGACGATGGCGAAGGTCTCGCCCGCCTGAACGCTGAATGACACGCCATTCACGGCATACACCGTGGGCGCGCGGGAAAAGCCGACGCGGTGACCGCCGAAGTGCCGGGTCAGGTCGCGCGCTTCGAGCAATGCGGGAGACGCGTTCATGCAACAACCTCTTCCATCGGGGTGGACGGGGGGGTGAGCGCTTCGACGGGCGCGAGCCAGCACGCCACCCGATGCGAACCCGACAGCGTCCGCTCGACGGGGGCCTCGCGCATGCAACGCGCTTCGGCAAACGGGCAGCGCGGCGCGAAACGGCAGCCTGCCGGCATACGCTCGGGGGGCGGCACCGCCCCGCGAATCGTCGCCAGGGTGCCTTCCCGCTTGCCAATGGACGGAATCGCCCCCATCAACCCAATCGTGTAAGGATGCTGCGGGTCGTCGAAAATCTCGTCGACCGTGCCGTACTCGACGATGCGCCCGGCGTACATGACAGCGACGTCGTCGGCCACTTCCGCGACCACGCCCAGGTCGTGCGTGATCAGCACGACGGCAGTCCCGGTTTCGCGCTGCAATGTCTGGATGAGCGTCAGCACCTGCGCCTGAATGGTCACGTCGAGCGCGGTGGTCGGCTCGTCGGCGATGAGCAGCGCCGGACGGTTGGCGAGCGCCATGGCGATCATCACGCGCTGACGCATGCCGCCGGAAAGTTCGTGCGGATAGTTATCGAGCCGTGTCTCAGGCGCGGGAATTCGCACCCGCTTGAGCATTTCGAGCGCCTCGGCGCGTGCGGCACGCCTGTCCAGCCCGCGATGACGGCGAATTCCCTCTTCGATCTGATGACCGATGGTGAACGCCGGATTGAGCGAGGTCATCGGCTCCTGAAAGATCATCGCGAGACGATTGCCGCGCAGATCGGCAAAGTCGCGCTCGCGCAACGCGAGCAGATCCTGACCCTCGAACATGGCGCGGCCCCCCACCAGGTTCGCCGGCGGGCTGGGCAACAGCCCCATGAGCGCGAGCGACGTCACGCTCTTGCCGCACCCCGATTCGCCGACGATACACAGCGTCTTGCCGGGATGCACGGCGAACGAAACACCGTCGATCAAATTGGGCGCGTCGGGCGCCTGGCTGAATTTCAGCGACAGTCCGGCGACTTCGAGCACCGGTCCGGCGTTGGCGGGTATGGTCATGGGCGCGGGAAAGAGTTGGCGATCCGGTCATGAGGAATGTGCATGACACGATTATGTCTCCCGCGCAGCCACAGGAAATATTAATATTTCTTTTTAACGCATAAGTTTTTTTTAAGTCCCGATGCTCACGTTGCGCATGTTGAAAACCTTCCGGCTGGTCGCGCAGACCGGCTCGTTTGCCGCGGCCGCCGAGCGCGCCGCGCTCACGCAGGCGGCCGTGAGCCTGCAGATGCGCGGCCTCGAGGACGCCGTCGGCCAGCGCCTGTTCGACCGGCGCGGCCGCCAGATCACGCTGACCCGGCAAGGGCGCGAGTTGTTTCCACGTGTCGAACAGATTCTCGCGCTTACAGCCGACCTGACCGCCACGCCCATCGACGCCATGCAGGGACCGGTGACCATCGGTGCGGTGGTCTCGGTCATCGGTGCGCTGTCGCTGGTGGTCGCCGAGCTGAAAACGGCGCACCCGCAACTCGACGTACGGCTCACCTCGGCTCGCTCGGATGAACTGACGGATCTGGTGGAACAGGGCGAAGTGGATATTGCGGCCGTGGTCGCGCGAGCCGACGACGCGCGCGCCGAAGGTCTCGTGTGGACGCCCCTCTATACCGAGCCGATGGCGATGGTGGTCAATCGCGACGTCGTGCAGACCGATCCGCAGCACATTCTCGACACGCACGCCTTTCTGCGCTTCGACCGGCGCGTGCGCACCGGCATGGTGGTCGAGCAGGCGCTGCGCTCGGCGAAGCTCACTGTCATGGAGTACCTGGAGCTCAACTCCATCGAAACGATCGTCGCGTTAGTGCGCAAGAACGTTGGCGTATCGGTTCTGCCGCTGTTGCATCGCGGCGACTGGCAATCCGATCCGCTGCTGCGCATCGTGCCGATCGCCGACCCGCCATTGCTGCGCACCGTGGGCATGATTCACCGCGAACACGACGCGCGCACCCACAACATCACCACCGCAATCGTTCGGATGCTGCACGACGTCTAGCCCGAGATGCGACAACGGCGCGAACGATGTCGCGCCGTTGGCAAGGGAACAACGTCGCGTTTCGATTCAGTCGCGTGTCTCCAGCGCCTTGTTGATGCGCAGTGCGAGCAGCGTGCAGATCGCGCCCGAGAGCAGGTAGCCGCTCACCGCGATCAGCCCGAATTCGGACGAGAGCCCCAGTGCGACGAGCGGCGCGAATGCCGCGCCGAACAGCCAGGCGAAGTCCGTCGTGAGCGCCGCGCCCGTGTAACGGAAGCGCTGCTCGAAGTTCGACGTCACCGTGCCCGCCGCCTGCCCGTAAGACAAGCCGAGCAGGCCGAAGCCCACCAGAATGAAAATGTCCTGCCGGGTCGAACCGCCGCCCATGAGGAACGGCGCGAACAGCGCGAAGATTCCGATCAGGATCGCGAACAGGCCCAGCGTGGTGCGCCGCCCGATCCGGTCCGCGATGCGCCCGGAAAGCACGGTGCAGACGATGGCGATCCCCGCACCGCACAGCTGCACGATCAGCACACTGTCCAGATCCTGCGTGTTCTGTAGCGAGATCCAAGACAGCGGAAACACCGTAACCAGGTGAAACAGCGCGTAGCTCGCGAGCGCGGCAAACGCGCCAAGAAAGATGTTGTACCCCTGCGAGCGCACCATCTCCCGCGTGCTGATCGGCTCCAGTTGGCCTTCCTCCAGCATCTCGGTGTATTCGTGCGTGACCACCAGGCGCAACCGGGCGAACAGGGCCACCACGTTTACGGCGAACGCCACGTAGAACGGATAGCGCCAGCCCCAGGTGAGAAAGTCGTCGGACTCGAGACTCCAGTGCAGAAACAGAAACAGCGCACCCGCGATGATGAAGCCGATCGGCGCGCCCAACTGCCCCATCATCGAATACCAGCCGCGCCGCTGCGGCGGCGCATTCATCGCCAGCAGCGACGGCAAACCGTCCCAGGAGCCGCCGAAGCCGATGCCCTGCAACAGTCGGAAGAACGCAAGCAGCCAAATCGAGCGCTCACCCAGCACCGCGTACCCCGGCAGGAACGCCATGCCCGCCGTGGCAGTGCCCAACACGAACAGCGCCGCCGTGAGCTTCACGCTGCGCCCCCAGCGACGCTGCACGGTCATGAACAACGCCGTGCCGAATGGGCGAGAGATGAACGCGAAGGAGAAGATCGCGAACGCGTACAGCAGTCCGTGCAGATCGTCGGCGAACGGGAAGAAAACGTGGGGAAATACGAGGACTGCGGCAATGCCGAACACAAAGAAATCGAAATACTCGGAGGCGCGTCCGACAACCACGCCAACCGCGATTTCCTCGGGCGCAATGCGGGACTTGCTCCCGTGATCGTGCGCCGTGGTCGCGATGGGTACGCCCGGGGGCGTCGGCGATTGATGAGCACTGCTTGACATTATCGGACCCCCTTCGGATCGGGATGACGATGGCATACTCGCGCCAGAAAAGCATCGCAGGTATCGCCCGTCCCCGCCATAGGGTTTACCCTAAATTGATGCATCTGGGAGGGGAGTCCATGATGGGTACGGTCTGAGGCTACGGTTCATCGATCGCAGCATGACTTCCCCCAAGTTCCCTCGCGGGGTATTTTTACTCCCCGCCGCCGCACTGCTGTCCGGTTGCAATACCGTATTGATGTCGCCTTCGGGCGATCTTGCGGTAAGGCAGCGGGACATCATCATCGTTTCCACCATTCTGATGTTGCTGATCATCGTACCGGTGATCGTGCTGACACTGCTCTTCGCGTGGCGATACCGGGCGTCGAACAAGGCCGCGGTCTACACGCCCGAATGGGATCACTCGACGCTGCTCGAGCTGCTGATCTGGGCCGCGCCACTGCTCATCATCATCGCGCTGGGCGCCCTCACCTGGGTGAGCACGCACAAGCTCGATCCGTACCGCCCCCTCGAGCGCATCGACGCCAGGCGTGAGATTCCTCCCGACACCCGGCCGCTGACCGTGCAGGTCGTGGCCATGGACTGGAAGTGGCTATTCTTCTACCCCGACCAGGGCATTGCGACGGTCAATGAACTCGCGGCCCCCGTCGACCGGCCGATTCGTTTCGAGATCACGTCGACGACGATGATGAATTCGTTCTTCGTGCCGGCGCTCGCCGGACAGGTCTACGCCATGCCCGGCATGGAAACCAAGCTGCACGCGGTCATCAACAAGGCCGGCGTCTATGACGGCTTCTCAGCGAACTACAGCGGCGCGGGCTTCTCCGGCATGCGCTTCAAGTTCCACGGCCTGTCGCCGGAGGCCTTCGATGCGTGGGTCCAGCAGGTCAAGACCAAGGGCGACAACCTCACGCGCGAGAAGTACGAGGCGCTCACCAGGCCAAGCGAGTGGGTGCCCGTGCATTACTACGGCGACGTGGCGCCCAATCTCTACGACGCCATCCTGAACCGCTGCGTGCAGACCGGGCAAACGTGTCTGAAAGACATGATGGATCAGCCCAACCATCAGCACGCGAGCCGTGCGGGGCGCACCGGCCCGATGCAGGCAATGCTTGCCGACGCCATGTGCACCGCGCAGAACACCATGCAGTTCGCGGCGCGGACCGGCCTCGCGCCCGGCGCGGCACTCACCCGGTGACGCGCACTGCGCCCAACCCTCGACAATGATGCGCCTCGCGCGCGAATGATCCCAGGTTCGAGCTTATGGATATCGTCAAGCTGATCTTCGGCCGCCTCACGATCGAGGCGATCCCGTACCACGAACCCATCCTGCTCGCCACGTTTGCAGGGGTGGCGCTAGGCGGCATCGTCGTGGTGGGCGCCATCACCTACTTCAAGCTGTGGGGCTATCTGTGGCGCGAGTGGTTCACCAGCATCGACCACAAGCGTATCGGCGTGATGTACGTGGTCCTGGGCATCGTGATGCTGCTGCGCGGCTTCGCCGACGCCGCGATGATGCGCCTGCAACAGGCGATCTCGTTCGGCGACAACATGGGCTATCTGCCGCCGCACCATTACGATCAGATCTTCACCGCGCACGGCGTGATCATGATCTTCTTCGTGGCCATGCCGCTCGTGACCGGACTCATGAACTTCGTGGTGCCGCTGCAGATCGGCGCGCGCGACGTGGCCTTCCCGTTCCTCAACAACTTCAGCTTCTGGATGACCGTGAGCGGCGCGGTGCTGGTGATGATGTCGCTCTTCGTCGGCGAGTTCGCCCGCACCGGCTGGCTCGCGTATCCACCGCTGTCGGGGATTCTGCAGAGCCCGGATGTCGGGGTGGATTACTACATATGGGCGTTGCAGATCGCGGGGGTCGGCACCCTGCTCTCGGGTATCAACCTGCTCGTGACCATCGTGAAGATGCGCGCACCGGGCATGACAATGATGCGCATGCCGGTCTTCACCTGGACCTCGCTGTGCACCAACGTGCTGATCGTGGCGGCTTTCCCGGTGCTTACCGCCGTGCTGGCGCTGCTCGCCCTCGATCGCTACGCCGGCACCAACTTCTTCACGAACGATCTCGGCGGCAACGCCATGATGTACGTGAACCTCATCTGGATCTGGGGCCACCCCGAGGTCTACATTCTCGTGCTGCCCGTGTTCGGGGTGTTCTCGGAAGTCGTGGCCACGTTCTCGGGCAAGCGTCTGTTCGGGTATGCGTCGATGGTGTACGCCACGGTCGTGATCACGGTGCTGTCCTACCTGGTGTGGCTACACCACTTCTTCACGATGGGCTCGGGGGCGAGCGTGAACTCGTTCTTCGGCATCACGACGATGATCATCTCGATACCGACCGGGGCGAAGATATTCAACTGGCTGTTCACCATGTACCGCGGCCGGATCCGCTTCGAAGTGCCCATGCTCTGGACCGTCGGCTTCATGGTGACGTTCGTGATCGGCGGCATGACCGGCGTGCTGCTGGCCGTGCCACCGGCCGACTTCTCGCTGCATAACGGACTGTTCCTGATCGCGCACTTCCACAACGTGATCATCGGCGGCGTGATCTTCGGCATCATGGCTGCGATTACCTACTGGTTTCCGAAGGCCTTTGGCTACCGACTCGATCCGTTCTGGGGCAAATGCTCGTTCTGGTTCTGGTTCATCGGCTTCTATGTCGCTTTCATGCCGCTTTACCTGCTCGGCCTGATGGGCGTGACGCGCCGCGTAAGCCACTTCGACGACATGTCGCTGCAAATCTGGTTCCAGATCGCCGCAGTGGGGGCGCTGCTCATCGCGATCGGTATTGCCTGCTTCATCATCCAACTGGTGGTGAGCTTCCTGCGCCGCGACCAGTTGCGCGACGACACCGGCGATCCATGGCATGGCCGCACGCTCGAATGGTCGACTTCGTCGCCGCCGCCGGTCTACAACTTCGCCTTCACCCCGCTCGTGCATGACAACGACGCCTGGTGGCAGATGAAGCAACAAGGCTTCAAGCGACCGATGGGCGGCTTCATTCCGATCCACATGCCGAAGAACACCTCGGCCGGCATCTTCCTTGCCGGTCTGGCCACGGTATGCGGGTTCGGACTCATCTGGCACATGTGGCTGGTGGTGATCGTGGCATTCGTCGCCTTGCTGGCGGTCGCCATCGGTCACACCTTCAACTATCACCGCGACTACTACATCCCGGCCGATCAGGTCGAACACACGGAGGCAGCGCGCACGCGACTGCTCGCCCAGCATGTCTGACACGACCGCACCCTTCCCGGCAGGCGGCGCCCCTATCGGCGCCCACACGCCGGCGCCGCCGCGCGACGGCGAGCTGAAGTTCATGATGACGAGCGACTACCACCCGCCCAACGGGACGCTGCTCGGCTTCTGGGTCTACCTGATGAGCGACTGTCTCGTGTTCGCCTGCCTCTTCGCGGCCTATGGCGTGCTCGGTCGCAACTACGCAGGCGGGCCGACCGGCGCCGAGCTGTTCGAGTTGCCGCTCGTCGCCCTGAACACGACCTTCCTGCTGCTGTCTTCGATCACCTACGGCTTTGCCATGCTCGAGATGCAGAAGCGCCGCCAGGGCGCCACGCTCGGGTGGCTGGCGATCACCGGTTTGCTCGGCGCGGCGTTCCTCTCGCTCGAACTCTACGAGTTCGCCAACCTCATTCACGAAGGCGCGGGGCCGTGGCGCAGCGCATTCCTGTCGTCGTTCTTCACGCTGGTGGGCACGCACGGGCTGCACGTGACGTTCGGCATCATCTGGCTCATCACCCTCATGGTGCAGGTCGGCAAGCATGGCCTCACCGCGCCCAACCGCCGCCGCCTGATGTGCCTGTCGATGTTCTGGCACTTTCTCGACGTCGTGTGGATCGGCGTCTTCACCTTTGTCTATCTCATGGGAGTGCTGCCGTGAGCGCCCACGATTCGACCCTGCACGACGCCGACGGTCATGGTCACGAACACGACCACGATCACGACCACGAGGAAGGCCCGCACAGCACCCTGCGCGGCTACGCCACGGGCTTCATCCTGTCGATCATTCTCACCGCGATACCGTTCTGGTTCGTGATGGGCGGTGTGTTCGAGAAATCGAGCACGACGGCGATCATGATCCTGTTCCTGGGGGCGATTCAGATCGTCGTGCACATGATTTACTTCCTGCACATGAACGGCAGATCCGAGGGTGGCTGGAACCTGCTCTCGCTGATTTTCACGATCGTGCTCGTGGTCATTACCCTGTCCGGGTCGCTCTGGGTGATGTATCACCTGAACCAGAACATGATGCCGGGTATGATGCAGGATACGAAGAACCTTCCCTGAACGGCATTTCCCTTGAGCAGCAATCGACTTCACGATTCGGGGGACGCACAGCGTCCCCCGCGCACTTCCGGTGCGCCCTCCCGCCCCTCCCCCTTCCGGCTGGTCATTCTCGGCGTGATCACGCTGGCCCTGGTGGGTGTCTTCACCTCGCTCGGCACCTGGCAGTTGCATCGTCGGGCGTGGAAGCTCGATCTGATCGAGCGCGTGAATTCGCGCGTGCACGCACCGGCCACGCCCGCGCCGACACGCGCGCAATGGCCCGGCGTCAGCGCGGCAAACGACGAGTATCGGCATGTCTCGCTGCGCGGCACCTATGCGTTCGACAAGGACACGCTCGTGCAGGCCGTCACCGACCTGGGCGGCGGATATTGGGTACTCACGCCGCTGCGCACGGCCGATGGCGGCGAGGTGCTGATCAACCGCGGCTTCGTGCCACCGGGCTGGAAAGAAGCGGTGCCGCCCACGCCCGCCGGCGAGGTCACGGTCACCGGCCTGCTTCGCATGCCCGAGACGGGCGGCGGCTTTCTGCGCAAGAACGTGCCGTCGGAGAATCTCTGGTATTCGCGCGATGTTGCGGCGATCGCCGCCGCTCGCGGACTCGCGGCAGCCGACGTCGCACCATACTTCATCGACGCAGACGGCAAGCCGGGGGCCAGCGCGACAGGCAACGCCGTGCGCGGCGACGCTGAAGCCGTGACCGGGACCGCACCGGTACGCGATTATCCCGTCGGCGGCCTGACCGTGGTGCAGTTCCCGAACAACCACATGAGCTATCTGCTGACGTGGTATGCGCTGGCCCTCATGTCGGCGGTGGCGGGATGGTTCGTCATTCGACTCGAACTGCGCAAGCGCGCCGACTGAGCCGGGCCCTGTCCCCATTCATGAAAGCGCAGGCCGAGGCGCGGGGCTGGGTGTTCAGCCTCGACGCTGAGGCTTTTCCGAACTTTTCCGAAGGCTTCGCCCCGTTGCGACCGACGATTCTCCCCGCGTCGTCGAACCTGGTTGCCACTCCATCCGACCCTTTATCTACTCCCACCAGCGCCGGTGCGGGGGTGAACCCATTCCGACGAATTGTCCAGCGCCTCGCGAAATCTCGTTGTGCCCCCGCCGTCAGGACGTTCGTTGCATCTTTCCCCAATTACCCATTATGCGTTAACGTTCGTTAGTCGACGGAACGCTCACGTGCGGCAGCATGGCAACGGAGACGTCGCCGGCGTCCCCCTTGCGGGGATGCAGGCGAGTTGCCAGTCACGCATCGTCTGTCGTCTGGGCAGTGGAAACGGAGTTGGGGGCTGGTGGTTGTTGGCCGCGCTTCTTGTTCCGCTCGCCCAAATCGCTCATTCCGCTCATCTCGCTCAGACAAGAACCATAGAAAGACGATGAAAAATCCAACCTATACCAAAGCGCTCTTCGCCACGGCCCTGAGCTGTGCGCTGTTCAACGCTCACGCGGCATCGCAGGCGCCGGTCGGCGCCGAGAACGGCATGGTCGTGACGGCCCAGCATCTCGCGTCGAAAGTCGGTGTCGACGTACTCAAGGCCGGCGGCAACGCCGTCGATGCCGCCGTTGCGGTGGGCTACGCCCTGGCCGTGGTGTATCCGGCCGCCGGCAACCTCGGCGGCGGCGGGTTCATGACGATCCAGCTCGCCGACGGCCGCAAGACCTTCCTCGACTTCCGCGAGAAGGCGCCGCTTGCCGCCACCGCGAACATGTATCTCGACAAGGACGGCAACGTCATCAAGGGCGCCTCGACCACCGGCTATCTGGCCGTCGGTGTGCCGGGCACCGTGTCGGGCATGGAATACGCGCGTGAGAAATACGGCACGAAAACGCGCCAGCAACTGATCGCACCGGCCGTCACGCTCGCCGAAAAGGGCTTCGTGCTTGAACAGGGCGACGCCGACATGCTCTGGACATCGACCAAGGATTTCGAGAAGGATCGCGCCAACTCGGGCGCCATCTTCCTGAACAAGGGCCAGCCGTTCCAGCCCGGCGAGCGCCTCGTGCAAAAGGATCTGGCGCGTACGCTCAAGCTGATCAGCGCCAAGGGCACTGACGGATTCTACAAGGGAGAAGTCGCCGACAAGCTCGTCGCCTCGATGAAGGCCGGCGGCGGCATCATCACGCAGGCCGACCTCGATCAGTACAAGACGCGCGAGCTGGCGCCGGTCGAGTGCGACTATCGCGGCTATCACGTGGTCTCGGCGCCCCCCCCGAGCTCGGGCGGCGTGGTGATCTGCGAGATCATGAACATTCTCGAAGGCTACCCGATGAAGGACCTAGGCTTCCACTCGGCCCAGGGCGTGCACTACACCATCGAGGCCATGCGCCATGCGTATGTCGACCGCAACAGCTATCTGGGCGACCCGGACTTCGTGAACAACCCGATCGCCCATCTGCTCGACAAGAACTACGCCGCAAAGATTCGCGCGGCCATCGATCCGCATAAGGCCGGCATCTCGCAAGAGATCAAACCGGGAGTGCCACCGCACGAAGGCAGCAATACCACGCACTACTCCATCATCGACAAGGACGGCAATGCCGTGTCGGTCACCTACACGCTCAACGACTGGTTCGGCGCGAAGGTCATGGCCAACGGCACCGGCGTGCTCCTCAACGACGAAATGGACGACTTCACCTCGAAGGTAGGCGTGCCGAACCTGTACGGTCTGATCCAGGGTGAAGCGAATGCCATCGGGCCGGGCCGCCGTCCACTATCGTCGATGAGCCCGACCATCGTCACGAAGGACGGCAAGCCGGTCATGGTCGTGGGAACCCCGGGTGGCAGCCGCATCATCACCGCCACGCTACTGACAATGCTCAATGTCATCGATTACGGCATGACGCTGCAGGAGGCCGTCGACGCACCGCGCTTCCACCAGCAGTGGATGCCCGAGGCGACCAACATCGAAGCGTTCGCGCTGAGCCCCGACACGCAGAAGATTCTGGAGAGCTGGGGCCAGAAGTTCGCGGGCCCGCAACCGGCCAACCACGTGGCCGCGATTCTCGTCGGCGCGCCGTCGCTAGGCGGCAAGCCGGTCGGCAAGAACCGCTACTACGGCGCGAATGACCCGCGTCGCAACACGGGACTGGCCCTCGGCTATTGAGGGTGCGGTGGGATCCGGACGACGTCCGGATCCGACAGGACGCCAGGGCCGCGCTCGCGGCCCTGCTTTTTGCCGACGTCGTCAAGAGGTCGCTGCGCGCGTTGATCGCCTGACGAGGCTCGCCGGTCGAATGACGACAGCCGGCCAGCGTTGCGATCGTCGCGCGTCGCGGTCTTCGTACACCGAAGCGTCCGTACTTGTAACTTTTTGTAATACGCCGTCGAGAAATTCAGGAACTCCACGCGAACGGGCCGTCCAACAGGTTTCCCCGTGTATTGCGCCCGCGTCCTGCGCGACGGCCTTCCGCCGTGCGCGGCCGTGTTTCCCTGCATGCACGCGTCGCCCGTCACCCTCTCACTACGGAACCGCGTGAAGATGTCCGCCCTGTGGTACCCGCCGCTCAGCCCCGACCTGCCCCGCCTCTATCGCCTTACGCCGCGCACGATCGCGCTCGCGCGCCTCGTGCTCTTCGGCGTGATGCTGCTCATTGCGGGGCTGCCGGTTAGCGACGCGCTCGCCGCGAGCGCCCACCCCACGAGTACAGGCAAGCGGCGACACGATGCGGTGAAGAAGAAGACGACGACCGCCAAGGCGAGCGCGAAATCGGCCCATCGGAAAACGGCGACGGCGAGCCCCTCGCGCAAACGCGCGACGCGCCATGCAAAGGCAGCACCTGCGCGCAAAGGGCACCAGGTACGCAAGCACGCGAAGTCGCCGCAGCACGCGAAAGCGGCTTCCCGGCGCTCGTCGACAGTCGCGCACCGCAAGCCGGCGCCGAAAGCCGTAGCCAGGACGGTGAAATCGGCGAGAGTGAATCACTCGGCAAAAGCGGCTGCCCCACAGGTCAGTACCGATGCCAAACCCCGGCTGCTCGCGCGCTGCGGCTTTACACCGGCGTCGAGAAAGCGCCTGTTTTCGCGCGCCGTCTACATCGTCGACGAAAAGACACACACGCCGCTCTTCGCGAAGAATGCGGACCAGGTGCGGCCCATCGCTTCGCTCTCGAAGCTGATGACGGCCGTCGTCTGGCTCGATAGCGGCCCATCGATGCGCACCCCGCTCACGGTCACCTATGCCGATCTCGATACGCTCAAATTCACGCGTTCGCGCCTGCTCGTGGGCTCCACGCTATCGCGCGCCGACATGCTGCACATTTCGTTGATGGCCTCGGAGAACCGCGCCGCGGCGGCATTGAGCCGCGATTACCCGGGTGGACGACCTGCGTTCATCGCCGCGATGAACGCCAAGGCCCGCGCACTGAACATGCCCAATACGCGCTTCGAGAATTCGACGGGCCTGTCGCCGCGCAACGTTTCCACCGCCCGCGAACTGGCGCGACTCGTGCGTGCTTCGAATCGCTATGCACTCATCCGCCGGTATTCGATCGATCACCAGCAACGCGTGCGTACCGGCAAGGGACAGTTGCAGTACGTCAACACCAACCGGTTGGTGCGATATGGCAAGGTCCACGCCAGCGTCCAGAAGACGGGCTTCATCAACGAATCGGGGCACAACATGGTGATGCGGGTCATGGTGCACAAGCAGCGCCCCGTGATCGTGACGATGCTCGGCAGCGATACCCCGGAAGGCTCGCGGCTCGACGGTGTGCGTATCGCGCACTGGTTGTCGTGTTCCCTACGCTAAGCGTTGCGCGATGCCGGGTCCGGGAAGACGCGGGCGACGCCAGTATTGGCTTATCCGGCGGCATCATGTGGCCGGCTAGCGCGCCCGCGCGTGCCACCGTCCCCACACGGCCGTGACAAACAGCAACAAGGCGCCGGCACCGATCACGGCATCGAAGCCCTGATTGAACGCCGCATTGGCCAACGACGTGAGCCCGTCGGCCGTGGATGCCGGCAAATGTTCGGCGACGAGCAGCGCTTCGTCGAGACTGTCGCGCACCGCATCCGGCAGCCCCGCCACTTGCGGCACGTCCATCGCGCGACCGTAGACGACTGTCAGCAGGCTGCCCATGAACGTAACGCCGAGCGCGCCACCGAGCTCGTACGACACCTCTTCGACCGACGCCGCCATACCAGCGCGTTCGGGCGGCGCGCTCTGCATGATGGTGCTCGACGCCGCCGTCATCGTTGCGCCGACCCCAAGCCCCAGCATCGCGAGCGACGCGATCGACGGCGCCAGTCCCAAGTCGCGCACGACCAGATAGCCGGCCATGCCGGCCGCGGACATCAGCAAGGCGATCGGCAGCAGTCGCGTACTGCCCAGACGCGGCAGCACGCGCCCGGCGATCGGGCCCGCCACGAACGCCGCAAGCGAGAGCGGCATATTGGCCCAGCCGGCTTCGAGCGGCGAGTAGCCGAGCACCAGTTGCAAGCGCTGGCTGAAGACAAGCTGCATGCCGATCAGCGCGGCCGCGGCCACCAACGCCGCCGCGACGGCGCCCGCGAAGGCCGGATTGCGAAACAGTGTGAAGTCGAGCAACGGCTGTGTGCTGCACCGCTGGCGGTGCACGAACGCCCAGAGGAACACCGTGCCCACCAGGAGCGCGACGGCCACCGCAAGCCACTCGGGCGAGGGCTTGCCCGCGCGCTTGATCGCATACGTTATCCCGATCAGGCCCACCATGAACAGCAGCGAGCCGAACCAGTCCCACGGCTGCGTGGACGTCGCTCGCCCCTTCGGAATCAGCCACCACGCCAGCGGGATCGCCACGAGCACGATCGGCACGTTGATCAGGAAGACCGATCCCCACCAGAAGTGCTCGAGCAATGCTCCCCCGACAATCGGACCGAACGCCGCGCCTCCCGACGCCACCGACGCCCAGATGCCGATGGCGAGTGCCTGCTCGTGGGCATCGGCAAACGTGAGGCGAATGAGCGAGAGCGTCGCTGGCATCATCATGGCGGCCCCCACGCCGAGAAACCCGCGGGCGGCAATCAGGCGGTTCGCATCGGGCGCCAACGCCGCGGCAAGCGACGCTGCCCCGAATACCGCAAGTCCTGCAAGGAAGAGTCGCTTGTGGCCAAAGCGATCGCCAAGCGTGCCCATACCGAGCAGCAGACCCGAAACGACAAGCGCGTAGGCATTGACGATCCACAACTTCGCGGACGCCGTCGCCGCAAGATCATGGGTCAGACGCGGCAGCGCCGTGTACAGCACCGTCATGTCGATCACGATGAGCAGCAACGCCACCGACACGACGGCCAGGACCAGCCAGCGACGAGCGCCGGGCATATGGGTCACCGGTTTCGACGAGGTTTGCAGGCCGGACATCGGAAAGCTCCTGTTGTCGCGCCTGGGCCTTGGATTTCACTTCTCCCGGATTGGCGCGTCTTGCTTGGTTTAGGGGAAAACCCGCATGATCCATCAGAATAAGCATTGACAGAAGTTGGAATCCATCCAGTAAATAGATGAATCGGAAAAGCTTCGGTAGAAACGTCTCGGAGACGCTATTAGTGAGAAGGCAACGCACGAAATCTGCGTCGGAAAATGCGAGTTGAGCGCTCGCTCTACGATGTCCGGCAAGAGTGGCGGTGCACCACGGAGGCGCATACAATTTGCGCCACTTTCCCATTGGGCGAAAATCCCCCCCTATTCGTACATGGCATCTCATCCGACTCGAATTCCCGACAACGTCTCTCTCCCGGAGCTGACGGTACGCGGCATCATTCTCGGCGCGCTGATCACCGTGGTGTTCACCGCTTCCAATGTCTACCTTGGCCTGAAAGTCGGGCTCACGTTCTCTTCTTCGATTCCGGCTGCCGTCATTTCGATGGCCGTGCTGCGGGCGCTGCGCGGGGGCAACATCCTCGAGAACAACATGGTGCAGACGCAGGCGTCCGCGGCCGGCACGCTATCGTCGATCATCTTTGTGCTTCCCGGCTTGCTGATGATCGGCCACTGGCAGGGCTTTCCCTTTGGTCTGACGCTCGCGATCTGCGCGTCGGGCGGCATTCTTGGCGTGCTATTCACCATTCCCTTGCGCCGTGCCATGGTGGTGGACAGCGATTTGCCTTATCCGGAAGGCGTGGCCGCCGCGGAAATTCTTCGCGTCGGCAGCGAGGGAGACGGCGTGTCGTCGCCTGAGAGGAAGTCGACTGGCGAGGCGTCGAGCGGTGTGCGCGAAATTGCGTTCGGCGGTGTGGTCTCGGCGTTGTTCGCGTTCGCCACGACCGGCCTGAAGGTACTCGGCGAAAGCATCACTGCATGGGTACCGGCGGGAGCGGCGGTCTTCCGTCTCACGACCGGATTCTCACTGGCGCTTATCGGCGCGGGATATCTCATTGGTATCGTGTCGGGCCTGGCGATTCTGCTCGGGATCGTGCTGAGCTGGGGAATCGCGGTGCCACTGCTCACAACCATTACGCCCAATGCGGATGGTCAGGCGATCGCCGCATTCGCAAACGGGCTTTGGCAGCACAAGGTGCGCTTCATCGGCGCCGGAACCATCGGCGTGGCCGCCATCTGGACGCTCATCACGCTCGCGAAACCAATGGCCGACGGGGTGAAGACCTCGTTTGCGGCGCTGGGGCAGTCTCGCGGCGCGCACGGCAAGGCGGTGACACTTGCGCGTACTGAGCAGGATCTCTCGCCTTATTGGGTGATCGGACTGACGCTCGTTTGCGTGGCTGTCTGGGTCGTGACGTTTGGCGTCTTTCTTGCGGACGCACCGTTGTCGTTCGCCGGCATTGCGACGCTGGTGATCTGCAGCGTGGTGTTTGCCGTGGTGTTCGGTTTTCTCGTGGCGGCGGCGTGCGGGTATATGGCCGGGCTCGTGGGGTCGTCGGCCAGCCCGATTTCGGGTATCGGCATTGTCGCGGTGGTGCTCGTCTCGCTGCTCATCCTGAGCGTGAGCCAGGCCAGCGGACTGCTCGACGCCAGTGGCGGCGGCAAGCTCGGGATTGCTCTCGCGCTGTTCACGACGTCGGCCGTCATCGCGATTGCGACGATTTCGAACGACAACTTGCAGGATCTGAAGACAGGTTGGCTCGTTGGCGCGACACCGCGGCGTCAGCAGGTGGCATTGCTCGTTGGCTGCGTGGTCGGAGCGGCAGTGATTCCGCCGGTGCTGAATCTGCTGTACAACGCGTACGGGTTCATGGATGCATTGCCGCGTCCGGGCATGGACCCGTCGCAGGCATTGTCGGCCCCGCAGGCGATTTTGATGACGGCGATCGCGAAGGGCATCTTCACGCATCAGCTCGACTGGTCGATGCTCGGCATCGGCGCGCTGCTCGGTGTAGCGCTCATCTCGATAGACGCGGTGCTGGCCAAGCGCGGTGGCGTCGCACGTGTGCCGGTCATTGCCGTCGGTGACCTGCCCCCTACAAACAGGGCCAGCCGGAGTCTAGTAAAGTTCGTTTTCGGAGAAGAAGACGAACATGAAGAA